>CAVRMK010000001.1:0-327465 GCA_963722545.1 uncultured Alphaproteobacteria bacterium
ACAACGGCGTATTTACAGTGAATTCTACATTTCAGCCCGCCGCAGGCAGCTCCGTTCCTCGGTAGGAACGGCCGTCTGCGGCCAATTTCCCGGGTTTTTTCCTGTGACGAAAGCAGGAATTTTGCAGATGGCTTACAGGGAAGGAGAGGCGGAACATCGGAGGCTGAATGTGGCGAGGGAAGAGCCAAACAGCGAAAAGGCTAGTGTCTGTTTTCGACCCATTGCGGACGTTGGCTTGGGGGCTAAGCTGACCCGATGAGTGTAAGAATAGGCTCAATCCCGCTTTTTTTCGTGTCAGCTGTGACCGTTCCGAACTCAGCGGCGGCTGCCCGTGAGCCTGCTGGATTGCATCAGGCTCTCAATCAGCTGGCACTGCAGGGACAGTTCAGCGGCGCAGTGGTTGTGCGGGGGCCTGAAGGAGTTCGCTTCGCCCGCGGCTACGGCGCCGCTGATCCGTTCACTGGTCGCGCCTTCACCCCCGACACGCCGGTGGACAGCGGGTCCATCGCCAAGCCTGTCACCGCCGCGGCGGTGCTACTGCTGGCGCGGGAGGGCAAAGTCGATCTAGATGCGCCCGTCCGGCGCTACCTGCCCGAGTTTCCTCATGCCGGGACGATCGTCCGCCACTTGCTCGCAAACTCCGCCGGTCTGGCGTTTGAAAACTCGCCCGAAGCGCTCGCCGGGAAGACTAATGCGGCGCTGCTCGCGGAGGCCGGCGGTCGTGCGCCGTTGTTCCAGCCGGGCACGGCATTCACGTACTGCAACCTTTGCTACTCGACTCTGGCATTACTCATCGAGCGGGTCAGCGGCGCGCATTATCTGGATTTCGCGCAGCGTCGGGCATTGCTGCCGGCGGGTGTGAGATTGCGCCCCCCGCGCCTTGCCGACTGGAAGGGCCGCGCTATCGGCCACCGCCGCACGACGGACGGTAAGCTGGAGCGTTTCGACAGCTGGGAAGGCGAGGCGTTCTACGGCACCGCCAACTTCAGCCTGTCCGCCGCACAACTGGCGCAGTGGGGAGCCGAATGGTGGAAGTCTCCGCTAGCGGAGATCCGCGCTGAAGCCACAGCGCCCGCCATTATTGCGGGTAAGGCCTCCGGCCTCAGTTGGGGCAATTGGTACTGCGCCCCGGAGCGGCACCGCTGCCACTATCTGGGTCACCACGAGGGCTTCCACCACATGCTCTACTGGGACGTGAAGCGCCGCGTCTCGGTGGCTATGGTAACGAACAATTCGGTGGCGCCCGCCTTTCACCAAAGGCTGCAGCGTGCGCTGGTTGCCCTTGCCGAGAATCGTCAGGATGTTGCGCGGCGCGAGATTCAGCACCAACTTCCCGAACGTGAGGCGCCAATCGGCGAGTTCCGGCTTCGCACGGGCGAGAGGCTCGCCGTTAAGAAGGCCGGCAGTCGGGTATGGGTTGAACGAAGAGGTCTCAGCTACCCAGCTTATTCGACCGGCTCGGCGGTCCGCTACGTGCCAGGCTTGGACGGCTATCTCGCCGGTGACGAGGTTGGCCGTCTGCATTGGGTCAGTCTTTACGATGCCTTCGTGGGCCAGCCGCTCCGGCACAAATAACGGCGACCCGAGTGTCCGCTTTCCACCCATTGCGGACATTAGTTGTGCTGTGGATCCATTGGGTGAGTGACGCCCAACTGCGACTCCACGAGTTCACCTCCAACGATCACCTCCAACGATGGGAATGAGGGAAACGCCGTCAAGCGGGCGGATAAGGAGGGTTTGGCGGCGTCGACAGTGTAATCCTGTTCCCGTCTGGATCTTCGACCTGCGCCATTGTCGAATAGTCACCTTGGATGTCATCGCCGAGCTGAATTCCGAGACTCTCGAGCCGGCGCCGTTCGGCCGCAATGTCGTCGACGAACAGGCTGATCGTGCCTTTGCCGCCAGAAATGATCGGATCGGTGGCAAGTCCAAGGCCCGCGTTTTCGAACAGTTCCCATTGCAGCAAACTGGGCATCGGCCGGTTGTCCGGGCCGCGTCCGAGGAGCTTAGTGTACCAGGCTTCCGACGCGGCAAGATCAGTGGTGCTGAGGATGGTGTAGATTCGGCTGGGTTTCACTGGAGATCTCCGGGTAATGCGAAAAGGAACGTCAGCAATGGCCGATAAGGTCCAACGCGCAGCTCCCCTGTAGCCTCCTAGCCGCGTTGGGCTGGGTGATATCTCAATGGGCTAGCGTCCGCTTTCCACCCATTCCGGCTGCAATCAACCCAAAGCAGACTTTAGGGACATGTCTTTCCTAATCCGCGTCAAGCTTGTCCTTAGCGGAGCGGTGCGATGAGCGACCGGCCGATCGGCAGCCACGCTTCGCTATTGGTGAAGGGCTCGGCATTAAGGCGGCCGATGTGGACGATAAGGCCAACTATCATGATGCCGTAGACCTTGCGGCAGATGAAGATGTCATAAACGATGGCGATCAGCACTGGGGCCAGAATCAGCGGCTGCCAGATGAGCGCACTCTCAATCTCTGTCCGGGCGACCAATCGGCCCACACCCACGACTGCGATCGAGAAAGTCGCGAGGAACATCGCGCGTTTGTGAAGGTGCGGCACCTTCCGGTAAGCGACGGCAGCAGCAAGGAAGCCGGCGAAATACAACATGTCGATCACTGGGTAGAAAACGAACGACGCTCCTGCATCGAAGTTGTTTTCGCGCACTCCGAGCCGACGCGCGAGCAGTATTGCTGCGTAAAGCCCCACAGCCGCAATCGCGAAGCCATAAGCTGCGAGCCACGGGCCAATCTTCAAGTGCACACGCGCACGCCCGTCCATGATCAGCGCCGCCTGCGAAATGTAGAGTAGCAGCCAGACCGTGAACAATGCGGCGTGCACATGGATTAGCCAGAATTGCGTTGTCGGCGCGGCGGCGCGGCCGGTGACTGCGGCAAAATATTGCGGCCAGAAGCCACCGATCGCGAGCACCAGCATGACCAGCCCGAGGATTGTGAAGAACGGCGATTTGCGAAGCCGCCTACGAGCACCGCCCGATGGTCCGACTGTGGCTGCCGCTGCGCCCATCACACCCCCCGGCGACGCCTAACACGCCGCCACTACCCGTCAACAGCGATCAGATGTCAGACATTAGCCGCTTAGGTCTGCTGCTCCAGGCATGGGGACCTTCGTCGCACCAGGCTCTTTCGGCCTCTTTCACGTCAGACGCTCGGCTTTCATGCCGATCGATAGGGCTTCGCGGTCTGAAGGCGCTGCCAAGCGACGGCCAGGGCTGAGGTCAAACTGCCAGTTGTGCGCTACCCCTGGACCTTGATCGGGATCCGCTGGTTGAGCTTAACCTGATATTCCTCGCTGCGATTCTGGGTCATTTGCTGGAACCACTGCGAGCCTTCCCAGGAGCCGCCGGCCTTGAGCAATGTCTCAGCGAGCTGGAGCGCAACTTCGTTAGCAACTCGGATCGAGCCGTGCGACGAAGCATTGCCTAGCGAATTGAGATCGTCGGTCCCATGGACCGTGTTGGGCATCCGGTAGACCAGCCGGGCCCTACCCATCGGGTTGTCAGGCGAGCCGGGCGCCGCCCTCTTTTCGTCCTTCGCCCATTCTTCGCCCTTGGGGGGATTCCACTCCGGGTTGAGATCGACCCGGTGGAATTCCCACTCACCGGTGGGGGTCGGCCATTTCTCGGTACCGACCGCAACATCATGCGTCGCTTTCACCTGGTCGCCTTGGAACATGCGGATCTTGCGGTCGCTGATGTCGACTTCGAATCGGATGCCCTGAAGTTGCTGCCTGGCCTGCTGCCGTGCCTGCGCGCGCTGCTGCTCGCTTCCGCCGCGAAGTGCGAGCTGGCGCGCTCGCTCGTACGCCTGGGCGTTGAACTGCTCGATTTCATCCTGCCGATCGGCCGCCTGGTTAACCTGCGCGGGCGCATTGGCGTTCGCATTGTCACCCTTGACCGTCACTTCGCATGCCGACAGCACGCACAGCAGTAATCCAGCGGAAAAGCACTTGCGATATCTCATGGAGATCTTCCTTCCGGCAAATGAACGAGGGGGAAGGAGGTTGGTTTCGCTGAAGTCGTGGCTTTCCAGTGATCCTGGCAGGCAGAGGCCCAATGCGGAACTAATATTGGTCACAAGCGGAGGCTGACGACAGCGTCCGCTTTCCACCCATTTCAGACGCCCGGCGCTGACGTCCGCAGAGTTTCATGATAGGGTCGTGCGGGGGTCGGGCATTGAAAACTGCAATCTACGCCGTCGCCCTTTGGATGCTCTGCGGACTGATCGGCGAATTGTTATTTCGCGCAGGCCCGCCGCGCGCAGAAGGGATCGCACTTGGAGCGATTACGTTAGGCGAAGGCCTCGGTCGATTTGCAGGCCGTTGAATTGCAGAGGTATCGTGGAAGACTCTGACCGCTAGACTACTCCATTGGAGCGATCTCGAGTTCAGCTTAATTATCGCTCCGAGGTACTTGTGATAGCCCCTTGATGCGATACATTTCTTTGTCGGCTCTAGAAAGAGCAGTCTTCGGGGTATCGCCGCGTCTGATCATTGCGACACCAACTGCAACACTCAACTCAAGGCATATTCCGGTCACGCAGAAACGGCATTGCTCGACTGCATCAACTACCCGTTCGGCCATTCGCCAGGCACGAAGTTCGTCCGTGCCCTCGAGAAGAATGGCAAACTCGTCGCCGGCCAACCTGGCGACGAAGTCCGCAGTTCGCACACAGGAAGCCAATGTCCGTGCTACCCTTACGAGCGCTTCATCTCCGGCTTCATGACCGAATTGATCGTTGATCTTCTTCAGCCCATCGACGTCGAAAAATAGAACGGCACTGTCCCAGCCGTGGCTATTTGACGCAGAAATCGCCGCATCTAAGCGTTCCAAGAATTTTCTGCGGTTTGGAAGTCCCACGAGCGGGTCGAGGTTAGCCAATCGATCGAGCTCGGCGATGCGCGTTGCACATTTTTCCAGCGCAGAACGTAATGTCGCAACTTCTTGCAACAGATCCGTCTCACTACGCTGTTCGATTGACGATTCGTCGTTCGCAGGTCGGCTCAACAGCAACGGGCCCCCCATAGCAGTCAGCGATTCCCGCACTTCTTATATCACATTGATTTAAAAGGAAACGCGCGGTTCATTTCAAGCCGCGAGAGCATGGGCGCAGATGATTTTCGAACGTGGCGGGTATTTGCAGAGAGTGATTTCAGCGCGCTTGATCTGAGCGAGAGGGGCAAGCTGCTCACTCTGATCAAGCGCGCATCGATCAGACGTCAAACTCTCAAAGACGCCCGAAAATTGACTCCGTGGGAGTCGGCCAACCCTACCCTTTGCGAAAATTCTCGTAAACGAAAATTAATCAACGAACTGCATGATTTACGGCAGCACGAGTCCAATGAGCGGCGTGTCGGGGAAGTGGGACTTGTGAGCGAGGGGCCTCTGATGTGAGGATGCTCAGTGTGGGGGGGGGTGCATGACAAAACTAGTGTCAATTTCGGCTATCGCGATGGTCGCTGCATTTGCGCTTACAAATAGCAGAGCGACGGCCCAACCAATCGCAGGCAATCGAACTGTGCTTTCGCCTGCGCTAGTTGTCGCTGCTCATAATGCAGCCCGTCGGGCGGCTGGGCAGCGTCCCGTGGAATGGGATGAAGGCCTCGGCGCACAAGCTGCGCGCTATGCCTTTCAGATCGCGATCAGCAATCGGTTTGGGCACAGTGATGCGTCATCGCGAAAGGGCGCCGGCGAAAACCTCTGGATGGGCACTCGCGGCGCCTTCTCTGTGAATTCGATGATCAACAGCTGGCTGTCCGAAGGGCGAAGCTTTCGCGCCGGCGTGTTTCCGGTTGTGAGTCGAACAGGCAATTGGCGCGATGTCGGTCACTATACTCAGATCGTGTGGCCAGCGACGAGAAAGGTTGGCTGCGCGCTGGCGACCAACGCCAGGGCGGACTATCTCGTTTGTCATTACTGGCCGACGGGAAATGTTCAGGGGGTCGCTCTAACTTCGGCCGCGTTTTCATCGGTGCGCTGAGCCGTAGCATCGCCGGTCCCGCATGTGCGGCTTTGCAGAAATCGACCAGAAGAATAGTATAGCCGAACGGGAGGGACGTTTGGATGAGACACATCATGATTGCGCTGCTTGGCCTTTCGCTTCCAGCGAGTGCCACGGCTGGTAGCTGGGTGATGGTCGCGACTTGCGGCGACCCCGGCCAAGTGAAGGCTTATTCCTACGATCCCGCGTCAATCGATCGGAGAGGCGATGCCCGTTCGGTCAAGATTCGAGGCGATTTTTCGGACGATCAGACATCCGCTGCCCGCGAGGCGCAAATGCTTTGGTCATTTGACTGTGCGAATCGCAAATTCACGGAAGCGTCGCGAAAAGAATACGATAATCGCCGTAGAGTTCTGCAATCTTACAACAAGGCCAGTGCCGCCATGGCTTTGATGCCGGGCAGCGTGGCCGACAAAGTATTCGCCGTGGTATGTACTTGAGTTTCGAACCTGCGATCCCTGAGGGAGCCATTACGCTTTATTAACCCTCGTCGTAAAAAAGCGGGATGTGACGAACCCGGTTATAGCAAACCCGCACTCCTCGCCCAGCGAACGGCGACGTTACCGGCGGCACGAACTTTCCCTCTCCGCGGTGGCAGCGCTCCCCGACAACCAAGAGGTGTGGGTACAACTTCATGAGTTGTCACGCTCAGGATTTCTGATGGATTGCGATGGCCCCTTGGGCGTTGGCGAACAATTCGCGATCCGACTTGAAGGTATTGGGGAGTTTGCCGCACGCGCAATTTGGGTTTGCGGGTCGCTCATCGGATGCGAATTTCAGAGAAAGCTAGCCGTTGGCGCATGCAGTGAGGCTCTACTTAAAGCGCGCCCAGCGATGAATAAGGCCAGCGGCAAGTTGTTTGTCGAGGAAAGGCGGCGGAGCAACGCACGCTCTTCCGCTCTGATGGGCGAGCTTCGGGCGAAGAAACGCATCGTCGCCCTGATTATTACCCTATCGCTAATGTTCTGGGTGACGGTTACAATCGCCCTGCTCGCTTAACGACTTCGCTGGCCGGTTGGCGCACGAAAGGAGCGACGCAACAGATAACGGCTTAGCCGCGCTCTCCGGGCGGCACGTTGATCGCCGAGGCTAGCCAGCGCGAACGAACTGCGCAATTGCTCAACAAATCGACGGCCTGTCCCGCTTGGAACGGCTGAGTGTAGGGATAGCAATCTGATGCTGTCGCGGAGTTGAGACAGAGCTGGCCGTTTGTTGCGGTCCACCGCGCTTCCACGACCTTGGCGCCCGAGGGCGAACTGATCCGAGCAACGCCGTTTGGCTCAAACGTAACGATGTTGGTAACGCCATTCGTCTGAACCTGCACCTGCTGACCAGCGATCTCGCTGCCTGGAACCCATTGAGCTGCGCCTGCGGTGGCCATGCAAAGCGGAATCAACGCTGTCGTTAACTTGAGCAACATTTCAGCCCCCTTCGATTAAGAGTCGAACGAGTTAACAAAAAGTCAACGCTTTCTCGCCCGTGCGATGCGGCGAGTCAAGCGGAGGACAGCTAAGCTCTTCCAACCTTGGAAAAATCTGTCCCATTACATGACGCCCGCTCCACCGTTCGATGACCCCTTCTTGCGTCTCGGTTAATGTAAGCTTTATAAACCCAATCTCACCAAGGGGTTAACGAGCTGATGACGCGCGTGCTGGACAGGGGAGCGATGAAGCACAGCGCTTCCTTGCGGCTGGCCGGCGGCTATTCCACCCGGCCAGTGGGCTCGACCGACAGTTTCAAGCTTCCCAAGTCCTATGCGGGTGACCGCTTCTGGTTTTTCTCTGCGCTCATCCTCATCGACCTCGCCGCGATTTTCGCCGGCTTCATCGGCGCTGGCGCAGTATGGCTCGGGACTCCGTTCGAGGGGCAAGGGATCAAGAGCCTGACGATCGTCCTTCCAATCTTTTTCGCGATCGCGGTCAACAACCGCGCCTATTCGCTCGATACACTGGAACGGCCGACTTACGGGATCAAGCGCATGGCACAGGCACTCGTCTATGCCTGCGCGGTCGGGATCGCCCTTCTCTTCTACCTGAAGGTCAGCGAGCAATTCTCCCGCGTCGTCTTCGCCGTGGGCACCCTGCTGTCCCTTGCCACTATGACGGGCGCGCGCTGGCTGTTCGGTAACTTCCTCGGGTCCCGCTATCGTTGGACTTTTCGCAGTCGCTTGGTGATTGTCGACGAGATCGAGGTTATGCCACACCCCGGAGACTGCATCATCTTCGCCGAACATCTGGGGGTGGAGCCGGGGTCCGACGACCCGCTAATGCGCCATCGGCTCGGCGAAATGCTCGATCGGTTCGACAGCGTCGTCCTGGCCTGCCCGCCGGAACGCCGCCGCATGTGGTCCTATTCGTTGCACGGTGCGGCGGTCGACGTCGAATTGCTAATGCCTGAGCTGTCGCGGCTCGACGCAGTCGAGCTCAGGACTAGCCATGGGGAGCGCACATTGGTGGTGAGCAGCCGTCCGATGGGCGTGTTCGATCGGCTCATGAAACGCGCGCTCGATCTCGTGGTGGCGGCGCTCGCGCTGGTGATTGTCGCACCCTTGATGCTGGTTCTAGCATTCGCGGTCCGGATCCAATCGCCGGGGCCGATTTTCTTCGTCCAGCGGCGTCTTGGACAGAACAACCGCATGTTCAACATGCTGAAGTTCCGGAGCATGCGCACAGATTCCAGCGACCATACCGGCGCTCGCTCGGCAAGTCCCTTAGACGATCGGATCACTCCCCTGGGCCGGTTCATGAGGCGCAATAGCCTGGACGAACTGCCCCAATTGCTGAACGTCCTGAAGGGCGAGATGAGCATCGTCGGCCCGCGCCCGCATGCCTTGGGATCGACCGCCGAAGACTCGCTTTTTTGGCAGATCGACCGCCGCTATTACCAGCGCCACGCCATCAAACCCGGGATCACTGGCCTGGCGCAAGTGCGCGGTTTTCGAGGGGCGACCGACCATCGGCACGACCTCACTGACCGGCTTCAATCGGACCTGGAATATGTCTCGGGATGGACGGTGTGGCGCGATTTGAAGATCATTGCGGGCACTTTCCTCGTGCTCGCCCATCCCCGCGCGTTTTGACAAGGCGACGCTATTGTTTCCGCTGGGAAGAGAGTTCGGTCGTTGCCAGTGTAGTGCCGTGCGGGCAGTGCCGGTCCCGCCGCTTGAGGGATGATCGATCTGAATACCATGCGAAGACGAGCGCAGACCTTCTACGATGTTCTCGGCGTTAGCCCGGGAGCAAGTCAGGCCGAGATTCGCAGCGCCTATCTTAGTTTGATGAAGCGCTACCATCCGGACTCGATCCGGCCCGGGTCGGCCGGACCCGACATCGCCACGTTGCTCAATCGTTGTTATGCGACGCTTAAAAACCCGGTCGCTCGGTCGCACTACGACGCCACTCTCCAGGGGTCGCCGACCCGTCAGGCCGCGGGCGGCACACGTACCAGACAGACCACCGCACTTCGCCCGCACCAGCAGCGGGGGGTGGGTCCCGTAGTCGGGGCGGCGGCGGTTGCAGTCGTTGTCGCGCTCGTCTTGTGGTTGTCGACCGCGCAGTCGCCGGCGCAAGTCGCTTCGGTCATGGGGTGGACACTGGATTACGGCTCGAGCCGGCCGGAGACCCAAGTCCCTCTGCCGGGCCGAGACCGCGCCCGTCAGCTCGCGGACCTCGCCCGCGCCTCATCCTTTGCAAGCGCCGAGCGGTTCAGCCGCGCCTGTTTCGCAAGTGCCCGTCGAGGAAATGATCAGCGCGAGTTCGACTCCTGCGTGCTGTTCGACCTCGCTTTCATCTTTTGGCGGCCGTCGACCAACGAGTGGAACAGCCCTTCCTATTTCGCCTCTCCGGTTGTCAGTTATCGGCACCAGGATGCGCTCTCTGATATCACTGGAGATCCGGAAGAGCGATTGAGCCGATTGCGGGAGAGCGCGTTCGCCGGCCTAATCGATGGTGTGCGCGAGAAACAGATCAATTCGTCTACTGACGATGTCAGATCGGAGCGACCTTCCCGGTCAGACGTCAGCCCACCGATCGCTTATCCGCCGAACCCAATTGTTCCAAATCGGGAAGTAAACCAATGAGTTTGCGACAAACGGGGTAGACATCTCGCGGAGAACGAGTAAATTCTGGTTAACTTTGATTCTTTTGGAGGGCCGGAAAATGAAGATGGCTCTGAGTGCTTTGGTTGGAGTTTCGTTGCTTGCAACCCCCGCGTTCGC
Organism: uncultured Alphaproteobacteria bacterium; assembly: GCA_963722545.1. Lineage (GTDB taxonomy): Bacteria > Pseudomonadota > Alphaproteobacteria > Sphingomonadales > Sphingomonadaceae > Sphingomicrobium. Next base: position 10,243 of record CAVRMK010000001.1, read on the forward strand.
GCAAGTAAGGCCGCAGGATTGCCGTCCGATGCTTCCGGTTACGGATGATCTCGCTCCGGTCGCTGATGTCGTCGCCGAGCCGGCCATTCCCACAGCCGCGGTCCAACGCAGATTCTTCGGCCTTCCGTTCCTCCTTCCCTTGCTTGCCGCGGGCGGCGGACTTATCGCCATCGCGAGCAGCGGTGGTGGTGGTTCAGATCCGGTCAGTCCAGCCTGATCACCGGCCTGTAGAACGCTGATTGAAGGAGCGGCCCGCGCGTCGCTCCTTTGTCAAATCCGAAGAAGACGCCAGGCGATTGCGTCGCGATTGAATCGTCCCGCCGCAATGCGTTCACAAACTCGAGGCCGCGTTGATAGCCCGCTGGATGGCCGCGTTCACGACCGCGATCCGTCGACCAAAGCCGGGATGGTTAAGGGAAAAGCTCCACCACATCCGCCGACGCGCGTTTTGAAGAAAGGCGAGTCCGCCAGCGGGTCGATACCCGCCTTTGGACATGAGCTCGACGGCGCGTTCGTCGGCTTCGATTTCGCCACTCTTGCCTTGCCGGTGACCAAAAATCCCGCGTTTGCCTGCCTTGTCGCCGAGATGGCCAAGGATGTTGTGAGCCATTTCATGCGCAATCACGAAGGCGATCTCATCGTCGCTTTTCGAAAGTGCGGTCATGCCCGTCGTGATGAGAACGTTGCGCCCGTCAGCCCAGGCATTTTTGGTATCGCTGTTGGTCAACGTGAGTTTGCCCCCGCAACCATAGGATGAACGCATTGGAAGCCGTAGTTGCACACCCTGGCGGCGGACGGTGAGATCGGTCTCGCCGTGGGTCATGGCCGCCTGCAGGATCCACTCAAACTGCTCCATTCGCAAGAACGACTTCGGGCGAGTAAAAGCTTGACGGTCGTGTAGTGAGTACGTCCCGATCTGCAGGATTTCGTCGTCGACGCGCAGACCTGCTTTATCCGCGGCGCTGCCCGGAATGACGCCAAGGACCCCAACGCCCCCATTCATCGAGAACGCCTGGGCGATGGCGGGGCGAAGCGACTGATCGTAGCGCGAGAGGTCATGAAGGACCATCCCGCTCATGGCCTGTTGCACCGGGCACGCATGGACGTTCGAGGTCGCGATGCGATAGGCGATGGTGGCGAGTTTGAGCTCGTGCGCCGCGAGCGCTCGAACCGACATTGGGCGCGCTTCGGCTGGTACGGCAGCAAGGACGCCAACGGCGATAGCCGATGCCGCAACCGCAAATTTTCCAACGAGACGAAGCATTTCACCGACCCTTTCTGGACCGGCGCATTGTCCCGGAAATTGGTTACCAAGCGGTTAGACCCGCGGAATTGGCGCAACTTGGCTTTCGAGAGCAGCCGAGCCACACTGCGCTCGGCGCAGGGGCATTGGAATGACGGTATCCACGGATGTGAAGGTTGTTGGCGGCCTGCTTGCGACCGCGCTGGCGTTCGGCGGCGCGGGCCTGTCCTTTCCGCTGCTTCAGGTGCTGGTCGGACTGGCCGCGATTGCGACAGCCGCATACCTCGTAGTGACACCGCGCCGCTGGCATTTCGATCCTTTGATTCGAGCGGCGCTTGCGGTCCTCATTCTGGCGCTGATCCTGCCGCTGTTGCAGCTAGTTCCGCTGCCGCCAGAGGTGTGGACGATGCTTCCGGGTCGCGCGTTGCCAACGGACATCGACGCCATTCTCGGACAATCCGCTTGGCGACCGCTAAGCCTGGATGTCGAGGGAACGCTTCGATCTTTCATGACAATGATTCCTGCGGCAATCCTGTTCGTGGGAGCGCTATTCCTGTCGCGCAGCGGACGGGTGCGATTGCTCTGGGTCATACTGGCCTTCGCGCTGCTCGGCAGCGCCCTTGGAATCATCCAGGCGACTAGCGGTGGCCTGCTCACCTTTTTCCCCTCGGGGCACAAAGGATTTGCGACCGGTCTGTTCGTCAATCGCAATCACAATGCCGCAATGCTGCTGGTGGCAATGCCGATAGTCGCCGGACTTGCGGCGATGCAGATCTCGCGCGGCAAGCCCACGGGCATCTGGATGACAGCGTCCTTGTCGGGGATAATCCTTCTGGCGTTGGGTGTGCTCGGCACCACCTCGCGCATGGGCTTGGCGCTCCTTCCCCTTACAATCACGGCTTCCCTCGTCTTGTTGCTCTATCGCCGTGTCGGGGCCCGGACAGTCGCCGCCGCTGTGGCGACGCTCACGCTAATCGGCGTCATGCTCGCCGTCGCGGGTCGGATCGGCCGCGTAGTGGAGCGCTTCTCCGGTCATCCGGAATTGCGTCTTACCTTTTGGACGGATGTCCGCTGGGCGCTCGATCACTACGGCTTGTGGGGAACCGGGTTCGGCACGTTTGAACAGGTCTTCAAGTCGGCTGAGAGTCTGGACTCGGTCATTCCCCAGACCGTCAATCACGCCCACAATGATTTCCTCGAGATTGCACTTGAAGGCGGATGGCCGGCGATCGGGCTCCTGATCGCCTTTGTCGTCATCGTGATCGTTGGCGTCGTCCGGGGCTTCTCGCCCCAAGCGAGAGGGGGGCGTCCGGTCAGTACGACGATCGCCGCGGTTGGAATTGGAGTCGTGCTCGCCGCGTCGCTGGTCGACTATCCGCTGCGCATGCCGGCGCTTTCGAGCGTGCTGGCACTGCTCGTGGCGATGCTCCTGCGGTCGCCGCAATCGGCTCATTCGCGCTCGACTGAAGTGGCGATTGCGGACCGTACCGGCGGGCTATGGCGCCCTGCAAGGGTATTGGCGTTAATCGTCCTTGCCGGCCTCGCGCTCCTGATGATCTTGATGGGAGCGTCCGAAAGTCGCCAACCGGGCGAGCGTACCGGCCCGTGGGCGGCCTGGTCGACCAAGGCGCAAATCGAGCTGGCGTCCGCGGCTTTGCTGCGCGGTGATCCCAACGCCGCCGCTGCTTACGGCGAGAGAGCGATCGCGTTGTCGCCGATCAGTGCGTCGGCGATCCGCTCTCTCGGACTAGCGCGACTGGCGCAGGGGCGCACCAGCGAAGGCAATCGGCTGATGCAGACCGCAAGCGTCCTCGGCTGGCGCGATCCCCTGACCCAACTATGGGCGATCGAGACCGCCAAGGCGTCGAACGAGCCCGAAAAGGCCGTGCAGCGCGCCGAGGCGCTTTTTCGCCAGGGCCAGTTTATCGGTCCTACAACCGCCCAGATCCTGGCGGTTGGCTCCGACCGGCGGACGGTGCCTTTTTTGGCCAAGGCTCTTGCCGCCAATCCTCCATGGCGCGACAGTTTCTTCGCGGCGGGGGAAGGTCTGGCGCCCAGCGCGGCCGACGGCTGGATCCGCCTGGTTGGCGCCCTTAGAAAGACGTCGGCTCCGGTCACGCGAAGCGAAGGCGCGCCATCGCTGGACGCGCTGGTGCGGGCCGGTCGGGTGAGGCAGGCTCAGGCTTTGTGGACGCTTCTCCAGTCCGACGGCGAGTTAATCGGAAATGGCGAGTTCGAGATCGGACGGTCGCGGCGCGACGCGACCCGCCCGGCCATGTGGCACGTGCCCACGAGCAATCGGCAATTGGTGCGCATCGAGGACCGCGCCGACGCGCCGGGCAAAGCGCTGCACATCCGCGGGACCATGGCTAACCGGTTGATTGAGCAACGGCTGTTCCTGCCTGCCGGCCGGTATCAATTGCGGTTTTGGGCGAGGTCGAACCAACCCCTAGACCTTCGCTTTGAGTGGCAATTGATCTGCCAGGACGAACGCAAGCCGCAAGCGTCAGAGACGGCCCTTCGCGGGCGTGCCGAGTGGCGCGAATTTGGCTGGGAATTCGTCGTCCCAAATCAAGACTGTTTGATCCAGACACTGGCGCTGAGACGGGCTGCCGATACTCATCCGGAGGATGTTTGGTTCGATTCGGTGCGACTGATCCGGCAGCAAAATTAACGACGCGTATACTTAGTCTTGGAAAATCAGAGATATACGGGTAAATATCGCAAGGATTGATGCTCGGGGGTGATGTCATGTTCAGATTGGCGGTTGCGTTGCTTGCGGTTGTGCTGACCGGATGCTCGTCCGGAGGGCAACTCGGGCCAAACATCCAGGCGGGGCCAGCGGCCTATGATGTGGTTCCCGCAACCCAAAGTGCGGCAGCGGCCGCTGCGGATTATAAGATCGGGTCACTCGACACTCTCGACGTGACGGTTTTCCAGGAACCCGACCTTTCGAAAAAGGCAATTCAGGTCGACGCCGCAGGCCGGCTTGCGCTGCCGCTGGTTGGAACGGTCGACGCCCGAGGCAAGACGGCCGCGGAATTGTCGCGCGAGCTCGAGCTGCTGTTCGGAGCTAAGTATCTCCGCGAACCCCAGGTCACCGTAACGGTGGCAGGCTCGGTCTCACAAAAGGTCTCGGTGCAAGGGGAAGTGGCGGAACCAGGCATCTACCAACTGGCAGGACCGACTACCCTCCTCGACGTTATGTCGATGGCCAAGGGGGAGACGGAACTCGCGACGCTCAACCAGGTCGTCGTCTTCCGCAACGTCGGCGGGCAGCGAATGGGAGCCGTGTTTGACGTCGCGAGCATTCGCCGCGGCGAATCCGCGGATCCCGTGATTCAAGGCAATGACTTGGTCGTGGTCGGTTATTCGGCGGCACGGCGTTTCTGGAGGAACGTCTCAACGATGGCGCCAATCCTGAATGTTTTCAGACCGGTCCTTTAGGCTGGGCAAGGCGGAGTATTGGCCATGAATGCAGGTTACCAAGATCGCTTGGAGGGGTCCGGCCGGCAATTGCCCGTAGTAATCGGCGATAGCGCGACCTTGACCCCCGAGGCCCTGTTCGCGCCCGAGCCTGCGGACAGCTTCGACATCAAGGCGATATGGTCGTCGATTTGGCGCAACCGCAATCTCGTCCTGTCCATTCTGGCGGCCAGCCTAGTGCTCGGCATCCTAACGCTGTTCCTCACTGCGCCGACCTACCGCGCGACGGCCAGCATCGAAATCAACAACCAGCCGGTCAAAGTGCTCGGGACCGAAGACTTCCAGCCGATCAGCAACTCGCAAGAAACCGACCGGCTGCTTCAGACGCAGATCGATATCCTGCGCAGTCGCGCGCTTGCTCAACGGGTCGCCGACGATCTCAATCTAACGGAGGGCGATTCTTTCTTCGAGGCTCAGGGCATGAATCCACGGGTGTCGAACCGGTCAGCACAAGTGAATCAAGCGCTGCGCGAGAACCTAGTCGTTTCACTCCCTCGCACGACCCGAGTGGTGCCGGTGAGCTTCGATAGCAGTGATCCCACGCTCGCAGCGCAGATTGCAAACCGATATGTCCAGAACCTGATCGCCGGGAACTTGCAGCGGCATTTCGACACGTCGAAATATTCGAAGGAGTTCCTTCAGAACCAGCTGCAGGTTACAAAGGCTCGCCTCGAGCAGTCCGAGCGAGCGCTGCTCGATTATGCGCGTTCGGTGGGGCTCGTTGATCCGAGTGCTGGCGGGGGCGACCCCAATAGCATGAGCAATAACGCTCCGCGTTCGCTGACCAGCGCTAATCTCATAGATCTCAACCAATCTTTGGCCCAGGCGCGGGCCGCGCGAATTCAGGCAGAAGGGCGCTGGAGCGCAGCGCAAGCTACGCCCACGATGAGCCTACCCGAGGTGCTGGGTAATCCTGCGATCCAGCAGATGACCCAAAGGCGCGCCGAGCTGCAGTCGAACTATGAACAAGAATTGCAGCGCCGGATGCCAGATCACCCCTCAGTCAAGCAGGCTGCGGCGGCGATCCGTGAGCTTGATCGACAGATCAACGCGCTAGCCAGCGGAATTCGTAGCTCGATCCGTAATCAGTATGACATTACCCGCCGCCAGGAGGCGCAGCTTTCAGGTACCGTTGGCCAACTAAAGGGGGCGACCCTCGCCGAACAGCAGCTCGGAATTCGCTACAACATCCTGAAGCGCGAGGTCGAAACCAATCGCGAGCTTTACAACGGTTTGCTGCAGCGCTTCAAAGAAGTCAGCGCCGAATCGGGTGTCACATCGAACAATATTTCGATCGTTGACCGGGCCGAGGCTCCGCTGCTGCCGATCTCCCCCCGTCCCTTCGTCAATCTGACACTCGCGCTTTTGCTCGGAATGGTGATCGCCGGAGCGGCTGTCTTCGTCCGCGAGATGTTCCAGGACGGCGTACGCACACCCGACGAGGTCGAAGGTCGCTTTGGCTTGCCGCTCCTCGGACATGTGCCGCGGATAGCTGGGGATGCGGTGACGATGAGCGAGATGTCCGATCCAGGGTCTTTAGTGTCGGAAGCCTATCAGACGATACGTACTTCGCTCGAATTGTCGACCGAGGCCGGGGACTCCGAAAACGATGCTGATCACCAGCAGCCGGTCGGGCGAAGGTAAATCGACTTCCGCGCTCGTGATGGCGCGCGACGCCGCACGAGCAGGGCGCAAGGTCTTGCTGATCGACGCCGATATGCGACGTCCGTCTTTGCACCAAGCTTTGGGCGTGTCAAAGAACCCAGGCCTCAGCAGTTTCCTGACTCAGCAGCTGGCCGCGGAGGCGGTGATCCTGGAAACCGACACCCCGGGGTTGTCGTTCATGCCGTCGGGACCCCGGCCGCCGAATCCCGCCGAGTTGGTGTCCGGAATGGCAATTCGCACCCTACTCAAATATCTCTCCAAACGCTTTGATCAGATTATCATCGACGGCCCCCCAGTCCTCGGCCTCGCCGATGCGCCGAGGCTCGCGTCGATTGTTGATGCGACGATGTTGGTGATCGAGGCGAACCGGTCGCAGCGAGGCGCCATCGAAGGCGCAATCCGTCGTCTGGCCGCCGCGCGAGCGCACCTCATTGGCGCGGTTCTGGTTAAGTTCGACATTTCAAAGGCCGACTTCGGGTCCAGCTATCTCCTGGATTATTACGGTTACGGGGAGGGCGCCAACGACACCGAGTCAGCGGACGAAGAGGGACCGGCGACCCCCAAAGCCGCTTGACGTGGCGTGCGGGGAGGAAACCGTCGTGCCGCCGGCGCGTATCCTTCATGTCGCCCAATCCACTGCCGGCGGAATTGCTTCTTATTTCGAGGAGATCGCGGCTTATCAGGCGGAGCGATACGGCCCGAGCAACGTCGCCTTCCTGATCCCGTCGGGCGCCGAGCATCGGCCTTCGATCACCGCGGCGCAGGTGGAGACCTTCAAGTCGGCTGATCGGGGTCCGATGCAGCTGATCGAATTCGCTCGGTCGGCAGCGCGCACGATCAGGCGGTTCGAACCGGATATCCTCCATCTTCATTCGTCATTCGCGGGAGCAATCGTCCGGGCGATGTTGGCGCCGCGGCAGCAGCGGCCGCGGATTGTTTATTGCCCCCACGGGTGGGCGTTTTCGATGGACGTTTCAGAGCGCCGCAAGCGCGCCTATGCCGCGGTCGAGCGCCGCTTAACGTCTGTCACGCAACTCATTCACAATGTTAGTCAATGGGAGCAGGACCTGGCGGTCTCCTACGGCCTTCCGCCGCTGAAGATGCGGGTGATACCCAACGGCATCGCCTGGGTTCCGGCCCTTCGCCGCTTGGCGCGTACCGGGCCGCTGCGCTTTATTTTCATCGGCCGATTCGATCATCAAAAGGGCATCGACATTCTGCTCGAGGCAATCCGCCGATTTCCGGATCGGGATTTCGAATTTGATATCGTCGGCAGCGGGATCCTGTCCGGCGCAACGGGGGATCGGCTGGAGGCTGGTGCAAACGTTACCTTCCACGGCTGGCTTCCGCGGGACCGAACGCTGGCGCTGCTTGATCAAGCCGATGCGCTTATCATGCCGTCGCGATGGGACGCGGCGCCGATCGTTGCGATCGAAGCGCTGCGCGCCGGGGTCGCCGTGATCGGCAGCAACCGCGGCGCAATTCCGGAAATCGTCGGGGACGGAGTTGGCGGCCACATTTTCGATGTCGATGAGCCCGGCGCACTTGGGCGGCTGCTCAACCGCCTCGACCGCACCGGCCTCGATCGCCTCGGCCGCTCCGCCCGCAAACGGTGGGAGGAGCATTATCGGGCCGACCAGATGAACCAATCAACCTGCGAGGCCTACGAAGGGCTGTTGAAACAAGCGTTTCGGGGTGACCCGAGCGCATTGGCGATGCACGCATCCTCAGGCAGTCTGTTTGCCTAATGCGCCGCGGGAATGACAATCGTGAAAGGATGGATCAGGCGCCACTGAGGTTGGCGCCCGCACTTAGCTTTTCGTTCGCGGGGCAGCTGGTTTATCTGTTCTCGCAACTTGCCATTCTGGCGACCCTGACCCGGCTTCGGGGCCCTGCCGCGGTCGGCGACTTCGGTCTGGCGATGGCCTTGTGCACTCCCTTCTTCATGTTCGTCGGAATGGGGGGCAGGGCGACCCAGTCGAGCGATGTCCATCAACGGTTTTCGTTTGCCGAATATGGTGGGCTCGTCGCGGCTCTTGCTGGCCTCGGGATCATCGGCTCAATGGCAGCTGGCCTCGCTTTCAGCGTCAGCGTGCACACCCTCATGATCGTCGGGATCGTCGCGTTGATCAAGGGCGCGGAATCGATCAGTAACCTTGCCTATGGCGCTTTCCAGCAAGCTGGCCGGCCGGACAAGATCGCGCTCTCGCTGATTCTGCGCGGAGCGTTGACCGTGCCGCTCTTTATCGCCCTCCTCCTCGCCGGAGTTCCAGTCGGAGTGGCATTTCTTTCGCAATTGCTGGTCTGGACGGGGGTTGCGCTCATGCAGGATTATCCTAGCGCCAGCCGGCTCGCGGCCGGCAGTATCGTCCGTCCGAGTTTCGATCGCAGTCGGATTCTGAAACTGGCGCGCGAGACGGCTCCTTATGGTGCGACCCTTAGCCTTGAATCGCTCGTCAACAGCCTCCCGCGCCTCGCGGTGGAGCGCACGCTTGGGTTGTCGGCGGTCGGCATCCTGACCGTTGTCACCTATTTTCAGCAGGCGGGATCGGTCCTGACTTCGGCCCTCACCCAACCGCTGGTCAATCGATTTGCCCGACTCCGGCAGAGTGGCGACCATCGCGCACTGAAGCGGACCCAGCTCTCCCTCCTTGCCATGGTCGCTGGATGTTCATTTGTAGGCATTACTTTCGTTACGGTTGCTGGCGAATGGCTGCTCAAGACGTTGTTCGGGCCCGAGCTCGCGTCGGCAGCCGATCTTCTTATCTTGATCGCCCTAGCGCTGTCCGCCAGGCTCTTCAGTGCGATCCCGCAAAGTCTTCTCCATGCCGACCGGCGTTATTCCGCCTTCCTTTGGCGCGAGCTAGCAACGGTGCTGCTCTGCCTGGCCCTTTTGGCGCTGTTCATCCCCGATTTCGGTCTCATCGGCGCAGGCTACGCGATCCTTGGTTGTGCCATCTTTCGGATGATCACTGTAGGCTTGGCGGTGGCAATGGCGCCGCGAAGGCGGGCCGTTCCAGTCGCCGAGCCAGCGGCGGTTGAGGACCTTACGCCATGATCGTGCAGACGGCGACGAAGGGGCGTCTGGCACCGGAGATGGGGCTTCGCGACGTTGTGATTCTTAATGACTTCGGCTGGGTTAACGGTGGCCAGTCGAAGATCGCAATCGATTCCGCGCTCGAATTACAGAAGCGCGGGATTGCGGTCTGCTTCATCGCTGGCACCGGCCCACTAGACGAGCGGCTGCTCGATTGCGGGATCGAGTGCCACGTGGTCGGTGACTATGATATTCTGCACGATCCTAACCGGCTACGCGCGGCCACGTCCGGAATTTGGAATCGCCAGGCAGCGAGGGTCGCCGCGCGCTGCATTGCGGTGCGCGATCCGGCGACGACCGTGGTGCATGTTCATGGCTGGGCCAAGGCGCTTTCGCCGAGCATCGGTCCGGTGGTCACGCGGGCTAAGGCCGCGCACGTCTATACGCTCCATGAATATTTCCTGGCCTGCCCGAACGGCGGGTTTTACGACTATCGGGCCAACGCGATCTGCCACCGGCGGCCGCTCGGTGCGGATTGCCTGACCACCCGGTGCGACCCGCGCGGAAGCCATCACAAGGCTTGGCGGGTCGCGCGGCAGGCGGTGCTGTGGAGCGTAGGGAACATGCCGTCCGGGCTTCGCGAACTAATCTATATTGCGCCTGAGCAACGCGACATCCTGGGTCCTCACATGCCGTCCGAAGCGTGCTGGCATTACCTGCCCCATCCCGTGGGGTCACGTCCCAGTGAACGGATCGCGGCGGAAGGCAACACAGCATTCCTTTTCGTCGGGCGATTGTCACCAGAAAAGGGCGGTCTGGTTGCGGCCCGCGCGGCAGGCGCATCCGGGGTACCAATCGTGTTCGCCGGAGACGGGGAGGAACGCGAGGCAATCGTTCGCGCCAATCCGTCTGCGCACATGCTTGGGTGGATTAGCCCTGAACAGGTCGCGGCCGAAATGCGGAGTGCGCGTGCGCTGCTCTTTCCGAGCTTGTGGTACGAAACCTACGGCCTGGTGGTTGCCGATGCGCTTCGCGCTGGTCTGCCGGTACTTGTTTCGAACAGTACCGTTGCAGCAAGCCTCGTCGAAAATGGTGTGGCCGGTGAGCATCTTCCAGCGGGGGACGTCGAGAGCTGGACTAAAGCTATAAACCGGATGGCGTCGGACGAATGCGTTCGGGACTATAGTGAGCGCGCTTATAGTCTTGGAAATAAACTTCCCGACCGTGACAGGTGGGCAAGGAGGCTCATCGCAATCTATGGGGCGGCCCTGGTCCGGCGGCACGGCCTGATCCCCGCAAGCGCGGAGGCGAAATGATCCGAAATGTGATCAACCCCATCACGATCTTGCTTGCGGTAATGTCCCTGCAATGGGTGATCCTGGCAGAGTTTGGCGCGTTCACGCTTCTGGTGCCATATCTGGCCTTGGCGCTTGTTGCTGTCTGCGCGCCCTTGTCCCCGCAGCGGCTCCGCGCTGGCGCTGCCTATGTTCGTAAAAACGCGATTTGGCTGGCCGCGCTGGCAATCTATCTTATCATTGTCTGGCCGATCCTCCTCGACACCCCCGCCGCTAACACCTCGCCAAGGCAATTATTTTATTTGCTCTGCAGCGTCGGCCTCGCCGCATATGTCGCGACCGCTCGCAACTTGCAGACTCTATTTCGGGTTGGAGCGGCGCTCGGCTTGGTCATTTTCGCGGTGTTTACGGAGCTTCTCGCCCGTGGGATCGGCCTCAGCTGGGCCGACGCGATCGCGCAATTTGTGTTCAGCGGCAATCTGAAGTTCGTCTTCTACTCATTCTTCACGGCGATCTTCAATTCTCTCTCGCCGGACGCCGACGCAATGATTTCGGCATCACGGAAGAACGACGTAGCTGGCTGCATACTGGTGCTGCTGTTGTTGTTCCGAAGTGGAGCGAAGAATCCCGAGCGGGATCTCGCGGGCATGGCCTACACCGCAGGCGCCCTTGTACTGTTGGTCATGCTCAATGACCGCTCCATTCTGATCGCTGTGGTCGGGAGCCTTCTCATAGCCACTGCGATGGGCGCCCGGATCCGCTCGGTTGGCAATATCCCGTTGCTTTTTGGGAAGATTGCCGCGGTGTTGGCGTTGATGGTTCTAGCGGTCGGAATGCTGCCCAATGAGGCCGGGTTCTGGACGGCCTTGCGCGATCGCTTCTCATTCACCGATTATTCGACCGAAGCCCGCCTCAACCAATATGGAACCGCGCTTATGAGGATCGAGGAGCACCCGTTCCTTGGCAGCGGCTATTCTGAGGCGAACGGGCACGCCATTCACAATGTGTTTTTGGCGGCGTGGATGTACGCCGGCCTGTCTGCTTTGTTTTTGATCGTCGTATTCTATGTTGCCGTCGTCCTACGGTGGCTCTCGTTCCTACTCAATTTGGCGACGAAACGCGGCTGGTGGGTTTTGCCCCTAGCGCCCGAATGGTTGGCGCCCTTGCTTTTGACGCCCGTGTTCCGGGTCTGGATTTCGGGCGAGGGGGGAGTCCTCAAATTCGCGGAGTGGGTGGCGCTTTCGATCTTTTGCGGATGCATGCTCGCAAACGAATCTCTCCGTCGCCGACTGGCGCAAATGCGAGCGGCAGGGCCGGAGCCGGATTACCAAGATTGGCGCGGATCGACTGATGCGCGGGACCCGGACGCGGACCGACGCTTGGCAGGCGCTCGGGCAGGTTCCGCCGCGGGCCGTCATTCGAGACCGGCGCGGCCGCCGGGCAGGCCGCAACGGCGGAATAGGATCTGACGCTGCTCTGGCCCCGCTTTCTCGCGCTTCGTCTGCTTCGATCGCTCGGCTTTGAGGTTCGACGTGTCGCGTCGCCGTCTGAGCTCAAAATTGAAGACGCCGCAACCGATCCGGTAACGGTCGACTATTGCCTCTCGAAGAGAGGCTATGCCGTGTTCGACATTCCCATTCGCGAAGCGCGCGCTTTCCATTCTATGGGCCTTCCGCTGGAGTCTCGGGCCCATCCATTCAGCCGCGCCTTCGCGCGTGCGCTTCTTGCGTCGGACGCGTCGTCCGCGCGCAACATAATCGAGCGGGAACTGCGGTGCTACTACGATTGGGTCCAGCCAAATTTGGCACTGGAAGTCGTCGATCTCTCTGCTTCGGAAGCGCCCGGATTGGCGGATCAGCCAGCGTTCAACTACCTGGCGCCGTGGTGGGAAAAAGGCATTCAGGAAACCGCGAGGGGGCGAGAGAGAGCGCTCCGCTATGTCGGAATGCGCTACGGGTTTGGTGCCGCAGCGAACGGCGGCCATCCGTTTTTCGGTCCGCTCCCTGAACCGCGGCTCAACCTGCAAGTTGAGCGGCTCGATCGCCTGCTGCGCTCCGTCCGCCGCAATGGCTTCGCGCCCTTCGCGCGCGATTTTCCGATTAAAGTCACCGCTTTGCGTAACAATGATGAGTACCGCTGGTTCATCGAGGAAGGGCAGCATCGTTTCGCCCTAGCTCATGCGTTAGGTGTGGAAACTATGCCGGCAATGCTTGTCAGCGTGGTTCGCCGCGAGGAGGCCCGGCTTTGGCCTCAGGTCGTGAACGGAATGTTCTCCGAACGTGGGGCAGTTAGGTTGTTCGACCGAATCTTTGATGGCCGCCCACCGGTATTCTGTCAGCGCTGGATAGAGAATTCGACAGAAGAGCAGCGCGGCGAGCCCTAAATGGGCGCATTACCCTGGCGGATTGGAATATATCCCTCATTTTCCGGATAGACTTCCACATGAGCTTGCGCGGTCCACGAGGGATGAATCGCGTGAAAGTAGAGAGACGATAGGACAGGGGTCCGGAATATTCCGCAACCCCAAGAGCCCGGCGTTGGGCCAGCGCTAAGTTGCCGATTTCGTCTTGATCGTTCGAATAAGCGAGGTGCGCAATCATTAGGCAGTAATTGGAGCAGGCTGAGGTCTTCGCCTGATGCGGGATCACGTCGGACGGGATGGCGAGGAGCTTATCGACAATCGCCAAGAGCGATTCGAGATTATCGGTGCGAGTGGTGATCCGCCGGCGCGATCGATCGTTCGTCCACACCCCTGCGCCATCCTGCGATTGCGCAACGTGCGCGCCAAGTAGCATGGCTCTCAGCGCAATTTCTCCATCCTGATTGCGGCGGATGTCCTCGTCCCATCCCTTGATCTGCCGGACGAAGTCGGTCTTCCACACGACGCTCGCGGTGTTGACATTGATTTGCCAACCGAGCCACTGGACAAAGACGTCTTCTGGATTGCGGTATGCAGGGATCCGGACGTGCTCGATCCCTCGCTGCGGGCTCCACCAGAGGCTCGGGCCAAAGCCGATATCGGCTGATTCCGGCTGCATCTTGCGGATCAATGGTCCGAGAAAGTCGCCGTGATAGAAATCGTCGCAATCGAGAAAGGCCACATAAGGCGTTGCGGCGATGGCGAGTCCGCGATTGCGCGACTTGGGGGCGCCGAGATTGCGGGCATTGCGGATGATGGTAATCCGGGGATCTCCCAACGCCGTGAGTATATTCTCCGTGGTTCGGCAATTGTCGTCGATCACGACGATCGCGCGCACGCGACCACCCGCCTGGGCGAGAGTACTTGTGACGGCTCGGCTGATGGTCGCCGAAGCCTCAAATGCTGGAATGACAACCGAGATGACCGCCATCTCGAGTAACTTTGCGGATAGCTCGACTTCGCTCACGGCGCTGCGATTGGTGGCAAGTCGCGGTGGTAGACGTCGGCGATGAAGCGGATCGAGGGACCTTCGGGGATCGCAGTCAGATAGGTGATATAGATAGGGACCGGAATGGGAAGCTCGAGCCGTCGCTCGGGCTCGTTCCCGGTTGGTCGAAGCCGGCGCCCGAACAGCCAGGATCCCAGTCGCCATGGGTCCTCGAGACGAACGCAGCCGGAGCTCACCAACCGCAGGTCCTTGGCAAAATGTTCGCGGCTGGGCGTGTCGTGTAGCCACACGCCCTGGGTGTTAGGAAACATAAATTTTACTTTGCCCATCGAATTGGCCGGGCCCGGCTTTTGCCGCATCGGAACCGCAAGCGTTCCGCTGGCTACCGCTTGCCAGTCGATTTTAACGGGATCGACGACCTGGGCGTCGTCGTCGAAGCCGGTGACGACTTCATAGCCCTGCTGGTCAAGATACGCTTTGCCACGCTTAAGCACCTTGGGCGCCAATCGGGCGGCCAAGTCTGAGGGCACGTTCCAATAAGGGTTCAAGACGGCGTAGCGGACAAAGGCGTTCATGAGCGGCGTTTGCGAGTCGGCTCGGCCGACGACGATCTTCATTTGGCCGACGGGCTTGCCGTGTTCGTACATAGTAAGCTTCTGGTCGGCGGTGTTCACGACGAGGTAGCGTTCGCTCGCCGGCGGCAGGGCCCGAACCCGTTCCAGATTGAGCGCCAACTGATGTTGCGTCCGCGCATCAGCGGCGCGATGTTGGACCAGCGCCTCGCGTAACTGGCCATACAGCGGATTCATCCAGCCGAGGTCGCTAATGAATACAGCTCGTGAAGGCGCTCGGGCAAGCTGATCGAGCAACTCTGACGCTGGCCTGGACGAAGGCTTGAGTCCGGCGTCGACATAAATGACCCCGACTTTGGGGTCGCGCTGGACTCCCCGCGCGTAGGTTAAATAAGCCCGCGTAAGCAGTGGCTCCGCCCGCCTAACCGCAGCTGCGTCGCCGCTCTCGGCGGACTTGATTGCCAACAACAGGCTGGGGATATCGAAATCGGCGGGATCGAGCCCGTCAGCTTTCGATGTGCTGAGAAGTCGAATCAGCTGACGCCGCCCATCGCCGGCAGCGGCTCCGAACCAAAACGGCACGCCTGCCCGGGCAACATGAAATAGAGCAATTTCCGCGTCAAACGCTTTGCCGTCCGTCGCTAGCGGTGCCGGCGGCACTTGGGCCCAATTCGTTGCGGGCCAAGCCAAGCAGCAAAGCGCAGCCAACCGGACCGAGTGCAAAAACAGGCGGGTCATCCGCATCCCTTTACGCACTTGGGAAGGCCATGGCACCAATTAGCGCCTTGATAGATCTAGAGGAAAAAAGGCGGCCACGGCTAATTCTTAAGCAAGAATCTCGTTGCTTGCTATGTCCGGGGTAGTTCGAGAGCGCAGATTAAGTAGCGTCGCCACTGGTATCAGGCGAATTTTCCGCGGACGCTGCGGCCTGGAAACGAGACCACTCGTGCACGAACCGCGCTAAGTTGTTCTTGAGACGTTTCGTGAACAGGATTATATTCGAGATTGGGTGAAACTGCGTTCGGCAGGGGAGGGCGCAATGCAGTTTGGGGGATGGAGTGGCGCGTGCATCAATTGCTATCGAATATCGTCGACCGGCTGAACTAAAGCCCTACGCTAACAATGCGCGAACGCATTCACGAAAGCAGGTTCGACAAATAGCCGAGAGCATCGGTCGCTTCGGTTTTACGAATCCCATTTTGATCGCTGACGATGACGCCGTGATAGCGGGGCACGGTCGCCTGGAAGCTGCAACGCTTCTCGGATTGGCCGAGGTTCCAACTGTGCGCTTATCGCATCTGACTGAGGCGGATCGCCGAGCTTATGTGCTCGCGGATAACAAGCTCGCATTGAACGCTGGTTGGGATCGCGAGATCCTGGCCATCGAATTGCAGGCTCTGGTCGATCTAGCCTTTGATGTCGAAGTGACCGGTTTCTCATTAGCCGAGGTCGACTTCATCCTCGACGATGCAAGCGACAGTTCGCCTGAAGGGAGCGACGATCCGGAGGATGAGGTACCGAATCTCACCGGCCCCGCGGTTTCGCGACACGGCGACGTGTGGGAACTGGGACGTCACCGGCTCCTATGTGGCGATGCCCGCTCAGCAGAAGACCATCGGACCCTGCTCGGCGGCGAAGTCGCTGATCTGGTCTTCACGGATCCACCATACAATGTGCCGATCGACGGTCATGTCTGCGGCCTCGGCCGGGTTCAGCATCGCGAATTTGCGATGGGTGCTGGCGAAATGTCCGAAGCAGCGTTCACAGCATTTCTGACCGAGACTCTCCGCAACGCCGCAAAAAACTGCCGCGACGGGGCCATCGCCTTCGTGTGCATGGACTGGCGACACATGGGCGAACTGCTTGCCGCTGGCCGCGAAGTGTTCAACGAGCTCAAGAACCTCTGTGTGTGGAACAAGACCAACGGCGGAATGGGAGCCTTCTATCGCTCGAAGCACGAGCTGGTGTTTGTGTTCAAGGTGGGAACGGCGCCGCACACCAACAGCTTCGGCCTCGGCGACACCGGACGCTACCGGACCAATGTGTGGGACTATGCCGGGATCAGTAGCCTCGGCGCTTCGCGAGGCGAAGAGTTGGCGATGCACCCAACGGTCAAGCCGGTGGCACTGATAGCCGACGCGATCCGCGATTGCAGCAAACGCGGCGAGATCGTCCTGGATTGTTTCGGAGGATCAGGATCGACGCTGATTGCCGCGGAGAAGACGGGGCGCTCAGCCCGCTTGATCGAGTTCGATCCGATCTACTGCGACACGATCGTTCGCCGCTGGGAAAAGATGACAGGCAAACGCGCTTGTCTCGCGAGTTCTGGCGAGACTTTCGAAGAGGTCGCAGACCAGCGGCTCGCTTCTGATTTGGGAGAGGCCGCATGAACGATAATGGAGAATCAGCGGGCAAGGGCTATCTGGTCGGCTACGGAAAGCCGCCCGTCGAGCACCGCTTCAAGAAAGGCCAGTCGGGCAATCCCAAGGGCCGACCTAAATCGAAAAAGCCCGAACCTCTGCGCGGCTACGACAGGCCGACCCAGCTGATGATTCTCGAGGAAGCGTATCGGCCCGTTACGGTGCGCGAGGGCGACAAGGTCATTGAGCTTCCCGCGATCCAGGCCGTCATCCGATCGATGAGTGTTTCAGCGATGAAGGGCAATCGGCTGGCGCAGAAGCTTGTCGCCGAGATCGTGCAGAAGGTCGAGCAGCAGCACTTCCAGATCCAGTACGACAACATCGAGCATTTTACGAAATACAAGGAGTCCTGGGGCGCCGAGATTGAGCGGTGCCGCAAGCTCGGCCTGCCAGAGCCGGAGCTCATCCCTCATCCGGATGACGTGATCATCGACTACCGCAAGGGCAGGCTCAATTTCGCGGGTCCAATTTGCAAAGAAGAGAAGGCGCGCTGGGACAAGGGGCTTGCCCGTCGGGATGAGGCCCAGGACGACATCAACCATTATGCTGAGTGGATCGAGAAGGACCCGGAATTTACGGACTACTATCTTGACCAGATCGAGTTCGAGAAGCGCATGTTCAACCTGCTCAACGACCATCTTCCGGAACGTTACAAGAAGAAGCTGGTCATGCCGCCGCTTCCCAACGATGAGCCGCCCGAGGAGGCCGAAGAAGCCGCGTAGCCGAGGTATCGGCGGCCGGGCTCAGAAGCCGCGATTTTCCATTCGACTTTGACCGCAATGCAGAGCATTGGTGTCAGTCTGAATCGCGCCTCGCGGAAGGGCGATTTCGAGCCCTACCGGCCAGCCAGGCGGGGCTGTGGGTGGTGGGAAAGGCATTTTGCCTTCCCCAGCACGGAAGGGACCACCCACAATGACCAACAAGACAACTTCTGCCGCAACGGCGGCACCTCAAAAGCCGAAGGCCACAAAGCAGGAGCAGCTCTTGAAGCTCCTACGTCGGGATAACGGTGCCAGCATCGCCGAATTGACGAAGGCAACGAGCTGGCTTCCGCACACCGCGCGGGCGATGCTGACGGGAATACGCAAAAAGGGCTTCACGCTCGAAAAGACGAAGTCCGAAGCTGGTAGCCGATATCGCATCACTGCTGAGCCAGCCCGTGAACAAGCGTGACCGGGTCACGGCGGAGGTTCGAGCGCTGGAGGCGCTCGACCTCCACCAGCTTCGCGACGAATGGCGCAAACGCTACGGCGAGCCGCCGAAGATGCGTTCACGCGAGCTGCTTGCTCGGCTGCTCGCCTGGCGCATCCAGGCGGACGCGTTCGGCGGACTCGATGCAACCACCATTCGCCTGCTCAAGAGCGATCGCCTGCCGCCGCCAAACCTTTCACTTGTCGCCGGAATGCGCCTTGCGCGCGAGTGGCAGGGTCGGCGGCATGAAGTCGACGTGCTTGAGAACGGCTTTCGCTATGCCGGCGCTGACTATCGCAGCCTCTCCGCAGTGGCGCGGGTCATCACCGGCACGCGCTGGAATGGCCTCAGGTTCTTCGGCTTGCGGGATCATGCAAAATGAGCGCCAAGGCAGGTCCGCTGCGCAATCTACACCCGCAAGTCGACGGACGAGGGTCTGGACCAGCCGTTCAACAGCCTCGATGCGCAGCGCGAGGCCTGCGAGGCTTACATTCGATCGCAGGCAGGGGAAGGCTGGCGCGCGCTCGACCAGCGCTACGACGACGGCGGATTTTCTGGCGGAAACATTGACCGCCCAGCGATGCAGCAGCTGCTCGCGGACGTAGATGCGGGCAAGGTCGACGTAATCGTCGTCTACAAGGTCGACCGGCTCACGCGCTCGCTGATGGATTTCGCGAAGATCGTCGAGCGGCTGGATGCGCGCGACGTATCGTTCGTCAGCGTCACCCAGGCGTTCAACACCACCACCAGCATGGGTCGGCTCACGCTCAACGTGCTGCTCTCGTTCGCGCAGTTCGAGCGCGAGGTCACCGGCGAGCGCATCCGCGACAAGATCGCCGCGTCAAGGCGAAGGGCATGTGGACCGAACGAGGCCATCAGGGGAGTACGGCCAGTGGCGATCATCACCCGCTAATCGACCGCGCACTGTTCGACGGTCAAGATCTGATCGCGGCGACCGCAGCAAGCGAGGTTCGGGCGACAGGAGCCCGGAAGGCGTTGGCGGAACGGGAAATGCACCCTTGGCGAAATCGTCGGCGGTTACCCATTAGCACTAGCGACTCGAGCACAAGCGGCTGGTTTCTCGAAACCGTGCATTCATATCTCGCTGGAGAGACTGAGGGCCTTAATAGCCCTGGAATTGCATTGTTGGTGGGTCCCTGGTGACCGGTTGCGCGTCGGAAAGGCGTGGAACTGCGCCGTTTTTATGGCAGCAAATTCAGAGACTAAAATTCATGGTAATGGGTGGAGGCCCGAGCCGGAATCGAACCGGCGTGCAAGGATTTGCAGTCCTCTGCGTAACCACTCCGCCATCGGGCCTCGGGGAGTAGCCGCGCATTTCGGCGAGGCCCGCGCCGCGGTCAAGCCCCGCCAAGCGCCAGAACAAAGACTCATCGCGGCGAGTCGAAGCGGATTTCGATCAACGGCGGTTGGCGTGTCGGCGGAGGGCCGATAAAGCGGTCTTGATCCGCAACTGTATTATAGTCATATAACAGCTGATGACATTCGACGCGATGAACAGCCGGTTCGCCGAGGCGCGCGCGGCGATGGTGGACAGCCAGCTCCGAGCGGAGGGCGTGACCGACCCGGCATTGCTTGAGGCGATGGGGACGATCCCGCGCGAACGCTTCGTGCCGGATGGCCTGCTTCCGATCGCCTATAGCGACCGCGCCATCCCGATCGCCGCGGGTCGGGTGATGATGCCCCCGGCGGCGCTCGCGCAGCTGATCCAGGCGCTTGTCCCAATGGCCGGCGATCGCGCGCTGGTGATCGGCGCGGGCACCGGATATTCGGCCGCGGTCCTGGCCCACCTCGGGCTCGCGGTGACGGCGCTTGAATCGCTTCCCGCGCTCGCCGCCTTGGCCCGCGATAATGGAGTCGAGGTCGTCGAGGCGCCGCTCGAAGCCGGGCATAAGGCCGGCGCGCCTTTCGACGTCATCCTCATCGACGGAGGGGTCGAGCAGGTGCCCGATCCGATCGTCGCCCAGCTCGCCGAGGGCGGCCGGCTCGCGACCATGGTCTGCCAGCGCGGGGTCGGGCGGCTGGCGGTCGGAACCCGCGCCGGCAAGGCCTTCGGGCTCCGGCCATTCGCCGACACCTCGCTACCCGTGCTTCCCGGCTTCGCCCGGGCGCATTCGTTCGTCTTTTGATGGTGGCGGCAAAGATGGTCCGCCGATCGGTTCTGGCCGCGCTCGCCGCGGCGCTGCTCGCCGGAAGCGCGAGCGCCGAGACCCTGCGCGAGGCGCTGGTCTCGGCCTATCGCACCAACCCGACCCTCGCCGGCCAGCGCGAGACGCTGAAGTCGAACGACGCCTCGGTCGCGATCGCCCGAGCCGCCGGCCGCCCGCAGGTCAGTGCCACCGTCGGTCTCAACCGCGACCTGACGCGGAGCGGGATCCTCGACGTCGGAAGCAAGGGTCCGACCGTGTCGGCCGGGGTCGACCTCAGCGTCCCGTTGTTCACCGGCGGAGCGACCAAGAACTCGGTCCGCGCCGCCGAGACCCGGGTCGAGGCCGGCCGGGCGACCCTTCGAGCGGTTGAGGGCGATGTCTTCACCCAGGCGGTCGCCGCCTACATGGACGTGATCCGCGACCGCGCGGTGGTCGAATTGAACGCTAACCAGGTCAAGGTCCTCGAAACCAACCTCCAGGCGACCAGCGACCGCTTCGAGATCGGCGACCTCACCCGCACCGACGTCGCCCAGTCCGAGGCCCGGCTCGAGCTGTCGCGCTCGCAGTTCGCCATCGCCAGCGGCAATCTCGCCGGAAGCGAGGCGACGTATCGCCAGGTCGTCGGCCACGCGCCGGGCGCGCTTGCCCCGCCGCCGCCGCTTCCGCCGCTGCCGGCCACCGCCGATGAGGCGGTGCGCATCGCTTTGTCCGACAATCCCGACCTGATTGCGGTGTCACGCCAGGCGATCGCCGCCGGTTATGACGTCCGTGTCGCGCGCGCCGGCCGGCTCCCGACGCTCTCGGGAGTGGTCAGCGGCACCTACGTCAATGACATCGGCGGCTCCTCGAGCTCGATCAACACCGGGACCACGACCGTCGCCGGCCTCAACGCCCGAGTGCCAATCTTCCAGGGCGGCCTGCCCGCGGCCCGGACCCGCCAGGCGCAGGCGATCGAGGGGCAATTGCTCGAGCAGGTGGTCGGGACGGAGCGCGCGGTGATCGCCGCGACCCGTTCGGCCTTCGCCGACTATGACGCGACCCAGAAGGCGATCCAGTCGAACACGGTCGCGGTCAAGGCGAACGAGCTCGCGCTCGAGGGCGCCCGCGCCGAGCGCAGCGTCGGCACCCGCACCGTCCTCGATGTCCTCAACGCCGAGCAGGAGCTGTTGAACTCGCAGGTCCTGCTGGTGACCGCCAAGCGCGATGCTTATGTCGCCGGCTTCCAGCTGTTGAACGCAATGGGCCAGGCCGAGGCCGCCGATCTCGGGCTCGACGGCGGGCCGCTCTACGATCCGCTCGGCAATTACCGCCGCGTTGCGCACGGCTGGAACGACTGGGCGAGCGACCGGCGCCACATCCCGTCCTCGACCCGCACCATCACCCCGCAGGAGCTCCCGCCCCAGCCGGTGGTCGGCGACGAGCTGGTTCCGGGCACCGTCCTTACCGAGCCGGTGGTGACCTCCGGGGTGACTTCGCCGCAGCAATGAGGCATTGGTCAGGCGATGCAGACGCCCGGCCGCGAACCGTCGATGGAGGACATCCTCGCCTCGATCAAAAAAGTGATCGCCGAGGACAAGGAGCTTCGCTCCGCGCTGCCCGAGTCCGCGCTTGCCGCGGCCGAGGCCGCCGGGCCCGCCGGCGACGAGGATGAGGACGTTCTCGAGCTCGACCATCCGATCGGCGGGCCACCGGCCCAGCCTTTGCTCGACGAGGAGGCCGCCAGCCACGGCCGCCAGGCGTTCGAGCAGCTGCAGAGCGTCGCCGCCTCGGCCCCGCCCGTCGGCAACCCGCTCGAGGACATGGTCCGGGAAATGCTCCGCCCGCTGCTCAAGCAATGGCTCGACGAGCATCTGCCGGCGATGATCGACGCGCATGTGAAGCGCGAAATCTCCCGCATCACGGGAAAGCCGCTCTAGCCACTACGGTTGATGCTGCGGCGCAGCGCGGCTAACCGCCGCGTCCATGAGCGAGCTTCCCAAGACCTTCGAACCCGGCCCGATCGAGGCTAGATGGTATGCCCATTGGGAAGGCGCGGGGCGTTTCCGCCCCGAGCGGCCCGAGGCCGAGCCCTTCACCATCGTCATGCCGCCGCCCAACGTCACCGGCTCGCTGCACATCGGCCACGCGCTCGACAACACGCTCCAGGACATCCTCGTCCGCCGGGCGCGGATGGACGGCAAGGACGCTTTGTGGGTGGTCGGGATGGACCATGCCGGAATCGCCACCCAAATGGTGGTCGAGCGCAACTTGGCTGCCCAGCAGAAGGTCCGCACCGACTACACCCGCGACGAATTCGTTGACCTGGTGTGGACGTGGAAGGCGGAAAGCGGCGGCGAGATCACCCGCCAGCTGCGCCGCCTCGGCGCCAGTTGCGACTGGGCCAACGAGCGCTTCACCATGGACGAAGGCTTCCAGCGCGCCGTCAACCACGCGTTCGTCGAGCTCCACCGCCGCGGCCTGCTCTACCGCGCCAAGCGCCTGGTCAATTGGGACCCGAAGTTCCAGACCGCGATCAGCGATCTCGAGGTCGAGAACCGCGAGGTTTCGGGCCACATGTGGCACTTCAAATATCCGCTCGCGGATGGCGCCACCTACACCTACGTCGAGCGCGACGAGGACGGGACGGTGCTGTTCGAGGAAGAGCGGGACTATATCTCGATCGCCACCACTCGGCCGGAGACCATGCTCGGCGACGGCGCGGTCGCGGTCCACCCGGGCGACGCGCGCTACCGGCCGATCGTCGGCCATCTGTGCGAGATCCCGGTCGGGCCCAAGGAGCACCGCCGGCTGATCCCGATCATCACCGACGATTATCCCGACCCAGAGTTCGGCTCGGGCGCGGTCAAGATCACCGGCGCGCACGACCTCAACGATTATGGAGTCGCGCAGCGCAACGGGATTCCGATGTACCGGCTGATGGACGGGACCGCGCACATGCGCACCGACGGCCTGTCCTACGAAGAATCGGCCGAGCGGGCGAAGGCGATCGCCACAGGCGCGACCGCGAGCGCCGAGGAGGTCGATTCGCTCAACCTGGTGCCGGAGGCCTATCGCGGGCTCGACCGCTACACCGCGCGCGAGCGGGTCGTCGCCGACATCCACTCCGAAGGCCTGATGATCAAGGTCGAAGACAAGATGATTATGCAGCCGTTCGGCGACCGCTCGGGGCTGGTGATCGAGCCGATGCTGACCGACCAATGGTATGTCGACGCCGCAACCCTGGCCAAGCCGGCGATCGCGGTGGTCAAGTCGGGGGACATCGCGGTCGTTCCCGAAACTTGGAAAAAGACCTGGTTCAACTGGCTCGAGAACATCCAGCCGTGGTGCGTTTCGCGGCAATTGTGGTGGGGCCACCGAATCCCCGCCTGGTATGATGCCAATGGCAACATTTTCGTAGCGGAAACCTTTGAGGAAGCGCAACAGCAGGCCGGGGAGGGCGTCGAGCTGCGCCAGGACGAGGACGTGCTGGACACCTGGTTCTCTTCCGCTTTGTGGCCGTTCGCGACGCTCGGCTGGCCCGAGCAGACCGAGGAGCTGAAACGCCATTACCCCAATGACGTGCTCATCTCCGGCTTCGACATCATCTTCTTCTGGGACGCCCGGATGGCGATGCAGGGCTTCGAGTTCATGGGCGAAAAGCCGTGGCACACGCTCTACCTCCACGGGCTGGTCCGCGACGCCAAGGGCCAGAAAATGTCCAAATCGAAGGGCAATACGGTCGACCCATTGGGCCTCGTCGACCGCTATGGCGCCGATGCTCTGCGCTTCACGCTCGCGGCGATGGAAAGCCAGGGCCGCGACATCAAGCTCGATGAGAAACGCGTCGAAGGCTACCGCAATTTCGCGACCAAGCTGTGGAACGCCGCGCGCTTCCTCCAGGGCAATGGCGTCGGCGCCTCGCAATCGATCGCCGCGCCCGAGGCGAATCTGCCCGTCAACCGCTGGATCATCGGCGAGGTCGTCGAGACCCTCGCCAAGCTCAACAAGGCGTTCGCCGAGCTCCGCTTCGACGGCATGGCCGACACCATCTACCACTTCACCTGGGGCACATTCTGCGACTGGTATGTCGAGCTGGTGAAGGGCGCGTTCGACGACGAGACCCGCGCCGTCGCCGCCTGGGCGTTCGACCAGATCCTCGTCATGCTCCACCCCTTCATGCCCTTCGTCACCGAGGAATTGTGGCACGCGATGGGTGAGCGCCCCTACGACCTCATCCTCGCCAAATGGCCGGAGCCGGACGCGCAAGTCGAAGCTACCGCCAAGGCCGAGCTCGACTGGTTGATCCGCCTGGTCAGCGAAATCCGCTCGGCACGGACCGAGCTCAACGTGCCGCCCGCGGCCAAACTCAACCTGTTTGCGGGCGATGTGTCGGAAGACAATGGCGGCCGTCTCGACCGTCAGTTTGCCGCGCTCCGACGGCTCGCGCGCCTGGAATCGATCCAGCTGAGCGAATTTGACGGCAGCGGCGCGGCACAAGTCGTCGTCGACGGCGCAAGCTACGCTCTCCCGCTCGAGGGCGTGATCGACCTCGACGCCGAAAGGTCGCGGCTCAAAAAAGCTGTCGAAGCCGCCGCCAAGGACCGCGACAGCCTCGCCGCGCGCCTCGCCAACCCGGCCTTCGCCGAGCGCGCCAAGCCCGAGGCGGTCGAGAAAGCCCGCGCCGACCACGACGCCCGCGCCGCCGAGGCCGAGCGGCTCGCGGCGGCGCTCGCGCGCCTCGGCTAGGCGCGCGGCGCGGCGATCGTCACCGCCGCCTCGGCCACCGACGCCGTGAACGGAGTCTCCGGCCCTAGCTCGCCGTCGATCGACACCCGTATCGGCGGCCTCGTGGAGATCACCAGCTTGCGGCCGTGGAACTCGCGCACGCCGGGCCCTGACGGCCGCTTAAGCAGGCTCGCGGCATAATTGACCGCCAGCCGCACCAAGCTCCGCCCGCGCACCGCCTGGACGATGATCTCGCCGCTTTCGACGTCGGCTTTCTCGATCAGCTCGACCCCGCCGTGGAAGCGGCCGTTGGCGATCCGGACCTCGGTCGCCCACAAACGATGGATCTTGCCCTCGCACTCGACCTTGAGGCGGAACGCCCGAAAGCTCGCCGCCGACAATCCCGCCCAGATGAGATAGCCGAGCCGTCCCAGCTTTCGCTTGAGCCCGTCGGGGACGGTCTCCGCGACCGTGGGCGCAAGCCCCATCGCGGCATTGTTGAGGAAATAATCGTCGTTGATCTTGCCGAGGTCGATCCGGCATCGCTTGCCCTTGGCGATCACGTCGATCGCGCCGTCGAGGTCGAGGGGGATGCCCATCGTCCGCGCGAAGCTGTTGGCGGTGCCCAGCGGCAGCAGCGCGAACACCGTGTCGGTGCCGACGAAATCGTCGATGCTCTCGCTCAATGACCCGTCGCCGCCGCCGACGATGACCATGGGCGCGGCCTTGATCGCCTTGCGGATCGCCGGGCCCATCTTGCGCGGGTCCTTGATCGCTTGGGCATCGAGCAGCTCGACCCCCGCCAGCTCGAGCTTTGCCCGAGCTTCGTCGAACGCCTCGGCCCCACTGCGGCTCTTGGCGTTGACGATCAGGATCGCCTTGCGGGGGAGGGCTTTCGACATTGTGCCTCAATGCCGTAAGTGCGCGAAATGTCCCAAGGGTCTTTTCCCTCGCTCCGAATGCGCCGCGGCCGCTCGAGCCCGTGGATGCGCTCGATGCTGGCCGAGCACCGGCTCCACCCGAGCGACCTCATCTGGCCCCTTTTCGTCTGCGAGGGGAAGGATTGCGAGGAGCCGATCGGCTCGCTGCCGGGCGTGTCGCGGTGGAGCGTCGACCGGCTGGCGGGCAAGGCAAAGGAGGCGGCGGCCCTGGGCATCCCCTGCGTCGCGCTCTTCCCCAACACGCCCGCCGGCCTCCGCACCGATCGCGCCGAGGAAGCGCTCAACCGCGACAATCTCATTTGCCGCGCAATCCGAACGATCAAGGATGCCGCGCCGGAGATCGGCGTCCTGACGGACGTCGCGCTCGACCCCTATACCGCCGACGGCCACGATGGGCTGACCGACGTCCAAGGCAATGTCATCAATGACGATACGGTCGAAATCCTCGCCCGCCAGGCGCTGGTCCAGGCCGAGGCCGGCGCCGACATCGTCGCGCCCTCGGACATGATGGACGGCCGCGTCGCCGCGATCCGCGCCGCACTCGAAGCTGGCGGCCACCACGACGTCGCGATCATGGCCTATGCCGCCAAATATGCCTCGGCCTTCTACGGCCCGTTCCGCGAGGCGGTCGGAAGCCTCGGCCGGCTCAAGGGCGACAAAAGCTCCTACCAAATGGACCCGGCCAATGGCGCCGAGGCACTTCGCGAGGTGGCGCTCGACCTCGCCGAGGGCGCCGACATGGTGATGGTCAAGCCCGGCCTGCCCTATCTTGACGTGCTCGCGCGGGTGAAGGACCGCTTCGGGGTCCCGACCTTCGCCTATCAGGTGAGCGGGGAGTACGCGATGATCGAGGCCGCAGCGGCCGCCGGCGCGGGCGACCGCGACGCGCTGATCCTCGAGACTCTGATCGCGTTCAAGCGCGCCGGCGCTACCGGAGTCCTTACCTATCACGCGCTCGACGCGGCTCGGATGATTCAGGCCAGATGAGCGATTCCGGCGGAAAATACCGCCGCGATGTCGGGACGCTCGGCGTCGTCTTCATGGTGATCAATGGCGTCATCGGTGCGGGCATTTTTGCACTCCCCGAAATGCTTCACGCGGCCGTGGGCACTTTCGCGCCGTGGCTGGTCCTCCTGGCTTCTCTGGCGACCGCCTTCGTCGCCTTGTGCTTCGCCGACCTCGCCAGCTTGACCGACCGTTCGGGTGGCCCTCAGCGCTATGTCACTGACGCGTTCGGTCACTTCTTCGGCTTCCAGGCGGGATGGCTGTTCTATCTCTCGCGCATGTTGACCCAAGCGGCCAATGTTACAGTCCTCGTCACCTATGCCGCTGCGCTGTGGTCCGGCTTGGACCATGGGCTGATCCGAACGATCGCGATCATTTCGGTAGTGATTGCACTGACGGTCATCAATGTGGTCGGGATCAAGCGCGCGGTTGCCGTGCTCGGGGTGATCACCTTGTTCAAACTGGTCCCGATGATCCTTTTGGCGGCGATCGGCATTGCTCTGGCGGAGCGGGTCGGGCCGGTTGAACTTCCGCAATTATCGGCGGTCGAGGGCATCGCCTTGGCCGCGCTCTACGCGTTCTTCGGTTTTGAGAATGCGACCATTCCGGCGGGCGAAACGAGCAAGCCGGCGCGGGCCATGCCGCGGGCACTCCTAATCGGCCTGCCGATCATCGCGGGAATCTATTTCGCGCTCCAATTTGCTTATTCGAACTCCCCGGTCGCGGGCAGCGGAGCGACGGCGCCGCTTGCGGCCTTGGCGGACCATTATGCTGGCAATGTCGGGGCGATGCTGATCGCGGCAACGGTTGTTGTCTCGGTGCTCGGCAACATGACGGCCGGGCATACGGTTGCGAGCCGCCTGACGTCTTCGCTGTCCGACGATCGGCTGCTCCCGGCCTGGTTTGGAAAGGTGTCGCGCTGGGGCACACCGGCCAATTCGATCCTCTTCTTCGGGGTCGGGGCATTGGCCTTTGCTCTGTCGGGCACTTTTGCCGCACTCGCGGTCGCGGCCAGCCTGGCGCGGATGTTCGTCTGGATTCCGTCGTTCCTGGCGCTTCCGGTGTTGCGCAAGGCCAGGGGCCTCGCCCCGCTCAGCGGTCCCTTGTTTGTTGCCGTTCCGGTCGCGCTCGGGCTGAGCATCTGGGCGACGTTCCAGTCGAGCCGCGAGCAATGGCTGCTGATCGGCGCCTTCCTCCTCGCCGGGACGATCCTCTTCGTCCTCGCCCGCGGGCAGCGGATTGCCTGGGCGGCTCGGCATGGCTGAGGTCGCCGCGACCACCGAAAGGCTGGTTCTCCGGACCTGGGAGCCGGACGATCTCGACGAATTCATGCGCGCGACCAACACCCCCGCGGTCATGCGCTGGCTCGGCGGGGTCTGGCCGCGCGAAGAGCATGAAGCGGGGTTCGAGCGGATCCAGTCTTACCAGCGCGATTACGGCCACACCCTGTGGCTGGTCGAAGATAAGGTGACGGGCGAGTTGCTCGGCTTTTGCGGGCTCAAGCGGGTCAATTCTCCCGGCGCCGGGGATTTGACCGGGACCGCCGAGATTGGCTGGCGATTGCGCGAGAGCGCCTGGGGGAAGGGGATCGCAAAGGAAGCAGCGATCGCCAGCCTCGACCTCGCCTTCGGCCGCTTCGGCTATGACGAGGCGGTGGCGATCACCGTCGAGGGAAATGGTGCGAGCCAGGGCCTGATGCGGCGGCTCGGGATGAAGCGGCGGGTCGACCTCGATTATATCGATCCGCGCCATGTCGACGAGCTGGGCGCGGCGCTGGTGTGGTCGATCGCCGCCGCAGACTGGCCCGCGGCCCGCGCCGCTGCGCTGGCCTAGGTTCCGAGCTGAGCCTGGATCGAATCGATCGCCGCCGACTGGCCGCGGTCGATCGCGCCCACCGTCTGGGCGGCGCTTTGGATCGCCGCGAGGTCCGACGGCGCGAGCCCGCCTTGCTTGAGCAGCAGCTCGGCGCCGAGCGAGTCGATCGCGCCGAGCGACACCGCCGCCGGCGCGCGCGCTTTGACCGCCGCCGACAGGGCCTCCTGGGCCACGATCCAGCCCTCGCTTTCGCGCGGCCCGGCGCGCGCGGCGGCGGCGCGGGCAGCGGCGATCGCGGCTTCGAACCCGGCCTCGCCGGACCGCGCCTGGGCGACCAGCGAATCGAGCCGCGCGACGAGTGCCGGGTCGGCTGGACGGTCGTTGATTGGCTGACCGACCGGAAGCCTCGGATCGATCCGCTCGGTCGCCCGCGGCTGGAGCAGCTCGTAATCGGCGTTTGCGCTCGAGCAGCCCGAGAGCAGGGAAGCGGCGATCATCGGGAGTGCGGTGCGGCCGGTCACGCTTGCGGTCCTAGGACCGGCCCGAGACTCGCGCAAATGGGGAAAATGGCGCGCCCGAAAGGATTCGAACCTCTGACCCCCAGATTCGTAGTCTGGTGCTCTATCCAGCTGAGCTACGGGCGCGCATCGGCAAGCGAGCGCGCGACATAGGCAGGCTTTTCCGCCCGCGCAACCCGCGAGACGCCTAACGCCGCTGTGAAGATTGTAACCGAATCGACCGCGACGAATCGCCCGCAGGCGCGCCGCCGGAGATTGCTATTGATCAGCCGTGGAGTGCGGCAGTCGCGGCCATGGCCCGAGCCGCGAAATCCTCGGCCAGCTTGGCGTGCCACGCCCGGGCAGCCTCTGTCATCGCCCGCTGGGCCGCCATCCTCTCCTCTACCGCCCTGCGGCGGTAGTAACGTTCGTTCAATTCCACCGGCTCCCCCTCCGCTTAGAGAACCCCAGCACCATCTCCTCGATGGGCTAACAGATGGTTAATATCCACAGCGTTCCGGTGAGAATCGGCGCCGCTCAGCGAATGCATAACATTTCCGTGCCGGAATGGAACAGGCCGTGGAGGGCGGCTCGCCGGCGCCGCCCAGGTGACCGATCCTACCCCATGCAACTTAAGCGCGGGCCGCTCGTTTCGCCCCCAAATGACTATTGAGGACAAGCACATGCTCCGCTCGATCGAATCCGGCCGCGAGGCCTTCGACCCCCACAGCCGCGGCTATCACGCGGTCTATCGCGACGGCGAGATCAACCATTGCCCCGGCTGCGGCCGGACCCACTGGCTGATTGGGCGGATGTCGGCCGAATGCGCGTTCTGCACAACTGCGCTTCCGCTCAAAGAGGTGGCGATGCAGAACCCGGCGCCGCAGATCGTCTTCTTCAGCTCGCGCCCGTCCTATGCGGAGCTCAACGCCGCCTGACGGGCGTTCTCAAAATCGCTTTCGGCTATGGGCGCGGGATATTATACTCGCGCCCATGTCGACTCTGCGCCTGGCCCTGGCGGCCTCTTTCCTTATCTTGACCCCGGCGTCGGAGGCATTCGCCCAGGCCTCGGGCTTCGTCCTCGTCAACGGCACCGGGGGTGAAGTCGGGGAGGTGCAGATCCGCCGCTCGGGCACGAACGAATGGCGCAAGCTTGCCACGGGCCCTTCGGCGGGTGCCCGCGCTTCGGTCGATTTCAAGGATCCCGATTGCGCCTTCGACCTCCAGGCTTCGGTCGCGGGCTCAGGCCCGGTGACCTGGGCCGGGGTCAATCTGTGCGACGTGAAGTCCGTCGTGCTGAAGCGCGACCCTCAGGCCGGCGCCTGGGTCGATTACGACGAATGAGCGGCTCGCGCCGCCGCGCCGCCGAATAGGGCCCGAAGGCGATCGCCGCGGCCGCCGGCCGGACGGAATCGAGCAATTTGCCGCCGGCGAGGAACACCACGCCAAGACAGGCGGCGGCGAGCATCCAGCCCATCCAACCGGGGTAGATCAATTGATAATGAGCGCCGCGCTCGACCGCTCCCAAGGCGATCGCGTAGATCACCAGCCAGGCTTCCCACTTGGTCTTGATTGTGAACAGCCGGCCGATTTTCCGAAGCATAGGGAGCGCACCATTCGTTAACGGACGGACTCAGGAACCCCTGATTTGCGCGATTTGATCCCTAAGGAAAATAGTAAACACGGCATTTATTTTTGGATTTCCGTCCCAAAGCGGGACAGCCGAGCGCGGCGTCCTTGGTCGAGCTGCCGCGCCACTTGGACGACTTTGCCGCCCGCGCGCAAAGCTGATCCGCTAGCTCTCGCGGCGAACCAAAGGGGGCATGGGTGATGACAATCCGATCGCCGCTGACCGCGCTCGCGGTCATCGCGCTGGGACTTGCCGGCGCGGCCCCGGGAAAGGCTGCCGAGCTTGAGGTTCGCGGCGCCGAGGGGCCGCTGTGGAGCCGGAACTTTGCCTCGGCCGGCGACGACTGGATCAACGACCTCGTCCCGCTCGCCAACGGCAATGTCCTGGCGGTCGGGTTCGTGGGCCGCGACGACGATGTCCCCGCCGCCGACTGGGCCGCGCTCGCCGCCGAAATCTTGCCGGGCGGAACGGTCCGGTCCGAGCGCCGCTATGGCGAGGGGGGCGGGACCGATGCCTTCTGGTCGGTGCTCGAAGGCGCGGGCGGGCGGCGGATGTACGCCGGCTTCACCACGCGGATCGGCGGCGACGGGATCGACGGTTGGGCCGTGCTGACCGAGGCCGACGGCCGGCTGGTCGCCGAACAGGCATTCGGCGAGCCCGGCTACGACCGCTTCACCGATTTGACCCAAGACGGCGACGGTTACGTGTTCGTCGGTCACAGCCAGCTCGCCGGCTTCGACCGCCGCCGCGTGTTCCTCGTCCGCACCGGTCCCGACGGCAAGGAGTCGTGGCGGCGGATCTTCGAGGGTCCCGGCTCGTGGGGCGGGCTCTATGTCGAGCCCTCGGGCGACGGCGGATTCGTCATCGCCGGGGGCGTTTCGGAAGCGGGCGCAAACGCCGACATGTTCGTGATCCGCACCGACGGCGAGGGGCGCGAGTTGTGGCGCAAGCGAGTCGGCACCCCGGACTGGGAGGACATCAACCACGGCCTCATCGTCCGCCCCGGCGGGCACATCGTCCTCGTTGGTTATGCCCATCCGACCGGCGCCGAGGCCAACGACCTCATCGCCGCGACGCTCGACCGCGATGGCACCCTGCTTCGCTTCGAGCGGTTCGGCGGAAGCGGCGACGATCGCGCGCGCCTGCCCAAGCTCACTGCCGACGGGCGAATCTGGATCGCCGGGCACAGCGACAGCGCCGGGGCGGGCGGAAGCGATGCGCTGATCGTCGCGCTCGACCGCGACGGAGCCTTCATCGATCGGGCGATCCTCGTCGGTGGCCCAGGAAACGACATCGGCACCGCGGCGCTGCCGATGCCCGATGGCTCGCTGACGCTCTCCGGCTACCGCGACGCTTCAGGGTCGAAAGAGGATTCGTTCGTCGCGGGAATCGTCCCCAAGGCCTTGGCGGAGCCCAATCCGGCGTTTCGCCGGACGGTGGTCACGCCAGCTCGCTGAGCTCCAGCGCCGCGCACGCCGCCTGCCGCGCCGCTTCGATTTCGGCGATCACGCCCGGATCCTGGATCGTCCCCGGCTCGATCTTCTCGGGCCAGTGGCGAGCGACCACCTCTTCGAGCCGGCCGATCTTGGCCTCGTCGAGCAGGAAGCGCGGGTCGACGTCCGCCGGGTCGCACTGGAACTCGGAGACGCAGGCAGGCCGGCCCGCCGCCATTGGCCATCGACTGGCGGACGTCGACATATTCGACTCGCCGGATCGCGCCGTTCCCGGCGAGGTGGCGGTCGATCCACGTTTTGACGCTCGGCGTCTCATAGGCCTCGGTCGGCGCGATCAGGGTCATCGGTCCGTTGGGCGGGGAGACCAGCTGCGCGTTGAACAGATAGGAGCGCACCGCGTCGGCCAAGCGGAACGTCGCTGTCGGCGACCTCGACGAAATCGAAATCGGGCACCCGCTCAGCGCACCAGTCGATCAGTGGCTGCTTGTCGGCGAAAGCGCGCTCGTGCGCGAACAGCACGCGTTCGTTGGCGACTGCAACAACGTCGTTATGGAACGCGCCCGCGGCGATCGCGTCTTCCGACTGCTGGGCGAAGAAAGTGCGCTCGGGCTCAAGGCGGTGGAGCCGCGCGATCGCCTTCGACGCCTCGATATGCTGGCGCGCCGGGAATGGCCCGCCCGAGACACCATAGACGAACACCTCGACGCCGGGCTCGCCATGCGCGGCGGCCAGCCGCATGTGATTGGCCGCGCCCTCGTCGCCGAAGGCCGGCGGCACCGGGGAGTGAACTGCGAACGCGCTGCCCGCGAACGCCAGCTTCAGCTGCTCCAGCGTGTCGGGCCATTCGAGGCTCCGGTGCGGCATGGTCCTCAAGTTTGCGACGGTGAGGTGGCATTTGCCGTCCGAGGTATCGGGGGCGGGGCTAACCGTCGCGGCATTGGCCGCCCACATCGCCGACGCGCTTATCGCATTGGCGGCGATCACCGGCTCGGCCTCCTCGATGCGGGTGCCGAGCTCGGCCAGCCAGCGGGTCGCCGGCCGCGGCGGCGGCACGAACAGCCCTTGGGCGAGCCCGAGGCCGAGGTTGCCGCGCATCTTGGCCAGGCCCTGGAGCGCGGCGTCGCGCGGGAAGCTCGCCTCGCCGGCATTGCGCGAGCTTGCGAGGTTGCCGAGGCTGAGGCCGGAATAATTGTGGCTCGGCCCGACCAGTCCGTCGAAATTGATCTCGACCAAGGCCATCAGCGGGCCACGGTCATAATTGAATCGCCGACATCGACCTCAAGCAGCTCGGCGGCCTCGCGGTCAATGCAGAGGCCGTTGTCGGGAAGCTGCTTGACCGTCGCCATGCACGCCTTGAAGTCCTTCAGGCGGCCGGTCGCCGCGAGCACTTTGGTCCGACCGTCCTCCCCGATCTCCTGGACCGTTTCATAGGCGGCTTCGCGAACCGAGCGGATGGCGTCGGTCCGGGCGATCACCGTCGGGCCGCCGTCGAAAATGTCGATGTAGCGATCGTAGTGGAACCCTTCTTCCTCGAGCATCCGCAGCGCCGGACGGCCGCTGGTATGCGGCTGGCCAATCACCGTCTGGGCACTCTCGTCGAGCAGCGAGACGTAAATCGGGGTCCGGGGCATCAGATCGGCGATGAAGCGCGTCCCGTGGACCGCGTTGAACTCGTCGGCCTCGGCGAAGCTCATGCCGAAGAAACGGCCGGCGAGCCCGTCCCAGAACGGGCAATTGGCGGCCTCGTCCATCACGCCGCGAAGCTCGGCCAGGGTCCGTTCGCCGAAGCGCGCGCGATGCTCGCGCATGAACAGGTAGCGGCTTCGGGCGAGGAGCCCGCCCCAGCCGCCCGAGCGCTGATCGGGATGCAGGAACAGCCCGCCGACCTCCGAGCAACCCTCGAGGTCGGTGGTGAGAGTCAGGAGCTGGTTGCGGAAGGTCTTGCCGAGCTCGGGGCTCGACTGGGTGAGCGTGCTGAGATGGTAGGAATAGAAGGGCTGGACGACCCCGACCTTCCCGAAGATCTGGCAGGTCCCGCGAACCACCCCTTGCTTCGGATCCTCGAGGACGAACATGTACATGTCGCCCTGCTGGCTGTCCTCCGCCCTCGCGAAGCTGTCGTCGGACCGAGCGAGCTTGGCGACCAAAGTCCCTTTGTCGGGCGGCAGGTTGGTGAAGCCGCCGCCGGTCAGCTTGGACATCTCGTAGATGGCCTCGAAGTCGTCGCCCCGCGCCGGGCGCACCCGGAAGCTCATTGGCCGGCTCCCGCAAGTCTCAATATGGTGAGCGCGGACAGCGCCGCGCGTTCTTTCAGGCTGTCGACGATCAGATATTCTTCCCCGCTGTGGATCTTGCCGCCGCGCACCCCCATGGTGTCGACCACCGGCACGCCGCAGGCGGCGATATTGTTGCCGTCGCACACGCCGCCGGTCGGCTTCCAGCCGATCTCCTGGCCAAGGTCAGCGCCGGCTTTCCGAACCACTTCGAACAGCGCCTCGGCCTCCGGCACTCATCGGCTTGGGCGGTCGCGAAAAGCCGCCGTGGCAGTGGATCTCGACCGCGTGCTCGGCTGCCACCCGGGCGATCAGCGAATCAATCAGCTCCTGCCCGCGCTGCTGGTCGGCGGGCGAGGCGGGGCGCATGTTGAGTCGAAGTACGGCGAGGTCGGGGACGACGTTGGTCGGGCTCCCGCCCTCGATCCGCGACGGGTTGATGCTCAGCCCCGGCCCCTTGGCCTCGGCGAGTCGGAGCGCGAGGTCGGCGGCAGCGAGCAAGGCGTTGCGCCCGTCCTCGGGGTTGCGCCCGGCGTGGGCCGAGCGGCCGCGCACGATCAGCGCGAAATTGCCGCTCCCCGGCCGCGCCCCGGCAAGCGTCCCGTCGGGAAGCGCCGAGGGCTCATAAGTCAGCGCCGCGCGCTTTCCCCGTGCCGCCTGAGCCAGAAGCGGCGCCGAGGCGAGGCTTCCGACTTCCTCGTCGCTGTTGAGCACGACTTCATAGCCCACGCGGTTCGCGGCCTCGCTCGCTTCGATCGCCTTCAGCGCCGCCAGCATCACCGCGATCCCGCCCTTCATGTCGGCGGTTCCGGGACCGTTGATCGAGGCCTCGTCGAGCCAGCGCGTGTCCTGGAACGGATGGTCGGCGGCGAACACCGTGTCCATGTGGCCGGTGAGGAGCAGCTGGACCGGCGCGTCCGGGCGAACCTTGAGATGTACGTGCCGCCCGTGCGCGATTGCGATCGGGGAGCCCGCCGAATCGACCGCCTCGACCGGCGCCGAATCGACCAGCTCGAGCTCGCCCGGGAGCGCAGCGAACTCATCGGCGAGAACCGCCGCCATGCGCTCCAGTCCCTCGAGGTTGCGTGAGCCGGAATTGATCCCCGCCCAGGCCAGCACCTGGTCGAGCATCGGCTCAGCGCTCGAGCGCCCGACCGCGTCTTCCTCGATAGTGCTCAGCCCCGGCATGGCGGTTCCCTAGCCAAGCCGCCCGGGGAACGCCACACCCGCCCGCTCGCGTTCAGCGTTGCGCTGCGGTGATCCCGATAGCTTCGGCGAGCCGCTCGAGCCGACTCGCCACCGCCTCGCTCGCCAGCGCCTCGTCTTGACGGCTAAGGTCGAGCGCTAGGCCGTCACTTTCGACCAC
The DNA here is from genome assembly GCA_963722545.1 of uncultured Alphaproteobacteria bacterium. GTDB lineage: Bacteria > Pseudomonadota > Alphaproteobacteria > Sphingomonadales > Sphingomonadaceae > Sphingomicrobium. The sequence goes on from CAVRMK010000001.1 coordinate 46,373, forward strand.
TAACGGGACCCGGTCGAGGATCGTGTCGACTCCCGCCGACAGCCGCTGACCGAGCCGGATCGCCAGCCCCCACAAATGCGCCCGAGTGAGATCGGTCTGCTTGCACAGCAAGTCGAGCCGCGGGTCGGGCAAATCGGATGTCCCAAAGGTCGAGGACAAGGCCTGGGCGATCAGCACCCGCCCAGCCGCATCGACCCCGAACCAGTTGCCGTGGAGCGCGGCCTCGATCGCGCGCTCGGCGCGGAACTCGGGATCGGCCTGCCAGGCAACATCGGCGAGTAGGCACGACGTCAGCCGAAGCCGCCGCATCATTGGCCGGTCGTCCTCGAACAAGGTCGCCATCCAGCGATCGAGCGTGTCGCCATGTTGGCCGAAGCGATTGCCCTTTCCGCGGTCGCGCGCCGCCTCGATCAGCGGATTTAACCGGCGGGTTGCCGGCCGCAGGCTCGAATATAACAGGCCTTCGCGAATCCCGGCCGCGGAGACGATAATCCGCGACGGCTCGATTTCCTCGGCCAGTACATCAAGCAGCATCGCCGCAATCGGCGTGGTCGCGTGCCGCGCCGCCGGGGCCGCACTCATCCACGCGCCGTCCTTCGCTGCGATCTCGCGCGCCAGCTCGTGCGCTCGACCCGGCCTCATCCGATAGAGGTGCGTGATTGGAAGCGGAAAATCGGTCAGGGCCATGTCGATCCGCGCGAGCGCGCGCCACGACCCGCCGACCATGTAGAACGGCCGGCCGCGGCCATCGAGCTGGCTTTCCCGAAGCGCCTTGCGGATCATTTTCTGGGCGTGCTTGCGGCCGTCGGCATTTGGCTCGACCCTCAGCACCCCCAGCGGCAGCGACAGGCCGTGGCGGGTCTCGCCGCCGTCCACTTCGACCAGCTCGAGGCTACCCCCGCCGAGATCGCCGACCAGTCCCGACGCGCCGGGAATTCCATAAAGCACGCCTTGGCCGGCGTAGCGCGCCTCGTCCGTTTCACTGATCAGCCGGCAGGGCAGTCCGATGGCGCGGACCTCGCGGACGAAGTCGGCGCCGTCGGCAGCCTCGCGAACAGCGGCGGTTGCGACGACTCGGATGGTCCGGACGTGCATGTCGTCGAGCAAACGGCGGAAACGGCGGAGCGCCCTTATGGCCCGCGCCCGGCCCTTGGCCGGCAGCGGCTGTCCCTCGCCGATCCCCTTGCCCAGGCCGGCGAGCACCTTTTCGTTGTAGAGTCGGTCGCGCGCCCGCGGCGCTCCGGCATAGACCACCAGGCGCACCGAGTTCGATCCGATGTCGATGATCGCAACGCCGTTGCGCGTGGCCGCACCCCTTGCCCTAGCGGCCACGTTCGAAGCGCAGCTTGGGCACCTTTCGCCCTCTCTTTAGAGCCTGGCCGCGGCCCGACAAGCTGGGGTTGGCCATGAAATAAGCGTGAAGGTTGAACTCCTGGCCCGGCTTGGCGACCAGCCGCTCATAGCTCCCATCGCTTTTCAGCCACCAGCTCTGCTCATTGTCGATCAGGTTCGCGACCATCACCTGGTCGATGATCTGGGCGTGGACGGTCGGGTTCTCGATCGGCAGCATATATTCGATCCGCCGGTCGAAATTGCGCGGCATCCAGTCGGCCGAGCTGATGTAGACCCGCGCCTGGGGATGCGGGAGCTGGGTGCCGTTGGCGAAGCACCACAATCGCGCATGCTCGAGGAAGCGGCCGATGATCGACTTGACCCGGATGTTCGAACTCAACCCGCTGACTCCGGGCCGCAGGCAGCAGATTCCCCGGATCACCAGGTCGATCGGGACACCGGCCGCGCTTGCCTCGTACAATTTGTCGATGATCACCGGGTCGACCAGCGAGTTCATCTTGGCCCATACGCCCGACGCGTTGCCGGCTTGGGCGGCGGCGATCTCGACGTCGATCAGTCGAACCAGCTCCTTGCGCATCGACTGCGGCGAAATCACCAGCTGCTTGAGGTTTCTCGGCTCGAGATAGCCCGTGATGTAGTTGAACAGCTTGGCCGCCTCGCGCCCGATCCGCGCGTCGGCGGTGAAATAGCTGACGTCGGTATAGAGGCGCGCGGTGACCGGGTGGTAATTGCCGGTCCCGAAGTGGCAATAAGTGCGGAAGCCCTTTTCCTCGCGGCGCACGACCATCGACACTTTCGCGTGCGTCTTCCAGTCGATGAAGCCATAGATGACCTGGACCCCGGCGCGCTCGAGCGCATTGGCCCACAACAGGTTCTGCTCCTCGTCGAACCGCGCCTTCAACTCGACCACCGCGGTCACGGCCTTGCCGGCCTCGGCGGCGTCGATCAGCGCCCGCACCACCGCCGATCGGTTGCCCGCGCGATAGAGGGTCTGTTTGATCGCGACGACGTCGGGGTCGGCCGCCGCCTGCTCGATGAACTCGACCACGACCTCGAAGCTTTCGTACGGATGGTGGACGAGGATGTCCTTCTTCCGGATCGCCGCAAAACAGTCCCCGCCATGGTCGCGGATGCGCTCGGGAAAGCGCGGGTTGAACGGTTCGAACTTGAGGTCGGGCCGGTCGTCCTCGACCAGCAGCGACAGGTCGCTCATGCCGAGCAACCCGCGGCTTTCCGACGTTATCGAGGGCGGCGCGTCGAGCCCCTCCTGGACGATCTTGAGCAGCGCGTCCGGCATGTCGGGCTCGATCTCGAGCCGGACCACGCGGCCCCGGCGGCGGCGCTTGATCGCGCTCCGGAAGTAACGGACCAGATCCTCGGCTTCCTCCTCGATCTCGATGTCGCTGTCGCGAAGCACGCGGAAGGCGCCGCCGCGCAACACGTCGTAGCGCGGGAACAGATAAGCGACCTTGCGCCGGATCAGGGTCTCGAGCGAAATGTACCGCGCCGTCCGCCCCGGAATCCTGACGAAGCGCTTCAAGGTCGGCGGGGCCATGACCAGCTCGCGCACGACGCGCTTGCCCTTCTTCACCTCGAACAACAGGCTGAGGCCCATGTTGTGGATGAACGGAAAGGGGTGGGCGGGGTCGATTGCCTGGGGCGTCAGCACCGGGAAAATCTGCTCGCGGAAATAGCTGTCGACCCAGGCCTCGGCCCGCTGGTCGAGCGGCTCGTCGCCGACGACCTGGATCCCGGCCTTGGCGATTGCCGCCTTGAGCTGGACCCACGTCTCGCATTGGATCGCGACCAGCCGGTCGACTTCGTCTCCGATCGCGTCCAGCTGCTGTCCGGGGGTCAGCCCGTCGATCGAGCGTTCCTCGACTCCGAGCAATTGGTGGGCCTTCAACCCCGCGACTCGGACCATGAAGAATTCGTCGAGGTTGCTGGCCGAGATCGACAGGAATCGAAGCCGCTCGAGCAACGGATAGCGGCTGTTGCTGGCCTCATCGAGCACACGCCGGTTGAACGCCAGCCAGCTCAGCTCGCGGTTGAAATAGCGCGGCTTGATCGGCGCCTTGGCGGCGGCCGAGTCGACCGGCGCCGGCTCGGGCGCTATCGGGCCAGCATGATCTACGATCTTCAACCGTTTGGGTTTTGTTTTGGGCTTGGCCACGGCATGACGCGGAATTGAAACAGGGCGATGTTACAATGGCGTGACAGGTTGTGCACCTGGGCGCAGCAAAAACAGGGAGACGGGGCGTGGCGAAAGCGAAGAAGAGTGCCGACAAGAAAAAGGCGAAACCGGGGAAGGGCGCGAAATCGGCTGGGCCGGCCAAGGCCGCGAAGACGTTGAAGTCGGTGGCAATGAACCCGATGGTGCAGGAAGTCGTCGCCGCGGCTTTGGTTGCGACCGCCGCCGCGCTCAAGGATTCGAAAAAGGCGCGGGCGATGGCCGAGCAGGCCGGGGATCAAATCGAGAGGATGGCCGGCGAAGGCGCCCAGAAGGGCAAGGCGCTGTGGGCGCTCGCCCTCGAGGTCGCCAAGCGCGCCGGCGATATCATACAGGACAAGCCGACCAAGCCCGCCAAGTCGGCAAAGGCATCCAAGCCCGTGAAGGCCCGGAAGCCAGTCCGCAAGGCGAAAGCTCAGAAGTAGGGTCGGAACTCGGCGATGAGCCGGCGGTAAAGGTCGCGCTTGAACGGGACGATAAGGTCGGGCAGCTGCTCGGGCTCGATCCACATCCATTCGCGGAACTCGGGGTCCTCAGTGGCGATGTCGATTTCCTCGTCGCGCCCCAAAAAGCGCGCCAAGAACCAGTCCTGTTCCTGCCCAACCCATTTGCCGCCCCATAATTTTCCGCGCAATTCGGTCGGAAGTTCGTAGCGCAGCCGTTCGGTGCAGTCGCACAGCCGTTCGACCAGATGCGGTGCGATCCCGGTTTCCTCCTCCAGCTCGCGGAGCGCGGTCGCCCACGGCTCCTCGCCCGCGTCGATCCCGCCCTGCGGCATCTGCCACGCCTCGTCGGTATTATCGATGCGAGCGCCGACCCACACCTTGTTGTCGGCGTTGAGTAGCATCACGCCGACCCCGCGGCGGTAGCGTCCCGGCTGCTTCATTTTTTCGCAACACTCTCGAGCGGCATTCCAATCCGGTTTGCGAGCGTGCTCGCAAATCCGCGCAGGTTGGCGATGTTGGCGAGCTGGTTGGCGACTGCCGCCTGGTGCCAGTTGAGTTCCGCTACGAGATCGGGTCGCGAGCGCAGGGCGTCAGCCGTTCGACGAACCTCATCGGAATCAAGCTGCAGATCACATGTCCGCGGTAACTCCGGTATCCCGCCCGGAAGGACCCGGTCGCCGCAATGCTTGCGCACAGCTGCTTGGATGTCTTGCGGGATCACCTTACGAACTTCTTCGCGATAGCGGGTGCTGACGATCGGAATGGACACGAGATCGAAATCGTACGTCATTAGGCGGGCTAGGGTTTCCCGGACCACTCGATCCTCGATGTCCCGGAGATTCTCCGCGCCGAAAATCGCGCCCCAAACCGCGCCATTGTTAGCAACCCCATTGATCTGGCTTGCCTGGTAGGCGGCGATGACGAATTCCCGGTTGGATACCATAGGGTCTCCTGCCCAGCCTCGCTCTGCGCGCTCCGAATATTGGTCGACGCTTTCATAGTAACCGACAAGCCCGTCTTGGTAGGCTACCCACGTGGTCAGCTCGGCGTCGAGCTGCCTCAGCAGCTCCTCTGTCTCGCGTTTCTCCAGTCGCTCCTCGTTCCAGTTGGCGGCGACGATGCCGAGAAACACTCCGAGCACGACCAGCACGAATTCGATCACCACCGACAGCAAACTCTCGCTTTTCATGTGGTGGGTAATGCGGCGAAGGATCATCGGTCCACATTGCGTCGGTGACGAGAGAATGACAATCTTGCCACATGTTCGAGGGACTTCTGCTGTTCGCCGCCTTCGCGGCCGCCACCGACGACGAATTTCCAACCTTCAAGGACTGGGTCGCCGGATGCGACAACGGCCGCTCGTGCATGGCGGTGGGGCAATACAACCCGTCTAACTTCGACCTCGCCTCGGTCGTGGTCGAGCGGGGGCCGCTGTCCGGCGACGTTCCGAAAATCTGGTTCCGAAGCGAAGGCGGCCCGGTCGTCGATCTCCAGGCCGACGGCAAGCGCCTCGGAGTCAAACTCACCGTCGATGCCGACGATTTTGCGATCACCGTCGATCCGGCATCGGTCCCGCTGGTGGTCGCAGCAATGAAATCCGCCGGCTCGCTGATCCCTGTGCGGGGCGACGGCAAGCCCTCCTGGCCTTTGTCGATCTCGGGCGCCTCGGCGGCGATGCGCTGGATGGACGAGCAGCAGAAGCGCGTCGGGACCGTCACCGCTTTGGTCGCCACCGGTCCCGCGCCCGCCTCGACCGTTCCCCCTGCGCCGCCGCTTCCGGTGGTGGCCCAGGCGGTCCCGAGCGGCGCGCCGGGCAAGGCGCTGACCAAGGAGGAAATCGCCGCGATCCAGGAGGAATATGCCGAGTGTACCGACGAGGACTTGGACAACAAGGTCGAATATGCCCGGATCGACTCGCGCACAACGCTCGCCATCGTCACCGCCGTGTGCGGTAGCGGAGCCTATAATTATTACGGAATCCCGATGCTCATCCGCGACGATGGCAGCCGCGTGCTCGCCGATCTCGACAAGGACGAGGGCGACATCACCATGAACCTGTCGTGGGACGACAAAAACCATGTCCTCTCGTCCTACTTCAAGGGCCGCGGCATCGGCGATTGCGGCGGCGGCAACGACTGGGTGTGGGACGGAACGCGTTTCCGGGTGATCCTGCAGAAAGCGATGGGCGAGTGCCAGGGCGCGATCGCCTGGATTCCCTATTATCGAGCGCGGGTCGTTCCCAAGTAAAAGGGTGGCGGAGCAAAACCGACCGTCCTAGATAGCGCCCATGGCCACTGCCACGCATCGCGTCACTGAAGCCGAAGCCCGCGCCCATCCGCCGCGCGAGGCGGTCGTCGTGCGCTTCGCCGGGGACAGCGGCGACGGCATGCAGCTGACCGGCGGCCAGTTCACTTTGTCGACCGCGCTCGCCGGCAACGACCTCGCGACCTTTCCCGACTTTCCCGCCGAAATCCGTGCTCCGCAGGGCACCACCTTCGGTGTCAGCGCCTTTCAGATTAACTTCGGCTCGACCGCGATCGACACCGCCGGTGACCAGCCCGACGTGTTGGTCGCCATGAACCCCGCGGCGCTCAAGACCAACGTCGAAGCGCTGCGCGAGGGCGGGCTGATCATCGCCGACGAGGGCGAATTCACCGCCCGCAACCTCGCTAAGGCGGGCTACGACAGCAACCCGCTCGAGGACGGAAGTCTCGCCAAGTGGCAGCTGGTCAATTTCAACATTTCGCAGCTGACCCTCGACGCGGTGAAGCCCTTCGGCCTTGGCAACAAGGAGGCCCTTCGCTGCAAGAACATGTGGACGCTGGGCCTGGCGCTGTGGATGTTCGACCGCGACCGCCAGCCGATCGTCGACTGGCTCAAGGCCAAGTTCGCCAAGGCGCCCGAGCTGGCCGAGGCCAATATCGCGGCTTTGAACGCCGGCCATGCCTATGGCGAGACCGTGGAGATCGGCGGCCAGATCCACCGCACCCACATCGACGCCGCGCCCGCCGAGCCGGGCCTCTACCGCACCGTCACCGGCGCCGAAGCGCTGGCGCTCGGCCTCGTCGCCGGCTGCCAGCTCGCGGGCCTCAGGATGTTCTTCGGCGGCTATCCGATCACGCCCGCTTCCGCGCTGCTCCACCATCTCTCGCGCCTCAAGGAATATGGAATCACTACCTTCCAGGCCGAGGACGAGATTGCCGCGATCTGCTCGGCGATCGGCGCCAGCTATGCCGGCCAGCTCGGAATCACCTCGTCCTCGGGACCCGGAATCGCGCTTAAGACCGAGGCGATGGGCCTCGCGGTGATGACCGAATTGCCGCTGGTGATCATCAATTCGCAGCGCGGCGGGCCCTCGACCGGCCTTCCGACCAAGACCGAGCAGTCGGACCTCTACCAGGCGGTCTACGGCCGCAACGGCGACACGCCGATCCCGGTCATTGCCGCGCGCTCGCCCGCCGACGCCTTCGATTGCGCGATCGAGGCGTGCCGGATCGCGACACGCTTCATGACCCCGGTGATCCTCTTGACCGACGGCTATATCGCCAATGCCGCCGAGCCGTGGAAAGTGCCCGACATGAGCGGCTACAAGCCCTTCCCGGTGGCCTTCCACGACACGGTGCCGGCGGAAGGCGAAGGGGTCATGCCCTACGCCCGCAACGCCGACCTCGCCCGGCCGTGGATCAAGCCGGGCACGCCCGGCCTCGAGCATCGCATCGGCGGGATCGAGAAGCAGCCCGGGACCGGCAACATCGATTACAGCCCCGCCGCGCACCAGGAGATGACCGATACTCGCGTCGCCAAGGTGCTCAACGTCGCCAAGACCATCCCCGATCAGGACATCGCGCTTGGCCGCGAAGGCGCCGCACTCGCGGTGGTCGGCTGGGGCTCGACCTTTGGCCCGATCCACCAGGCCGTCCGCCGCGCCCTCGCCGACGGCCTCGACGTCGCCCACGTCCACATCCGCCACATCTGGCCGATGCCCGACAATCTCGGGCCGTTGCTCAAGGGCTTCGGCAAGGTGCTGGTGCCGGAGATGAACACTGGCCAGTTGAAGACGCTGCTCCGCGACCAATATCTGGTCGACGCCAAGAGCCTGACCAAGGTCAGCGGCCATCCGTTCCGGATCGCGGAGATCGAGGCCGCCATAGAGGGAGCGCTGGCATGAAACAGCAGAACGTCTTCCCGCTGCTCGCAATGCTGATCGTCGTCATCGTGATCATCGTCTGGATGCGCTGAAATGAATGACATGACTCCCGTGACCACCGCCAAGGACTGGGCGAGCGACCAGGAAGTGCGCTGGTGCCCCGGCTGCGGCGATTATGCGGTGTTGAAGGCGGTGCAGCGGACCATGCCCGACCTCAATGTCGCGCGCGAGAAGACCGTGTTCGTCAGCGGCATCGGCTGCTCGAGCCGCTTTCCTTATTATATGGCGACCTACGGCTTCCACACCATCCACGGCCGCGCTCCGGCGGTCGCGACTGGGATCAAGCTCGCCAACCCGGAGCTCGATGTGTGGATCATCACCGGCGACGGCGATGCACTGAGCATCGGCGGCAACCACACGATGCACGTGCTGCGCCGCAACCTCGATTGCCAGATCCTGTTGTTCAACAATGAGATTTACGGTCTGACCAAGGGCCAATATTCGCCGACCAGCCGGGTCGGCACGCGCAGCCCCTCGACCCCGTTCGGCTCGGTCGACCGGCCGGTGACGCCGTGCATGTTCGCATTGGGCAGCGGGGCGCGCTTCATCGCCCGCGGGATCGACGTCCACAAGAACCTGCCCGAAGTCTTGAAGGCCGCGCACGCGCACAGGGGCGCGAGCTTCGTCGAGATTTTCCAGAATTGCGTCGTCTACAATGACGATGTCTTCGCCAGCTTCACCGCCCGCGACGTCGCGCCCGACCACCAATTGTGGCTCAAGGCCGGCGAGAAGATGCTGTTCGCCAATGGGGAGAAGGGCCTCGCGCTCGACGTCGAGACTTTGAAGCTGAAGGTCGTCGCGGCTGACGATCCCGCGGTCATCGTCCACGACCCGAAGAACCGCGGCATCGCCGGAATGCTGATCGAATTGCCGCAGGGTTTCCCGGTCGCCCTGGGGGTGATTTACGAGGACCCCGCCCCGACCTTCGAATCCGCCGTCGTCGAGCAGAACCGCGCCGCCGCCGAGGGCAAGACTCCCGACCTCCAGAAGCTCGTCGGCCAGGGCCAGACCTGGCAGGTCGAAAAAGAGCCGCGCGATATCTAGCGCCAGTTCCGCGCCCCACTGATGGACAATCTCACCCACAGCCTGACCGGCTGGGCGCTTGGCCAAACCGGGCTCAAGACCAAGAGCCGCAAGGGCCTCGCGGCGCTAATCCTCGGCGCCAACGCGCCCGACATCGACGTCTTCTTCGGCTGGGTGCCGTGGGAGCCACTGGCGATGCACCGCGGAGTCACCCACAGCCTGATCGGAGGGATTATAGTCCTGCCGCTGGTCCTGTGGGGTCTGCTGATGCTGCTCGACCGCTGGCAGGTCTCGCGCGGGAAAAGCTTCAAGTCGGGCCTTCCGATGCGTCCCGGCTGGCTGCTCGCGCTTTGCTACATCGGCGCAATCACCCACCCGTTGCTCGACCTGCAGACGACCTATGCGGTCCAGTTGTTCTCGCCCATCTCGGGCCGCTGGTACCATAGCGACAGCCTGTTCATCATCGATGCGTGGCTGTGGCTGATCCTGGTGCTGTCGATCGCCAGCTCGCAGGCGCTGGAGGCGGCGAAGCGCCCCAATTGGGGCCGTCCGGTTCAGGCTGCGCTCGCCGCCGGCTTTGTCTATATCTGCCTCAACATCGGGCTCAGCGAGCGGGCAATCGCCGATGTCCGCCAGCGCGATTCTCAGGCCCAGGCGATCTTCGCGTCCCCCGAACCCTTTTTCTCGTGGCGGCGGGACATGAGCTGGCGGCGCGATGGGGTGCTCCATCGCGCGCCGTGGCGCGTTTTCAGCGGGCTCGGGCCCTCGCGCCCGCCGGCCCCGACCAATATGGACGATCCAGTCGTGCGCTTGGCGATCCGCCAGGACCGCGGCCTTCGCCAGTTCCTGCGCTGGTCGATCCTCCCGGTCGCTCAGGTCACGCGCCGCGGCTGCGAAGCGCGGGTGGCGGTGAGCGATGGCCGCTACAGCCTTCCCGGTGAAGAACGCCGCGGGCCGAGCGCCGCCGACACTTTAGTCGACCTCTGCCCCTAAGGAGCGCCGTTTCAGGCGCGCTTCGCCGCTCCCCCGAGCCGCAGGGCGAGCCAGGCGCTTGCCAGCGGGATCAGCAGGCCCGCCGCGATCATCCACGCCGGGTGCGGGATCATGTAGAAATTCACCGTGGTCAGGAGAATGAAGACCAGCGCCACCGCCCACGCCGCGGCCGGCCGCCGAGCAATGCGCAGCGCGACCAGCGCGCCCGCCAGGCTGCCGAGGAACCAGCCGAGGAGGACCATCGCGAAGGCACCCGCAGGCAGGCTCGCCATCAACCGTGTCACGTCCTCGGGATCGGCGAGGTTGATGTCCGCGGGCGGCGGGAACAGGCTGTGCCCGACCGCCTCGGTCACGAACACGATCGCCCCGCCAACCACTACGCCGGCAACGACCGCCAGGATCGACCTCATCAGCGGATTGTCCATCGCGCGTCCCCCTTCGCCCTTTCCCGGCAATATTCCACGAACCGCAGCGCGCATCCAGCGCCTTGCCAAGCGGCCGGGGCGGGGGGATAGGACGCGCGATGGCCAGCCGCGGTCGACATCTCGTTCGCGCCGACCGCCGTTTCGCGACCGGCGGCGGCTTCCTCGCGTGGCTCGCCGCTCCGGCGCGGACCCGGATTCTGGCCGAGATCGACCGCCGGCTCGACGAGGGCGGGATCGTCCTCACCTTGCCCGGAGGCGAGGTGCGCCGCCTGGGCTTCCGCTCGCCCGGCCCCGAAGCGACGGTTCACCTAAAGAGCTGGCTCGCGCTGGTGCGGCTTGCAACCTCGGGCTCGGTCGGCTGGTACCGCGCCTGGGCCGACGGGCTGTGGGCCTCGCCCGACCCGGTGCCCTTGTTCGAATTATTCTCCCTGAACGCCCGCTCGCTGGGCGACATCGGCCGCGCCAAGGGCCCGTTCCGGCTGGTCAATGCGCTCGCCCACCGCCTCCGCGACAACCGTCCGAGCAAGGCCCGCGCCAACATCGCCGCCCATTACGACCTCGGCAACGACTTCTACTCGGCGTGGCTCGACCCGACGATGACCTACAGCTCGGCCCGTTTCCAGCGGGGCGGCGACACCCTCGAATCGGCTCAGCGCTACAAGGTCGAGCGCCTCCTCGACCGCCTCGACCTCAAGCCCGGCGACCGCCTGCTCGAAATCGGTTGCGGCTGGGGCAGCCTCGCCATCGCGGCGGCCAGGCGCGGTGCGAAGGTCGTCGGCCTGACCCTGTCAAAGGAGCAGAAGGCCTGGGCCGAGCGCGCCGCCGCCGCCGCGGGACTTCGAGGAATCGATCGAAATCCGCCTCCAGGATTATCGCGACACCGACGAGCCGTTCGACGCCGTCGCATCGGTCGAGATGGTCGAGGCGGTCGGCGAGCGCTGGTGGGGCGCCTATCTCGAGTCGATCGCGCGCAACCTCAGGGCCGGCGGGCGCGCCGCGATCCAGTTCATCGCCATCGACCACGCCTTGTTCGACGACTACCGCCGCAACGCCGATTTCATCCAGACCTACATCTTCCCCGGCGGGATGCTGCTCGACGAGCCGCGGTTCGCCGCTCTGGCGGTCGAGCGGGGCCTGTCGTGGCAGGACCGCGACAACTTTGGCGAGGATTATGCGCGGACGCTCAGGCTGTGGCGCGAGCGCTATGATGCGGCGGTCGAGCGCGGCACGCTCCCCGGCTTCGACGAGGCGTTCCACAAGCTGTGGCGCTATTACCTCATGTATTGCGAGGGCGGCTTCCGTGGACGCGTGATCGACGTCGCCCAAGTGACCTTGGTCAAGGCTTGAGCGCTTGAAGCATATTCGCGACCGGTTCGGCGCGCTGTCGGGCGGGCTCGCGGAGATCCGCAAGCAATATCGGCTGCCGGATGGTTTCCCGGCCGCGGTCGAGGCGGAGGCAGCGTCGGCAGCCTCGCGCTCGCTCACCGGTTACTCCGACCGAACCGCATTGCCCTTCATGACCCTCGACCCTGCGAGCGCGACCGATCTTGACCAGGCGTTCGCGATTCAAGCGAGCGGCGCCGACTCCCTCTTACATTATGCGATCGCCGACATCGGCGCTTTCGTCGCTCCGGGCGGCGCGATCGACCAGGAAGCATGGGCGCGCGGCGTCACCATCTATCTGCCCGACGGCAAGGTCAGCCTCTATCCCAAGGTCCTGAGCGAAGGCGCAGCGAGCCTCCTTCCCGACGGCCCGCGCCCGTCGATCCTGTTCACCGTGCGGGTCAACCCGGACGGGCAGGCGGTGCTCGAGTCGGCCGAGCGGGCGATGATCCACAGCCGCTCGAAGCTCGCTTATGCGACGGTCCGCGACAATGACCTTCCGCCCGCCTTCTTCGACCTGACGGAGCGGATCGCGGCGGCCGAGACGCGGCGCGGGGCCGCCCGCGTCGAGCCGCCGCAGCAGGAGGTCATCGCCCTTCCCGAAGGCGGCTATGCGCTCGAGTTCCGGCCGATGAGCGCGATCGAGCGGGCCAATGCCGCCCTCTCGCTCGCCGCCAACCTCGCCATTGCCGACGCGCTATATGCGGCGGGCACCGGCCTGTTCCGGGTGATGGCCGGCCCCGGCAAGCGCGCGGTCTCGCGCCTGCGCCACACCGCCAAAGCGCTCGGGGTCGAGTGGCCGTCGAACATGTCGCTCGACGAGCGCGAGCGGACCCTCGACCCCAACGTTCGCGCCGATGCCGCCTTCATGCTGGCGGTGCGGCGCGCCGGCGCGGGGGCGGGCTATGCGCCCTTCGTCCCCGGTGAGCGGCCCTGGCACGACGCCATGGCGGCGACCTACGCGCACGGCACCGCCCCGCTCCGTCGCCTCGCCGACCGCTACGTGAACGAGGCGGCGCTCGCCCTCGCTTCGGAACGCGAGGTGCCCGGCTGGGTAGCCGAATCCTTCGCGCTTTTGCCGCAAGTGATGAACCGCGCCGAGACCCGCGCCGCGCAGGTCGAGAGCGCCGTGGTCGAGCTGGCCGAAGCGGTGACGCTCGAATGCCGCCTTGGGGACCGCTTCGAGGCGCGGGTGATCGATATCGATTACCGCGGCGCCAAGGCGCAGCTGTGCAGCGAGGCGGTGGTCACGCGGCTTCCGGTCGACGGACTCGAACTCGGGCAGCGGGTGATGCTCGATCTGGCCGAGGTCGATCCCGCCCGCCAACTCGCGCGCTTCGCGATTGCGGCAGTCTGATCCCCCAATTCGGAACCTCGAGGCCGCCAAATTGGTTCAATCCCCGTAACGGAACGAGGAGGAACACATGTATATCGGACTTGGCGGACTGATCCTGCTGATCATCATCCTGGTCATCCTGTTCTAGGACGACCTTTCGCTTTAGACGTCGACCCGAAGCTTTTCGCCGCTCGGCGCCTCGGACAACAGCCGCTCGAGGATTGCCTCGGCGACGACTTCCGGCCCCTTCAGGCTCTCCGGCTCCTCGCCGGGGAAGGCCAGCTGGCGCATCCGGGTCCGGGTCGCGCCCGGATCGACGATGTGGACCCTGAGCTTGCCGGTGAAGGCGGTCTCGTCGGCATAGGCCGTGACGAGTGTCTCGAGCGCCGCCTTGGACGACCCATAAGCGCCCCAGAAGGCGCGCGGCTCGGTCCCGACCGATGAGGTGAGGGCGACGACATCGGCCCTGTCCGACTTGCGCAGAAGCGGGTCGAAGGCCGCGATCAGCGCCTGGGGCGCAAGCAGGTTGAGGCTGATCAGCCGCGCAAATTCCTTGGCGTCGATGTCCTGCACCGGGGTCAGAGCGCCGAGCATCGCGGCGTTGAGCACCAGGATGTCGAGCTTGCCCCAGCGCCCGGCGAGCGCCGCCGCGAGCTTGCCGATATTCTCGCCGTCGGTGAGGTCCATCGGCGCGATCGTCGCGCTCCCGCCGGCCTTGTAGATCGCCTCTTCGACTTCCTCCAGCCCTTTGGTGTTGCGCGCGGTCAGGACGACGTGTGCTCCGGCCTTCCCCAGCGCCTCGGCGGTTGCGGCGCCGATCCCGCGGCTAGCCCCCGTGACGAGCGCAAGGCGGCCGTCGAGCGGCTTCGAATCTTTAGTCATGGCGCGTGCTTTAGCGACTGGCGACGAGGGAAAGCGAGGCCCCGGCCTCCTTCTCCGCGACGTCGGTCAGCGAGGTCGGATATTCGCCGGTGAAGCAAGCGTCGCAGCGCTGGGGCGCGGCATTGTCGCGGGTTTCGCCGAGCGCCCGGTAAAGGCCCTCGATCGAGATGAAGGCGAGGCTGTCGGCGTTGATGTAATCGGCCATCGCCGCGACGCTCATCTGCGCGGCGAGGAGCTTCGCCCGCTCGGGCGTGTCGACGCCATAGAAGCAGCTGTGCGTGGTTGGCGGCGATGCGATCCGCATGTGGACCTCGCGGGCGCCGGCGTCGCGCATCATCTGGACGATCTTGACGCTGGTCGTGCCGCGGACGATCGAATCGTCGATCAGCACGATCTTCTTGCCCGCGACGAGCGCGCTGTTGGCGTTATGCTTGAGCTTCACGCCGAGGTGGCGGACCTCCTGGCTCGGCTGAATGAAGGTGCGGCCGACATAGTGGCTTCGGATGATCCCGAGCTCGAACGGGATCCCGCTTTCCTGGCTGAAGCCGATCGCCGCGGGCACTCCGCTGTCGGGAACCGGAACGACATAATCGGCCTCGACCGGGGCTTCGCGCGCCAGCTCCGCGCCGATGTGCTTCCTCACCTCATAGACCGACTTGCCTTCGGCGATGCTGTCGGGGCGCGAGAAATAGACATGTTCGAAGATGCACGGCCGCGGATCGACCTTCTCGAACGGCCGGAACGAGCGCAGGCCGGCATCATTGACGAGGATCAGCTCGCCCGGCTCGACGTCGCGCAAATAGGTTGCGCCGATGACGTCCAGCGCCACCGTCTCGGAGGCGAAGATCGTCGCCTCGCCCAATTTGCCCATGACCAGCGGCCGAATGCCGAGCGGGTCGCGGCAGGCGATCAGCCCGTGCGCGGTGAGGACGAGCAGCGAATAAGCGCCCTCGACCTGCTTCAAGGCGTCGGTCAGCCGCTCGAACATGGTTGGATAGCCGCTGGTCGCGACCAGGTGGATGACGACCTCGGTGTCGCTGGTCGACTGGAAGATCGAGCCGCGTCGCTGGAGCGTCCGGCGAAGCTTCATCGCGTTGCTGATATTGCCGTTGTGGGCGATCGCCAGGCCGTCCTCGGCGAGCTCGGCGAACAGCGGCTGGACGTTGCGCAGCGCGGTCTCGCCGGTGGTCGAATAGCGCACATGGCCGATCGCCGTCCGGCCGGACAGCTTGCGGATGATGTCGTCGCGGTCGAAATTGCCGGCGACATGTCCCAAGGCCCGGTGGGTATGAAAATGCTTGCCGTCGAAGCTGGTAATCCCGGCCGCTTCCTGTCCGCGGTGCTGGAGCGCGTGGAGCCCCAGTGCGACGAAGCTCGCCGCATTGTCGGCGCCCCAGATTCCGAACACGCCGCACTCCTCGCGCAGCTTGTCGCCGGACAGGTCCGGGTCGAACGGATCGGTGGTCAGCATGTCGCAAAGGTCCTCGGCCGGAAGGATCGAGGCCCATATAGTGCGGCTATGCCGGTTTGTCGCCCTTTTCGGGCCGTGAGAATCTAACGCTTTAGCCCTTGTAGAGGGCCGGGAACTCCCGTTTCAACGCCGCCACCTTGGGCTTGTCATGAATCAGGATGTACGGGTGAAACGGGTTCTTGCGCGCGAAATCCTGGTGATAGGCTTCGGCCGCGTAGAAGGGCCCGCTCTCGATCCGCGTCACCACCGGTCGCGATTTCTTGAGCCGCGCGATGAACGCCCGCGCCGCCGCCTCCTGCGCCTTGGACTGCGGGAACACCGCGCTGCGGTAGCTCTTTCCAACATCGGGCCCCTGGCGGTTGAGCTGGGTCGGATCGTGGGCGACGGTGAAGAAGATGTGGAGCAGGCGGGCATAGCTGATCTTGTTGGGGTCGTAGGTGATCCGAACCGCCTCGGCATGGCCGGTGCGGTCCGTCGACACCTGGTCGTAGCTGGCGTCGGCCTTGCTTCCGCCGGCATAGCCCGAAGTCGCGTCGACGACCCCCTTCACATGCTCGAACACCGCCTCGACGCCCCAGAAGCAGCCTCCGGCGAGCACCGCGGTCTCGGTCCTGGCGAGGGCGGGGGCGGGGAGGGCGGCAGTCGTGGCGGCTAGAATGAGAATGGTTCGGCGCATGAAATGGTCCTTTCAAGACCATATACGCGATTGCGCGGCCTTGGGATGCACTGCGCAAACGCAGCTGTTCGCCATCACGCCCCCGCGCCCAGCACTGGCATGCGCTCAAAGCGGGTACCGCGCAACACTGTTCGATTTACTGCAGCGGCCAGATTGCTATGCACCCACGCATGAAGAAATGGGCACTGTTCTCGTACATCGAGGAACTGCAGGGGGATGCGCCTTACGGCCGGGTCCTCGATGCGGGCACCGGCCCGCGCTCAATCCGCTGGCTGAGCAGCCTCGACACGGACAGCATCACGGCGGTCGCCGGGGATCGGCAGATGCAACGCCAGGTCGAAAAGCTCGCCGGCGAATGGCAGCGGCCGCAGGACGGACTGGTCGTCGGAAACTGGGCCGATCCGGACCTGCTCGCGGATGAGCGCTTCGATACCGTCCTCGCCGACTATCTGCTCGGGTCGATCGAGGGCTTTGCGCCGTTTTTCCAGGATCAGCTGTTCGACCGGCTTCGCCCTCTGACGGACAAGCGGCTCTACCTCACCGGGGTCGAGCCTTATGTGGTCGATCGGCCCGCGGACGCGGCCGGGTCTCTGGTGTGGGGCATTGGCCGCTTCCGCGATGCGTGCCTGCTCCTGCTCGGCAAGCGGCCCTATCGCGAATATCCGCTCGACTGGGTCCTCGCGCAGTTGCGGCGTTCAGGGTTCGAGCTCGTCGCCGAGCGCAAGTTCCCGGCGAGCCACGGCGCGAATTTCGTCAACCGCCAGATCGACACCTGCCGCGCCGGCCTCGAACGCATGCCCGACCGGGCGCTCGGCGCGGCACTGACCGCCCAGGGCGAATCGCTCCGCGCCAGCGCCCTTGCGCACATCGCAACCCACGGGCCCCTCCGCCACGGATTTTCCTATGTCGTCGCTGCGGAGCCGGTCTAGCCGGAGCCCGACTGTCAGCTGTCGGCTTCGAGCAGCGCGTCGACGGCCGCGACATATTCTGGAAGAAAGCCGACGGTTTTGGCTCTGCCCCACCAGTCGCGACCGCGGGGATTCTTGAGGACCTCGTAAAGGAGCGCACCGCCGGTCAGCTCAAACGTCCCCTTGGGAAAGACGCCGCGCCGGGTTCGGTCCCAGATATGAAAGGCGGCCCAGCTATACTCCGCGAGCAGCTGGTCGAGGCGAAGCTGGTCGGCCGCGTCAAGCGACTTCTTCCCGTTCAACCCCGAAGTCATCAATTCGCCAATCTCGCGATTTTCGGCAATAGCCATGCGGATCACCGTCCATTGCGCCATCGTTGCATTGTGCTCGTTCCGCTGCAGCGTCGCTGTATTCTGCCGGATCTGGAAACCCACAAAGATGAGCGAGAGGACAATGGCGATCGTGCCGATGATTTGCGCTCCGTAGGACCATTGTTCGAGGGTCATTGATCGACCTCATTCCGATGCCTGAACGCTGAAGCTACGCTATCAGTGGCCGCACGGCCACGGCGTTTCCGTCGTTTCCGTTGGCGCAATTACTTGACGTTTACGTAAAGGTCCGGCACTCCGCCGCGATGCGCGACTCGGACGAGCTCACCACCATCGGCCAGATGTGCGCCGACTTCGGGGTCACCGCGCGCGCGCTGCGATTCTACGAGGACGAGGCGTTGCTCGCACCGGAGCGCCGCGGCACCCAGCGCCTTTACAGCGCCCGCGACCGCGCCCGGCTCGCCTGGATCCTGCGCGGCCGGCGCGTCGGTATGAGCCTCGCCGACATCAAGGAACTGCTCGACCTCTACGACCTCGGCGACAACCGCCGCACGCAGCGTCTCAAGACCATCGAGCGCTGCTCGCAGCAGCTCGGCAAGTTGAAGCAGCAGCGGGTGGACATCGACGCCACCATCGCCGAGCTCGAAACCTTCATCGCCATGGTCACCCGCCTGATCGACGCGGACGACCAACCCGCTCGCAAACGCGCAAGCATTTGAGCCATCAAGGAGCCTGACCGATGCCGACCTACCAAGCCCCGGTGAAGGACACGTTGTTCGTCCTCAACGACGTCCTCGACCTCGGCAAATATTCGAACCTCCCGGGCTTCGCCAACGCGACCCCGGACCTGGTCGAGGCAATCTGCCAGGAGATGGGCAAGTTCGCGGCCGAGGTACTGCAACCCTTGAACAAGGTCGGCGACGAACATGGCTGCAAGCGCGCCGACGACGGCTCGGTCACCGCGCCCCCGGGTTTCAAGGCGGCTTACGACCAATTCTGCGCCGCGGGCTGGCCGACGCTGACCGCGCCCGAGGAATATGGCGGGCAGGGGCTGCCCCACGTCGTCGGCACCGCGGTCGACGAATATGTGCTCTCCGCCAACCACGCGTTCGAAATGTACAACGGCCTTACCAACGGCGCGATCGCCTCGCTGCTGGTCAAGGGCTCGGATGAGCTCAAGCAGAAGTACGTGCCCAACATGGTGACCGGCAAATGGACCGGCACGATGAACCTGACCGAGCCGCACTGCGGCACCGACCTCGGCCTGCTCAAGACCCGCGCCGATCCCAATCCCGACGGGACTTATTCCATCACCGGGACCAAGATCTTCATCTCGAGCGGAGAGCATGACCTCGCCGAGAATATCATCCACCTCGTCCTCGCCAAGATCGCCGGCGCGCCCGACAATGTGAAGGGCATCTCGCTGTTCCTGGTGCCCAAGTTCCTCGTCAACGAGGACGGCAGCCTCGGCGAGCGCAACGGCGTCTCCTGCGGCTCGATCGAGCACAAGATGGGCATCAACGGCAACGCCACCTGCGTGATGAATTACGACGGCGCCAAGGGCTGGCTGGTCGGCGAGCCCGAAAAGGGCCTGGCGGCGATGTTCATCATGATGAACGCCGCGCGCCTCGGAGTCGGCCTGCAGGGCCTCGCCCAGGGCGAGGTCGCCTATCAGAACGCCGCCCTCTACGCCAAGGACCGGCGCCAAGGCCGCGCCTTGAAGCCCGAGGACCGCGATGCGACCGCCAAGGCCGACAACCTTCTCGTCCATCCCGACGTCCGCCGCATGCTGCTCGAGGCGCGGGTGTGGAACGAGGCCGCGCGGGCGCTGGCTCTGTGGGGCGCGCTTCAGGTCGACCTCACCCACCGCAGCCAGGACGAGGCCGAGCGGCAACAGGCCGAAGATTTGCTCGCTTTGCTCACCCCGGTGATCAAATCCTACATGACCGACAAGGGCTTCCAGGCCGCGGTCAACATGCAGCAGGTGTTCGGCGGCCACGGCTATATCCGCGAGCATGGCATGGAGCAGTTCGTCCGCGACGCCCGGATCGCCCAGATTTACGAGGGCACCAACGGCGTCCAGGCGATGGACCTCGTCGGCCGCAAGCTGCCGAAAGAGGGTGGCCGCCCGGTGCGCCTGTTCTTCGAGGTCGTGTCGCGCGACATCGCCGATGCCAAGGCCGCGGGTGACCCGGCGGGCGTCGCCGCCGCGCTCGAGCCCGCGCTCGCCGACCTTCAGGCCGCGACCATGTGGCTGGCGCAGAACGGCATGGCCGACCCCAACCATGCCGGAGCCGGCGCTTACGCTTATCAGGACCTCATGGGCCTGGTCGCCTTTGGCTGGATGTGGCTCAAGATGGCTGCCGCGGCCAAGCGCGCGCTGGATGGCGGGTCGACCGACGGCTTCTACGACACCAAGCTCGACCTTGCCGAATTCTACGCCAAGCGCGAGCTCCCGACCTCGGGCGCCCTGCGCAAGAAGGTCGAGGCCGGGGCCGAAACGGTCATGCGGATTCCGGAAGAGGTGTTCTAAGCTCGAGCGCTCGAGCGCTCGAGCGCAATGGGCCCTCACCAATCCTTTACCCGTCGGCGCTAGACCCGCCGGATGGGCAGGATCTATTTCATCCTCTTCGTGGTCATCGGCGTCATGGTGGCTTTCGCGGGGCAGCTTCGCTCCGCCGGCGGCGCATCCCCGGCCGCTCCTACCGGCGAGACGGAATCCGGCACATCGACCTCCACTTTCGCCCACTCGAGCGCGAGCGATGAGCTCGTCCTCGACCGCCGCACCGACGGCCATTTCTATGCCGATGTCGAGGTCAACGGCGTGCCCATCTCGATGCTCGTCGACACCGGCGCCAGTTCGGTCGCTCTGACCGCCGAGGACGCCCGCCGTGCCGGGATCGCCACCTCCATCGGTATGACTGAGGTCATTGGCGAGGGCGCCGGCGGGGCGGTCCAGGGCGAGCTGGTCACCATCGAACGAGTCCGGCTCGCCGGCATCGAGCAATCGGGCGTCCAGGCCGCGGTCCTGAAGGGCGGCTCGACCTCGCTGCTTGGCCAAAGCTTCCTGCGCGATTTCGACAGCGTCGAAATCCGCGGCGACCAAATGCACTTGCGCTAGACTTCGGCCTTCAGTCCGCGCCGCGGTGCGGGCAGCCAAGCCAGCAGCAGGGCCGTCTCTTACCCTCGCTCAAATTCTCGCGCCCCCATGCGATCCTTTTAGCCCGGGTCTCGGCCTTCTTCGCCGATTCGATCCAGCAGATCCATTCGTTGCGCGCCAGCGGGGTGATATCGTCCCACGTGGCCAGGGCTGCCGGTTCGCGCTCCAACGCGTCCTTCAAGTCATCCGGAAGCTCATGAACCACGCCGCCCGGGATGTGTCGCTCGTCAGTCGCTTTCATCCCGAGACAATGCCTATCCGACCCACCGTCTGCAACGGGCAGGAAAGACCGCCCTAGATTGTCCGGGATTGTTGCCGCATGATTGTTGTCCGGTCCCCGCGATCCGCCGGCGACCGCATGTTGGGGGAGGACAGCAATGAAAGCGATCGCAATTTGGACTGCCGCCACGGCGCTCGTCGGCGCGCTCGCGACCACCGCCTCTGCCGCTCAGGTCGAGGGCAATGCCCAGGCCGAGCGGATTATTGGCGACATTGTCGATGGCCTGATCGGCAACCGGTACAAGGTCAGCGACCGCGAGGCAGTCCGCCGCTGCAGCTGGGCCGCGGTGGACAAGGCGGAACGCGACTACCGCCGTTATGCCAGCGGCCGCCCCTTCGCTTATCCGGGCTACCGCGGCTATGTCCGGGTGATTGCGATCACCGACGTCGATCGCCGATCGTCGGGAGTGCGGGTCCGCGGCCTCCTCGACACGGCCCGCAGGGGCTATCGCGGGGGTGGCCGCGGCGACGTAAGCTTCCGCTGCAACACCAACCGCAGGGGCCGCGTCGAGACCGTCCGCCTCGAGCCGCTTTTCCGGACTCAATAGGGCTTCGAACCACATGTTCGTTTTTAGTAAAGGCGCAGTGTCCGGATCGTAGGCCTGCGCCTCGCTATTTGCGCCCCGCGTCGACCGATAAAGCCGCGGTTTCGACCACTTCCTCGTTGACACCCTCGAGCCGCGCCAGCGCGCTCTCGTCGAGATAGGCGATGGTGATCGGGACAGCGCCCGGGATCAGCACATGCTGTTCCGGCGAAGCGGTTGCGGGGGCCGGCTCGCTGCGCAGGAGCCAGCGCGCGAAGCGCGGAGCATCCTCGAGGCGGATGCAGCCGTTGCTGAGCTTGCGCTCGGCCTGGGCGAACAGCTCCTTTTTCGGAGTGTCGTGGAGGTAAATCCCGTCGCCATGGGCCAGCGGGAACTTGATCTGCCCCATCGAATTGCCCGGACCCGGCTGCTGGCGGACATAGACCTTGGCTTCGCCCGCCGCGACCTTGGCCCAGTCGATGCTTGCCGGATCGAGGACCTCGCCCTTGCCGCCGGGGGCCGACACGACCTGGTATCCGCGTTCGGTCAGATAGGCCGTGCCATCCTTGAGGACCCGCGGCGCGATGAGCGTCTGCGCGAGGTCGACCGGCACATTCCAATAGGGATTGAGGGTGGCGTAGTGGATCCAGCTCCGGAGCGGCGGGGTCGCGCTGGCGGGCTTGCCGACAATGACCCGCATCGAATCCTTGACCCGCCCGTCCTCGACCATGAACAGCCGCGCCGAGGCGGCATCGACAAGGACATAGCGGCCGCTGGACGGGAGCTGCGCGTCGACGGGCATGCCGGCCTGGTCCTGCGCCGGACGCGCCGGGACGATGGTGCCCGCGCTCGGCCCTTCCGGCGGGTGCAGCCGCGCCACGCCATAGATGCCCGCCGCCAATCCGAGGATCGCGGCGCCGCCGACCAGATAGGTGCGGCCGTGGCTCTTGCGTGGATTGTCGCTTGGCATTCAGTCCCCCTGCGCCTCGAGCACAAAAGGTCGGTCGGTCCGGCTAGGCTTCGACTCGGCCTCGACCGCCGCTCGATACGCTTGCCGAGCGCGACAGTCATCGGAAATCGGACCGCGGATCAGGCTGGGGGTGTCGCCTGTCTTACCACAAAGGCCGCGTCGGGCGGTGGCGCTCGCGGACGATTTCGCCCTTGATCAGGTGCGACTTGAGCTTGGCGCGCAGCCGCTCGGCGTCGCTCCCGCTCATGCACACCAGCCGGGTCCCGCCGGCGGGGATCCGTTCGATTGCGGAAATGCCGACCTTTTCCTTGGCGCAGCGGGCGACGACGTCGGCCTCGGCCATTTTAAGATTGATTGCGCGGCTCATATCAGATTCTCCCGATGGGCAAGCGGGAGCGCGGATCGTCTCTCAGCCGCGCGAAGGCTCGATTGGGGGTCAATGACCGCGCGGTTCCTTGCCCTAGCACAGGGCGCGCCCGGCGGCGACCGATTTCGGCCGTCTCTAGAGGAACGCGGCCGCCAGTCCCGCGCCCACCACCATGCAGGTGAGGCCGATGCTGATCGCTGCGGCTCGCCACGTTTCGAAGCTGCTGTCCATGGTCATTCCCCTCCCATTCCCACGGGCGGATTCTACCACAGAATCCAATGGGTTGTCAGGTGAGAAATTGACTCGGCCGATTGGCCGATCAGCGTTCGCGGCGGCGGCGTTCGAATGCTCCGGGCCCTGCCCGGAAATTGCCGCGGATGCCGGCCGCGCCGGTCATCATCGCGACGTCCTCGGGCCGCGGCGCGGCGGGCTCGATGATGCCCCAGTCGGCGATGGTGATGCCGAGCGCCTTACCGAGGATTAGCGGCGCTTTCTCGTCCTCAATGTCGAGCTCGAGGAATTTCGGGTCTGAGGTGAAGAACCGGCGGCAGGCCGCGAAGTGGTTCTCGATCCAGGCAATAATCTCCTCGTCCTTCTCTCCCATCCGCGCCGGAAGCCCGGGGATGCTGGCCCGGACGATCCGTTCGCGGAGCGAAGGCCAGCGGTCGATGCTCGAGCAGATTTTCTTCGGGTCGCGGGTGTTCAACAGGAACAGGCACTCGGGGTGCGCGGCGCGGATCACGCTCAGGATCGCGAAGTCGAGATTGGGCCAGTAATTGACCCGCTGCACCGGAACGCAGACGTCGGCCTGGGTGACGCAATCATAGGCCCCCAGGCCGTCGAAGGGGTCGCGGCCGCCGAGCACATTTTCGTAGATCGTCTGGCCGACGAACTTGCCGTCCGAATCGGCCCAGTGGACCGGCTTCATCCCGCTCGCCTCGAGCGCGGCGGTGAGCGTGGTCGTGCCCGACTTTGGAAAACCGACCACGAACAATTTCATGCGAGCACCTCTGGAGCGGATGGCAATGACGGTCTAATCGCTGCCACGGCTGCGGCCCGTTGTCGAGAAACCGGCGATCCGCCGCGGCCGTTCGTGGGACCGGATCGCCATCCTAAGCGTTCGGGCCATCAATCCGGGTTTCAACAAGGTTCAGGCTCAAGCTTGCTCATGCTCAAATCGTCTCATGTGAAGCGCGCCCGGGCGGCGCTCGGCGCGGCGGCGCTCGCCGCCACCGCCTCGGCCATGCTCGCCGCGCTGCCGCTTGGCCCGGCGCCGGGCAACGCCCAGTCCGCCCCAGCTTCGGCCCAGGAAATCGCCAATTTCTACGCGAGCCGCGGCGGCGCGCCTTTGTGGTTCGCGCCCTCGGCCGGAAACGCCCCGCAGCGGCTCCTCGCTTTGCTTGCCACCGCCGAGGCCGACGGCCTCAACCCGCGCCGTTACGACGCCCGGCGCCTTGCCGGGCTGGTCGGCGCGGCGAGCCGCGGCGATCCCGTTGCCCGCCGTCAGGCCGAGCAGGCGCTGAGCGCAGCCCTCGTCGCCTTCGCCCGCGACCAGAAGCACGACCCCAAGGTCGGGATCGTCTATGTCGACCCGGCACTCCGCCCGACGCCGCCCAGCGCTTCCGCGCTCCTCGCCGAAGCGGCCAGCGCCCCTAGCCTCGCGACCTATGTCGAAAAGATGGGCTGGATGAACCCCATCTACGCCCAGTTGCGCCAGGCTATCGCCAGCCGTCTCTACCGCAACAGCGCCGAGCGGCGGCTGCTCGAGCTCAACCGCGAACGCGCTCGGGCGCTTCCCGGCGGGACCGGACGTTACGCGATCGTCAACCCGCCCGCGGCCCGGCTCTACCTCTACGAAAATGGCCAGGTGGTGGATTCGATGCGGGTCGTCGCGGGCAAGCCCGACCCCGCCTCCCAGACCCCGATGATGAACGCCTACATCCGTTTCCTCACCCTCAACCCCTATTGGAATTCGCCGCCGGACGTCACCGCACACACACTTGCGCCCAAGGTGCTGAAAGAGGGCCGGACCTATTTGAACCGCCAGGGCTATCAGCTGATGAGCGACTGGTCGGACCGGGCCCGGGTGCTCGATCCGATGTCGGTCGATTGGCGCGCGGTCGCGGCCGGGCGGGTTCAGGTTCGGTTGCGCCAGAAGCCGGGGCCGGCCAATTCGATGGGCAAGATGAAGTTCATGTTCCCCAACCAGCAGGGGATCTGGCTTCACGACACGCCGGTGAAGGAGAAGATCGAGGAGGCCGCGCGCCTCGCCAGCGCCGGTTGCGTGAGGCTCGAAGACGCCGACCGCTTCGCCCGCTGGCTATTTGGGCGGTCCGTCGCCCCCAAGGGCGCCAAGCCCGAGCAGGAAGTCCCGCTGCCCCGCCCGGTGCCGCTCTACATCACCTACCTGACGGCGGTGCCGAGCGGGACGTCGATCGTCTTTTTCGACGACTTCTACGGCAAGGATCGCGAGCAGGCCCGGCGGCGCGGCTAGACCCCGCCGGCGATGACCGTCGCTTCGGGCGGCGGTTCCTCGGGCGGTTCGAAGGTCCGGGCCCGGCGAAGCTCCGGAAACCAGGCCGCCCAGGCCAAAGTGACGAGAATGGCCGCGATCCCGCCGCCGGCCGTCGCGGCGACAGGGCCGATCCAGGCGGCGGCAAACCCGCCTCGGGCCTCGCCGAGCTCGTTGGAGGCGGAGATGGCGAGGGTCGAGGCAGCAGCGACCCGGCCGCGCATGGCGTCGGGGGTGTGGAGCTGGATCAGCGACTGGCGGATGAAGACCGAGAACATGTCGGCGGCGCCGAGCAGCGCGAGCATCGCCAGCGACAGCCAGTAGCTGGTCGACAGGCCGAACACCGCCGTGGCCGCTCCGAACACGACGACCGCGCTTAGCATCTTCGCCCCGACGTCGGTCTTCAGGGGTCGAACCGAGAAATAGATTGCGGTGAGCGTCGCCCCCAGCGCCGGCGCCGCCCGCATGGGTCCCAGTCCCTGGGCGCCGACGAACAATATGTCGCGGGCATAGACGGGGAGCATGGCCGTGACTCCGCCGAGCAGGACCGCGAACAGGTCGAGGGTGATGGCGCCGAGCACCAGCCGGTTGCGGCGGACGTAGGCGAGGCCCTCGACCATCCGCCGGATCGGCTTGCCGGGCTCGATCTCGGGTCTTTGCACCGGGGCGATGGTGAACAGGCAGGCGACGGCAAATCCGAACAGGGCCGTGCTGACCGCATAGGGCAGCCAATGGTCGACGTCGTAGAGCAGGCCGCCGATCGCCGGGCCCGCGATCGCCCCCGCCTGCCACGCGGTCGAGCTGAGCGCGATAGCGCGGGGCAGCAGGTCCCGAGGCACGAGGTTCGGAGCGAGCGCACCGAGTGCCGGGCCGGCGAAGGCCCGGGCGACTCCGAGCACGGCCGCGATCCCGAACAGGATCGGCAAGCTGACCTGGCCGCTCCAGGTCACCGCGAACAGGATCGCGGCGCAGGCCATTTCGAGCAGCACGACGAGCCGGGCGATGACCCGCCGGTCGAAGCGGTCGGCGGCCCATCCGCTCACCGGGGTCAGCGCGAATAGCGGCACGAACTGGACAAGTCCGATGAGCCCGAGCTGGAACGCGGCATCGCCGACGGTCATCGTTTCGCGGGCGATGTCGTAGACCTGCCAGCCGATGACGATGACCATCGCCATCTGCGCGATGGTCGTGGTCAGCCGCGCCAGCCAATAGGCGCGGAACGCCGGGATTTTGAGCGGGGCGGAGATCACGCATCCGCCCTAATGGCGGGACGTGGTCCCCGCAATCAGGCGGTCTGGTTGAGCGGAATCGCGCTTCGCTCTCCGGTTGCCGAGCCGAGGAAGCCGCGGATGTCGGCGGTCAGCCGATCCTTGTCGGTGGCGAGCAGGCCATGAGCGGAACCCTCATATTCGACCAGCTGCGCATGTGGCAGCGCGGCCTTCACCGCTCGGGCCGTCGCGTCGATCGGTACGGTCGCGTCCTTGGTCCCGTGAACGACCAGCGTCGGCATGGTAAAATGGCGCAGGTCGCCGCGGAAGTCGGTGGTCGCGAAGGCCTGCGCCGCGGCGAGCGTCGGGTGGAGGCCGGCCATCAGCGCCTGGCGCTGGAAGTCGTCGAGCACCGCCTCGCTGACCGGGCTCGAGATTGCTCCCACCCCGTAGAAGTCTTTCGCGAAGGATTTGAAGAACGCCGCCCGGTCCTCGAGGATTCCGCCGCCGATCTGGTCGAACCCGGCCTGGGGGACGCCGTCGGGATTGTCCTCGGTCTGGAGCATGAATGGGACGATCGAGCCAATCAAGATCGCATGGCTGACGCGGTCTCCGTGGCGGGCGACCAGGCGGGCGACCTCGCCGCCTCCCATCGAAGAGCCGGCGAGCGCAAACGGCCCGCCGATCCCGGCGTCCTCCAGCACTGCCTCCACGTCCGAGGCGAACGTTTCGTAATCATAACCGTCCCACGGCTGGTCTGAGCGCCCGAAGCCGCGGCGGTCCGCGACAATGGAGCGATAGCCGTCCTCGGCCAAAGCGACCGCGAGATTGTCGAACGTGTCCCCGGTCAGCGGCCAGCCGTGGATGAGCACGATTGGCCGGCCGTCTCGCGGTCCCCAGTCCTTGTAGAAGAGCGAAACTTTGTCCTTGGTGACGGCGCGGGGCATGGCGTGCCTCTCCTTTTCTCGCAGGGGTTCGAACGCGGCTTGAGCGAAGCCGTTGCGGCTTTCGCCCAAGGCACTAGACCCTTTACGGCATGGCCAAGACAAAGTCGCGCTACGTTTGCCAGTCCTGCGGGTCCGTCAGCCATCGCTGGCAGGGCCAGTGCCCCGATTGCGCGCAATGGAACACCTTGGTCCAGGAATCGGCCGAAGTGTCGAGCATCTTCGCCGCCCGCCACAATCTGCAGGGCGGCGGGCGGACGATCCCCCTGGTCGGTCTCGACAGCCCGGCGGCGCTGCCCGAGCGACTCCCAAGCGGGATCGCCGAGTTCGACCGGGCCATCGGCGGCGGGATCGTGGTCGGGTCGGCGCTTCTTGTCGGCGGCGATCCCGGAATAGGCAAGTCGACCCTGCTGCTCCAGGTCGCGGGAAAGCTGGCGAGCGCTGGACAACCGGTGGTCTATGTCTCGGGCGAGGAATCGGCCGAGCAGGTGCGGCTTCGCGCCATCCGGCTCGGGATCGGCAAGGCGCCGGTCCGGCTCGCCGCTGCGACTTCGGTCCGCGACATCCTGACCACGATGGGCGAGGGCGAGCCTCCGGCGCTGCTGATCATCGATTCGATCCAGACCATGCATTCGGACCTGATCGAGGGCGCTCCGGGAACCGTCAGCCAGGTCCGCGCTTCGGCGCAGGAACTGGTCCGCTTTGCCAAGGAGCATGGCACTGCGGTCGTGCTGGTCGGCCACGTTACCAAGGACGGCACGATCGCCGGCCCGCGCGTGCTCGAACATATGGTCGATACGGTGCTTAGCTTCGAGGGCGAGCGGAGCCACCAATATCGAATCCTCCGCGCGATCAAGAACCGTTTCGGCGGGACCGACGAGATTGGCGTGTTCGCGATGGAAGGGGCGGGCCTTTTGGAGGTCCCCAACCCCTCGACCTTGTTCCTGACCCACCGCGGCGAGCCGGTCAGCGGGACCAGCGTGTTCCCGGCGATCGAGGGGACTCGCCCGGTGCTGGTCGAATTGCAGGCGCTGACCGTCCGCCTTGCCAGCGGAGCCACCCCGCGGCGGGCCGCGGTCGGCTGGGACAGCGGGCGGCTGGCGATGATCCTCGCGGTGCTCGAGGCGCGCTGCGGTTTGAGCTTCGCTACCGCCGAAGTCTATTTGAACGTCGCCGGCGGCTACCGGCTCAGCGATCCCGCCGCGGACCTCGCGGTCGCGGCGGCCTTGGTCTCGGCGCTGAGCGAGCGCCCGGTCCCGGCCGAATGCGTCATCCTCGGCGAAATCGCTTTGTCGGGCGAGGTCCGGCCGGTCGCGCACTCCGGGCTAAGGCTCAAGGAAGCGGCCAAGCTCGGTTTCGAACGGGCGTGGATGCCGAAGGGCGCCGCCACGGCCGAGGGAATCACGATCGAGCATTTCGCCAACCTCCGCCAATTGGTCGATTCGATCCTCGGTCGCTGAGCGGGCATTCCCCTATATGGCACCCCACTGCCGCCAGAGCATGTACGCGGCAACGACGAATACCAGCACCGCGAAGATCGTCGCCAGATGCCCCTTGCCGGAGAGATGTTTCGCCGTCCGGGTCCCGGCGGCGCTTCCGATCAGGCCGCCAGCGATGAAGATCGCGGCGAGCGGCCAGTCGATCAGACCGGACACGGCATAGTTCAAGGCGGTCGTGAGGCCGAAAGCGGTGACCGAGATGAGGCTGGTCCCAATCGCGTTGATCATCGCGATATGAGTCGCGGCGATGAGTCCGGGCACGATCAGGAACCCGCCGCCGATACCGAAAAAGCCGGAAAACAGCCCGGTGCCAAGGCCCAGTGCTCCAAGCTTGATTGAGGTCGCCGCGTCGAGGACCGGGCGAGCGACGGCTTCGCGGCGGCGCCGGCGCAGCATCAGTGCGCCGACAGCGATCATCACGAGCGCGAACAGGAACAGGAGCCGCTCGCCGTCGAACGATTTTCCAGCGCTGGAGCCGGCAAAAGCTCCGGCAATTCCGGCTGCTGCAAAGACGAATCCAAGCCGCCAGCGGACGTGGCCGGAGCGGGCATGATTGACGAGACCGACACCGGCATTGATGGCGACGGCGAGGGCGCTGGTGCCGATGGCGACATGCGGCTCGCGCACGCCGACCAGATAGACCATCAGCGGAACCGCGAGTATCGATCCGCCGCCGCCGACCAGGGCAAGCGAAAATCCGACCAGCACGCCCGACAAGGCCCCCAGTCCCAATTGAACCAGGGTCAGGGTCACTTCAGTTCGGAATTGGTTTCGAATGCCAATCGATGGAGCAACATGCCCGCGAGCATGGCACCGAGGAATGGCAGGATTGCGAGGGGTTCCAGACCAAGGATCGCGACACCGGGACCGGGGCAGACACCGGCCAGGCCCCAGCCGATTCCGAACAGGGCGGAGCCGGCTACCAGCCGCACGTCGATGTTACGGCGGTCCGGAATGAAGAACTTCGTGCCAAGGACCGGTCGCGCAAGGCGCGAACGGATGGCCCAAGCCACGCCCATGACTGCCGTAGCTCCACCCATCACGAACAGTAGCGTCGGGTCCCACTCGCCGAACCAGTCGAGGAATCCGATCACCCGCGCCGGATCGGTCATTCCGCCGATTGCGAGCCCGCCCCCGAATAGGGCGCCCGCGACAAGCGGTAGAAGGAGGCTTCCCATAAGATGGCGACCAGCCATCTCAGCCAACTGCCGCGCGAACCAGGGCGACGGTCACGGCGCCCGCGCCGATGAAGATGGTGGTCGCAGCGATCGATCGCGGGGACAGACGACTCGTCCCGCACACGCCGTGCCCGCTGGTGCAACCGCTTCCGAGCCGGGTTCCGAAGCCGACGATCAGGCCCGCCAGGACAAGCGTGCCTGCAGTCGGAAGATCGGACCGTTCGGCGAGCCCGGCTCCAAGCATGGCCATCGCACCGAGCGGCAGCCCAACGAGGAATGCAAGCGCGCTTGGACGGGGCATCCCCGTACGGGCGATTCCGGTGGCGCGGGCCGCGATCCCCGAAACTCCGGCAATTCGCCCGGCCCCGAGCAGCATCAATGCGGCGGCAATGCCGATGAGTAAACCGCCCGCGAGGCCGAACAGGGCCGAGCTCAGGCCGAAGCTGCTAGCGATCACAACGAATCGATCGGCAGTTTCAGGTAGCGCACGCCATTGTCTTCGGGTTCGGGGAGGCGCCCTCCGCGAATGTTGATCTGCAGCGAAGGGAGGATGAGCTTGGGCATTCCCAGCGTCTTGTCGCGCGCCGTGCGCATGGCCACGAAATCTTCTTCGGTGACCCCCTGGTGCAAGTGAACATTGGCGGTCCGCTCGGCGCCGATCGTCGTCTCCCAAACGTAACGGTCGCGTCCCGGCGCCTTGTAGTCGTGGCACATGAAGGCTCGGGTCTCATCCGGCAATCGCATCAGACGCCGAACCGAGCGGTAAAGCTGGCGCGCGCAGCCGCCCGGAAAGTCGGCGCGGGCCGAGCCATAATCCGGCATGAACATGGTGTCGCCGACGAACACGGCGTCGCCGACGACGAACGCCATGTCGGCGGGCGTGTGGCCGGGGACATGGAGCGCGACCAGCGGGATTTCGCCGAGCATCAGCTCATCGCCGTCGTCGAGCAGCCGGTCGAATTGCGATCCGTCGCGGGCGAACTCGGTGCCTTCGTTGAAGATCTTGCCGAACACGCCCTGGACCGTGACGATCTCGCGCCCGATTGCCAGCTTTCCGCCGAGCTTCTCCTGCAGATAGGGGCCGGCCGAGAGATGATCGGCATGGGCGTGGGTTTCGAGCACCCAATCCACGGTGATGCCTTGGTCGCGGACATAAGCGATGATCGAGTCGGCGGACTCGAAGCTAGTCCGGCCGGACGCCTCATCGAAGTTCCACACGCTGTCGATGATCGCCGCCCGCTTTGTAGCGGAATCTTGGACGACGTAGGAGACCGTGAAGGTCTCCGGGTCGAAGAAGCTTTTGACGGCCGGTTTTGGAGCCCGTCCGGCGATTGCGTCGCTTGCAATGGCGATTGCACGCTCGATCGGTTTGTCGATTTCGGTCATGCTTCAATATAGTCCCAAGGGGTCCGCGATCGTAGTCCTCTATTGCTTCTGCTTGCCTTTCTTGGCCCGAGTTTCGGCAATGACTTTTTGAATTGGACCGAGTTTAATCGCTCCAAACCCCAACGTGGTTCCGATGATAAAACCTGGGGTTCCGCTAAAGCCGAGCATTTCCGATTGCATCATATTCCGTTCGATGAGTTCGTCGATATCGGTCGAGTGACGTTTGAGATCGGCTTGGAGTCGTCTCCAGTCCGCCCCGGCTTTCCTGACAGCAGCCTCGATCTTCTTGTCGTCGAGCGGGCGCGGCGTCCTGAGCAAGGCCTCATGCACGGCAAGGTACTTGTTCTGATATTTCGCCGCGATAGCGACACGGGCGGCCTTTTCCGATGCTGGCCCGAACACCGGAATATCGCGAAATATTATCCGGACCTTCTTGTCCTTGGCCATCAGTTCGCGAAGGGTGGCGTGAGCCTCTCGGCAATAGGGGCATTGATAGTCGAGATATTCGACGATGGTGAAGTCGTAGCCCGGCGGCGCGTGCCGCGGGGCGTCGGGATCCTCGGTGAAATAGAGGCGCGCGACCTCGCTCGGCGCGTCGTCGGCCGGCGGCGCGACCTTGCGCGCTTCCCCCGAAGCGGAGGCGAAAGCCAAAGTAAGTGCGAACGCAGTTAATCGGAACATGTCGTCAAATTTACCTGTCTGAACGGGGAAAAAGAGAGCCCATGTGGAGCACGGAAGCTGAACCACAAGTGAGGAGTCGAAGGCTAGCGTGCCGGGTTGCGCTCGGCTAGCGGCTTCCCGCGATGACCGCGCTCGACATCTTCGTTTTCCTGCTGATCATCGGCGGGGCCGCGATCGGCTTCGTCCGCGGGCTGGTCCACGAAGTCATCTCGCTATTGGGCTGGGTCGCTGCGATCGCCATGCTCAAGCTCTTTCACGGCCAGCTGTCGAGCGGGCTCGACGGGACCTTCGGCAGCACGCCCGCCGCCGCCGCGGTGATCGCCTTCGCGCTGCTGTTCGTACCGACCTTCGTCATCGTGAAACTGCTCGCCCGTTCGCTCGGCGGGCGGACCCGCCGCTCGCCGTTGCTCGGTCCGGTTGACCGGACATTGGGCGGCGGGTTCGGAGCATTGAAGGGCCTGCTCGGCGCGACCCTGTTCTTCCTCCTCGCCAACCTGGCCACCGACATGGTCTACGGGCCGCAGTCGGACCGGCCCGAATGGATGACCCGGTCGCGGACCTTCCCGCTGTTGAACGCCAGCGGCCGGGCAATCGTCGATTGGGTCGAGGCGCGGCGGTCGATCGGGGCGGCGCAATGATCCAGCTTTACGACACGCTTCAGCGCCACAAGCGGCCCTTCTACCCGCAGAACCCCCAGCGGGTGACGGTCTATGTCTGCGGTCCGACCGTCTATGGCCGAGCCCATATCGGCAATGCCCGGCCCGCGGTGGTTTTCGACACGCTCGTTCGGCTGCTTCGCCATACCTATGGCGACAATCATGTCGTTTATGCCCGCAACGTCACCGACGTCGACGACAAGATTATCGCCGCCGCTGCGGAAGAGGGCGTCGACACTTCGGTGATCACCGAGCGGTTCGAAAAGTTTTACCTCGAGGACATGCGCGCGCTCGGGGTAAGCGATCCGGACATCGCTCCGCACGCAACGCGCGAGATCAAACCGATGATCGCGATGATCGAGCGGCTGGTGGGCCTCGGCTATGCCTATGAGGCGGATGGCCACGTCCTTTTCAGCGTTTCGAGCCATGCCGATTACGGCGAGCTGTCGGGCCGCGATCACGAAGCGATGCTCGCCGGGGCCAGGGTCGAGATCGCGCCCTACAAGCGCGATCCCGCCGACTTCGTGCTGTGGAAGCCGAGCGAGCAGGGCACGGTAGGCTGGGATAGCCCGTGGGGGCGGGGCCGCCCCGGCTGGCACATTGAATGCTCGGCGATGATTCGCGCGCATTTGGGCGAGACGATCGACATCCATGGCGGCGGGATCGACCTCATTTTTCCGCACCACGAGAATGAGATCGCGCAGAGCCGCTGCGCCCATGGCGGAGCGCCGTTGTCGCGCTATTGGGTGCACAATGGCTTCGTCGATATGGGTGACGAGAAAATGTCGAAAAGCATCGGCAATATCGTCACGCCAGACGCATTGCTCGCCGCGGGCCACAGGGGCGAGACGTTGCGCCTGGCGCTGCTGGGCGCCCATTATCGCTCGCCGTTGCCCTGGACGCAGACGCTGATCGCCCAGGCTAAGGCGACGCTCGACGGCCTCTATCGAAAGGTTGGCGATGCCGAGCCGGGCGAGGTGGATGCCGGCGTGCTCGAGGCGTTACAGGACGACCTCAACACCCCGCTGGCGATGGCACGGCTGGGGCAGATCGAGGATGCGTCTGCGCTCAAGGCGAGTGCGGCGCTCATGGGGCTGCTAGAGCAATCTGCCGAGGAATGGTTCCGGGGCGACGGCGATAGCCGCATCGACGCGCTCGTGGCGCAGCGCTCCGAGGCCAAGAAGACTCGGGACTTTGCGACCGCGGACCGAATCCGTGACGAGCTTCAGGCCGAAGGGATTCAGCTCCTCGATCGCGCGGATGGAACCACCGAGTGGGAGCGTAAATGAACGCGCCCATCTATACGCCCGAAATCCTGCGGCTCGCCGCGTCGCTCGAGGCCCCGCGAGCGCTCGAGCGGGTCGACGGCCGGGCCGAGCTGCGCTCGCCGACCTGCGGATCGACCATTGCGATTGCGGTGACCTTGGATGAAGCAGGGCGCGTGATGGGCCTCAGCCAGACGGTATCCGCATGTGCCTTCGGCCAAGCCTCGGCAGCCTTGCTTGAACGCACCGCGACAGGGCAGTCACGGAACGAGGTGCGGCAAGCTCGCGACGCTCTGACCGACTGGCTCGGCGGCGAGCGCGACGATCCGGGCGGCTGGCCCGGCCTCCATGCGCTTGCGCCGGCGCGAAGCAAGACCGGTCGTCACGGCGCCATCCTGCTTCCATTCCGCGCGCTGCTCGCCGCGATGGGCGAGCGCTGATGGTCACCTCTCCCGCCGAGGTTGCCCAGACCACCACCGCTTTGCTCGAAGGCGGAGCGATCATGCTCGGCGCGGCCTTGGTGTTCGTCACACTGTTCCGCAAGCTCAAGCTCGGAGCGACGCTCGGCTATATCGTTGCCGGAGCATTGATCGGGCCGCATGTGCTGGGGCTGATTCAGGACCCCGAGAGCACGCTCGGGATCACCGAGATCGGGATTGCGCTCCTGCTCTTCATCGTCGGGCTCGAGCTCAATCCGGGCCGGCTGTGGCGGCTTCGCAAGGACATTTTCGGGCTCGGGCTCAGCCAGGTCGTGCTGTGCGGGCTGGTGCTGTCGCTGTTCATCAACCTCGCACTCGGGGTGTCGCCCGCGGCGAGCCTTGCGATTGGCCTCCCGCTCGCTTTGTCCTCGACCGCGCAGGTCCTGCCGATGCTGCGCTCGGACAATGAGCTCAATACCCCGCAGGGCGAGCGCGCCTTCTCGGTGCTGCTGCTCCAGGACCTGGCGATCGTCCCGATGATCACGATCATCGCGGCGATGTCGCGCGCTCCGCTCGACCCCGACCAGCCGAGCGGCTGGACCCTCGCCCTCTACACCGTTCTCGCGGTCGCCGGACTGGTGCTCGCCGGGCGCCTGGTTCTCAACCCCTTGTTCCGGCTGATCGGACGGTTCGGCGAACGCGAATTGTTTATCGTCGCCGGACTGTTCACGGTGGTCGGCGCCTCGGCGCTGATGCATTCGCTCCATCTCTCGGTCGCGCTCGGCGCCTTCGTTGCGGGCGTGATGCTCGCCGAATCGCCGTACCGGCACGAAATCGAGAACGACGTCGAGCCGTTCCGCTCGATCCTGCTCGGCCTGTTCTTCCTCGCGGTTGGGATGACACTCGACCTCGAGACCATCGCCGAGCGGCCGTTGTTCGTGGTCGGGATTGCGATTGCGGTGATCGTCATAAAGGCGATCTTGATCGCGGCGCTGGCGCGATTGTTCGGGAACAGCGCGCGCCGCTCGATCCGGCTCGGGATCCTGCTCAGCCAGGCGGGTGAATTCGGCTTCGTCCTGTTCGCCCAGGCCGCGGCGGCGCAGTTGATCCTGCCCGAGGCCGCATCTTTGTTCGCTGCCGTGGTGACCCTGTCGATGGTGGCAACGCCCTTCCTGATGCGCCTCGACGATTGGCTGGAGCGGCGCGAGGAACCGCGCACGGACGATTTGGACGGTCCCGACCAGTCGCCCGACACCATCGCGATCGTCGTCGGCTACGGCCGCTTCGGGCAGACCGTCGCGCAGATGCTTCAGGCCAAAAGGGTCGGAGTCACGCTGATCGACAAGGCGCCCAATATGATCGAGCGCGCCGACGAGTTCGGCACCAAGGTCTATTATGGCGACGGGCTCCGCCTCGACCTGCTTCGGACCGCGGGTGCCGAGACCGCGCGGATCATCGCCTTCTGCAACGACAATTCGGACGGGGAGATGACGCGCGAGTCGATCCGCGCGGTGCTCGAGGCTTTCCCCCAGGCCGCGGTCATGGTCCGCGCCTACGATCGGGTTCACCTGATGAAGCTCGACGGGCTCGACCTCGCCTTCGCCCAGCGCGAGATGTTCGAAAGCGCGGTGGCGATGGGCAAAGCGGCGCTCAAGGCCGCCGGGTTCGGGGCGCGCGAAGTCGAGCGGGTCGAGAGCGAATATCGGAGCCGCGATTGCGAGCGGCTCGAACGGCAGAGCCGGACCGGCGATCTCCATGCCGGGTTGGATCGAAGTTTCAGCGCCGACCGCTCGCTTCCCGATGAGGAGATCGACCCGGAGCCGACCCCCGGCTGAACTCAGATGGTCGGCTTGCCGTCGAGATACTCTTCGATTTTGGCGACGATCGTCTCGACCACGTCGCGATGAGGCCCGTCGCTGCTCCGGACGTGGATGTGCGCTTCGGCATAGGACGGCCGCCGCTCCTCGTTGAGCCGCTCGAGCGTGCCCTTGGGATCGTCGTTGCGGAGCAAGGGGCGGGTGTCGCGGCGGCTGGTCCGCTCGGCCAACACCTCAACTGGCGCATCGAGCCAGACGGTGATCGCGCGCTCGTTGAGAAGTTGGCGGGTGCGCGGATCGACATAGGCCCCGCCGCCGGTGGCAATCACTTTCACCGCCCCGTCGATCAGGCGCGCGACCAGCCGCCGCTCGCCGTCGCGGAAATCCTGCTCACCGAACCGCTCGAACACCTCGGCGGCCGAATAGCCCGACGCATCCTCGATTGCGGCATCGCTATCGACAAAGTCGAGCCCGAGCCGCCGCGCGAGGCGCCGGCCCACCGTCGATTTTCCAACCCCCATCAGCCCGACCAGCACCACCGGCCGATCGAGGCGCTTGGCCAATTCCGTCACTTTATGGGCTATACAGCGCCTTGCGCGCTGGGCAAAAGCCCCCGCACGGCTTCCTGGATACGGATTGCGATGTCGCGGCTCATCCTTCTCATCATCTTCATCGCCCTCCTCGGAGGGGGCGCCTGGTATTTGTCGACGCTTCCCACGGAAGTGCCGACCAAGACGATTGAGGCCGACGCCGCAGCCCCCGGCAATGCAAGCTAGGACCGCGCTCCTTCTCGGCGCGGCGGTGGTGCTGGCGCTTCCCGCGATCGCGCAGCAGGCGGCCCCGACGCCGCAGCCGGCGGAACCGGCGCCTACGACCAATACCGCGGCTCCGGCGACCAGCCCGAGCCAGTCAGCGGCCCAAACCCAGGCCGATCCCGGCGGTCCCAGCGAAAGCGGCGTCGAGGTCGTCTCCGCCGACGAAGTGAGACGGCCGCCGCCGGCGGTCGAATATCCGTCCTGGGCACACCGGGACCCGTGGGAGGTCGGGCTCCTCGATCCCGAAGGCCGCGGGCTCGGGGCGCAGCCCTGGGGCAATGCCAGCGGGGCCTTCCTCTCAACCCTGATGCGGCGGATGGAGACTCCGATCGGATCGCGCTGGGCGCAGATTGCCCTGCGCAACGCGCTGATCGCCCGAACCCGCGCGCCGCGCGACGTCCACCCGGTCGACTGGGCGGCGGAGCGCGCCTGGCTCCTGCTGCGCCTCGGCGAGGCCGACGCGGCTCGGATGCTGGTCGCCGCGGTGGATACCGACCGCTTCACGCCCAAGATGACGCAGGTCGCGGTCCAGGCGGCGCTGGCGACGGCCGACCCTCCGGCGCTGTGCGGTTACGAAGCGCAGATCCGCCGCCACGAGCGTCCCGTCAGCCAGCTCGTCTCGGCGATGTGCGCCTCGCTCGCCGGGGAGCCCGAAAGCGCCGCGGCGCAGATCGACAATGCCCGGCGCTTCGGCCGGATCGGCGGGATCGACCTGATCCTGGCCGAGAAAGTCGTCGGAGCGGGCTCGAACACCGGGCGCTCGGTCACGGTCGAGTGGGAGCCGGTCGAGCAGCTCAACGCCTGGCGCTTCGGCCTTGCCACCGCGACCGGCATGGTTCCCCCGAAGCGGCTGATCGACGATTCAAGCCCGCGGCTGCGCGCGTTCCAGGCGCGCGCGCCGCTGCTGTCGCCGCAGGAGCGGATCGAATCGGCGCTGATCGCCGCCGGGCTCGGCGTGTTCTCATCGCAGTCGCTGATCGACCTGTATTCGGCGATCTACGATTCGACCGATCAGAGCGACCTGCCCAACAGCGATGCCTGGCAGGTGCGCCAGGCGTTCGTCGCCTCGAGCATGGACGAACGGGTCGCGGCGATCGGACGGATTCTCGAGCTCGGCAGGGACGGGCCGGCGCGCGAAGGGGCGCGGGCCGCCGCGGCCCGGGCGGCAAGCCTCATTCGTCCCGATTCCCAATATCAGGACGTCGCGCCAGACCTCATCGCGGCGATGCTCGCCGGAGGGTTCGACCGCGCCGCTGCGAGCTGGGCCGACGCGATCGGCAACATGGACGACGAGCCGGCGGACCGCTGCTGGGCGATGCTCGCTCTGGCCTCCCCCAATGCGGTGTCGCTGGGCCTGGCGAATACGCGCATCTCGGCCTTCATTCGCCGCGACGACAGCCCGGGCAAGCGGCGCAGCGCGCTCCTCGTCGCCGGGCTCGCCGGGCTTGGGCGGATCAGCACCGGCGCGGCCAATAATTACAGCCGGAGCAACGGCTTCGGGCTCGGCCTCGAAACCAGCTGGACCCGGATGATCGAAGCGGCGGCAGGACGCGGCCAGGCCGGCACGGTCCTGGTCATGACCGGAAGCGGACTCCAGGGCGTGGCGCCGGACGAGATTCCCGCCGCGCATCTCTATCGCGCGCTTTCCGCGCTCAAGGCGACTGGCCAAGACTATACCGCAAGGATGATCGCCGCCGAGGCGCTCGCCCGGACGTGACGTTCGAAGACCAGGCGCTGGTCGACCGCTTTCTCGACATGCTGAGTGCCGAGGCGGGGGCGTCGAAGCATACGCTCGCTGCCTATCGCAACGACCTCGAGCGCGCGGCCGAGACCGTTGCTTCGTTGGGTGAGGCCCTGCCGTCGGACATCGAGCGGCTTGGCGAGCGCTGGTCGGATCTGGCGCCCTCGACCGTGGCGCGGCGCGCGGCCGCGCTTCGCCGCTTCTTCGGTTTTCTCGTCGACGAGGGTCTTCGCTCGGACGATCCCTCGGCTGCGCTCCCGCGGCCCAGGCTCGAGCGGCCTTTGCCGCGGATCCTCGACGAGGCTGAAATCGAGCGGATGTTCGAAGCCGCCGAAGATCGCGCCGCGAGCGGCGAGCACCGCGCGCTACGCAACCTGGCCTTGCTCGAACTCCTCTACGGCTCGGGCCTTCGAGCGAGCGAGCTCGTCGGCCTTCCGCGCGGAGCGGTGCGTCCCGCGCAGCCATTCTTGATGATCCGCGGCAAGGGCGACAAGGAACGGCTCGCGCCGATTTCGAGTCGCGCCCAGCAGGCGGTCGGCAAATGGGTCGAAGTGGCGCCTCCCGGAAGCATCTGGCTGTTCCCGAGCGGCAGGTCGCACCTCAGCCGCATGCGGCTGTTCCAAATCGTCAAGGCGATGGCCGCCGACGCCGGGATCGCGCCCGAGCGGGTCAGCCCGCACGTCCTGCGACACGCCTTCGCGACCCACCTGCTGTCGGGCGGCGCCGATCTTCGCGTGCTCCAGTCGCTGCTCGGCCATGCCGATATCGCCACGACCCAGATCTACACCCATGTCGACAGCGCGCGGCTGGTCGAGCTGGTCAATGCGCGCCACCCGCTCGCCACGCGCAATCGTTGATTTTGAGCGACGCTTCGTCCAACGCCCGCGGCCAGATGCGCCACTATCTCGACTTCGAAAAGCCGATCGCCGAGCTCGAGACCCGGGTCGCGGAGCTGCGCCAGACGGCGACCAAGGGCGATCTCGACCTCGACCCGGAGATTGGCCGGCTCGAGGCCAAGGCCGAGAAGCTGCTCGTCGACATCTACGGCCGGCTGTCGCCGTGGCAGAAGACGCAGGTCGCGCGTCATCCCGACCGCCCGCACTTCAACGATTATGTCGCCGGGATCGTCGAGGATTTCTTGCCGCTGGCCGGGGACCGGGCCTTCGGCGAGGACCTCGCGATTATCGGCGGGCTCGGACGGATCGACGGCCGCAAGGTGATGATCATCGGCCACGAAAAGGGCGACGACACCGCCAGCCGCCTCCGGCACAATTTCGGCATGGCCAAGCCCGAGGGCTATCGCAAGGCGATCCGGCTGATGCAGCTTGCCGCCCGCTTCGGCATCCCGGTCTTGACTTTGGTCGATACGCCTGGCGCATTCCCGGGGGTCGAGGCGGAGGAGCGCGGCCAGGCCGAAGCCATCGCCCGCTCGACCGAACAATGCCTGTCGCTTCGGGTGCCGCTGATCGCCGCGGTGGTCGGGGAAGGCGGCTCGGGCGGGGCGGTCGCGATCGCCTCGGCCAATCGCGTGCTGATGTTCGAGAATGCGGTCTATTCGGTAATTTCGCCCGAAGGCTGCGCGTCGATCCTGTGGCGGACCTCCGACAAGGCCGCCGAAGCCGCCGAAGCGATGCGGATTACCGCCTCGGACCTCCAGAGCCTGGGAGTCATCGACCGGATCGTCGACGAGCCGGTTGGCGGCGCCCATCGCGACCCCTCGGCGGCGATCGGGGCATTGAAGGAGGCGCTGATCGAGGAGCTGGACGGCTGCTCGAAGCTCAGCCGCGACAAGTTGCTTCGCCAGCGGCGCGCGAAATTCCTCGCCATCGGCTGAGCCTGAACGCTCAGGAACCGCGCCAGTCATTTCCCGTTCAAGCGCTCGCGGCATGATTTGGCCGGGATAGCGACACGTTCGGGAGTTCGACGATGCGAAAACTTGCGCTGCTGGCGGCGAGCGCCGCTTTGCTGGCCGCACCGGCCCAGCCGCAGCCGGTCCCCA
This sequence comes from uncultured Alphaproteobacteria bacterium, assembly GCA_963722545.1. Lineage (GTDB taxonomy): Bacteria > Pseudomonadota > Alphaproteobacteria > Sphingomonadales > Sphingomonadaceae > Sphingomicrobium. The sequence goes on from CAVRMK010000001.1 coordinate 87,455, forward strand.
ATTCCGGCTATTACGGGCCGCCGCAGCGCGCTCGCCAGCTCAACCCGCGCGACGTCGCCGAAGCCCGCCGCGACCATCCGGCCCTGGTCCAGGAAATGGGCGGCGAGGAGACCGGCCCCCGCGCCGCCTACGTTTCATCGGTCGGCCACCGGGTCGGGGCGTTTTCGGGCATCGCCAACCCGGCGACTTCGCTTCGTTTCACCACGCTCAACAGCGCGGTCGAGAACGCGCTCTCGGTACCCGGCGGCCATGTCTATATCACCCGCCAGCTGATGACCCTGATGGACGATGAGGCCGAGCTGGCCTTCGCGCTCGGCCACGAGGTCGCTCATGTCGCCGGCAACCACGCCCACATCCGGGCCGCGTACGCGCGGCGCAATCCGCTTGGAATTTTCGGCCAGATCCTATCGGCGATGGGCGGATCGATGTTCGGCAACCTCATCAGCACGCGAGCCCGGCTCGACACGCTGCGCTTCTCACGCGAGCAGGAATATGCCGCCGATCGGCTCGGCCGGAATTACCTGATCGCCGCCGGCTACGACCCGGCGGGCGGGGCCGGTGTACTCGCCGCGCTTAGCCGCAACAGCGCGCTACAGGCGCGCCTCCAGGGCCGCACCCATCGGCAGACCCCGGAATGGGCGAGTACCCACCCGATGAGCGAGAATCGGATGCAGCGCGAACTCGCCGAGGCGCGGGCCTCGGGGCGGATCGGCACCGGCGTGCGCAACCGTGACGCCTTCCTTCGCCAGCTCGACGGGGTCTATGTCGACGATGACCCGGTCCAGGGGATTATCGACGGGACGAGCTTCACCCACCCCGACCTGCGAATCCAGTTCAATGTGCCCGCCGGATTCCTGATGGCCAATGGCGCACGCGCCGTGACCATCTCGGGCTCGGCCGGGCGCGGCCAGTTCGGCGGGGGCGTGCGTTACCCCGGCCCTCTCGAGGATTATATTTTCCGGGTCTATCAGGAGCTGACGCGCGGACAGATGCAGCTCAACATTCCGCCGCCCCGGCACACTACGATCAACGGAATGCCGGCGGCCTATACGACTGTTCCAGTGCGGACCGGTCGCGGGTTCGTCGATGCCAGCGTCGTCGCCTATCGCTGGGATTCGAACCGGGTCTATCATTTCGTCATGCTGACGCAGGGCGGGACCGGGATCGGGCCCTTCACGACCATGGTGAATTCGCTTCGCCGGATCACCGCCGCCGAAGCCGCGGCAATCCAGCCCAAGGTAATCCGGGTGGTGACGGTTGCTCCAGGGGATACCGTGCAAAGCTTGGCTCAGCGCATGGCCTATCGCGATTTCAGGCTCGAGCGGTTCATGGCGCTCAACGGGCTTCAACCCGGCACCCGCCTGGTGCCTGGCCAGAAGCTCAAGCTCGTGGTCATGGGAACGCGCCGGGCCTGACAGCCCGCCGCGCTCCGCTCAGACGCCGCTCAGGCGGCGCTGATAAAGTCGGCGCTGAGATCGCTCCACATCCCGCCGACACCACCGCCAAGGCCCTGAAGCCCGGCGATCATGGCGACGACAATCAGGGCAACGATCAGCCCATATTCAATCGCCGTTGCGCCACGGTTGTCCACGCCGAGCGCACGCATCTTCGTCCGGATAGCGTCCACGCCATCCTCCTCTGGTCCTGGTCCACGAAGGCCAGCCTAGGGTTAAGTCCTTAACAACTTGCCCCCCGGAACGGTTAACGGCCCGGCTTCCATGCGGCGAAATGGAGGATTTCGAATGTTTCGGTCGAGCGCCCATTCTCGGCCCGCCGCTGGAATTCGGCTTCCGCGGCGGCGAGGGCCGCCTTGCCCAGGTAACGCGTCCCCCGCTGATCGAGTACGTTGGTCGCGCCCATCGCGCGAAGATCGGCGACGAGACGGCGGAGCGAGCGGTAGCGGACCGCGACCCGATCCACGTCGACCACTGGCCGCACCAGCCCGGCTTGCTCGAGCAACGGGGCGAGCGCCGAGGCTTCGATTCGCGGGTGGACGTGGGGGGCGGCGCCCCCCGCGGCCCGGTCGGCCGCCGCCATCGCCGAGCGCAGTAGCGGAAGCGTGTCGCCGCCAGACATCGCGCCGATCAGGATTCCGCCCGGAGCAAGCGCGGCGGCGACGGCGCGAAGGGCGTCGGGGAGGCCGTTTACGGTGTCGAGAGTCCCGATCGCGACAATCACGTCACAGGTCGATTGCGGCGGCGTCCACTCATCCTCGATCACGGTCGAGCCTCCGGCGGCGCTGGCGAAGGCGGATCCGGGGTCGGCCGCCGCAACCGTTTCCGCCAGCTTGCTGAGCCGCGTCTTCCAGTCCGGATCCGGGCAGCCGAGCAGGAGCGCTGTCCCGAACGGCTGGGCGATGATCTCGAGCCGCTCGAGGCAGTCGGCGAAGGCGCGCTCGAGCAGGAACAGCTCGGGCCCGGTTCGCGCCGCGCGGTCGCGACGGTGCGCGCGCAAAACGGGATTGAACAGGCGGCTCATAAACGGGAGCTTGTGCGGCCGCCCGGGCTCGGCGACAAGGCGGAGATGGTCGCAAAGCTTGGACGCCAGCTCGTTCGCCAGATGGTGGACTTCGCGCTCCCGCCGCGCTGCGCGGGGTGCGGGACGATCGTCAGCCAGGTCCACGACTTCTGCCCCGAATGCTGGAAAAGCATCGACTTCCTCGGCAGCTCGGGCTGCACGACCTGCGGACTGCCCCTTGAGGCGACCGACGCCGGTCAGTGCGCGGCGTGCCTGTCGCGCCCGCCGAGAATCGCCCGAACCCGCGCGGCGGTCGCCTATGACGACATTTCCAAGGCCATCGCCATCCGCCTCAAATATGGTCGCAAGGTCGCGCTCGCCCGGACCATGGCGCGGTTCATGGCGCCTCTCATGGAAGCGGACGAGGAGGAGCGCCTTCTTATCCCGGTCCCGCTGCACCGCTGGCGGCTGTGGAACCGCGGCTTCAACCAGTCGGCGCTGATCGCGGGCCAGCTCTCGCGCCGGCTCGGCATCGCGACAGACTCGACGGCGCTTGTCCGCATCCGCTCGACCCCGCCGCTCAAGGGCATGAGTCAGTCGCAGCGTCGCCGGACCGTCGGCGGCGCATTCAGGGTCACCCGGCCCGAAGCGGTCGCGGGCAAGACAGTCGTGCTCGTCGACGACGTTCTCACCACCGGTAGCACCGCCGAGGCCTGCGCACGGACGCTTCGAAGAGCCGGGGCGAAACGGATCGAACTCGTCGCCTGGGCGCGCGTTGTTCGCGCGAGACAATTGCCATGAGCGCCCACGTTGTGGAGTGAAGCGCGTTGCCCGTCGTTGAAATCTACACCAAGGCGTTCTGCTCGTTCTGCTGGCGGGCAAAGAGCCTGCTCGAATTGAAGAAGGTCGAGTTCATCGAAATAGCGGTCGATTTGGGCGGCAAGGAGCGCGCGCTGATGATCGAGCGAGCGAATGGCCGCACCACGGTTCCGCAGATCTTCATTCGCGGCGAGCATGTCGGCGGGTGCAGCGAGCTGTTCGCGCTTGAAGATCAGGGTCGGCTCGATCAGATGCTGTCTCCATGAGTGCAAGGATCGCCTTGTTCCAGTCGACCACCGGGATCGATCCCGCGGCCAATGCCGAAGCGCTGGCCGACGCGATCGGGGAGGCGGCGGCTGGCGGGGCGGAGATGCTGTTCACGCCGGAAATGTCGGGCCTGCTCGACCGCAATTCCGAGCGCGCTCGGGGGAATCTTGCCGAAGAGGGCGAGGATCCGGTGCTCGCCACCTGCCGCGCAGCTGCTCGGGAACGCAAGATTTGGGTGCATTTGGGCTCGCTCGCCGTGCTGTCGGAGGGCGGCAAGGTCGCGAACCGCGCGTTCGTCATCGATTCCGACGGTGAGATCCGGGCGCGCTACGACAAGATCCACTTGTTCGACGTCGATCTTCCGACCGGAGAGAGCTGGCGTGAATCGGCGACCTATTCGGCGGGCGGCGAAGTGGTGCTGGTCGATGGCACGCCGGTCGGAAAGCTCGGACTGACGATCTGCTATGACGTCCGCTTCCCGGCGCTGTTCGAGCGGCTCGCCGAGGCGGGGGCCGAGACGATCGCGGTGCCGGCCGCCTTCACCGTCCCGACCGGCCAGGCGCATTGGCACGTCCTTCTCCGCGCTCGGGCGATCGAGGCCGGGTTGTTCGTCGTCGCCGCGGCCCAGGTCGGAACCCACGCGGACGGCCGCTCGACCTACGGCCATTCGCTAGTCATCGATCCGTGGGGCGAGGTGCTCCTCGACATGGGCGAGCGGGTCGGGGTGGGCTTCGCAACGATCGAGCTCGATCGGATCGGCGAGGTACGCGCGCGCCTGCCGGCGCTGAGCCACCGCCGCGCGATGCCCGAAGCGGTTACGCTGTGATCGTCTTCGATCTCGACTGCGGTCAGTGCGGCCAGCGCTGCGAAAGCTGGTTCGGCTCCAATGCCGACTACGAGCGCCAGCGCGGCGAGGGACTATTGGCCTGCCCCGCATGTGGATCGGCGGAGCTGGCCAAGGCGCCGATGGCGCCCGCGGTTCCGCGCAAGGGCTCGCAATCCCTGGCCCGGTTTCAGCGGGAGCTGCTCAAGGATTCGCGCTGGGTCGGCGAAAAGTTCGTCGAGACCGCTCGGGCGATGCATTCGGGCGAGGCCAAGGCCGAGCCTGTCCACGGCCAGGCGACCTTGGGCGAGGCGCGCGACCTGATCGAGGACGGAATTCCGGTCTGCCCGCTGCCCTTGCCGGTGGTCCCGCCTGGGCAGGTCAATTGATCCCGCGCGAGCCAGCGACTATTCCGCGCGGCGGGCCGACCCCGTAGCTCAGCAGGATAGAGCATCAGATTCCTAATCTGAGGGCCACAGGTTCGAATCCTGTCGGGGTCGCCACCGCCATGACAATTTCCCCTCTTGCCGAGACCGACCCGCCGATGCGCGACCCTCAGACATTTTCGGTGGACGTGACGATCGTCGGCGGCGGCTATTCGGGGACGATCCTTGCCGCCGAGCTCGCTCGGCGCGGAGTTTCGTCGGTGGTGGTCGAGCGGCGCGGCCAGGTCGCCCGCGGAGCCGCTTATTCGACCGACGAGCCGGCGCACCTGCTCAACGTGCCGGCGCACAACATGAGCGCCTTCGCCGACGATCCCGGCCATTTCCTGCAGCGGTTCGAGGCATTGGGCGGCGAGCCTGGCGGTTTCGCCGAGCGGCGCTTCTACGGCGCTTATCTCGACGGGATTTTCAAGGAGGCGCTCGCAACCGGGCTGACCACGGCGGTCGCCGGCGAAGCGCAGTCGGCCGAGCGAAAAGATGGCGAATGGTCGGTGATCATCGCCGGCGGCGGGCGATTGCGATCGCGCGCAATGGTGCTGGCGCTCGGCAACGAAACGCCGCAGGGCTTTGCCGAACTCGACCGGCTGGGGGAGCGCTATGTCCGCGATCCGTGGCGGCCGGGAGCGGCGGCCGCCGCCGCCGAGCTCGCTGGCAACGGTGGCGCGGTGCTGATTCTCGGGACCGGATTGACGATGATCGACACCGTGTTGTCGCTCGACGAGGCCGGGCTTGCCGGCCCGATCCTCGCGCTGTCGCGCCGCGGCCTGTCACCGCGCGCCCATGCGGCGCTCGAGCCGGCTCCGGTCGCGCTCGACGATGTGCCGAAAGGCTCGGTGCGGGACATGCTCCGCTGGCTCCGCCAGCGCTCGGCCCGGGTCGGCTGGCGCGCGGCGATCGACTCGCTTCGCCCGCACAGCCATGCGTTGTGGCAGGCGCTTCCGCTCGCCGAGCAGCGGCAATTCCTCCGCCACGCACGGCCGTGGTGGGATGTCCACCGTCACCGGATCGCACCCGAGGTCGCGCGCCGGATCGCGGCGCTAATCGCCGAGGGCCGGCTCGAGATCGGCGCCGGTCGGCTGCTGGCGGCCCGGGCCGACGGCGATGGCGTGCTGGTCGACGTTCAGCGGCGGGGCTCGGCGGATCCGCGTTCGATCCGGGTCGCCGCCATCATCGACTGCACCGGCCCGCTTCAGGCGGTCAGCCGAACCGCAAACCCCTTGCTCCGCGCGCTGCTCGACGGCGGCACGGCGCGGCCCGATGCGCTCGACATCGGGCTCGATCTCGCAGATGGCGCGCGTGTTGTGGGCTCGGAATCGCTGTGGGCGCTCGGCTCGCTGACCAAGGGCCGCTATTGGGAAATCATCGCGGTTCCTGATATCCGCGCGCAGGCCGCGGGGATCGCGGCCGAAATCGCCGAGGAGCAAGATTCATGAACGGGCCAGACGATGGCGACCTGGTCGCGCCCGACCCCGACATCCCGGTTCCCGGCGAAGTCGCCGACGCCGTCCGCACGCTGATTCGCTGGGCTGGCGACGATCCCGACCGCGAAGGGCTGGCCGACACGCCCGAGCGCGTCGCGCGAGCGTGGAAGGAATATTCCCGCGGCTATGAAGAGGACCCTGCGATCCACCTCGCCCGGACCTTCGAGGAGGTCGGCGGCTATGACGAGATCGTGCTTCTCAAGGACATTCCGTTCCAGTCGCATTGCGAGCATCATCTGGCGCCGATCATCGGCAAGGCGGCGATCGCCTATCTGCCGCGCGACCGGGTTGTCGGGATTTCGAAACTCGCCCGGGTCCTCCACGGCTTCGCGCGTCGGCTCCAGGTCCAGGAACGGCTGACCGCGGAGGTCGCCGACGCCATCTGGACCCACCTCGAGCCCAAGGGCGTGGCGGTGGTGATCGAGGCCAGCCACTCGTGCATGACCGCTCGAGGCGTCGGCACTCCAGGCGTGATGATGACCACCAGCCGGATGATGGGCACGTTCCGCGAGGACGAACGGAGCCGCCGCGAGGTGCTCGCGCTGATGGGCTATTGACCCAGGACGAAGGCCGGTCGCCGTCTGCCGAATGCCGGTTGCGTTCGCGGCGCGAGCGGTGCTCGGGGGCGCAGCTGTTTGAGGGGAGAATGTCATGCGCACCATCATTCTGACGGGACTTCTGCTCGCCGCCGTGCCCGTTCCGGCGATCGCCGCCCAGGCTCCGGCCGCCAGTGTCGAGGCCGCAGTCGCCTCGCCCGAGCGCAGCGCCGACAACGTCAAGCTCGACGCCTCGCGCAAGCCGGCCGCGGTGCTCCAATTCCTCGGACTGCAGCGCGGCGCGCAGGTCATCGATATGTTCGGTGGCAACCGCTATTGGGCGGAGATCATCGCCCCGGCCGTCGGCCCCGAGGGCATGGTCGTCGTCTGGCAGCCAAGGCAGTTCATGGGTCCCAAGATCAAGGCGGCGTTCGACGAATTCGCGGCCAAGCAGGGCAATGTCCTGTTGATTTCGACCCCATTCGAAAATCCGCTGCTCGGCGTGAATCGCTACGACTTCATGCTGATGAATCTCGATTATCACGACGTCTATTGGCAGAGCACCGAGCGCAAGATTCCGAGGATGGATCCAGCGGTGTGGCTGAGCGCGCTTCACGCGGCGATGAAGCCCGGCGCGACGATCGGAATCATCGACCATGTCGCCAATCCCGGCGGCGACACCCGCGAGGTGGTCGAGAAGTTGCACCGGATCGATCCGGCGGTGGTCAAGGCCGATTTCGAGCGGGCCGGCTTCGTCCTCGAGGCCGAGAGCGACATCTTGCGCAACCCGGCCGACGACCATAGCCTGCTGGTGTTCGACCCGAACATCCGCGGCAAGACCGACCGCTTCGTCTTCAAGTTCCGCAAGGTCCGCTAGCCCGATCCGCCGGCAGGGGAACCGCCCTAGACGATAGACAAGACGCTTCGACCCTGCCTAGGCAGGCCGACGATGCCCGCCGAGAACTCCGCCGCCCCGCGAGCCAAGCCCCGCGGCTTCATGGCCGCCTATTGGGCTTTATTCGCATTGCTTCTCGGCCTGGCGATCGGGGCCATGTCGGGCGGAATCGACGCCGCCGTGCGCGACAGCCTGCTCGGAGTTGCGGAATTTGTCGGCGGGCTGTGGCTGAACGCCCTCAAGATGACCGTCATTCCGCTGGTCGTCGCCTTGCTGGTCACCGGCATTGCGCAGAGCGCCGAGGCTGCGCGCGGCGGAGCAATCGCCGCTCGCACCGTTCTGTGGGCGGTCATCATCTGCACAGCCTCGGCGATCGTCGGCGCGCTGCTTGTGATGCTGTTGACTGGAGTTCGCGCCGCTCGGACGTGAAACTGCCCAGCTGCTGCAGGAGGCCCTGGGGCGGATCGAACAGCCGTCCAGCGGGCCGCTCCCATCCATCGCCGACTTCTTCAAGGGCGTCATCCCGCCCAACGTGGCGGCAGCGGCGACCAACGGGGACATTCTTCCGCTGGTCGTCTTTACCTTGCTATTCGCGCTCGCCCTGACGCGCATAAAAAGTGAGCATCGCCGCACGGTGGTCGGCTTCTTCGAAGCGGTCGGCGAGGCGTTGCTGGTCATCATCGCGTGGGTGCTTTGGGTCGCGCCCGTCGGTGTCTTCGCCTTGGCGCTGACGGTGGGGGCAGCGGCGGGTGGATCGGCCTTCACCGGCCTCGGCCATTATGTCCTCACCATTTCCGTCATCGGCGTCGTCGTGACGGTCGCGGCCTATCCGTTCGCGGTCGTGGCGGGGCGCGTCCCTTTGGCTCGCTTTACGCGAGCGATGATCGCGCCCCAGGCCGTGGCGATCTCGACCCGCTCGTCGCTTGCCTCGCTTCCGGCGATGCTGGAGGCGGCCATGGCAATGGGCGTGCGCGAGCGGACTGCCGACGTCGCCCTTCCAATCGCGGTCGCCTTGTTCCGGGCGACTGGACCGGCGATGAATACGGCGGTTGCTTTCTACGTCGCGCACTGGCTCGGGCTCGAGCCTAGCTCGGGGCAGATGATTGCTGCCGTCGCGGTCGGTGCGGTGATGAGTTACGGGGCGGTCAGCCTTCCAGGTGAGATCAGCTTCATCAGCTCGATCGCACCGATCGCCATGGCGCTGGGCGTTCCAATCGCGCCGCTTGCTTTGCTCGTTGCAGTGGAAATGGTGCCCGACATCTTCCGAACCGTCGGCAATGTGACGATGGACGTCGCGGTCACGACAGTCGTCGACCACGGCGTGGACGCCGAGGCCTCCCCAAGCTGAACGCCATATGACCCGGTCGCCCTCAAGCTGAACAGCGGATGACCCCGTTCGTCGGTTGATCGGGCTTTCGACCCACTTCCGTCGGCTTGGCGACTCGGGCAGCGCGCGTGTCGAACTTGCCGCGACTTCGCGTTCCTAAGCGCCCATTTTGCATCTGCGGCGCGGGGCTCCCCCTTGGTGCAAAGACGCGCCTCGCGCCGCAACCCATAGGAGTCCCCACGATGAAGACCTTGATGTTTCTCGCTGCTTTGTTCGTCTCGACGGGCCTGCTCGTCCCGACGGTCAGCGTTGCCCAGCCGCTGTTCTTCTGAGGCGCGCGATCAGCGGCCGGCGATCGCCCGGACCCGATCGGCGTAGAGCCGGCCAACCGGCTGCTCCTCGCCGTCCTTGAGCCGGGCGATCCAGCGGCCCGACGGGTTGCGCGAAAAGCCGGCAATGAAATCCTTGCGGACGATCGCCGAGCGGTGCAGCCGGACGAACAGCTCGGGATCGAGCCCTTCCTCCAGCGCCGACATCGAATGATGGATTAGCCAGCTGCGCCGGCCGACGTGGAGGCGCATATAATCGCGCTCGGCCGACACGCGGTCGATGTCGCGCGCCGCGATGCGAACCAGACCCGATAGATCCGACGCCCAGAACTCCTCGAGCCACTGCGTAGCGCGCTCTTCCCTCGGGCCAGGCTGGCGTCGCTCGAGATAGGCACGCGCGCGCTCGATCGCGCGGGTCAGCCGCGCCGGATCGACCGGCTTCATCAGATAGTCGACCGCCTCGACCTCGAACGCCGCAACCGCGAACTGGTCGAAGGCGGTGACGAAGACGACCGCGGGCGCCGGGTCGAGCGCCGCGAGCGAGCGCGCCACCCCGATGCCGTCGAGTCCGGGCATGGCGATGTCGAGCAGCAGAAGGTCGGGCTTCAATGCGGTTGCGAGGTTGATCGCCGATTCGCCGTCGCTCGCGGTGCCAACGAGTTGCGCCTCGTCGATCCGAGCCAGCAACAGCTGGAGTCGCTCGGCGGCGAGCGGCTCATCATCGGCGATGAGAACCTTGAGGGCCTTCGTCTCAGTCATGGGTTTCCGCCGGGATGGTGAGCGAAACCTTGAACCCGCCGCCGTTCATCGGCCCGAAACGGCAAGTCGCGCGCGAGCCGAAACGGGCGTCGAGGCGCTGGCAGACGTTGGACAGGCCGACGCCGGTGCCCTCGTGGGTCGCTGCCGGGAGCATGATGGTCCCGCCACTCTTGAGCCAGTTGCTGACCTCGACCTGCATCCGCCCGTCGCCGGCGCGCTTGGCCGCGATCCGGATGACCACCGTCTTGCGGCTCTTGGACACGCCATATTTGATCGCATTCTCGACGATCGGCTGGAGGATGAGCGCTGGGAGGCGCGCAGTCTCGAGCTCTTCGGGCACCTCGATCTCGACCTGAAGGCGGTCGGGGAAGCGCGCCTTTTCGATGTCGAGATAGAGCCGCTGGAGCTCGATCTCCTCGGCCAGGGTGACGTCGGCACCGGGGTCGAGCGAAAGGCTGGTTCGAAAGAAGGTCGAGAGCGCGAGGAGCATGGTTTCGGCACGGTCGGTGCGGCCGGTCATGACCAGCGACGACAGGCTGTTCAGCGTGTTGAACAGGAAGTGCGGGTTGACCTGGTAGCGCAGTGCCCTGACCTGGGCCGCCTGGGCCGCGCTTTCCGCGTCCGCCAGCCGGCGCTGCACGGTCAGTGCCTTTTGGTGCGATTGAAAGGCGAGATAATAAGCGCTCCAGGCGAGGAAGAAGAACAGCCAGACGACGGCCATGTCCGCGCCCCAGCGGACCTTCTTCATCACTTCGGCCTCGCTGACCTTGGGCAGGGTCATGACCAGCGGCGCTTGCGAAGTCCGCTCGATCCGGATCGTGCTGCCCTTCTCGACGATCGTGAATCCTTCGCGGGCCTGGTAGCGAAACTCCTCCTTGCTCTCGCGGAAGTAATCATCCGTCAGGATCAGGGTCGTGCTCATCAGCGCGGAGGCAAGGATCGAGGCGGCGCCCGCGACCACCGCCTTGCGGCGGATCGTCCGGCCGCCGGCGAATTGGACGATCGCTCCATAGACCGCGAAGGTAAAGACGATCCCGATTGCGACGACCATGAGCTTGTTGGTCAGCGTGGTCAGCGGGTCGGTCCCCAGGAACGCGCGCACGACCACCGTCAGGGCGTAGAAGATCCAGAAGCCGAAGATCGACTTGGTTGCGAACTTCCAGTCCGAGAAGCGGGTTTTCGCCTTTTGCGGCGGCATCATGAGCATTGCGTCCTCTTGGCTCAAAAAATCGCCCGTGAATACCGCCTCCCGCCCGTTGGCAGAAACGCCTTCGTCGCCGGTCGAAAGTTGGCCGCGTCGAACCTGCCGGGATGCGGAACGGCCCCATCGCTCGCTCGTTGCTGCGACGAACCAAGAACGGAGGACGATGCCGTGACCGATTCCCCCGACCCCAAGCGCCCGCCGCCGGTTCTGTCGAAGGAACCCGATCGAGACCTCGAACGCAGGTTGCGCAAGAACCCCGACAATCTCGACGCCAAGGCTGACGTCGGAAGCGACGAATCGATGGACGCGTCCGACCCCTCATCTGCGACGCAGCCCGGCCAGAATGACAAGCCGGTGCCCTCGTCGGGCTTCCCCGATTGAAGGCAAAAGGGCGCCAAATCCTTGGCGTGGCACGAAATCAACAATCCACAGTTTTCGGGCAACAGGTCAATTTCTGGCCTTGATGCGCGGACTCCCCTCTGATTCAATCCTGAATGGGGGGTGGGAATGCGGTTAAGTCATTCGAAACCATAGGGGCCGCATTATCCACCACGGCAATAAGGAGTCGTGGGCATGATCACTCGTACAAGCCAGCCACCGAGCGGCGCGATGCTGATCAATGAGATGAAGGAGTTCGCCGGGTTCGAGAAGGCGACGCAGCGCTATATCCGGCGCTCGCTCGACGTCGCCTACGGACGCCGCGACCCGATCGAATGCTGGGCCCGCGACGAATGCGAGGCGGTGTCGATCCGTGCTCAGGCGCGGCTGTACAAGCAGCTCGACCATCTTCGGCTCCAGGTTCCCGACGACAGCGGGCTCGACATGATCGAGCCGTTCATGGGCATGCTGATCACTCTGTCGGCCTTCGATCTCGGCCAGGAGCGGCTTCCCGAATTTTCGTCCTACCGCTTCCTTTACGAGCGGCTGCTCGGCGCCGCGGCGCGGCCGTGGCTCCCGTCGGCCTTCTGCTCGGCGGCGGCGCTGCCGCACCTGCATCCCGATCGCCGGAGGATCCTGCTCCAGTCGATCAGCGAGAGCGCTGCGACGGCGCCGGGCTGGTCGAGCCGCGAGCCGGTGTTCTGGCCGGAGTGGGTCGAAAAGGTCGACGTCCAGACCGCGGCCTAAGCCGGGGCTTTCACCGACGGGAATATCTCGGCAAGCTGCCGGAGGCTGTCCTTCGCATTGACGTGATGGATGAAGCGCACCCCGTGCGCCTCATAGGCCGCGCGGTGGTTCTCGCGGTCGTCGACCAGCACGTCGCCCGGGTCCATGAAGCGATGCTTGTCGCGGGCCATGCAGGTGATCACCGGGACTCCGGGAAAATGCTCCTCGGCCCAAGCGACCTTCTGCGGAGCGGCCCATTTGCCGAGCGGGAGACCGGTGAGGATGGTCGGGTGGAGATGCACGACCGCGTCGTAGAGCTCGCGCGCGTCGGGCATCAGCGGCAGCTTCGCGTAGAAATCGGGCGCCTTTGCGAGCCGGCCCCAGAAGGCGCCGCGCGAATGGCGCCTTTCATATTCGCGAGCGCTCATTCCGAGCAGCTTTGCAGCGCCCGAATCGAAGTCGGCGAGAACTCCGTCGCAATCGAGGAACAGGCGCGGCTGGCCCATTTCAGAAGCGCGCCGGGGTCAAAGTGACCGGGATCGGACGGTCGAACGCCTGCCAACCCTGTTCCTTGAGCACGTCATTGCTCTCCTTGGCGCGGCGGCCGGGCCCGAGCGACCAGGTGATATGGTAGGTCGAGCCGTCGGGCCGTTCGGTCGTGCCGTCGATCGTCACCACCATCGCCTCGACCCCGGCACCGTCGTCGGCGTGGCCGACGATCTCCGCGCGGACGTCATCGGGTAGCTCGTTGCCGCCGACCTCAAGCGTGACATGGTCGGCGACGGCCTCGCCGTAGCTTGGCGGATGGTCGCGCAGCAGCGTCTCACGCTCGCCGCGATCGAGCTTCCATCCGGTGACGTTTCCGGAACCGGCCATGCCAGCCTCGACTCTCAACCGGTGCGCAGGTTCCGGCCGCTGAGCCGCTCGAGCAGCTCGCGCGCGAATTCGCTTAGCGTGTCGTCGCGGGCGCCCATGATCAGGATCCGGTCGCCCTCGCGCGCCTCGGCGAGCAATGCCTCGCCGATCGCCCCGCGCTCGGGGATGTGGTCGGCCGTTCCGCCGCGCTCCGCGACTGCGGCGGCGAGCCAGTCGCTTCCGCGAGACTTGTCCGTCGTTCCGCCCTGATAGACCGGGTCGGGCAGGAACAGCCGGTGCTCGGGCCCAAGCCCTCGGGCCAGGCTCTCCGCCAGATCTTCGCCCATCTTAGTGATCGGTCCGAAGCCGTGCGGCTGGAACATGACCAGCAGCCGGCCGGGCGAATCGCGCAGGGTGGCGAGAGTCGCGTCGATCTTGTCCGGATTGTGCGCGAAATCGTCGATTACCGTCACGCCGCCTGCGCTGCCGACCGTTTCGAGCCGCCGCTTCAATCCCTCGAAGCGCGCGATTGCGGCAACCGAATCCTCGATCCGAACCCCAAGCGCATGAGCCGCGGCGATCGCTCCGAGCGCGTTCGAAGCATTGTGCCGCCCGGGAACCGCGAGTTCGACTGCAAAGCGCTCGCCCAGCGCCTCGAGCGCGAAGCTCGATCCGTCGGGGCGAGCTTCGTAGGACTTTCCCTGGAAGGGCGCGCCGGGGCTGTCGAAGCCGTAGCCGAGGAGCTTGTCCTCGGCGACGCTCTCGCCCAGCATCCGGGCCTCGGGGTCGTCGAGGTTGACGACTGTCTTCTTCGCGGAGGCAAGAAATCCCGCGAACAAGGCGCGCAGTTCGGCCATCTCCTTATGGTCGAGGCTGATGTTGGTCAGGACCGCGACCTCGGGCCGGTAGAGCGCGATCGAGCCGTCGCTCTCGTCGACCTCGCTGACGAACAGCTCGGGGTCGCCGACCAAGGCGCTTGCGAAGGGCGCCGACGGGGTCGCGAAATTCTTCATCACCGCGCCGTTCATCACCGTCGGCTGGCGGTGGCAAGCGTGGAGGATCCACCCGATCATCCCGGTCACCGTCGACTTGCCCGAGGTCCCGCCAATGGCGACGCTGCGCTGCGCATCGTTGAGTAGCCGGGCGAGGAATTGCGGCCGGGTCTGATGGTCGAGCCCTAATTCGCGGGCGCGGACGACGTCGGGCACCGTCTCCTCGACCGCGGCCGAGGTGACCAGCGTCATTCCCTTGGCCAGGCCGGAGCCGTCCTGCGGGAACAGCTGGATGCCCAGGCTCCGAAGATAATCGAATTTCTCGGGGGTTCGGCCTGCGTCGAGCGAGCGGTCGGAACCCGCGACCCGGCCGCCCGAGGCGCGCACGATCGACGCCAGCGGAAGCATTCCGCTGCCGCCAATTCCACTGAAGAAAACGGGCGAATCAAACATGGGCGAGGCCCTATTGGCAGATGGCGAGATTGGCCAGCGGAAGGGTAGAAATCAGCTGCAGCCCTCGTCGATCGGCGGGCCCGCTCGGGCGATGCGCGCGGGCCTCGCGAGCGCCACGAAGCGCGCTTGATAGGAGGCGCTGTCGCAATCGATGCCGAGGCGGAACTCGTCGACCTGGAGCGACACGCGCTTGCGGACGTCGGCAACCTTTCCGGCGAGCAATGCCTTGCGTTCGGCCGCGCGGATGACCGCATCGGCGAGCTCTTCGCCATTGTCGAAATGGATCCGGATCTCGCTTCGCCGGGTCTTCCAATAAGGCAGCGTCCCGGCCTGGGATCGATCGGGAATGACGAAAGCTGTTAGGTTTCTCGGATCGATTGGAAGGTCGCAGTCGACTTCGCAGCGATAGATTAGCGTCCCGTTGAGGATAAACTCCCCGCTGAAGCTGCCGCGATGCTCCTCGATACCGGTGAAGGCGACTGGGCTGCTGGCCGGGACCACGAGTGCTTCGCCCTCGACATCGCTGAGCGGATATTCGGCCGCTTGCGGTGCGGCGGCGAGCGACAAGGCCGCGAGCGAGAGACCGAGGACCCGCGCGATCATTCTTTGCACGCGCCGCCGTCGGTCCAGCCGGTCCAGCCGGGCCCGCGGATCACGCGGCCGGGCTTGGCGCCGGTGTGCTTGCCGTCCCTCACCACCTGCGTGCCGTTGACGAATACGTCGCTGACGCCGGTGGCGAGCTGCTGCGGCTTCTCGAACGTCGCATGGTCCTGGATCGTGGCCGGATCGAACACCACGACGTCGGCATAATAGCCAGGCCTCAGCACCCCCCGGCCGCGGATTTTGAGGTTGGTCGCCGGAAGCCAGGTCAGGCGGTGGATGGCGTCGGCGAGCGTGGTCGATTTTTCGTCACGGACATATTTGCCGAGCAGGCGCGCGACGTTGCCGTAGGCGCGAGGGTGAGTTGAAGATTTGAGGAACACGCCCTCGGGAACCGCGGCCTCGGCGTCGCTTCCGAAACTCATCCACGGCTGCGCGGTGGCTTTCCGGACATTATCCTCGCTCATCAGGAAATAGGCCGTGCCGACGCGCGAGCCGTCCTCGATGACGAGGTCGATCGCCGTATCCTCGATGCTCGTCCCGCGCATCTTCGCGACCTCGGCCAGTGTTTTGCCGGTCAAGGGCTTGAGCTTCTCATTCTTGAAGCCGAGGAACAGCACGCGGCTCGGATCGCCCGCGAGCTGGAGGAGGCTTTCCCATCCCTTTGCGGGCGCGCGCATCTCGGCGATCACCCGGGCGCGGATCTCGGGCTTCTTCAGGTTTGCGATCCACTTCTCGAGCCCGCCGGCCTGGACCCATAGCGGCATGGCCGCGTCCAGTCCGGTGGCGCCCGCGGTATAGGTATACATGTCGGCGGTGATCTTGAGCCCTTGCGCGCGGGCCTTCTCGACCTGCGCGACGGCGGTGTCATATTTGCCCCAATTGGCCTCGCCCGCCTGCTTGAAATGGTAGATTTCGGCCGGCGCGCCGGAGTCGCGGCTGATGCTGATCAATTCGTCGATCGCTTCGTTCAGCCGGTCGGCCTCCGAGCGCATGTGGCTGATGTACATGCCGCCACATTTGCCGGCTTCGGCGGTGATCGCGATCAGCTCAGGGGTCTCTGCATAATTGGCGGGAGCGTAAATCAGCGACGAGCCGACGCCCATCGCGCCTTCCTTCATCGCTGCGCGGACCAGCGCCTTCATCCGCGCCAACTGCTCCGCAGTAGGATCGACGTCGGCCTCGCCGAGCTCGTGGATCCGCACCGTGGTCGCGCCGATGAACGAGGCGACGTTGGGCGACACGCCCTTCTTTTCTAGGAATTCGAGATACTCGCCGAGCGTGGTCCATTTGATCGGATATTTTATGTCGCCCTGGCGCTTCTTCTCATTGGCCTTCATCGCGGCGTTCCACGGTCCCATCGAATTGCCCTCGCCGAAAACTTCGAGGGTGACGCCCTGGACGAGGTCGCCTACCCCGCGGCCGTCCTCGATCAGGCTGTCGACGGCCCAGCTGAGCATGTTGATGAAGCCGGGCGATACGGCCTTTCCGGTGGCGTTGACGATTTTGGCCGCTTCGCCCGGAGCCCTGGGACCGACATAGACGATCTTGTCGTCCTTTAACGCGACGTCGCCGATGATCGGGTGGTCGCCTGAGCCGTCGAAGATCGTCCCGCCGCGGATCACAACCGAATAATCGGGGGCGGCGAGCGCCGCTGCCGGAAGCCCCGCCACCAACAAAGCGACGGCGAACGCGCGAAACCTCATCATCATCCCCCTTTCAAGACTGAGGGAGACTGCCCTAAGTCGGTGGTGGACGCCACATCTGTTGGGGGCTGAATTGCGAATCGCGGTCGTCGCACCAAGCTGCACGTTGAGCCGAGAGGCAGCGGACCGTCTGGGCGAGATTGTCGAGCGGCGTGGCGATTGCGAGGTCCGCGTGCACCCGCAATGCTTTCTTTCCGACGGTCATTTTGCGGGCTCAGATGCCGAGAGGCTTGCGGCGCTTCGCGAGGCCATGGCCGATCCCGACGTAGATGCACTCTGGTTCGCGCGTGGCGGCTATGGCTCGAACCGGATTGCCGAGGCGGCTCTGCGGGAACTTCCCGGCACGGCCCGCGACAAGCTCTACATGGGCTATAGCGATGCCGGATTCCTTCACGCCGGTCTCGACCGTGCTGGTCTTGAGGCAGTGTGGGGACCGATGCCGCAGGACCTGGTACGCGAAGGCGGGGAGGCGGCTGTCGAGCGCGCCCTCGATTGGCTGGTCCGCCGCGATCCCGCTTCGCTTGAACCTGGTCTCGACGGGCCGGCAATGGCGTTCAACCTCACCGTGCTCTCAAGTCTGTTGGGAACCCCGCTCGAGCCCGACCTTGGCGGCATGGACCTGCTGATCGAGGATGTCGGCGAGCATCACTATCGGCTCGACCGCACGATGTTCCACCTGACGTCGAGTGCGAACGTTCGGGGAGTCCGCCGAATTCGCCTCGGCCGGGTCAGCGACATTCCCGCAAACCACCCCGGATTCGGCGCCGAGGACGAGGAGATCGTGCGCGACTGGTGCGCTCGGTCCGGGGTGGATTTTGGCGGCCGCGCGGACATCGGCCATGATTCGGACAATAAGGTCGTCCCGTTTCGACGCGGAGCGGACTGAGCCAGGGCTTTCGATCCCCTTGCACTGGAGGCGCAGTTGCGCTCTACCGGAGAGGGAACAACAGGAGGGCCTGATGGCACAAGGGAGTGGTCGTAAAGCTGGGGGCGGGTTAGCTCGTCCGGTTCAACCGTCGGCGGATCTCGCTGCGATCTGCGGGAGCGACCCGCTTCCGCGCAGCCAGGTGGTTTCGAAAATGTGGGATCACATTCGCAAGAACAACCTGCAAAATCCGCAAAACAAAAGGGAAATCCTGGCCGACGACAAGCTGAAAAAGATCTTTGGGGGCAAGGATCGAGTCAGCATGTTCGAGATGAACAAGCATCTGTCGAACCACCTGAAATAGGGTTCGATCTTCGACCTGACCAAGAGGGGGTCCGCGCCGCGGGCCCCCTTTTCTCATGGGGAAAGGCCGCGACTCGGGCGGTCGCTCAGCCCCGCCATAGGCCGTCGAGCCGCTCCTCGGTCACCGGAAAGCCCAGATTGCGCGGAATCGTGATGAACTTTTCACCGTCGCGCTCCTCGACCCAGGGCGTGATCGGCTCGATCGGGTGAGCCGCCGCGTCGGCGCGGATCGACTTGAAGCTGGAATGCAAGGCGAGCCGCTCGAGCGTTCGCCGGGTCGGGAAGATGAGCCGCGCCGATCCGTTCCCCTCGCGTTCAAGGACATCCGCGGGGGCAACCCACTCGGCCGCAGCGCACTCGCCTTCAACCACTCGCGGCTGCCAATCCCCGGTGGGCGCAGCCGCAACGAAGAACACGGTGTCGAACCGCCGCACGGCGTGGAATTTGGGCACCCAGCGGGCAAACCGGACAAGCGCTCCGGGATCGAGCTCCAGCTGATGCTCGTCGAGCAGATCCGCGAGCGGCCGGTTGGCGAGCAGTTGCGATTGCAGCTCTTGGGCTAGCGCCGGGTCCGGTTGCGGCGAGAGCCCGGCCGGGATCGCCGTCTCCTCGATCGCTTCCCGAACCGCGGCGACCAGTGCCGCCTCGAGCCCCAGCCGATCGGCGAAATGCCGGTCGGCATCGTCGATCCGTCCCCCGGGAAAGACCATCGCCCCGGCGGCGAAGGCCATATCGCCGGAGCGCTCGACCATCAGCACCTCGCACCCGCCGGACAGGCGGTCACGGACGAGGATGACCGTCGCCGCCGGGATCGGCGCGTCGCTCACCGGAGCGGCGGCTTACATTCCGGCGACGTTTTGCTCCTGGGCGTCGCTCGGGCTGACATTATCTTCGGCCGCCGGCGCATTCTCGAGCTGGTTGAGCTGGTCGCCCAGCGCCGCCGCCTCGGCATTGGCGGCATCGTTAGCGGCGTCGCTCGCCATCTGGTTGAGCTCGTCGGCCGTAGGCTCGTTGGTCGCCGCATTATCGGCGTCGCCTCCGCCGCTGCACGCGGCAAGGGCCAAAGTGGCGCCGGCAAGGGCGAAAATCAGCTTGTTCATGGTCGTTCCGCTTCCTTCGCAAGTTTTCGGAAAAAATGACGCCTGGAAGACTAACAGCGAAGCGGCGCAAAGTTCCAGCCCGAATGATGGCACTTGGCCTCACGGGTTGAGATTTGGCCTCCGAATGCCTATTTTCCATGGTGCCGGGCAACCGGCTATGTCGGTAGACTGTTGAGTGGAATAAGCACTTCGGACCCGGGGGGCAGTACCCCGGCGCCTCCACCATCAGCAGCGTGACTGCTCACGCGACGCGGGGGCACGCTGCTGATGATGGGGGCGAAATAGGATCGACGGGTGCGGTAAAGGCTCGATTGCCGATCGGTATGGATGCCACCGTGACGGCTCAAACACACAAGTGCCAACGATAATGAGGCGCTCGCTCTTGCTGCGTAACTGACGGCCTAACGGCCAGACGTTACAAGGCTAAAGCGCGGTTGGACCCCACCGGGCAACAGAAGGGGATTCCAGCGGTTCGGGGAGCACCGGGCAACAGAAGCTCCCCACTTTTCCTTATTTCATGGCGCTGCCGGCGGTCCGTTCGTCGATTGGTCAACTCGGCCCTTGCGCACTCCTCCCCCGCTCGGCCACAGCGCGAGCCACACCCGAGGGGAGTATCCAAGAGATGATGTTTGCCCACCGCATTGCGGCCCTTGCCCTGCTGGCCGGCGTTTCCGCCGCCTCGATCGCCGCCCCGGTTCCGAAGGAACAGCTTCTGGTTCCGCCGTCCAACGCGGCCCATTATGTGGTGGTGTCGGTGGCCGGCAAGCACGGCGACCAATGGGTCTGGACTCAGCCGGACGGGTCGATCGCCTCGCGCTATTCGCAATCGCTTCGCGGTTGGATCACCGAAGTCGATGAAGTCATGACACTCGGCCCCGACGGCCTGCCGACCGCGATCACGATTCGCGGCCTGACGCCCAGCGGCGATGCCGCCGAGACCTTCGCTCTGACGAACGGCAAGGCGGTGTGGAAAGCGGCGGCGGACAGCGGCGAGATCCCCGCCTTGCCGGCCTTCTACCTCGCCACCGGCGGGACCGACATGGCCGACATCCCGCTGGTCGCCAAGCTGGTCGAGGCCGGCAGCAAGGGCGTGGCTCTCCTCCCGAGCGGCCGCGCTACGCTGGAGAAAGGCCCGACGTTCAGCATCAAGGGACCGAGCGGCCCGAAGACGGTCCAGCTGGCGTGGATCCGCGGGCTGGCTCCGTCGCCGACCCCGATCTGGCTCGACACCGACGGCAAATATTTCGCCGAGGTCAGCCACATCTCGATCATGCCGACGGGATACGAAGGCAATGTCCGGGCGATGCTCGATTTCCAGGACGCCGAGACTGCCAAGGCGGTTCGCTCGATTGCGCACCAGTTCCGCAATGGTGTGGCCCGCGCGCCGGTGCTGTTCGACAATGTGCGCCTGTTCGACGCCGACAAGGGCGTGTTTGTCGAGAACCGGGCGGTCCTGGTGATGGACGGCAAGGTCAAGGCGATCGTCGCCGCCGGCTCGATTTCCCCGCCGCCGAACGTCCGCGTGATCGATGGGCGCGGCAAGACGCTTGTCCCCGGACTATGGGACAGCCACTTGCACATCGGCGACGACTGGAATGTGCTTGCCAATTTGGCGACCGGCATCACCAGCTTCCGGAGCCCCGGCACCGACATCGAGCGCGCGGTCGACGCCGTAAAGCGCCGCAACTCCGGCGATCTGTTGATGGGCGAACCTTTCGTCGCGCACATCATCGACCAGAAGCATCCGCTGGCGGCGCAGGGTGCCGAGGTCGTGTCGAGCCAGGCCGAGGCGATTGCCGCGGTTCGCAAATTCAAGGACGCCGGCCTGTGGGGAGTCAAATTCTACACATCGATGAATCCGGAGTGGATCGCGCCCGCGGCTGCCGAGGCGCATCGGCTCGGGCTCCAGGTGCTCGGCCATATTCCGGCGAAGATGCGCCCGCTCGACGCGGTCAAGGCCGGTTATGACGAGATCACCCACATCAACTTCGTGATGATGCAGTTCATGCCGCAGGACGTCGTCGACCGCGCGAATACCGCGCAGCGCCTCGAAGGCCCGGCGAAGTTCGGCAAGGACGTCGACCTCAATTCCGCCGAGGCCCGCGCCTTCATTGCCGAACTGGCCAAGCGCAAGACGGTAATCGATCCCACGCTTGTCGTTTGGGAAGCGTCGATGGAATCGGACGGCGGAGTACCGGCGGACGCCTACGCGCCCTATATGGGCATCCTGTCGCCGTCCTACGACCGCTATTTCAAGTCGGGCGGCTATCCCGTCGTCGAGGGCTATAGCCGCGACGATTATCGCAAGAGCTTTGCCAAGCTGGTCGAGCTGGTCGGGGCGATGCACGACGCGGGAATCACCATCGTCGCAGGCACCGACGGATACGGCATCGAGCTGGTCCGCGAGCTCGAGCTCTACAAGGAGGCGGGGATGACCAACGCCGAGGCCCTGCAGACCGCGACCATCGTCCCCGCACGACGCGTCGGAGGCGATGTGGCCACGCGCACCGGATCGATCGCAGTCGGGAAGGAAGCCGACATGATCCTGGTCGACGGTGACGTGTCGCAGGATCTCGGGGCGCTCCGCCGGGTCGATGTCGTGGTCAGTGACGGCTACGTGATGGACGGCGATGCCCTGCGCAAGGCGGCGGGCTTCTCCGGCAAACCCAAATAGGATCAGCGGCGGCGGAGCTCGTCGCGGATTTCGGTCAGAAGCTCGACCTCGCTCGGCCCCGCCAGCGGGTCCTCGCGGCGCGTGATCCGGTTGGCGGCCCTGACCATAAGGAAGATGATCCACGCAGAGAATCAGGAAATTGATCAGCACGGTGACGAACTGACCCCAGCCGAGTACCGCGACGCCGGCCGTCTTGAGATCGGCATAGCTTTGCGGATTGCCCGTGAAGCCGTCGGGGATCGGCCCGAGCAGGACGAAATAGTTTGAGAAATCCAGGCCTCCGAAGATCGCGCCGACCAGCGGCATGATCAGGTCTTCGGTGAGGCTGGTGGTGATGGTCGCGAAGGCCGCTCCGATGATCACCGCGACCGCGAGGTCGAGCACGTTGCCGCGCGCGATGAACGCCCGGAATTCGCTGAACATCGGTCCCCTCCTGTCTTGATGTCGCGCATGCAGCCTATCACGCTTGGATTCGATTGAAAGCGGTGGACTCCGGCCCTACTTCGCTCGTTTCGGGGCCGCTGCCCAGGTTGAAGGGGATTTTCCGATGAACCAGTTTCACCGTCTCGGCCTGCTTGCGCCGATTGCCGCCGTCAGCCTGTCGGGCTGCGGGCTCAACAGCGTCCCGACCGCCGAGGAGCAAGTCAATGCCGCCTGGGGCAATCTGCAAAGCGAATATCAGCGCCGCGCCGACCTCGTTCCGAACCTCGTCAACACGGTCAAGGGCTATGCCCAGCAGGAGCGCTCGGTCTTGACCGAGGTAACCGAGGCGCGCGCGCGGGCGACCAGCATCCAGCTCAATGCCGACGATCTCAGCGATCCCGCCAAGGTCCAGGCGTTCAATAATGCCCAGTCGCAGCTCGGCGGCTCGCTCGGGCGCTTGCTCGCGACGTTCGAGGCCTATCCCGACCTCAAGTCGAATGAGAATTTCCTGACCCTGCAGAGCCAGCTCGAGGGGACCGAGAACCAGATCCGCGTCGCTCGCCGTGACTATAACGAAAGCGTCCGCGCCTATAATACGCGAATCCGCACCTTCCCCGACGCGATCGGCGCGAAAATCTTCTACGGCGCCAAGCCCAAGGTCCCGTTCGAGGCCGCGGCCGAGGCCCAGGCCGCGCCCAAGGTCGAATTCAACACCGCCGGCTAATATGGTCCGGCTCCTCGCCGTCCTGGGGCTGGCGCTTCTGGCGCTGGCCCAGCCGGTCTCCGCGGCGCCCAAGTTCCCGCCGCTGACCGGCCTGGTGGTCGACGAGGCACACTTGCTCTCGGCCGCGCAGGTGGTCGACCTGACCAGCAAGTCCGAGGCGCTCGAGGCGAGCTCGGGACGGCAACTGGTGATCGCGACGATCCCCAGCCTCGAAGGGCTCACGATCGAGGATTACGGCTATCAGCTCGGCCGTCACTGGAGGATCGGCGCGGAGAAGGCCGACGACGGGGTGATCCTCATCGTCGCCCCCAACGAGCGCAAGGTCCGCATCGAAACCGGCTATGGCGCCACCACCTTCCTCACCGACGCCATGTCGTCGATCATCATCCGCAATTCCATCCTGCCGCATTTCCGCAAGGACCCGCCCGATTACGGCGCCGGGATCGTCGCCGGAGCCGACCAGATCATCCGGCAGATGAGCCTTCCCGCCGACGAGGCCGCTCGTCGCCTCGAGCAGGCCGAGGCCCGCCAGCGCGAAAGCCGCGACGACAGCCCGGGCCTGATCCCGGTCTTGTTCTGGATGGTGGTCATCCTGTTCGTCATTGGCGCGATGTTCAAAGGCGCCGGCGGCCGACGCTACCGTTCGCAGCGCGGCGGGATCAGCCCGTGGATCGTGCTGTGGGGCCTCAACGAGCTGAGCCGGGGGTCGCACCGCGGCGGCTGGGGCGGAGGCGGTGGCTTTGGCGGCGGAAGCTGGGGCGGCGGCGGTTTTGGCGGAGGCGGATTCTCTGGCGGCGGAGGCTCATTCGGCGGCGGCGGAGCATCGGGCTCATGGTGAGGCAATTGAGCGAGGCCGACCATGACCGGGTCAGCGCGGCGATCGCCACGGCCGAAGCCGGGACCGCGGGCGAGATCGTCGCGGTCGCGACCCCGATCAGCGACAGCTATCACGACGTCGCGCTCCACTGGGCGATTGCTGTGCTTTTGCTGGTTCTCGCCTGGGCGGCGTGGCGCCCGGACTGGCTGCTGTGGTGGTATGAGCGGCTGATCTCCGGCTGGCAGGTCGAGCCGAGCCTCGGCCAACTTCTAACCTTCCTGATGCTGCTCGCGGTGGTGAAGTTCACCGCGATCCTGCTGGTTCTCAAGTATCTCCCGCTTCGACTGGCCCTGACTCCGGGCGCGACCAAGCATCGCCGAGTCCGCCGGCGGGCGGTGGTCGTGTTCAAGGCCGCGGCCGAGCGCCGCACCTCGGGGCGGACCGGGATCCTCATCTATCTGTCGATGGCCGAACATCGCGCCGAGATCGTCGCCGACGAGGCGATCCTCAATGTGACCGACGCTTCGACCTGGGGCGAGGCGATGGCGGCACTGCTCGAGGCGGTCCGCGAAGGCCGGGTCGCCGACGGGCTGGTCGCCGCGGTCGAGCGGGTCGGAGTCGTTCTGGCCGAGCATTTCCCGCGCTCGGCCGAAGACCGCAACGAAATCCCCGACAAGCTGATCGAGCTATGAGCCACAACGAGCCCCGGGTCCTTTGGGAAGGCAAATATATCCGCGTCCTCGAGGAGGGTCGCTGGCAATATGTCAGCCGCTGCAAGGGCATGACCGCAGTGGTCATCTTCGCCGAATTGGACGGCAAGGTTCTTTTGATCGAGCAGCATCGCGTGCCAATCGGGAAGCGTTGCGTCGAGCTTCCCGCGGGCCTCGTCGGCGACGAGGACGAGAATGAAGGCGTGCTCGAGACCGCGGCCAAGGAGCTGCGCGAGGAGACCGGCTTTGAAGCCGAGCAAATCGAGATCCTCGGCGAATTCTTTTCCTCGCCCGGGATGATCTCGGAGAGCTTCACGTTGGTCCGGGCCACGGGCCTAAGGAAGACCTGCGACGGCGGCGGCAACGAGCATGAGGACATCGTCGTCCACGAGGTCCCGAAGGCGGAGATCCGCGACTTCATCGCGCGCAAGCGCGGCGAGGACGTCGGGATCGACGCGCGGATCCTCGGACTCGCCGACTTCCTCGGCTGCTGAGGTTCGTCGGCGGTCGCGACCGTTTGCAGAACCAAGCCTGTGACTCGCCGTTCAAGCGGTCTAGAAGCTCCGGCGATTCGCCAAGATTCACCCAGGGGATTGAAAATGAAGACGAATTTCACCGCCATGACGGCGATTGGAATGGCCGCGGCAATCGTGTCGGGCTGCTCGACCGGCCAGTCGGCGCCGGCCGCCATCGAGCCCGCCGCTCTCCCCGCCGCCGAGCCCGCTCCCGCTCCGACTCCGCGCCCGAACAACCCAATGCTCGCCGAATGGACCGGCCCCTATGGCGGGGTCCCGGCCTGGGATAAGTATAACACCAGCCAGTTCGGCGAGGCGTTCACCTTCGCGATCGACGAGCAGCGCCGCGAGGTCGCGGCAATCGTCGACAATCCCGCCGCCGCCGACCTTCGACAACACCATCGTCGCGCTCGAAAAGGCCGGCGATTTGCTCGGCCAGGTCCAGACGATCTACGGCCTTTACGGCAACAATCTGATCACGGACGAGTTCGCGGCGGTGCGCGAGGAGTGGGATCCGAAGCTGTCGGCCGCCTCGGACGAGATCACGCTCAACCCCCGGCTCTTCCAGCGCATCAAGGCGGTCTACGATGCGCGCGGCAGCTCCGGCCTCGACGCCCAGCAGCTGCGCCTCGTCGAGCGCTATTACATCAATTACGTCAACAACGGCGCCGCGCTCGACGAGCCCGGCAAGATCCGGCTCGCGGCGATCAACCAGCGCCTCGCCTCCTTGTTCGGCGATTTCACCAAGCGCGTCGTTGCCGACGAGGGCAAATATACCGTGGCCACCGCGGCCGAGCTGAAGGGCGTTCCCGCCGATGTCCGCGAAGCCGCGGGCGCGGCGGCGCAGAAGCTCGGCCTTCCTGCCGGCCAGTTCGCGATCCTCAACACCCGTTCGGCCGCCGACCCCGTCCTGACCTTCGCCGACAATCGCGCGCTTCGCGAGAAGGTTTGGCGTGCCTTCGTCGGCCGCGGCGACAATGGCGACGCCAACGACACCAACCCGCTCATTGCCGAGATCGTGAAGCTCCGCGCCGAGCGCGCCAGGCTGCTCGGCTTCCCGACCCACGCCCATTGGCGGATGGAAAACACCATGGCCAAGGACCCGGCCAAGGCGATGGACCTGATGATGCGGGTGTGGCCGGCCGCGGTGGCGCGCGTGAACGAGGAAGTCCGCGACATGACCGCGCTCGCGCGCAAGCAGGGCTTCAAGCGGCACGATCGAACCGTGGGACTATCGTTATTATCAGGAAAAGGTGCGGAAGGACCGCTACGACCTCAGCCAGGAGGAGCTGAAGCCCTATTTCGTGCTCGATAACATGGTCCAGGGCATGTTCTGGATGGCGGGCGAGCTCTATGGCTACGACTTCAAGGAAGTCACCGGGACAGTCCCCGTCTTCCACCCCGACGTTCGCACCTTCGCGGTCACCAATCGCTCCGACGGAAGCCCGGTCGGACTATGGTATTTCGACACCTTCGCCCGTTCGGGCAAGCGCTCGGGCGCGTGGCACTCGGCCTATCAGGTGCGGGTCGAGCTGCTCGACGACGACATGGTGCTCAACTCGAACAACAACAATTTCGCCAAGGCCCCGACGGGTCAGCCCACGCTGATCAGCCTCGACGATGCGCGGACGCTGTTCCACGAGTTCGGTCACGCGCTCCATTACCTGACCGTCGACGTCAAATATCCGACCTTTGCCGGCGCCCAGCGCGACTTCGTCGAGTTCCCGAGCCAGGTCCATGAGAACTGGTTCGAGACCCCGCAAGTCCTGACTCGCTTCGCCAAGCACTACCAGACCGGTCAGCCGCTTCCGCAGTCGCTGATCGACAAGATCAAGAAGGCCGAAACCTTCAACCAGGGTTTCGCCACGGTCGAATATCTGTCGTCGGCCCTGGTCGACATGAATCTTCACCTGAGGCCCGACGGAATCATCGATCCCGACGCGTTCGAGCGCGAGACCTTGGCCGAGCTCGGGATGCCCAAGGAAATGGTGATGCGGCACCGCTTGCCGCACTTCAACCACCTGTTCACCTCGGACAGCTATTCGGCCGGCTATTACTCCTATTTGTGGTCGGAGGTCATGGACGCCGACACCTGGGCCGCGTTCGAGGCGACCGGCAATCCGTTCGATCCGACTCTCGCCGCGCGCTTCAAGGAAATCATCCTCAAGCCCGGAAACCAGAGCGACCGGGCCGAAGCCTATCGCCAGTTCCGTGGCCGTGATCCCGAGGTCGATGCGCTGCTCAGGCGGCGCGGCTTCCCGGTTGGCTCGACCGCGGCTCCGTCGAGCGGAGAACGCGGTCGGTAAGTACCGGTAGAAAATCGTTGTAAATCACCGTGCCCTGTGGCTCTTTAGGCGAGTCTCGGGGAACGTGTTGGGGGGCGAGTATGCGTAGATTTCTCCTAAGCATGGTTGCGGCGGCTGCGATCGCCTGGTCGCCTGCACAGGCGCAGAGCATCGCCGAGCTCAAGGCGCAATATGCCCAGACGATGGAGATGCTGAACCAGGCCGAGGCGGCCGGAATGGACCCGAGCATGGTGGCTTCGCTGCGCGAGAGCCTCGAGGGGCTGCGGCAGTCGATCGAGGAGGACGAGCGCGCGCAATCGCAGGCCGCCGCCCCCATCGTCGAGGAGCCTGCTCCCGCCGCTCCCGTGCAGGCCAACCTCGAGCCGAACCTCGCCGCATCGCCCTGTGCCGACTTCGGAGTGACCGAGGACAATTACCGCCAGGCCTCGCTTGCGCCCGGCAATGACCTTCAGATGCGGACTCTCTGCGGGCAGGCGCTCGAATATTATTCGATGTACAAACGGGCCGTCGCGCAAGGCCATCCCGAGGCGTGGCGGACCTATGACGCGCACCGCCAGGCGTCCGCCCAGCTGACCGGCTTCGATCGCGAGACCCGCGCGGCGCCGGGCGAGGGAATCGTCCCCGACACGAAGACCGCCGCGCAGGTCGAGGCCGAACGCCGCGAGGCCGCCGCGCGCGCGATGGCCGATGCCCCGCCGCCTCCGCCCAAGGCGCCACCCTGCAACGGCTGCGTGACTCCGCAATGAAGGCCGTCTCTGCTGCCATCCTCCTGGCGGCGCTGTCGTCCGCGGCGGCTGCCCAGCCGCAAAAAGGCAAGGACAATGTCTATGCCTTGTGCACGGTCCGCGACGTGGCGGTGAAGGACAATCAGATGGTCGGCACCATCTATCGCTCGGCGGTCTTTTCCGCCCCGGCTTCCTACGACAAGGACATCTCGCTGACGCCAGAGCGCGGGGGCACGGTCAGCCGCCAGTTCGAGCAGCACCTGTGGAAAACAAAGGGCCTAAGCAAGGACCGCATGTCGATCTCGGGCGGCGACGAGCATTATTGCGTCGAGGCTCCGCTGACGCTCGACGGCAAAGCCAAGCTCGAGGCGATGACCCGCGACTGGGACAAGGCCAAATTCCCGCGCGTCGAGATGGTCGCGACCAATTGGTCCCCGCCGAAGCGCGACTGGGACCGCAAGTTCGACGCCGAGCTTGCCGATTATGAAAAATTGCTCAAGGCGACACGCGAGGCGCACGAGCGCTACCGACAGGATGTCGCCGAGGTCGAGGCCAAGAAAGCGCGCGACGCGGTCGCGGCCAAGGCTGCACTCGACAAGTTCGCCCAGGAACGCGCAGCCTACGAAGCCGCTGCGGCCGAGAGCGAGCGGCAACGCCAGGCTTATCGCGAAGAATATAAGCGAGTCACCGGCCGCTATCCGGACCAATAGGCTGCCATCCGAAACCAGTTCGCGCCTTCGCGGGTTGTGCTGCAATGGCCCGGCTCGCCCACCTTTCCGATCTTCACTTCGGCGCCCACGATCCCAAGCTGGTCGACGCGGTCGCCCGCAGGATGGACGAGGAGAAGCCCGACCTCGTCGTGATCAGCGGCGACTTCACCCAGCGGGCGCGGACCGAGCAGTTCAAGGAGGCGTGCCGATTCCTCGAGCAATTGCGCGAGGCTGGCCATGAGGTGCTCGGAGTCCCCGGCAACCACGATGTTCCGCTCTACGATGTGTTGCGACGGTTCCTCTCGCCGCTGACCCGCTACAAAAGGTTCGTCGACGACGAATTGTGCCCATTCCACCAGCTCGACGGCGCCGCGGTGCTGGGCATCAACACCGCGCGCTCGCTGACCTTCAAGGATGGGCGGATGAACGAGAAACAGGTCACACACATCCGCCAGACCTTCGCTCGAACGCCCGAGGAAAGTCCGCAAATCCTGGTCACCCACCATCCTTTGTTCGCGCTTCCGGTCGACGACAAGGGCGTCCTCGGCAAGGCCATCGGCCGGCAGGACATGGCGCTGGACGCGGTCGCCGACGCCGGGGTCGATTTGCTGCTGGCGGGCCATAACCATCGCTCCTCGACCCATCATGCACCCGATCTCGTCACCCGCGCGGCCTCGACCCTGGTGGTCCAGGCCGGGACCGCGACCTCGGTGCGGCTGCGCGAGGAGGAGCAGAGTTTCAACCTGATCGAGGTGGCGCACGACGATGTGACGATCACCGTCCAGGGCTGGGACGGCAGCGGCTATGCGAGCCAGGACGCGCAGCGCTATGTTCGAAGCGACGGGCGATGGACCCGCGCAGAAGGAGTCACCAGCGGCACGAGCGCGGAAACCGAGCAGGTCGCCTGAGCGCTTGAACGATCGCCGTCCAGCGGCCACAGGCGCGCCATGACCGACGTGCTGATACCCGGCTTCGACCTCGATGAGTTCGTGACCCGTACGCTCGCCGAGGATCTGGGCGAGGGGGGGGACGTGACCTCGCGCGCGGTCATCCCAGCGAACGCCCGCTTCACCGCTGAGATGAATTGCCGCGAGCCGATCATCGTCGCCGGGATCGGCGTGGCCGAGGCGTTCTTCCGCCGGCTCGACCCGGACGTCGAGATCGAGACTCTGGCGGCGGATGGCGACCGGGTTGAGGCGGGGGCGGTGTTGATGCGCATCACCGGCCAGGCCCGCGCGATGCTCACCGCGGAGCGCTCGGCGCTCAACACGCTCCAGCATTTGAGCGGGATAGCGACTTTGACGCGCCGCTATGTCGATGCCATCGCGGGGACCGAGGCGACCTTGCTCGATACCCGCAAGACGCTGCCCGGCCTTCGCGCGATCGACAAATATGCCACGCGCATGGGCGGCGCGCGAAACCACCGGCTGCGGCTCGATGACGGCCTGATGATCAAGGACAATCATGTCGGGGTCGCCGGCGGCGTCGCCGAGGCGGTTCGGCGCGCGAGAGCCGCGGATTCCGACTTGCAGGTCCAGGTCGAGGTCGACCGGATCGACCAGATAGAGCCCGCGCTCGAAGCCGGGGCGGAGCGGCTGCTGCTCGACAACATGACCCCGCCGCAACTTCGCCAGGCGGTCGCGCTGGTCGCCGGGCGGGTTCCGCTCGAAGCGTCGGGCGGCGTCAATCTCGACACCATCCGGGCGATCGCCGAGACCGGAGTCGACTATATTTCGGTCGGACGCATCACCCAGAGCGCACCGGCGGTCGACATCGGCTTGGATTATCGAACGGCTCGTTGAGCTTACGTAACGGCGTTCATCGGGGCGAAAGGTCGAAATCGGGGGCGCGCTCGGGGCCATCATTGGCGGGGTCGCGTCGTCGGCAAATTGCTAGTCGGCGGGAACCTCTGGGCCCGCTCTAACTTTTTTCGGGCATTGCCCGGCCAGCGCCACTATATGGGCCCCATTCGGGCGCTGCCGCGCCGAGGAGACGGCTGTTGTTCAAAGGGCTCAAGCCCATCCTTTATGCCGGCCGCGAGGTTTGGCCGCTGATCGAAGGCGGCAAGGGCGTCTCCGCGACCAACCATATGAGCTCGGGCGCGTGGGCGGCCGCGGGGGGGATCGGGACCGTCAGCGCGGTCAACGCCGATAGCTACGATCCCGAGGGGCGGATCATCCCCCAGATCTACGAGGGCCTGACCCGGCGCGAGCGGCACGAGGAGCTGATCCAATATGCGGTCGACGGCGCCGTCGCCCAGGTCCAGCGCGCTTATGAACTCGCGGGCGGCAAGGGCGCGATCAACATCAATGTCCTGTGGGAGATGGGAGGCGCCCAGCGCGTTCTCCACGGCGTGCTCGAACGCACCAAGGGCTTGGTCGCCGGAGTCACGTGCGGCGCGGGCATGCCCTACAAGCTCAGCGAGATCGCGGCCTCCTACGGGGTCAATTACCTTCCGATCATCAGCTCGGCGCGGGCGTTTCGGGCGTTGTGGAAGCGCGCCTATCACAAGGCCGCCGAATGGCTCGCCGCGGTGGTCTACGAGGACCCGTGGCTGGCCGGCGGCCACAACGGCCTGTCGAATGCCGAGGACCCGCGCAAGCCTCAGGACCCCTATCCGCGCGTGAAAGAGCTGCGCGAGACGATGCGCGCAGAAGGCATCGCCGACACCGTCCCGATCGTCATGGCCGGCGGCGTGTGGCGGCTCGATGAGTGGGAGAATTGGATCGACAACCCCGAGCTCGGTCAGATCGTCTTCCAGTTCGGAACCCGCCCGCTGCTGACCCAGGAAAGCCCGATCCCGCCGGAGTGGAAGGCGCGGTTGATGACCCTCGAGGAAGGGGACGTCCTGCTCCACAAATTCTCGCCGACTGGCTTCTATTCCTCGGCCGTGCGCAATCCGTTCCTGCGCAACCTCGAAGCGCGGAGCGAACGCCAGATCGCCTTTACCAAGGAGCAAATCGGCGACCATCATTTCGAGCTCGACGTCGGCATCGGGACCAAGAAGAATTTCTGGGTCACCAAGGGCGACCTGCAGCATGCGCGCGAGTGGTTTGCGGCCGGCTACACCAATGCGATGAAGTCGCCCGACGACACCCTCATCTTCGTCACGCCCGAGGAGGAGAAGCTGATCCGCAAGGATCAGGCGGAGTGTATGGGCTGCCTCAGCCAATGTTCCTTCTCGTCCTGGGCGGACAATGAGAAGAATTCGACCGGCCGGCTCGCCGACCCGCGCAGCTTCTGCATCCAAAAGACGCTCCAGGACATCGCCCACGGCGGCCCGGTCGAGCATAATTTGATGTTCGCGGGCCACTCGGCGTTCCGCTTCAAGACCGACCCCTTCTATTCGAACGGCTTCGTGCCTACCGTGAAGCAGCTGGTCGACCGGATCCTGACGGGGGCGTGATGCGCAGGGTGGTCGCGGCCGCGCTGCTGCTGTCGGGCCTCACGGCGCCTGCAAGCGGCCAGGACAAGACCCCGCCTTATTGGGCGTCAATCGCCAGCGGCAAGGCGATGACCCGCACCGGCCCAGCGCGCAATTATCCCGGGATCTGGCTCTACCAGCGCCGCGACCTCCCGGTCCGGGTGCTCAAGAGATATGAGAGTTGGCGGCTGATCGAGGATCCCGACGGGGAGAAGGGCTGGATGCTGGTCACCTTGCTCAGCGACCAGCGGACGGCGCTGGTCAAGCCCGGCGAGCCGCGACCGATCCGGTCCGACCCCAACGACGGCGCGCGCGTCCGCTACCTCGCCCAGCCGGGAGTGGTCGGGCGGGTCGACAAATGCGGTGGCGGCTGGTGCCGGATCGAGATCGGCAAGCGCAAGGGCTTCATCCGGGTCGGCGATATCTGGGGCGTCCGCGCCGAAGAAGTCATCGACGACTAGGCCCGTTTGACTCCGCCAGGCTCTCGGCGCAGCTTCAATTTTTCGTCTCGTCATTGGGGGAAGAGATGAGCAGAGAATTCCAGGTATCGCGCCGTACCTTTGCCGCCACCGGGCTCGCCTCGGCAGGCCTGGTCATGGCAACTGGCGCGCGAGCGCTTCAATCGCGGCCGCTGACCGCCGAATCGCCGATGGGGCCGTTCTTTCCGTTGTCGGTCCCGACGGACAGTGATGCCGATCTGACCATGATCAAGGGCCATTCGAAACGCGCCCTGGGCCAGGTGATCGAGATCCGCGGACGCGTGCTCGACATGAAAGGCAATCCAATCTCCGGTGCGCGGCTCGACCTGTGGCAGGCCAATGCCGCCGGGCGTTATGCCCACCCCGCCGATCCGGCGACCGCACCGCTCGACCCCGACTTCCAGGGTTTCGCGTCGGTCGTCAGCGATTCCAACGGCGACTGGCGGATCATCACGATCAAGCCCGCCGGCTACGACTCGCCGATCGGCCACCGCCCGCCGCACATCCATTTCGACATCCGCGGCCGGACCCACCGCAACATTGCCCAGCTCTATTTTCCCGAAGATGCCGAAGGGAACGCCAAGGACCTGCTTTACAAGGCACTGGCGGCCGACGCGTCGACCTCGGTCGCGGTGCGCGATGCGGGGAATCCGAATCACATATGCCTGGGACGTGGTGTTGATGGGTTGAGCCGATGAGGTTGGTAGTCGCAATCGCAGCCGGAGTCCTGATGATGACCAGTCCCGCCAACGCCAAGATTCAGCGCATCGGCGAACCGACGCTGAATGGCCAGCGGCTGCCGTTCTCGAGCGCCGTGAGGGCCGGGGACACGGTCTATTTGTCGGGCGCGCTCGGAATCGATGCCAACGGCAAGCTCGCCGACGGCATGGCGGCGCAGGCGCGCCAGGCGATGGACAATCTCGGCACGGGACTCAAGGCGGCAGGCCTCGGCTGGGGCGACGTCGTCAAATGCACGGTGATGCTCGACGACATGAAGGACTGGCCGGCCTTCAACCAGGTTTACGTGACTTATTTCCCAGACGGCAAATTCCCGGCCCGAAGCGCGTTCGGCACCGATGGCCTGGCCCTCGGCGCACTGCTCGAGGTCGAGTGCATCGCCTACGCGGGCGCCAAATAGCGCCCGCGCGGCCTGTCCGGGTTACATCGTCAGCGGCTTGTACTCGACCCGCTTGACGGTGAGCTTTTCGCCGTTGTCGCTGGTCGTCTCGCCGGACTGGCCGACCTCGACATTGGGGTTGGTCCAGCACACTTCGCCTTCATCATCCATCGCGCTGGTGAAGCAGGCCTTGCCGTCCTTCATCACTGCGATGCCATGATCGAAATGCTCTGCGCCCGCATTCGCGATATAATTGCCGTTCGCATCGACCAATTCGAAGATCGCCTTTTTGGATTCGGGATCGACGAACTCCCACGACGTCTCCTTGATCTCGAAGGCCGCGGGCACTGCTTCATTGGCGGCAGCCGCATTCGCGTCATTTCCCGCGGCCGGTGCGTCGGCCCGGTTGCAGGCGACGAGAGCAAGGCACGAAGTGGCAACCACGATGGTAAGGCGCATGATCATTCTCCCCCGTTGAAGGGGAGGAGCCTTACACCCCTGTAACGAAACGTGCGAATCCGGTCTTAGACCAATTCCACCGCCACGGCCGTCGCTTCGCCGCCGCCGATGCACAGGCTCGCGACTCCGCGCTTCAGGCCCTTCTGCTTGAGCGCGTTGATCAGCGTGACCAGGATCCGCGTTCCGCTGGCGCCGATCGGGTGGCCGAGCGCGGTGGCGCCGCCGTGCACGTTGATCTTCTCGCGCGGGATGCCGAGGTCGCGCATCGCGAACATGGCGACGCAGGCGAAGGCCTCGTTGACCTCCCACAAATCGACCTCACCGACCTGCCAGCCAGCCTTCTTGAGCAGTTTCTCGATCGCTCCGACCGGGGCGATGGTGAACTCGGCAGGCTCGCGCGCGTGGGCGGCGGTGGCGACGATCCGCGCGACCGGCTCCAAGCCCTTTTCCCTGGCGGTCGATTCCTTGGTCAGCACGACCGCGGCGGCGCCGTCGGAAATCGACGAGCTGGTCGCGGCGGTGATCGTGCCTTCCTTGTGGAAAGCGGGCTTCAGTTGCGGGATTTTGTCGGGACGGCCGCGGCCGGGCGCTTCGTCGGTGTCGACGATGGTATCGCCGCCGCGTCCCGAAACGGTGACCGCGACGACCTCATCCTTGAACCCGCCATTGTCGATCGCATCCTTGGCTCGGCGCAGGCTTTCGATGGCATATTCGTCCATCTCCTCGCGGGTCAGCTGATATTCGTTGGCGGTGTCCTGCGCGAAAGTACCCATCGCGCGGCCTTCCTCATAGGCATCCTCGAGCCCGTCGAGGAACATATGGTCGTAGGCGGTGTCGTGGCCGATCCGCGCGCCGCTGCGGTGCTTCTTGAGCAGATAGGGCGCGTTGGTCATGCTCTCCATTCCGCCCGCGACGATGACCTCGGCATTGCCGGCGGTCAGCGCCTCATCGCCCATGATCACCGTCTGCATGCCCGATCCGCAGACCTTGTTGACCGTGGTGGCCTGGACCGATTTGGGCAGGCCGGCCTTGATCGCCGCTTGCCGCGCCGGCGCCTGTCCGAGACCCGCCGGAAGCACGCAGCCCATGTAGATGCGATCGATGTCCGCGCCGTCGACCCCAGCGCGCTCGACCGCCGCCTTGACCGCAGTCGCGCCTAGGTCGGTCGCGGAAACGCCGGCGAGCGCGCCCTGCATCGCGCCCATCGGGGTGCGGGCAAAGCTGAGGATGACGGTCGGGTCGGTCGGGGTGGTGGCCATGGGTGGTGCTCCGGAGTCGAAATGCTGCAGTGCACATAAGACGCCAGGGCCGCTTGTTCAAATCCGCCACGCTCTGCTAGCGCCGAACCGAACTGGAGGCGCGACCATGTCCGGACAGGGACTCGAATTCGACCTCGGCGAGATGGCCGACACGATCCGCGAAACGACCGAGCGGTTCGCGCGGGAGAAGATCCAGCCGATCGCGGCCGAAATCGACGAGAAGGACGAATTCCCGCGCGACCTGTGGCCGCAGATGGGCGAGCTCGGGCTCCACGGAATCACCGTCGAGGAGGAATATGGCGGGCTTGGCCTCGGCTATCTCGAGCATGTCGTGGCGCAGGAAGAGGTGGCACGCGCCTCGGCTTCGGTCGGCCTCTCATACGGCGCCCACTCGAACCTCTGCGTCAACCAGATCCGCCGCTGGGGCAATGACGAGCAGAAGAAGAAATATCTGCCCAGGCTGATCAGCGGCGAGCATGTCGGCGCGCTGGCGATGAGCGAGGCGGGCGCTGGCTCCGACGTCGTCGGAATGAAGCTCAAGGCCGAGAAATCGGGCAACGGCTACCGCCTCAACGGCACCAAGTTCTGGATCACCAACGGCGCCAATGCCGACACCTTGGTCGTCTATGCCAAGACCGGTGAGGGGAGCCGCGGGATCACCGCCTTCCTGATCGAGAAGGACATGGACGGTTATTCGACCGGTCAGAAGATCGACAAGCTCGGGATGCGCGGCTCTCCGACCAGCGAATTGGTGTTCGAGGATTGCTTCGTCCCGCCCGAAAATGTGCTGGGCGAGGAGAATGAGGGTGTCGCGGTGCTGATGAGCGGGCTCGACTATGAGCGCACCGTGCTCGCCGGAATCCAGATCGGGATCATGCAGGCCTGTCTCGACACCGTTTTGCCCTACGTGCGCGAGCGCAAGCAGTTCGGAAAGCCGATCGGGGAGTTCCAGCTGATGCAGGCCAAGGTCGCCGACATGTATGTCGCGCTCAACAGCTCGCGGGCCTATGTCTACCAGGTCGCCAGGGCGTGCGACGCGGGCAAGACGACGCGCTTTGACGCCGCTGGCGCGATCCTGCTGGCAAGCGAAAACGCCGTGAAGGTCGCCAACGAGGCGGTCCAGGCGCTGGGCGGCGCCGGCTACACCAAGGACTGGCCGGTCGAGCGCTACTATCGCGACGCCAAATTGCTCGACATCGGCGCCGGCACCAACGAGATTCGTCGAATGCTGATCGGGCGCGAGTTGATCGGTCCATAGCAGATAGTCCGGGTTTGCCTTATGGCTTCCTTCCCGGCGGAAGGAGGATGCGATGCGTTTCTTGGCACTGCTTGCGGCCTCCGCCGTCACGACTGGTTGCGGGTCATCCGATGATCGAGAACGTCAGGCAACACTGGCCGCCGCGGCTACCGCCGCCAGCTTCGACGGGGCCGACTACGACGACGGCGCAGCCAAAGTCGGGCATGGCAAAAGGTTGTCGTCGCTGTTCGGCTGCAACGCTTGCCACGGCGCCGATTATACCGGCGTCAACTTCGGCGAGATGATCCCGTTGGTCGAGGGGCTTTGGGCAAGCAATATCTCTCTCACGATGCCAAAGATGGGTGACTCAGAGCTCGAGCGGCTGCTGCGCAAGGGCGTCCATCCCGATCGCGAAATCTACCTCATGCCTTCCAAGCAGACACAGTTCATGTCCGAACGCGACATGGCTGCGCTGATCGGCTTCCTGCGCACAATCCCCCCGGCCGGCAAGCCGACGCCGCTGCCGCCGCGGGGCTTCGAAGAATCCGTGAGGGCTCGCCTTCCAAAGGACTATTGGCTGACAGAGGAGGAACGGAAAACCGGCTCCTATGCCAACGCCGCCGACGAGGTTGACTATTACGCAGCCCACCGGCCGCCCGACCTAGGTCCTCAATTCGCGCGTGGCCGGATGATCGCCGAAACCGTGTGCAGCAGCTGTCATGGCGCGGCACTCGATGGGGTTGGAGAGCCGGCCGGCGACATCCAAGGGGCGCTCGCCTATGACGATGCCGCCTTCGATCGCCTGCTGATCGACAGCATCGACCGGACCGGCAAGCGGGTTATAGTTGCGGAATGGGGTGTCGGCCACGAAGCCAAACTGACTCCAGGTGAGCGCCGCGACGTCGTTGCGTATGTTCGCGCGCTGGCTCGCGCGCGCTAAGTGACGCCAAATTGCTCGACATCGGCACCGGCACTAACGAAATTCGCCGCATGCTGATCGGTCGCGAGCTGGTCGGCGCCTGATTGCCATTCCCCGTCGTCCCGCTAGGCTTGCCAATACACAGGGGGAGGGGCGGATGCGCGCATGGGCGATTGGACTGCTGCTGCTCGCAGGCTGCGACCGCAAGGCTGAGGAAGCGTCGGCTTTCGAGGCGGTGCCAGCAGCCATCACCTACGAAGGGGGCGACTACCAAACCGAAGCGGCGAAGGTCGCCCATGGCAAGAGGTTGGCGACGGTGCTTGATTGCACGGGATGCCACGGCGACAACCTGCAAGGCTCCGACCTCGGAACGCCAAAGGACGGCGCGATGTGGGCCCCGAACATCACCCTGGTTCTCGACAGATATGATGACGC
The DNA here is from genome assembly GCA_963722545.1 of uncultured Alphaproteobacteria bacterium. GTDB lineage: Bacteria > Pseudomonadota > Alphaproteobacteria > Sphingomonadales > Sphingomonadaceae > Sphingomicrobium. Next base: position 125,766 of record CAVRMK010000001.1, read on the forward strand.
CGAACTCGACAAGCTGATCCGCCAGGGCGTCCCCCACGACGGCCGCGAACTCTGGTTCATGCCGGTCGAAAGCTATCAGTTCCTCAGCGACGCGGACACGGGGGCGATCATAGCCTATCTTCTCACCGTCAGGCCGGCGGGCAAGCCAGCACCGGCGTTCGAGAAGAACAAGTCGCTGCAGAAGGAAATTGCAGACGGCCTGATCGGCAATGCGCAGGTGCAGCTCGCCAAGTTCCGCCAGGAGGAGCCGGCTGACCTTGGGGCGCAGCACGCTTTCGGGCGCTACATCGCCAAGACGACCTGCTCGGGCTGCCATAACAATGCGTTGCAGGGCTGGGGCGATTTCGCCCCGAGCCTGGACGTCGCCGGCGCTTATTCCAAGGAAGAGCTGACCCGGCTTCTCACTACCGGCGAGGGCAAGGTGAAGAAGGACCTCGGCATGATGAGCGGCATCGCCCGTAACAGCTTCTCCAGGCTGACCGAGCGAGAGCGGGAAGCTGTGGTCGATTACGTCCTAGCCCGCGCCAACCGGCCGCATTGATCCAAAGTGGAGGTGAGATGAGGATTGCTGTGATGATCTTGGCGGCGGCACTTGCCGGACCCTCGTCGGCTCAAAGCGCGCCCGACCTTCGGCCTCCGGTCGTGGTCGGCGAGAACAGTGGTCCCGTCCGCCTCGAGTTCGGCCAGTTGCTCGAGGTTCGGCTGCCGATGCAGGCGGGCACGGGGTACAGCTGGGCGGCGTCGGGCGACGGCGCCAACCTCGAGTTCATCGACCAGACGACACTTCACCCGTGGGGCGGGGCGTCGAGCGTCGGCGGGACCCAGACGCAGATGTTCATCTATCGCGCGATCGCGCCCGGCGAGGCGATGCTGCGCTTCGCCTACCGGCGCCCGTGGGAAGGCGGCGTTCCGCCGGCGAAGACGGTCGAGCAACGGGTGACGATTGGCCCTCTGCCGCGCTAGACGATTAGCCGGCCAACACCCCAGGCGACCAGCGCGACCCCGACTGCCTTGGCGAACAGCTCGCCGCGCGGGACCAATTTCTCGATCCCGACGACCAGGGTCAGCGCGGCGATCCAGGCGAAATTCATCACTCCGCCGACGAACAGCAAAACCATCAGGGCCCAGCAGCAGCCGAGGCAATATGCGCCGTGGAGAATGCCCAGGCGCACCGCTCCGGCTGTTCCGCGGCGCCAGTGGCGGCTGAGGAACTGCGCTGGCGAGCGGCAGTGGGCCAGGCACGCGCCCTTCCATGGTGAGAGTTGATAGAGGCCGGCGGCGATCAGCACCGCGCTGGCGAGCGCCGGGTTGGCAATCGCCATGTGCTGGTTCGCGATCCACAGCTGAAGGGCCGCGGCGACAACCGAGAAACCGAGCCAGACCAAGACATAGCCGACCGCGAACACACCGGGGTGAACCACCGCCGTTCCAGAGCGTCGCTGGTCGCGCACTCGGGCATAAAGAAGGATCGTAGGGGCCGCTGACGGCAGCATCATCGCAACCATCATCAGCCACCACATCACGACCACGGCGGCGAAGGGCGGGGGCTCCATAGTCATCCCGTCCATCGGCTCCATGCCTGCACCGGCGGCGAGGAACCACCAGGCGAGGGCGACGAGGAGAAGGATTGCGCCGGCGACGATGGCGCGCTCGAGACGCATCGCTCGGCGAATCGGCTCAGGCGTGGACGACACCGTGGCTGGACAGGTGGAGATGCGCGAACTGCGCATATTTGTCGGCGATCTCGATCTCCATCGGCCCGCCCGTGGTGCGGCTCGACGCACTCCCGATGTCGGCGACCTCATATTCGAAGCCGTCGGGGATTCGGATCTGCGCGCGCGATTCGGCGCCGGTCACCGGGTTGCGGATCGGCTCGCCGGTCATCTCGACATAGCCCGGGATCGACAGGCGCCCGCGGCGGCCCTCGACGTCGACCTCGAAGTTCATCGGGGCGAACACCGGCTCGTGCATGGTCTCGATGGTTCCGGCGAACACCGCGAACACGGTCGCGAACGGATCGGTGTCCTGGCCGGTCATGATTTTAAGCAAGGCCTCCCGCTGGGCCGCGTCGGCGCGTTCGTCGACGAACGCCAGCGCCTCGCCATGGCCGAGGTGGATCGCTTCGGGCCATTTGAACATCGCCGCGATGACGAGCCCGTCGAGCACGGTGTCGCCGTGCCGTCCCTGGTCGATCTGCATTCCGAACACCGCGTGGCAATGGCCCTTGTCGGGCAGAGCGTTGAACTGGCAGTTGCAGCCATATTCGCACGTGCAGTTGACGAGCTCGCGGCCCTTCAATTCCCAATATATCATCGCTTTGGCCTTCCTCTCCGTCGCTTCATAACAGGCTTCGCCGGCGCTGTGGAGCAGCTAGGCAAGGACGCCCGCACTCGCTAGGCCTTCGCCCATGAGCGCACCGCGGCTGCAATCCGTTGTCGACTTGGGGAGCGACGAGGCCAAGGCGCGCGCCGCGCACAATCGTGCGCTCGCCGAGAAGCTTTGCGCCGACGTCGCCGAGGCGGCGAAGGGCGGTCCCGACAAGCATCGCGAGCGTCATGTCAGCCGCGGCAAGTTGCTCCCCCGCGACCGCGTCGAGCGGCTGCTCGATCCCGGCTCGCCGTTCCTCGAGATCGGCCAGCTCGCCGCCTGCGACATGTACGATGGCGAGGTGCCGGGCGCGGGCCTGATCGCCGGAATCGGCCGGGTGTCGGGGCGCCAGGTCATGATCGTCTGCAACGACGCGACGGTCAAAGGCGGGACCTATTATCCGCTGACGGTCAAGAAGCACCTCCGCGCGCAGGAAATCGCGCTCGAGAACCGGCTTCCGTGCATCTATCTGGTCGATTCAGGCGGAGCGAACCTCCCGCACCAGGCCGAGGTCTTCCCCGACCGCGATCATTTCGGCCGCATCTTCTTCAACCAGGCGCAGATGAGCTCCAAGGGCATTGCCCAGATCGCCTGCGTCATGGGCAGCTGCACCGCCGGCGGCGCCTATGTCCCCGCGATGAGCGACGAGAGCGTGATCGTGCGCGAGCAGGGCACGATCTTCCTCGCCGGACCACCGCTGGTGAAGGCGGCGACGGGGGAGGAGATCAGCGCCGAGGAGCTGGGCGGCGGCGACCTCCATGCACGCAAGTCGGGCGTGGTCGACCATCTCGCCGAGGACGACGAGCATGCGCTGACCATCGTCCGCGACATCGTCTCGACCCTGCCCGAGGACCGCGAGCCCGACCTCGCCTTGCGCGAGCCGCGCCCGCCGGCCTTCGACCCAGAGGAACTCTATTCAATCATCCCCGAGGACGTGCGCGCGCCTTATGATGTGCACGAGGTGATCGCGCGGATCGTCGACGGCAGCGAGTTCCACGAGTTCAAACCGCTCTTCGGAAGCACGCTCGTCACCGGCTTCGCGCACATCTGGGGAATGCCGGTCGCGATCCTCGCCAACAATGGCGTCTTGTTCAGCGAATCCGCGGTCAAGGGCGCGCATTTCATCGAACTCGCCTGCCAGCGCCGCGTGCCTTTGCTGTTCCTGCAGAACATCTCGGGCTTCATGGTCGGCGGCAAATATGAGGCGGAGGGCATCGCCAAGCACGGCGCCAAGCTGGTGACCGCGGTCGCCACTGCCAGCGTGCCCAAGGTTACCGTGCTCATCGGCGGCAGCTTCGGCGCCGGCAATTACGGCATGGCCGGTCGCGCTTATTCTCCGCGCTTCCTGTTCACCTGGCCCAACGCCCGGATCAGCGTGATGGGCGGCGAGCAGGCGGCGTCGGTACTCGCTACCGTCCACCGCGACGCCGCCAAATGGACGCCCAAGCAGGCCGAAGCCTTCAAACAGCCGATCCGCGACGATTACGAGGCGCAGGGCAACCCCTGGCACGCGACCGCTCGGCTGTGGGACGACGGCATCATCGACCCCGCCCAGACCCGCGACGTGCTCGGGCTCGCCTTCGCTGCCTGCCTCAACGCGCCGATCCCCGAGCGCGCGCAGTTCGGGATTTTTAGGATGTGAATCAGAGAGGAACAATGCGAATCCTGATCTTGATTCTGGCGTTCGTTGCGGCTTCGCCGGCGTTGGCCCAGACCGCGGACACCGAGAAGCCAGCCACGCAGCAGCGGCCGATGCACCTCGTGGTATTAAACAAACACGGGCCCAATTTTGAAAAGCTGTCGCAAATGCGAGCGGAGGCGCTCGCCCACCGCGACATCTACCTGAAGCTCACCGCGGCGGGCGACATCCTCGTCAGCGGCCGGCTCGAAGGCGATCCGTCCCTGGGCCTGACGGTTTTCCGGCAAGGCGTAGACGAAAAGCGGATTCGGAAGCTGCTGGCTGACGACGCGATCATCAAGGCAGGCGTTCTTGAGCTGGAGTTCCGCTATTGGTCGATCCAGATGGGCGCACTGATTCCGACTCCAGCGACAGCGAAATGAAGTGCAGCAAGTGGATCCGTGTGAAGACCGGCTTGTCTTTCTCCGCTGCGCTCGACGCGCCAAACCCCGGGTGGCCGCGCCTCCAGGTGTTCCGGATGTGCGGGAGGGTTCGATGAGGCTCATGCCCGCACTTTTTCTCGCGCTCATTGCCTGCGGCAACCAGCCAGCGGGGAATGCCATGACCAGTGAGCAGGCTCCGGACGGCCCCGTAGCCGCCGGCTCTCCAGCACTGCCCAAGGATGCGCTCCAGCAGCGTTGCGGCATGCCCAAGCTCGACTTCCGCGCTGCAGCAAATCTCAGCGAGAAGGACCGCGCCCGCTTCACAGACAATTTCCGCATCGCGCTGGACAAGGCCTGCACCGAGGGGCTGCTGGAGGGCGATCTGATCGTCGACGAGCGCGCTTATGTGAAGGACACCATCTTCGTCATGAACGCGCCCGAGGCGAACGTCACTTCGCTCTACTTCGGGCCCTCGGCCGCGCCGCCCGCGATGCTGCTCGAATCTCCGTTCGGTGACCCGCCGCAAGTCCCCTCGGTCGAGGACCTGCACGAGGCAATTTACTGCTGGACCAAGGGCGCGACCGATGAAGAGCAGGAAACGAGCGGCAGGTGCCTTCCCGACTGATCCGCGCTTGACCAGGCCGTCGCTGCTGTCGCGGTTCGTCCGCTGGCTATTGATCGCAATCTATCGGCTCCGCGGATGGCACGTCGAGGGGCGCGTTCCGCCGGTCCCGAAGTTCATCGTCATCGGCGCGCCGCACACCTCCAACTGGGACTTTGCGGTCTTTCTCGGCGCGATCGACGAGCTTGGGGTCCAGCCCAGCTATATCGGCAAACATAGCCTGTTCCGTTGGCCGATGCGGCGCTTCTTCACCGACATGGGCGGAATCCCGATCGATCGGACGAAGCGTCACAATTACGTGATCCAGGTTGCGAGCGAGATTGCCAAGCGGGACCGGATCGCGCTGGTCATCGCGCCCGAAGGGACCCGTCACCCCACTGGCGTCTGGCATTCGGGTTTTTATCATATCGCGCTCCGGGCGAACGTCCCGATCGTGCCCGCCTGGCTTGACCGGAAGCGCAGGCGCGCTGGCCTCGGCGAGGCCATCTATCCGAGCGGCGACTATGCCGCCGACCTCGAGCGGATCGCCGCTTTCTATCGGTCGAACCTGCCCGATCATCCGCGCCTTGCCCTCATCCGGCCGTGACGCAGCGCTTTCCAATTCCTCATCGAACAGGCTAGTCGGGCGCCAATGATCCAGTCCTTGCTCATCGCCAATCGCGGGGAAATCGCCTGCCGAATCATCCGCACGGCACGGGCGATGGGGATCCGGACAATCGCGGTCTATTCGGACGCGGATCGCAACGCGCTGCACGTCCGAATGGCGGACGAAGCGGTGCATATCGGGCGCTCGCCCGCGGTCGAGAGCTATCTGGTCGGGGACAGGATCATCGCCGCGGCGAAGGAAGCCGGCGCGGAGACGATCCACCCCGGTTATGGCTTCCTTTCGGAAAATGCCGATTTCGCCCAGGCGGTGATCGACGCAGGATTGCTGTGGGTCGGACCCAAGCCCGACAGCATTCGCGCCATGGGGCTCAAGGACGCGGCCAAGACTCTGATGGCGGAAGCCGGCGTTCCGGTCACGCCCGGTTATCTCGGCGATGACCAGTCACCGAAGCGATTGAAGAAGGAGGCCGACGCGATCGGCTATCCGGTGCTGATCAAGGCGGTCGCGGGCGGCGGCGGCAAGGGCATGCGCAAAGTCGACCACGCGGGAGATTTCGAGGACGCGCTGGAAAGCTGCAAGCGCGAGGCGGCCTCCTCGTTCGGCAACGACGTCGTGCTGCTCGAAAAATGGATCGAGAGCCCGCGCCATATCGAGGTGCAGGTGTTCGGCGATTCTCACGGCAACGTCGTCCATCTGTTCGAGCGCGACTGCTCGCTCCAGCGCCGCCACCAGAAGGTGATCGAGGAAGCGCCTGCTCCTGGCATGGACGAAGCGACCCGCGAAGCCGTGTGCGGGGCGGCGGTCAAGGCGGCGCAGGCGGTGAATTACGAAGGCGCGGGGACGATCGAATTTATCGCCGACGCGTCCGATGGGCTTCGCGCCGACCGAATCTGGTTCATGGAGATGAACACGCGGCTCCAGGTCGAGCACCCGGTGACGGAGGAGATCACCGGCGAGGACCTGGTCGAATGGCAGCTCCGCGTCGCCAGCGGCGAGAAGCTTCCCAAGTCCCAGGACGAGCTATCAATCACCGGCCACGCGATGGAGGCTCGGCTCTATGCCGAGGACCCGGCCAAGGGGTTTTTGCCGAGCGTCGGACCGCTCGATCATTTCAACCTGGGCATGGAAGGTCGGATCGAGACGGAAGTCGAGGAGGGCGACGCGGTCTCGCCCTTCTACGACCCGATGATCGCCAAACTCGTCGCCAGCGGCGACGACCGCGAGGAGGCGATCGGAGCGCTCGCCGCGATGCTCGACGAGGCCGAGGTGTGGCCGGTCCGGACCAACGCCGGATTCCTGTTCAATGCGTTGCTGAGCGAGCAATTCGGAGCCGCCGACCTCAGCACAAATTTCATCGGCGAGCATTTGGACGAGCTCTTGCCCGATGCGGAGCCCGACGAGACACTGTGGCGCGGGGCGGCGGCGGTTGCAGTGGCGCCATCGGATTCGGACGAATCCTTTCCGCAGGGCTTCCGCCTGAACGCGCCGCCGCGGCGCTCGGTCGCGCTCGGCTGGAACGGGTCGTTCCGCACCCTCGACCCCGACGGGGGCGAGATTGCGGCGGTGTCGGGCTTCGTCGACGAGGAGCGCGTGGTGGTCTTCTACGAAGGCCAGGCGTTCGAATTCGCGCTGACCGCTCGCGGACATGTCGGCCACGGTGCCCACGACGGCGACATCTTCGCCCCCATGCCCGGCAAAGTGACCGCGGTCGAAGTCGCGCAGGGCGAAAAGGTTGCGAAAGGGCAACGGTTGCTGACGCTCGAGGCGATGAAGATGGAGCACGGCCTCGTCGCCCCGTTCGACGGAGTCGTCGCCGAGCTCAGCGCCGCGGCCGGGCAGCAAGTCGCGGTCGATGCCCTGCTCGCCCGGGTCGAACCTTTCGACGGCTGAGGCATTGTAGCGGCTAGGAGACCGAAGATGCGCAGTTTTGCTGCCCTTGTGCCATTCGCTTTGCTTGCCGCCTGTGCCTACCCCGAACCGGTCGGTGGGCCGCCGATCGCGCTCGTCAATTCGGCCGGCCAGTCGGTCGGCACGGTCAGCGCCTGGCAGACTGCGGGCGGCCTTGGCCTGCGCATCCAGGCGTCGGGCCTGCCGCACGGGATCCACGCCATTCACGTCCACGCGGTTGGCCGCTGCGATACCCCAGGGTTCGACAGCGCCGGTCCGCACTGGAACCCGGTGAGCCGCAAGCACGGCCTCAGCAACCCGGCTGGCCCGCACGGCGGCGACCTCCCCAACGTCACCGTCTCCGCCAACGGCGTGCTGTCAACCATCGTCACGGTTTCGGGCGCCAGCCTTGCCGCAGGCTCGCTGGGCGATGGCGACGGCGCGGCGCTGGTGCTCCACGCCGGCCCGGACGATTATGTGACCGACCCCAGCGGCAACAGCGGCGGGCGGATCGCTTGCGCCATTCTGGTGCCATCTCCGGCCCGGGCCATAGGCGCGCCTTAAGCCTCTCTTTACCCTGTCGGGCCTAGTCTTCCTCCCCAAAGGAGACGAGAGCCGATGGACCACGTGCCTGCCGTCCCGAAGGCCGCGAGCGATGACGCGCCGGGCATGCCCGAGCGCGAGCCGCGCCGCGCGGTCGAGTTTCCGGCGCATCTGGTGGTTTCGGGCGGGCTGGAGCTCGACGTGCGCGTGCTCGATTTGTCCTACGACGGCTGCCAGGTCGAAGTGCCCAGGGTCGTGTTCGAGAACGACGAGGTCCAATTGTCGGTCCAGGGCCGCGGCGTCATCCACGCCACGGTGCGCTGGTGCAACTCGGGCCGCGCGGGACTCAAGTTCGCCGCCGAGGAGGCCGAGCGCGACCCGGTCGACCGTAAGGGCAACCGCCGCAACTCGGGCATCGAGGCCCAGCTTCGCCGGCTCGGCAATCTCAGCTACACCGTCGCCATCCGCGACATTTCGCGCGAGGGTTGCCAGGTCGACCTGGTCGAGCGGCCCGCCATCGGCGAGGTCATGCAGCTCAAGCTCCCCGGCCTCGAGACGATGGCGGCGCGGGTCCGCTGGGTCGACAATTATGTCGCCGGGCTCCATTTCGATCAGCCGATGCACCCGGCCGTGTTCGACCTCTTGATGCAGCGCATGGGTCGCTAGCCCCTTCGTCACCCCTTCCGAAGCGCGCCGCGACCCCCTAAGCACCTTTCCGATTCTTAGCTTGGAGGAGAGGCGCATGAGCGCGTTCAATGTCGTTCGATTCCGGGTCAAGCCCGGGCGGAAGGAGGATTTCCTCGCCGCGCACAAGAAGGCGGCAGCCGACTGGCCCGGCCTTAAGCACGCCAACCTCATCCAGACCGGCGAGCGCGGCTTCTGCCTGATCGGCGAATGGGACAGCACGAAAGCGCTGGAGGAGGCGCGGCCGAAGATGATCGAGACGCTCGACGGCTTCCGCGACTGCCTCGAGGTGCTGGGCCCCAAGGTCGGGGTTACCGCGGCGGTGTCGGGCGAAGTCGTGCTCGAGATGAAATAGAGCAAGCGGTCGAGGCAGAAACGTCGCGGTCACCCGTGCCGCAACCGGGGCCAAATCGTCCAAATACTTGAAAATGGCTGAAATTAGCCATTTTTAATGGAACAATCGCGCCCTCCGTCCGTTGAATCGATTGAGGTCCCCGCGTTCGGCGGAGGCTATTTCCGCAACGCACAGAAAAGGAGCCAATCCCATGGCCGACAACAATATCAAACAGAACCAGGGCACGACCGACCGCAACCAGACGATGCAGCACGAGCAGGCGAAAGCCAGCGCCGGCGGCGACAACACCGACCGCAATCCGACGGGCGAATTCGACAAGAACCGCCAGGAGAAAAGCGCGATCGGCGGCCAGGCCAGCAGCCCGACCAGCCAGACCGGCGAGCAGGGCCGTGGCCGCGACGAGCTCGGCAAGGATCGCAAGACGGAGACGACCGGCCAGAACCGCTAACCACACCGGTCATCACCGACCCTATCGGCACGCGTAACAGTGCCGAAGAGGCCGTCCCTCCAGGGGCGGCCTTTTGTTCGCGGGTAAGCGACTTTCGTGCTCGACCATTCCCCGGATGGCCTGCGCGCGAAAGTTCCCAAAGTTCGCGGTGACGTCGGTTCCCCGGGCGCCCCGGACGCAAAAGTCACGGGGAATAGCGCCATTTTGGGCCTTCGCCGACGGGCCGCGGGGTTTTTGCGACACGCACGCGTCCAGTCGGCCGAACATGGCTCGAATAGGCCACATCCGAGGTGCTGTAGGAAAAGACTTTCGAGCCAAGCGGGGGTACTTTGCTCGAGCGAAGTTTGCATATTTGGCCGCTTGCCCCAGTCTCGTCAGTCGCTCGATCGGAGGAGCGAGTCGAAAGGGAATCGAGATGCAGTTCAGGCCCGTATTGCTCACCGCTTTGTCCTTCGCCCTTGCCGCGCTGCCTTCTGCCGCGGCGGCTCAGACCCACCCGCCCGACATCCAGGCGCGGCTCGCCACCATCATCGGCGACTGGACCATCCCCGGGCAGGAAAATTCCTATCGCGAAACCTGCGTGTGGTACGGCAAGCGCGCGTTCGTCGCCTGCACTTCGACCGACTCGTCCGACGGGTCGATGAGCCAGAGCATCCTCGGTTATTCGAAGGCGAAGGGGCGCTTCACCTATCACAATTATTCGGGGAGCGGATCGAGCCGGTCCGAGCTCGGCTTCCCCCACGGGACAAGCGGCATCGTCTACACCGACGAGCGCGACTCCAGCGACGGCCTGGCGCGGATCAGCACCTTCCTCGAGCCGCAGGGCGACGGGCGGCTCAAGTTCCGACAGGAAAGGTCGGTCAAGGGCGGGCCGTGGGTGCAGACGGTGGAATTCTTCTACGTGCCGCGGAAGTAGGCCGCGGGTTCGGTTCCGTTGCACGACCGATAAAAAAAAGCCCGGCCGGAGGGGACGCCGGCCGGGCCATTGTTCGCGTCGCCGAAGCTTATTGCTTGTTCTGCTTCAGCTTCTGGCGCTGGACGATGTCGGCAAGCGCCTGCGACCCGCTCGCGGCGGTGCAGCTGGCCGGACTGTTCGCCTTGCGCTGCGCGGAGAGGAGCGCAACGGTGGTGTCGCAGACGTTCGCGGCGACGCTGATCGGGACCTGGACGGTAATCGGAACGCCGAGATTGTTGAGCGCGGCGATCTGGGCGCCGTTCAGGAAGTTGTTCAGGATGTCGACGTTCTGGATCTGGACGGAAACCAGGCCCTGCGAATTGCCGACCTGCGCGAAGGCGGGGCCGGTAGTCGTCGCGGTCGCCGCGGCCAAGGCGGCGGCAATCATCAATTTACGCATACATCTCTCCATTTGTTGGGCGCGCTCGTTGAGCGCATGATCACCTCATCGTCAGGTGTCGGCGCTAAACGCCTGATATGCGGCGATGTTCTCCGCTTTTGCGGCAGAGGGAAGGCGGCGCGCGGCGGGATGTGGAGAGGCTGATTTGGGTTAGGCGAGGGGGTTGAGCGAGGATAGGCTGCGCGCAATTCAGGATCGGTACGGTGACGAACGCGGCGGCGGCCGCCCTTAACGGCCGCGCTCGGGCTTGGCCGTGGCTGCGCGGGGCGAGGGGCTCGAGTGGCGGTAGAGGACTTGCCACATGCCGCCGCGCTTCACGAACGTGTCGCTGAGGATGAAATTTTCCTCGCGAGTCCCGCGGCCGGGGATTCCGACCTTCCAATGGCCCTCGACCGTTGCGACCGCGGTGTCGCCGTCCGCTGCGACATCGACCACGCGGGCCTCGAACTCCTCGAATTTGTAGCCGGCGAGATTGGCGAACCATTGCGCCCGCGACGTCGCGATGATCCGCCCGTTCTCGGCGCGCATCAGCCGGAACTCGGGGGCGAGAAGCGACTGGAGGAAGCCGGTATCGCCGGTCCGAAACGCCTGTTCCCAGGCGGACTCCTGGGCGCGGATTTCGGCCGCGACATCGGCGCGCGCGGGCGCTGCCCAGGCGAGTGCGGCGAAGGTTGCGATGAGGATGGGCCGGCGCATCGATATTCTCCCCTGTTGAATGGAGCGACATAGCATGGATGCGGCCGAGATTGGTCTGCGCGCGAAAGTTCCCAAAGTTCGCACTGACGGGGGCGAAACGCAGCGAATGCAGTGAGCCTACGCGTGCGCGCACGCGAGGGGAGATGCCGGCAGGGAGGGGGAGGAGAGGCTGCTTGCTTGGCTGCTCATCGGCGAGCTTAAGCCACACATGGCGTGCTGTAGGACAGCGTTTTTTCGGATTTGGCAAGAAGGGCCTATGGTGGGCCGCCGAATCGCATGGTCCAGGGGGGACGACATGCGCCGATCCGCAACCGTCATTGCCTTGCTTTCGCTCACCGCATGCGGACCGCTGCTTCCGCCGCAGACGCCCGCCGCCTTTTTCTCCGGCTACAGCTACGTCCCGCTCGATCCGTTGCCGGTGAAGGTCGTCGACGGCCCCAATTGCGGGCCGGGCAAGCCGCGGGGCAAGCTCCTCGACGTGCTGCCCGACAATGCAGTGCGAATCGCGGTCCGCCAGCTCTCCGGCTCGGCGTCGCTGGGTTTCGGGCCCGCTGCGCAGCTAGGCTATGAAGGCAATAGCTACGAGGTGGTGCTCGACTATATTAACGCAGACGTCGCCAATTTGCGCTTCGCTTATGATCCGCCGAGGCCCAACGGTCGGGGTTCCCGTGGCGCGCTGGAATCGGGCGCCGCGGCGGCCAGCCTGACTCGGATCGAGGAGGGAGCTGCCGACCCGCCAAACAAGAATGTCGTCGTCATCCCGGTGTATGTCGGCGTCGGCCTGCGCCTCACCGCGATCGTCACGGTGCACAAGGGCAAGGTCAATTTGTCGAGCCTCGGCGCGCTGTCGGCCAAGGCCGAGGCCGGTCAGGTGAGCGGCTCGATGATCGTCCAGACGCTCGGCATCACCGGGCCCAAGGTGACCACCGCTCTGCCGATCCCGAGCGAGCTCAATCCGAGCACCATCCAGGCCGCGATTGTCTCGCTGGGCGCGGTCAGGGCGCTGATCCCCGATGCCCCCGGGACGGTGCTCAAGCCGCGCGTCACGGGAATCTACAACCCGATCCAGGGTGCCGACCAGACGGTCATCCACAAGGTCGTCTCAAAATTGGTAGAGAAGCCGGTCGAGTGGACGATGGATTGTCCGCTTTGAGGGTGGACGCGCTTGCCAAGCCCAGGGTTAAGGCAGATTGACCGCGACGTTCGTGCTCGGGGACGAGTCGTTTCGAGGGGGAGTGCAACAATGCTGATCAACCTATTGGCGGTGGCGCTTGCCGCCGCCCAGGCCGCTGCGGGCGCAGCGCCCGAAGCAAACAGCCAAACGTCACCGGCTGCGCCGGCCGAGCCGACACCACAAGCAGCGATTCAAGCCGCACCGGCAGCGACGATCGCTCCGGCGCCGCCGCAGGCGGTGATCCTGGCGCCACCATCGGGCAATGTGCTTCGCGCCGGGACTGAGGTGCCGCTTCGGCTCGAAGAAAATCTCGACAGCAACAACAAGAGCCTGCGGGAGGGGCAGCAGTTCCGGATGACCGTCGCCAACGACGTGATGCTCGGAACCCAGGTGGTAATCCCGGCGGGCAGCGTTGCAACGGGCGAGATCACCGACCTCCGCCGCAAGGGCATGTGGGGCAAGTCGGGCCGCATCAACGCGCGCGTGCTTTATGCCCGCGTCGGCGACCGCATGATCCGCCTGACCGGCAATTTCGACGATAAGGGCGTGACCGGGACGGCGGGCGTGGTCGGGGCGATCGTGTTCGTGCCGATCGCCGGTTTCTTCCTCACCGGCACTAGCGCGAAGATGCCGGCAGGGTCGGGGGTGAAGGCGTTCCTGGACGAGGATTTGACCATCGCTCGGTGAGAGCCGGCGGACAGTTAGTCTGGGGTGCCCGAAATGTGCTGGATATGCTTGCTCCAGCTAATTCCACCGGACGCGTCACGCTGCGTCACGATGCGTAACCACCAAAAGCAAGCGTGCCTTGAAACTCTGACGCGTCAGCTCACTTACGGCTAGAACTCAGCTGCGTACACGCCTTCAGCCGCGCACCGCGACCGTGGCAGAGCAGTCCTCGCGATTGACAAACCCGATCAGCGTCAGACGTATCTCTCGAATCGGAAGAATTGCGGCCAAATTCGGCGTCAGACAGGTTCACGTGAATATCGTCGCGCTGCGTCATTCATTTCTCGACAGTGACCGGAAGTAGCTCTAAAGCGTCATAGGTGAAGCTTGTGCGTCAGCCTCCGCGATGCCTCCTTGACTGATGGCCGTGCCTGAGTCGCTGTCGCACCGATTGCGCTTCTTGGCTTGACCGAGTGATATGCCCTTGGGACATCTGCGCCAGACGCCGCCCTCGACGCGCGTCAGATCGTGTCGACGTACGGTTCGCCATGCTGCTAACAAATCACGGCCGCTCGAGTGCAACTCCTGGGTCGTCGGTGCCCGTGCGTTCCAAGACTCAAGCATGCGGCAGTCTTGGACCCTGCTTCGAGGTAGCCACTTCGGCTAAGCTCTCAAGCTGCATCAGTTCGGATTCGCTGCGTAGTGAATCTGTCGGAGGTCTGAAGGATACCCAATCCATGTGCTCTTGAAGCCTCGATCTCAATGCGAATACGACAAGAACACTTTGGGAGCGGTCATGACGCGTAAGCTTACTTCGCCGCGATGAGGTCGGGCTGATCGGTTGAGGCGGTCGTCTTGCGGCGCGGGTTTGGCTTGTCGGGCTGGGCCCCGGCCTTACGCCCTTCGACAAGCTCAGGACGAACGGAGGCCCGCTCCAGCAACGGCTTCAGATACTGCCCGGTGAAGCTCCGCGGCTCGTTGGCGATCGCTTCGGGCGGTCCTTCGGCGACGACTTCGCCGCCATTGACTCCGCCGCCGGGACCCAGATCGATGACCCAGTCGGCCGTCTTGATGACGTCGAGATTATGCTCAATGACCACCACGCTGTTGCCGGTGTCGACCAGGCGGTGGAGGACCTCGAGCAGTTTGCGGACGTCCTCGAAGTGGAGGCCGGTGGTCGGCTCGTCGAGGATGTAGAGGGTCTTGCCGGTGGCGCGGCGCGACAGCTCCTTGCTCAGCTTCACCCGCTGGGCCTCGCCGCCGCTGAGCGTGGTCGCGGGCTGGCCGACCTGGATGTAGCCGAGGCCGACCTCGGCCAGCATCGCCATCTTGTCGCGGATCCCGGGCACCGCCTTGAAGAAGTCGACCGCGTCCTCGACCGTCATGTCGAGCACGTCGGCGATCGACTTGCCCTTGAACTTCACCTCGAGCGTCTCGCGGTTGTAGCGCTTGCCGTGGCACACGTCGCAGGTGACGTAGACGTCGGGGAGGAAGTGCATCTCGATCTTGAGCAGGCCGTCGCCGTGGCACGCCTCGCAGCGGCCGCCCTTGACGTTGAACGAGAAGCGGCCGGGCTTGTAGCCGCGCGCCTGGCTTTCGGGGAGGCCGGCGAACCAGTCGCGGATCATGGTGAAGGCGCCGGTGTAGGTCGCGGGGTTGGAGCGCGGGGTGCGGCCGATCGGCGACTGGTCAATGTCGATGACCTTGTCGAGGTGCTGGAGGCCCGAGATGCCCTCGCACGGGCCGCAGACGATTCGGGCGCCGTTCAAGGCGCGGGCGGCGCCGGCGTAGAGCGTGTCGACGGTGAGCGAGGACTTGCCGCTGCCGCTGACCCCGGTGACGCAGGTGAAGGTGCCGAGCGGGAAGTCGACGGTGACGTCGGCCAAGTTGTTGGCGCGGGCGCCGCGGACGGTGACCGCCTTGCCATGGCCCTTGCGGCGGTGCTCACGCATCGGGATCATGCGGCGGCCGGAGAGATAGTCGGCGGTGAGCGAGCCCTTGCATTTCAGGAGCTGCTTGAGGGTTCCGGCGCAGACCACCTCGCCGCCGTGGACGCCCGGCGCCGGGGCCCATGTCGATGACATGGTCGGCGTGGCGGATGGCGTCCTCGTCATGCTCGACGACGAGCACGGTATTGCCGAGCGCCTTCAGGCGCTGGAGGGTCTCGAGCAGCCGGTCGTTGTCCTTCTGGTGGAGGCCGATCGAGGGCTCGTCGAGGACGTAGAGGACGCCCGACAGGCCCGAGCCGATCTGGCTGGCGAGGCGGATGCGCTGCGATTCGCCGCCCGAAAGGGTGCCGCTGGTGCGGTCGAGGTTGAGGTAATCGAGCCCGACATTGTGGAGGAAGCCCAAGCGCTCGTTGATCTCCTTGAGGATGGCGCGGGCGATCTCGCGCTGCTGCGGGGTGAGCTTGGATTCGAGCGAGCCGAACCAGGCGAAGGCGTCGACCACGCTGCGCCGCGAGCTTTGCGAAATGTCCTCGCCGGCGATCTTGACCGACAGCGCCTCGGGCTTGAGGCGCGCGCCGTTACAGGTCTCGCACGGCTTGGACGACTGGTAGCGCTCCAACTCCTCGCGGACCCAGGCGCTTTCGGTCTGCGCCATGCGGCGGTTCAAATTGCCGATGACGCCCTCGAACGGCTTCTTGACCTCGTAGGACTTGCGGCCGTCGATGAAGCGGAGGGTGACCGGGCGGCCGCGGGTGCCGTGGAGGATGACGCTTTGCGCCTCCTCGGGCAGCTCGCCCCACGGGGTTTCGAGGTCGAAGCCGTAGGCGCGCGCGAGGCTGGCGAGCACCTGCATGTAATAGGGGCTGGGCGGCTGCGACTTGGCCCAGGGGACGACCGCGCCCTTCTTGATCGACAGCGCGTGGTTGGGGACGACGAGATCCTCGTCGAAGATCATCTTCTGCCCCAAGCCGTCGCAGGCCGGGCAGGCGCCCTGCGGCGCGTTGAACGAGAACAGCCGCGGCTCGATCTCGGCGATGGTGAAGCCCGACACCGGGCAGGCGAATTTCTCGGAGAAGACGATGCGGCCGGGGGCGCCGAAGTCGAGCTTCATGCCCGATTGGGCGGCGTCGGGCTCGGCGGGCGGGTCGGCGGGGTCGAGGAAGGCGAGGCCGTCGGCGAGCTTCAGTGCGGTCTCGAAGCTGTCGGCGAGGCGCGCCTCGATCCCTTCGCGCACGACGATGCGGTCGACCACCACTTCGATGTCGTGCTTGTACTGCTTGTCGAGCGCGGGGGCCTCTTCGATGGCGTAGAACTCGCCGTCGATGCGCACGCGGGTGAAGCCGAGCTTCTGCCACTCGGCGAGCTCCTTGCGATACTCGCCCTTGCGGCCGCGGACGACCGGGGCGAGGAGATAGTGGCGGCTGCCCTCGGGGAGCGCCATCACCCGGTCGACCATCTGGCTGACCTGCTGCGCCTCGATCGGAAGCCCGGTCGCGGGCGAATAAGGGACGCCGACGCGCGCCCACAACAGGCGCATGTAATCGTAGATTTCGGTGACCGTGGCGACGGTCGAGCGCGGGTTGCGGCTGGTGGTCTTCTGCTCGATCGAGATGGCCGGCGAGAGGCCGTCGATATGCTCGACGTCGGGCTTCTGCATCATCTCGAGGAACTGGCGCGCATAGGCCGACAGCGATTCGACGTAGCGCCGCTGGCCCTCCGCATAGATGGTGTCGAAGGCGAGGCTCGACTTGCCCGACCCCGACAGGCCGGTGATGACCGTCAGGCTCTCGCGCGGGATATCGACGTCGATCCCCTTGAGGTTGTGCTCGCGGGCGCCGCGTACGGAAATATGGGTCAGCATCGGGTCAGGTTCGTTCCGTTTATGTTCTGATACCGCGAGGGCGCCCGCCGGGTCAACGGGAGCCTGCAACATGGGTTCCTGAGCCGCCGAATCAACCGCGACGCGACTGGGCGTCTCGATCGCCGTGCACCATTTTCCAAGGCGGTTCAAACGGTTGCGTAACGTTCATCTGCGATCAAGGTTGGCTGGAGTTTTGGGCGCTCGAGCAATCGTCCACCGGTCCTCGGCGGGCGGCTTTTCAAATCATTGCAGCGGCGTGTCTGGCGGCGCTCAGCAAAGGGGATTTTGCGTGCTTCATTCTCGCGCGGGCCGTCTCGCCGCATCGGTTTCTCTTGCCACCTTGGGCGCGGTTCTTGCCCAGCCTGCGCTCGCCGCGACGACCGAAGGGGTCCGGCAGGAAGACAGCGGGACGATCGCGATCAACCTCTATGAAGTGGCGACAAGCGATCCGGACGCGGTGTTCGGGACCACGACCACGACGAGCAATCCCGGCGGCCTCGCCACCGCGACGGCCTGGGTCACCTGCGCCTTGTCGGCGACCTGCGCCAATCCCGGCGCGCTCGAGCAGTTCGCGAGCGGCGCGGACGAGGCGTCGAACACGATCCTGATCGGCGGGCTGCAGCGGATCGAGGCCATCGCCGAAGCGGCGGGCCAGACCGCGACCGCCGTCGCCTATATCGACACCGGCATCGCCCAGCTCGCGGTCAGCGGCGGCAAGGCGGTCAACGATTTCGCGGTGACCGGCACGGTCGAAGTGGTCGCCAGCGCGATTGCCGAGGCGAGCGACGGACCGGCCATCGCCCAGGCGGTGATCAGCCAGGCGATCGCGATCGAGGCGATCGGAGCGACCGGCGCGACGGTCGATTTCGAGAATGACGGCTTGATCAGCATCGCCGCAGTCGCGGAAGCGATCTCCGAGGGCACCACCGCCGACACCGCTTTCGCCCGCGCGACGGCGTTCGGCGTTTCGGGCGCCGCCTATGCCACGGTCGAGGGGACGGCGATCGCCGACCTTTACAACGCCGGGACGATCGAGGTCGTCGGCGACGCGCGACGCCGTCGCCACCCAAGGCGCCGCCCGGGCAAGCGGAGTCGCGATCCTCGGCCTCGGAGCGGTCGCGTCGGCCGCCGCGGGCGATGCTATCGCCAAGGTCGAGAATGACGGTACGATCCTGGTGTCGGGCCAGGCCGACGCGACCGGCGGCCACGCCGCCACCGCGGTCGCCGTCGCCGCCGGCGGAATCGTCGCCCAGGCCTATGCCGGGACGGGCAACGCCTTCGCCACCGTGATCAACGACGGCAGCCTGATCATCAATGCCGACGCCCACGCGATCGCCGACACCAATGCGCTCGCCGTCGCGGTCGGGGTGACCGGAATCTACCAGCAGGCGCAGGCGTTCGACGGCCATGCCGCGGCGGACATTGCGAACGACGGGACGATCCTGATCACCGCCGATGCCGATGCCACCGGCCTGGTCGCGCAGGCGACCGCGATCGGCGGCGGGGCGATGTTCGGCGGCGCGATCTTCCAGTCGGCGGCCGCCGGCAACGGCAGCGCCGAGGCCGATTTCCTCAACACCGGCGACATCACGATCCTTGCCGACGCCGACGCCAACGGCTCGGTGATCGCCTACGCCAATGCGATCGGCGGTCCGGGCGTCCAGCAGCTGGTATTCGGAACCGGCGGCGATGCCGACGCCTCGCTGGTCAACGAAGGCTCGATCCTGCTCGGCGCCGACGCGCACGCTTATGCGAGCAATAGCGCTTTTGCGTTCGCGCTTTACGTCAACGCGGTCAACAACGCCGCGTTCGCCAACAGCGGCGACGCGCAGGTCGACCTCGTCAATTCGGGCGAGATCCTGGTCGGAGTGAACGCGGTCGCCGAGGGCGGCAATGTCGCCGGAGCGGTGGCCAGCGCGAGCCACATGATCGGGCAATTCGGCTTCGCATTCGGCGGAAACGCGGCAGTGACGCTCGACAATGACGGAGCGATCGCAATCGACGCTGCGGCACTGGCCGTTGGCGACCTTGCATTCGCGCAGGCCTTCGTCCTCACGGGCCTCTATCAGAACGCCTTCGCGATCGGCACCGGAAGCGCCCTCGCCGAGCTCGACAACAGCGGGACGATCGACGTCGCAGCGCTGGCAGCTGCGAGCGGCGTGACCGCCTATGCGACCGCAGCCGTGACCGGCGGTGTCATCCAGGTCGCGAGCGCGCACAGCTCGACCTTTGGCAGCGAGACGCTGACCGGCGGAACATTCGTTCAATCGGTCAGCTCGACCCCGACCGGCAAGGCCAGCGTGGCGCTCGTCAACAGCGGCGCGATCGACATCGGCGCGGTTGCCGCCGCCACCGGCGAGAGCCATGCCGAGGCACGCGCCAGCGTCAACACCGGGGTGCTCCAGTTCGTGTCGGGATCCGACGCCGACGCTTTGATCGACAATTCGGGCTCGCTGACCATTTCCGCGGCAGCTGTCGCCGAGGCCAATGGCAATGCGCGCGCGTACGCCAATGTCGCGGGCATCGCCCAGGCCGGGACCGCGCTCGCCAATTCGACGACGCAATCGTTCCAGCCCGGCGGGACCGTGACCCTGGAGCTGTCGTCGATCCCGGTCGGCGCGGTCCAGCTGGAGCTGGTCAACAGCGGCGACATCGCCATCGTCGGAGCGGCTTCGGCCGTGGCCGGCGATGCCGGGCTCGGCGGCCTGACCGAAGCGGTCGCTTATGCCGGGGTCGCCGGGATCGACCAGAGCGTCCTCGCCCAGACGGCGTCGGCGCTGTTCGACAATGACGGCACCATCCTGATCGCGGCTCAGGCCAAGGTGGTCAGCGCCGGGATCGCGAACGGCGTCGCGCTCGCCAGCGGCATCGACCAGGCGGCGAGCGCCTGGGCGGTGGGCGGAACCGCGGTGTTCCCGCCGGGGGCGAGCACGCCGAGCACCTTCACCACCTTCGCTTATCCGGCCGGACCGGCATCGGTGAATTTCGACAATTCGGGCAACGTTACCGTCGTCGCGAGCGTCGAGGCGAGCGGGCAAACCGCGTTCGGCGGCGCGACCGCGCAGGGCGTTGGTCAGTTCGCGGCAGGAACCATCGGAAGCGCGTCACTTGCCAACAGCGGCTCATTGAACGTCATCGGCCGAGTCGAAAGCAGCGGCGACAAGGCCTTTGCCCTCGCCGCCGCCATCGGCGTCGTCCAAGGCGCGAGCGGGACCGAGCAGGCGGTGGTCTCGCTCGATAATTCGGGTGATATCTCCATTGCGGCCATCGCTTTGGCCGACGGCGAGACCGGCGGGTTCGCCAATGTCACCGCTTATGGAATCATCCAGCAGGCTTCGGGAACGGGGGCGGTCGCGATCGACCTCGCCAACAGCGGCGCGATAGAACTCGCGGCGCTTGCATCGGGCGTCGGCGGGGATTCGGCCAATGGCTTCGTCTTCGCGCGCGGCCTGATCCAGGCCGGGCAGGGAAGCTCGGTCGACATCGGTTTCGACAATGACGGGACCTTCGAGCTCGACGCCATAGCGCGCGCCGAGGCCGGCAACGTGGCTTATGCCGCAGCGACCATTCTCGGCGGAATCGGGCAGGCGGCGAGCGTCGGCAGCGGCTCGGCCGAGCTGGTGATCGCCAATGCGGGGACGATCGAGATCGTCGCTGACGCCGAGGCCATTGGCGGATCCTTTGCCCAGGCCTGGGCGATCGCCCGCAGCGGCGTGGCCCAGTTCGCAAGCGGCGAGAACCTGTTCGAATCCATGACCAACGATGGCGAGATCGTCGTCGGCGCATTTGCCGATGCGGCCGCGGCGGACGTGGCCAGCGCGCTCGCCATTGCCGGCCCGGCGATGGTTCAGCTGGCGGGCGGAGCGGACGTCCATCAGTCCATGACGAACAGCGGCACCGTGACCGCGCTCGCGGTCGCGTCGGCCATCTCGAGCGGCGTGACGGTGACCGAGGACGGCGCGGAGGTGATCGACGGGCTCGCGTTCGCGACCGCAGTCGCGACCGGCATTGCGCAAAGCGCATCGGGCGCGGCCGTCACCCAGCAATTGTTCAATGACGGAACCGTCAATGTCGTCGCTCAGGCCCTTGCGAGCGCGCCTGCGGTCGAGGGACCGGATGGAACGGCCGCCGGCGGAGTGGGTCTGGCTTATGCGCTGGCCTATGGGGTCAATCAGTTCAACCAGGCGACTGCCTCAGCGTTCAACAGCTTCGTCAACGACGGCGAGATCAACGTCCTCGCCGAAGCCAGCGCCGTCGGCACCGCCGGTTCGGCGACGGCTGCGGCGCGCGGGCTGTTCCTGGTCGGGGGTGGCGGAACGCTGCTGACCGTCGATGTCGCCAACAATGGCGTCATCGATGTCGAAGCGAGCGCCATTTCGCCGTTCCGCGCCTATGCGCTGAGCCGCGCCATCTATGTCGGGAACAATCCGGGCGATTCGGGCAACCCGGTCGACGGCGCGATCGTCAATTCGGGCACCATCAACGCGATGGCGTTCGCGTCGGGCGCGGCGACGTCGTTTGTCACCGGCACGGGCACGACCGCGACGACCATCATCGGCGGCGGAAGCTCCGCCTTCGCGACCGGAATCGCGGTGTTCAGCGGCGCCAACAACCTGACCATCACCAACAGCGGGTCGATCAACGTCGACGCGGTTGTCGCGGACGGCGGAACCGCGATCGCGATGGGCATCGTGGCGCTGGCCAACGCGCCGACGACGACCGGGCCCGACGACGTCCTCACCATCACCAATGACGGCGGGGACATCATCGTCCGGCAATCGACCGACGGCGGCGAGAGCTGGAGCCGAGGCCTCGCGATCAACGTTGCCGGAAACCCGGCGAACAATGTTTTCGGCGTGCCGAACAAGACCGTCGTGAACTTGCTCGGCGACGGGTACATCTACGGCAATATCGCGATCCAGGACGGCGACGAGATCCGCGTTGCCGACGGCACCACCTATTTCGACGGGATCATCAACCCGCAGTTCCTGCCCGCGGACGGCCTCGACGAGGACGATCTCGACAGCGGCCTGGCGGGCGTCGGCAGCCTGATCATCGGCGACGGCGGCAACCTCGTGCTGGCCGACCCGCGGCTGACCGGTGATCCCGACATGTACGACGGTCCGGCCTACGCGCTGGTCGATTCGCTGACGGTGGCAAGCGACGGCACTTTGACCTTCGAGCTCCAGCCCGAGGAGGGCGGGGTCCAGCCGGTCGGAAGCTATCCGCAGGTCTTCGCCAATACCGCCAACCTCGACGGCACGCTGGTGGCGGAGCTGACCGTTCCGGGCGGGCTGATCGCCGACAGCTACAGCTACGACAATGTCATCGACGCCGACGTCCGCGCCGGCCAGTTCGACCAGTGCCTCTTGGGCGGGGCCTATGCGAACTCGCTGCTGGTCGGGATCGAATGCAGCTACGACAACCAGGCCAATGTCGACCTCGCCATCGAACGCGTGGCGTTCAACGCGGTTTCTGGCCTCAACCAGAACGGGACGAGCGTTGGCGAGGGCCTGGAGTGCATCTACGACGTCACTCTGACGGGCGGGATCGTGGATGTTCTGGCGGATCTGTTCCTGTTCACCAATGCGGCGAACTACAACACCGCGCTCAACATGCTGTCGGGTTCGGTCTATGCCAACTACCTGCAGTCGTTCCCGAGCCTTGGTGTCCATCACAACGACATCCTGGCCAAGGCGACCGATTGCGAGATCCCGGCATTGGCCGGCTCGGTGCTCGAGTGCCGTGCCTCCTCGCCGATCCACCTGTGGGGTCAGGCCGACTATCAGTGGCGCAAGGCCGATGGCGACATCGAGGCCGGAACCGCCAAGTCGCGCCGCGTCTCGGCGGTGGTCGGGTTGGACGTCACGGTCGGTGGCGCCGGGATCGTCGGCGGCTCGATCGGCTATGTCACCAACCACGTGAAGGACAATCAGTTCGGCGACGATGCCGATGCCGACGGCCTGCAGGTCGGTCTGTACGGGGTCTACGATCCGGGCACCTTCTACGTGAAGGCGATGACCACCTACAGCTGGTATGACGGCGATTCGGATCGCAACATCAACTTCGCCGGCCTGGCGCCGGGCGCGACCTTCGCGTCCAGCCCACAGGGCGATCCCGATGTGAGGATGTGGACTGCCGGCGTGCATGCCGGGGCGCGGTTCGCGCTGGGTGGCAATTCGGTGCTCACGCCGTACCTCAACTACGACTATGTCAACGCGAAGCTGAAGAGCTTCCAGGAAACTGGTGGTGGTGGTGCGGACCTGTCGGTCTACGGCGGCCGTGCGCGGCACAGCTTCCTCACCGGCGGCGTCAAGTGGGCGACGCAGATGGGTGGAGTGGTTCCGGAGGTCAACCTTGGCTACCGCTACCGCTTCGGGGATCGCAGGAGCGACTTCAACGCGGCCTTCCTCGACGATCGCGACTGCGACTTCGACATCATCTCGGCAGCGCAGAAGCGGGGCACCTTCCTCGCCGGCCTCTCGGTCGGTGGCAAGATGGGCCCGGTGGACCTGAGGATCGGCTACGAGGGCGAGTTCAACAGCGACGTCACCAGCCACGCGGGCAACTTCAAGTTCGTCCTGCCGCTGGGTGGCAAGAAGGTGGCGGCGGCAGCGCCGGCACCGGTGCTGGCCCCGCCAATGCCAGCCGAAGAGGTTGCTCCCGCGCCGGTCGAAGCTCCGCCGCCGCCGCCACCATCGTCGAGCGGCGAGCGCGGTCGATAATCAGGGGAGGGGCGGGTCCCACTGGATCCGCCCTTTCTCTTACGAACTCAGTTAGGCGAACCGTTCCCAGCGCAGGTCGGTGAAGCAGGGCCCCTCAGTGGCTTCGGCGAAGCCGATTCCGTTATGGTAGCCGTTCCACTCCAGGATCTGGACCTGTTCGTCGCGGTCGACGGTGACGTCCCAGCCGACCGCGCCGACGAACGGAATCCGCCGGTGATGGGCAACCACGGTCCGAAGGCAGTTGTCGAAGGCCGGGATGGTCTTGCCCGCGAAAGGTTCACCGCTGGTCGGGTGGGCGGTGCATTCGAGCCAGTTCGCCAGCCGTCCCGTTTCCCGAAGCGCGCCGGTGGCGATGTCCAGCGGCACGCGCAATCGGGATTGGCTGTGGACATGCGTGTCCGCGCCTTTTGCCATGCACAGATATGCGGCCCTGGCGGTGATTTCGCCGCTGACCTCGACCACCGTCGTGATCCTGATCGCAGCGACCGCTTTGTCGGTGAATCGATCGAATAGCGGATGATGCGACACGCAACGCTGGAAGACGCCGCCGCCCAGGCGATCGACGGCCGCCCGATCGAACGATTGGGCATCGAAGAACTGGATGCCCTTGCCGCGCCCTGACGAGTCGGGCTTGAAGACCACGCGCTCGTTGCCGTCGAAGAATTGCGCATGCGCCTCTTCAAAGGAGAGTGGACAATAGTCGCGGTCGAACAAAGACCCGTTGATCCGGGACCCAATGTCGGGGAATGCGGCGCCTTTGAACAACGCTCCGGAAAGCGACTTCAGGAAGGAAATATGGCCGTGCCGACCCTGGATCGCGGGGACCACTTTCGAGCCGTAGAAATTGTCCGGAATCCAGCCTTCCCTGAAGCCGCCCGAAATGGCCGAATAGACCAGCAGCCAGGGCGCATATTTCTTGTCATGGAATATGTCCGCCGAATATTCCTCGCAGCGCCGGATGTCCGGTCGGCGGAGGGCGGTTCCGGCGGCCTTGAGATCGCGGAGGATCTGCATCGCCTCCGCCGCATGTCGGGCATGATAGTCACGATCGCGCCGTTCGAGCGCCGCCTTGGCATTTTCGTCCTGCATCGCCTCAGCCAAACCCCGGAATGGCGAGCTTGCGCTCCAGCCGCCGGGCGACGAGGACGATGATCGAAACCAGCAGCAGATACACCAGCGCGGTGAACGCATAGGTCTTGAAGAACAGGAAGGTGCGCGACGCGACTTCCTGCATCTGCGCGAAAAACTCGATGTACTGGATCAGGAACACGATCGAGCTGTCCTTGAGGTTCTGGATCGCCTGGTTGGTCAGCGACGGGACCGACATGCGGAGCGATTGCGGCGCGGTGATCAGCCGAAACACCTGGAAAGGGGAAAAACCCTGCGCGCGGGCGGACTGCAGCTCGGCCTGGTCGAGACCCTTGTAGGCAATGGTCAGGTAGCGTGCGTTATAAGCCGACACGTTGAGCGTGAAGCCGAGCACCGCGATCACGAATGGCGACAGCGTGATGCCGAGGTTGGGCAGACCGTAATAAAGCAGGAACAGGAAGACGATCAGCGGCGTGCCGATGAACAGGGAAATATAGCTCTGGGTGGCGAAGCGGACGAGCCGGTTCGGGTTCAGCGACAGTCCGAAGATCCCGACCCCGCCGATCAGGCCCGTCGCGGTGACCGTGACCGACAGCAGGATCGTGTTGCGCAGGCCGCGCAGGATCTGCGGCCAGTAGCTGACCAGATCGGCGAAAAAGGGGAAGTTCTCGAGCACCCTAGCCTTCGCCGCCGAAGAAATCCTCGATCACCGGGTCGGATTCGCGCGCGAGCAGATCCTCGATCCGGTCCTCGGCGTAGACCTTGCCGCGATCGAGAAACACCACGCGATCGGAGACGTACCGCGCCAGGCAGAGGTCATGCGTGACGCAGAGGATCGTGACATTGTCGAGGTAGAGGCGGTTGATCAGGGTCACGACCTCGCGGACCATGATCGGGTCGAGCGCCGAGGTCGGCTCGTCGAAGAACAGCACCTTGGGATCCATCGCCAGGGCGCGCGCGATCGCGACCCGCTGGCTCTGGCCGCCCGAGAGCGCGGCAGGAAAAGCATCGCGCTTGCCGGCCATGTCCATTCGGTCGAGCTCGTGCAGCGCGCGCTCTTCCGCTTCCTTCTTCGGGATCTTCTTCAACCGGGTGAGGGCGAGGGTGACGTTGTCGAGCACCGACATGTGGCGGTAGAGCGCGAAATTCTGGAACACGAAGCCGATCCGGCTGCGCAGCGCGCGGACGTCGACTCCAGGACGGGTGACGTCCTCCCCGTCGAAGATGATCTCGCCCGAGGTCGGCTCGATCAGCCGGTTGAGGCACCTGAGCATGGTCGACTTGCCGCACCCCGACGGCCCCATGACGACCTTGGCCTCGCCCTCCTCGAGGGTGAAGCTGACGCCGTCGAGCACGTTGCGGTCCCCATAGGTTTTGACGAGGTTCCTGACTTCGAGAAGGGCCATGTCTTGGTCTTACTCCTGCGCGAAGCCGGGGACGCTGTAATGCCGCTCGATCAAGCGGACGACGACCAGCATCATGCGGTAGATGGCGAAGTAGAGCAGGCCGAGCGCGACATAGATTTCGATGCCGCGCATGGTGGTGCCGACCAGCGCCATCGCCTGCTTGGTGATCTCGGGAACTCCGACCGTGTAGGCGAAGGGCGAGAATTTGATCACCGTCGTCAATTCGTTGACCATTCCCGGGACCGAGAAGCGCATCATTTGCGGCAGCTTGATCAGCCGGAGCGTCTGGAACCGAGTGAAGCCCATCGATTGCGCCGCGAGAACCTCGTTCGGGTTGACCGTCGCCAGCGCCCCGCGGAAAATTTCCGACAGATAGGCGCCGGCGATCAGCCCGAGGCTCATCATCATCGCGACGAGCGGCGGCACATCGATGCCGATCCCCGGCAGCCCGAAGAAGACGAGGAACAGCAGGACCAGCATGGGGATGCCGCGAAGCACGTAGACGATCGTCGACAGCACCCCCGACAGCCACGCGCCGCCCATCTCCCGCGCGATGGCGATGCCGAGGCCGACCACCAGGCCGGTCGCCGCGCACGCCAGGGTGACGATGAGCGTGTAGCCGGCGCCGTCGAGCAGCGTCAGCAGGATGTCGAAGAACGTCACGCCACTCTATCCGGCGCTTATTTCATCCACTTGTCGATGATCGCCTGCTTCCCCTCCGGACCCAGCTCGTCGAGATATTTGTCGAAGTCCGCGCGCAACGCGGACCCCTTGGGGAATGCGAAGCCGAAGCGGTCGAATCCGGTGAACACATAGCTGTCCTGGATCGGCAGCTTCTTGGCGTAGACCGAGGCCACCGTGCCATCGAGGAAGGCGAGGTCGATCTGGCCGTTCTGGAGGTCGGTCAGGACCTCGTTATAGCTCGGGTAGAGCTTGACCTGGTCGGTCTTGTAGATGCCCTTGGGCTCGAGATCGGTCTTGATGAAATCCATGTACGCCATGCCGCGCGGGAAGCCGATCGTGTAGTTCTTGAGCGTATCGAGATTGGTGATCTTGATGTTGCGGTCCTTGAGGCTGACCAAATTCCACGTGTTGTCCATGTAGGGCTTGGAGAAATCCATGACCTTCTGGCGCGGCTCGGTGATCGAGATGCCGGAGAAAGCGACGTCGGCTTTCTTGCTGACAATCGCGCCGAGCATGCCCTGCCAGTCGTAAGCGGTGATGTTCATGGTGCAGCCGCGGGCTTTGCAATAGCCCTCGAACAGATCGTAATCGAGGCCCTTGGTCTGGCCCGCTTCCTCGAACAGATTGGGCGGCGAAGCCGGGCTGACGGCGACGTTGATGACCTTCGCCGCACCCTCCTCTGTCTTGCCGCAACCGCCGACGGCGAGAAGGGCGAACCCGAGCGCGAACGAAACGAGCAGTTTACGGCGTTCCATGTTCAGTCCCCCTGCTGGAAATATATGGCGGTGTGAATGGGAAGAAATCGTCGAGGCCGGCCTGGTCGAGCGCATCGCGAACGAGCTCGCTGCCACCGATGAAATCGAGCTGCTTCTGAGCGCCTTTGAGCGAGCGAGCGAGCCGAAGGATGGCGCGAATGCCGCCGAAATTGACGAATTCGAGCTGGTCGAGATCAATCGTGACGGCGTTGGTGCCGGCGCCGATCCGTTTCAGAATGGCTTTGGCAAAGTCGTCCCCGTCGGTCGCTTCCATGCGACCTTTGGGCCTAGCGACCAAGCGCTGTCCCTCTTCGAGAAACTCGACCTGCATAACGTGATTCCCCCCACGTTGCGGCCTTCATGCAGCATTGCTTGGCCGGAGGCGAGTGCAAAGACGGATTACGCTCTTGGCCCTGTTCGTTGCGGATGAGTTGAGCGGGAGCGCCCGTTATTGCTTCCCGGCCGAATCTGCGGGCGGGGCCGACGCGGCGCCGTAAAGCACCCCGATCGCCGCTTTGGCGAGCTCGGCCGCGGCATTGGCGCCGCGCGTCGGCTCGGCGGACAGGTTCGCGCCGATGATGAGCGTCGTCTGGGTCTTGGGATCATGACCCATGAAGCTCGAAAAGCCGGGCAGTTGTCCGTCATGGCCATACATTGGCCCAAACTGCGCAATCCCGAGTCCATAGCCGGCGCCGGACGTGATCGGGCGGATGGAATCCATGCGAATCTTCTGCATCTTGGGGTCGAGCAGGCCGCCGCCGACGAGCGCCTTCACATAGGTCGCCAATTCCCCGGCAGTCGACGTCCCGCCGCCGGCGGTCCACGCCCAGGACGGGCTGGAGTCGGTAAATTTTAGCGGCTTGAATGTCCCGTCGAGCGCCGCCGCCAGCTTGTTCTTGGGCACGGCGTAGCTATCGATGGTCTCGGCGTTGGTGAGAAACTGATATCCCTGCGGGTGCGGGTCGGGCAGCGCCCATTCAGCCGGCAGTGGAAGCGACGTTTGCTTCAGGCCCAGAGGCTCGAAAATGCGCTTGGCGAAGGCGTCCGACGCCGACATGCCGGTCACTTTCTCGATAATCAGGCCGAGCAGCACGGTGTTGGTGTTGCAATATTCGAATTCGGTATCGGGCGCCGCGTTCACTGGGTGGGAGAAGGCGATGCGGAGGAGTTCCGCGGGAGTCCACGCCTTCTTCGGCTCCTGGTCCAGAGTCCGGTTGAACTTCGCGTCGGACGTGTAGCTGTACAGGCCGCTGCGCATCTCGGCCAGGTTGGCGATCGTGATCTTGTCGCCATTGGGAACGCCCGAGACATATTTCGAGACGGGGTCAGTGAGCTTCAGCTTCCCTTCCTGCGCCAGTTGCAGAATCACGGTCCCGGTCATCGTCTTGGTGTTGCTGCCGATCCGGAAATGATCGTTCAGCGACCAGGGCTTGTTAGTGCCGATCTCGGCAGTGCCGAGCACCGTCGCCCAATCCCCCTTCGGCGACCGCACCAGGATGACGAGCCCGGGGACGGCGTTGTCCTTCATCGCCTGCGTCATCGCGCGCATCATCGCCGCGACGTATGCGGGCTCGTCGCCCGCCCGCTCAGCCGAAGAGTTCGTCGATGGCGACGAGGAGTCCTGCGAAGGACCGCATGCGGCGAGCATGAGGAAAACCGAACCGGCCATCACGGACATTCCGGCAAACTTGCTCGCTAATCGCATGAGAGCCCCCCCAGGTTGTAGCTCGACGCCCGACTCCTCGATCGGTCGCATCACGATAAAGCGACTAGTGCTGTCATTTCCAGCCATTGCGTACTGTTACGTGAGCGGGAACGTCTCCACCGCTTCATAATGCGCACCGTGGCGGGAGAGGCGGCTTTCGTAGAGGATGAAGTTGTCGACCCTGAACGGCTCGGAAGAGAGGGCCCGGCCGTCGAGGAACGCGCGGACTTCCCGGCTGCGCGGGCCGCGCCAGCGGGCGAGGGTGATGTGGGAGTGGAAGGCGCGGCGCTCGGCGGCGAGGCCGACGGCCTGGCAAATGCGCTCGATTCGCGCATTGAGGGCGCGCACGGGCTTGGTCGGCTCGATACCGGCCCACAGCACGCCGCCGCTGCGGCGGTCGAACGAGCCAAGACCGGCGAGGCGCAGCTCGAACGACTGCGCTCGGACGGTCGCCAGCGCGACGGCGAGGTCGTTGGCCAGCGGCCTCTCGACCTCGCCGATGAAGCGCAAAGTGAGGTGGAGCTGGTCGTCGCTCTGCCAGCGGAAGTCGGCGCCGTCGTCCATCACGTCGATCAACAGGTCGCGAATGTCCTCGGGCGGGCGGATGGCGACGAAGAGCCGGTGCATCGTCAGCCCGAGCGCTCGAGCGCCGCGATCCAACGGCGCGCAACCGGCGCCAAGTCGCAAGGGAGATTGTCGCGGTCGGCCTCGATCACTTGCTCGATCTCCCACGACCAGCGCGGCGGGGAATAGAGCACGTTCTCGACGATGATCAGCGACGGGTCGACTTCGGCTAGCGCGCGGACTGCGCCGTGGCCGGTCATCCCGACCTCCTCGCGGAGCTCGCGCAAGGCGACGTCATGAAGCCGTTCCCCTTCCGCGCGGCCGCCGCCCGGGAGCCGCCAGCCGGGGGCGTAGCGAAGCTTGACGAGGATGATCCGCCCCTCGGTCGTGAGCGCGATCGCGTGGGCGCCCGAGCCGGTCGAGCGGGAGCGAGGGCGTAACGCGCGTCGGAGCCGGTTCGCGGCGGTGGCAATCGGCCGGATCGCGATGTCGATGAAGAGTCTCAGGCCCCGCATACGTCACAGGACCGTCGAGCAGCGGGCGGGTTCCCAATTGCCCGACGCTCTCCTAAGATTGCCTGCCAGGGGGGACAATCGGCCGATGAGTGGCGACAGCAGGCTCAACAAGCCCGAATATGAAAAGCTCCTGAAGCCGCTGGCCAAGGAACTGAGCGCGCTGGCGCGCTGGGTGCAGGAAAAGCAGCAGCGCATCGTCATCATCTTCGAGGGTCGCGACACCGCCGGCAAGGGCGGGTCGATCGACATGATCGCGCGCGCCATCAACCCGCGCCAGTGCCGGGTGGTGGCGCTTCCGACGCCGAGCGAGCGCGAGAGGAGCCAATGGTATTTCCAGCGCTATATCGAGCATCTTCCGGCGGCCGGGGAGATCGTCCTGTTCGACCGCAGCTGGTACAACCGCGCCGGGGTCGAGAAGGTCATGGGCTATGCCAGCACGAAGGAAATCGAATCCTTCCTCCGCGCAGTCCCGGAGTTCGAGCGCGACCTCGTCGAGGACGGAATCCTGTTGTTCAAATATTGGCTGTGCTGCGACCAGGAGACGCAGGAGCTGCGCTTCTCCAACCGGCTCAACAATCCGATGAAACGGTGGAAGCTGTCGCCGATCGATTTCAAGGCTCGGCTTCACTACGACGATTATACGCGCGCTCGCGACGAGATGCTGAAGGTCACGCACACCGACTTCGCGCCGTGGACCCTGGTCGAGTTCGACGACCAGCAGGTCGGGCGGCTCACCCTGCTCCGCGACTTCCTCGACCGCGTGCCCGACATCAAGCTTCCGCTGCCCGAGGTCGACTGGCCGCCCTTGCCGAATGAGCCGTCGAAGGAAAGCTACAGCGTGCTGCAGCCGATCGACCCGTATCAGTTGCCCGAGGACATCGCCAAACGCGACATGATCTATAGCTGGGATTGAGCCTATGGAGCCTGCACCCCAACCGACGACCACCCAACCGGCCCCTCGGCCGAGAGAGCCTGGCGTTCGCGCGCCGGCGCTGATCGGCCAGCTGCTGGTCTATTATCTGGCGATCGGGGCGATCATCCTGGTCGCGCTCATGATCTGGCCCGAGCTGCGCAACTACCTCCCAGTCGGCGGGGTCGAGCAATTGATCAGCCAGCCGCAGAAAAATCCCCTCGAAGCCAATGAGGCGATCCGTTCCGAACATGTCGGAAACCTCGGCCAGAGCCTGTTCTGGCTGGTGGTCGCGATCATTGGCGCCTTGCTCTGCTCGCTTCCCGTCAGCCGTGTCTACATGGCGGTTCGAAGCGGCGCCGAATATGACCAGAGCCTGGTCAACACGATCATCATGCTGCCGATGGTCGTCACCGGAATCGTGATCATCGTCCAGAATTCGCTGGCGCTGGCCTTTGCCCTGGCCGGGATCGCGGGCGCGGTGCGGTTCAGGAACTCGCTCAAAAGCTCGGGCGACGCCTTGTTCATCCTGTGCTCGGTGGCGATCGGGCTGTCGGCGGGGATCGGCGCGGTCGAGCTCGCGGCGGTGATCAGCGTCGCCTTCAACTTCACCTTCGCGATCCTGTGGCTCAGCGAATATGGCGAGCGCAAGGGCATGAAGCGCTATCTCGCCGACTATGACGGGCTCGACGAGGCCGCCCCGCCCGAGCCCGACAAGAAAAAGGATTGATCAGCCGACGCAGCGACTAAGGATTTGGTCGGCGACCGACTGATCGGTGGCGATCTCGGCGAAGAACTGGCCCATGAAATCGGTCGCCGTGGCCAGCGCGCGCGGCTCGAGACCCGGGATCGAGCGCAGGATCGCGTCGAAATCCGCCTGTTTCGAACGGAACAGCCGAGCCTCCACCGCGACCTGCGGATTGTGCACACAATAGCCGCGGTATTTGCGATCGCGGACCGAGCGAAGATTTAGCTGCTCGGGCGGGGTCGCATATGGCGCGTTGACCAGGCCCGAATAATCGAAGTCGTAAGGGATCGGGACTGCCCTGCCCGGGCCGAAGCTGCCGATCAGCTTGGCATTGTGGCAGCAGGTGTCGCCGACCGGGCCGGCGCGCATCGACCAGTCGTGGTTGGCGATCATGTGCTGGAACAGCGCGTAACGGGCCGAAGCGGTTGGATCGAGGTCGGTCGTCGGGATCCGGGCACCGGCGCGAAGCTCGGTAGTGCCGTTGCGCGCCGCCACGTCCTTCAGATCTTCAATGAAGAAGCCCGGGCGGGTGGCGATCGAGCGGCCGTTCGACCCAAGATAGCGGATCGACGCGAGGCGTGCGCCGAAGCTCCGCGGGGACAGCGACTGGAACAGGCGATAGGCGGCATATTCGAGCAGCACGACGCGGTCGAACGAGGACGAGCCTTTGCAATGGGTGACGAGCTTGAGCTTGCGCTCGCCGGCGAAGGGCGAGGTCGCCGGCGGCGGACTCGTGAACCGGACATGGAGCGGCGGAAAGGCGCAGATTTCCTCGGTCCGGCGAGTGATCCCGCGAAGCTCGACGGTGATCGGAAGGCGGTTGCCGGCCGGATCGGTCAGGATCCCTGCCACGGCTTCCTCGGACGCGCGGTCGCGGAACAGGCGGTCGAGGGGAGCCTCGATCGCGATGGAGAGCGGCGCGTGGCTCGCGAACAGGGGCTTGGCCGGCGCTTGGGCGGCTGCAGGGCCTCCCACGAACAACAAGGCCAGCGCCAGGATTCGCCAAATCATGTTGCCGGTCTCCTCACGCTGTGCGGGGTCATGGTCTCGCCGACGATCTCCAGCCATGACAGCGTCCCCCTATAATGGCGCGAAATGCCGGTATCGATCCGCGCAAGCTTGCCGCCGTGAAGGATGGTGATGCCATTCAGGCTCGGGGTGTGCGCGACGACGATATGCTTTGCGCGGTACAAGGACAGCACGGCTTCAATCTCTTCGGCCGGCGACAACGCCTTGGTTGGCGGAAGCGACAGGCGGGCGGCTTCGGCATCGATGTCGCGCCCGAGCAGGCCGCGGTACCAAAGGGGCCCGAGCGGGTCCTCGAGCGGCGAGGTGTCGCTGAAATCGGCGCGCTCCATCGCGCGGGCGATGTCGCGGTTGACCGTGCTGATTGACCGCTGGGCTGTCTCGAAGCTGATTCCGCCGTGGACGAACAGGAAGGAGCCCAATTTGACGATCGCCGGGTTACGAGCCGCCCACTTGCCGATTTCCCCCTTAGGCGCCCAGGCGAGTCCGTGCTCGACCCAGCCGAGCGGGGTGCGCGCGATCCACGCCTGGCGGATCGCCTGCTCGGAGAGGCGCGGGTCATTGGCGCGGTACGCCTTGAGGATCGACTCCCGATTGGCGGCGTAATACGCGTCCCGCCGGCTCGCCGACCCCGCGTCGGCGAATGCGGCATATTCGCCCGCGGTGACATAGCGGCGGTCGCCGATCAGGTTCATCGCCTCGTGGTTGCCGAGGACCACGATGACCTTCCCGCCGCTCGCCGGCGCTTCGCGCTGGAGCTGCTGGAGGTGGCGGATGATCCGCAAGGTGTCGGGACCGCGGTCGGCGATGTCGCCAAGCTGGACCAGGGTGGCGCGCCCGCCCGACCACTTGTTGGTGGAATCGATGATCCCGGCGTCACGGGCGATCGCGATCCATGCGGCATAGTCGCCGTGGAGGTCGCCGACTGCGACGATCCGGGGCGGCGCCGGCTGTGCCTGGAGGGCCGCCGGGAGCGCGATAGCGGCCAGGAAGGCGGCCAATCTGATGAACCAGTGATACAGGGCTGCGCTCTCCAATCTGCCGGCCGCGAATGTGTCACCGTGGGTCAGGGCTGGCAAGGACGCGGCCCGGTGGAGGCATTTCTGTCCGGTTTTGCTTGAAACCCCCTAGTGCATCAACGATATAGATGTCGTTCGGGGTGTGTCGTCGAGGCCCCCCGCAAGAGGAGAGACAATGCAGAACCAGTTCGACCCGCGCACGACGTCGAGCGCGTATGATCCGGCGGTCAGCGTCGGCGTACCGAGCGTCACCCGCGACGCGGGGCTGCGCTCGCACATGCTGAAGGTTTACAACTACATGGCCTCGGGCGTGCTCCTGACCGGGATCATCGCCATGCTGTTCGCCGAGAGCGGCTATGCCGCCCAGGTCTTCCAGGGTGGCGGACTTTTGCCGTGGGTGATCATCCTGTCGCCGCTGGCGATCGTGATCGCGATGAGCTTTGGCCAGAACCGGATGTCGGCCGCGACTCTTCAGCTTCTGTTCTGGTCCTTTGCGGGCCTGATGGGGCTGAGCATGTCGACCATCTTCCTGGTCTATACCAATACCTCGATCGCCCAGACCTTCTTTGCCGTGACCGCGGCCTTCGCCGGCCTGTCGCTCTACGGCTATACGACCAAGAAGGACCTCAGCGGCTGGGGCACGTTCCTGATCATGGGGGTCGTCGGCCTGCTGGTCGCGATGCTCATGAACGCCTTCATCTTCCAGTCGGGCGCCATGGCGATGGCAATCAGCGCGATCGGAGTCCTGATCTTCGCTGGCCTCACCGCCTACGACACGCAGAGGATCAAGAGCATCTACTTCCAGGTCCAGGGCTCGGAAATGCTGGGCAAAGCCGCGATCCTTGGCGCGCTGAGCCTGTACCTGGACTTCATCAACATGTTCCAGTTCCTGCTCAGCTTCATGGGCAGCCGCGAATAGCGCAGTCCAACCCTGAGAACGAAAGGGCCGCCGGGAAACCGGCGGCCCTTTTCGTTAGGTGCGCAGGGTGATCCAGGTCGCCTCGCCCGCGGCGAGGAGCCGGCCGTGCGAGTCGTGGAGCGCGGTCCCGACGCGATGCTTGCGGCCCTCGCTGGCGACCGGCCAGCCGGTGACGATCAACCCGTCGGCCGAAACTCGCTCGGCGTGGAGGGCGACGGCGAAGCGGCCCAGCACGGCGATCCCGGCGGTCGGCGCAACGGCCCAATAGCCGGGACAATCGAGCGCGGCCCAGACGAACTCGGTCCTGACGAAGCCGTCAGTGTCGAGCAGCGAGTCATCGGGTGTCCAGGACGAAGCAACCTGTCCCTCGCCATCGCGGAGGGCGCCGGTGAACAGCCTCAGCCCATCGCCGGGGGTCCGCTGCGGGCCGCAGACGAAGCAGCCCGGAAAGTGGTGATGGCGCAAGCCCGCGTAGCGCGTTTCCGCCTGCCGCGCGGCGGCGAGGGTCGGCGGTTCGGGCACCTGGATCGAGACGCATTGAGGCTCGGCCGTGCCGATGAGGACGTCGCCATCTTTGAGCCAGGCCGTCGAACCGTCGCCGCCAAGTTCGAGGTCGCGGTCGAGCGGCGGCGGGACTCGCAATTCGACCGAGACGTTCGAGCCGCCCAACGCCTGCGCCAGAAGGCCGCAGACATAGCCGCCATTGCCGCTGTCGGGCGGCCCGCAGAAGCGGCGATCGATGCGCACGATCAGCCGAGGGTGCGCTTGAGGAAGCGCAGCGTACGGCCCCAGGCGAGCTTTGCCGCGGCAGCGTTGTAGCGCTCGGCCGAAGTGTCGTTGTTGAAGGCGTGGTTGACGTCCGGATAGTCGAAATAGGTGACCGCCTTGCCGGCTGCGCGAAGCGCGTGGATCCACGGGAACTCGGTCTCGGCGATGCGCGTGTCGAGCCCGGCAAGGTGGATGAGCAAAGGGGCTTCGACCTTCGCGGCCTCGGCCGGCGATGGCGCGGGGCCGTAATAGACGACTCCGGCGTCGAGCGCCGGGCCGGCGGCGACCGCGAGCCGGTTGACCATCCCGCCGCCCCAGCAAAAGCCGACCGCGCCGACCTTGCCGCCGCGGCTCGAGCCTTCGAGCTCTTTTAGCATCGCCACGCCGTCTTCGGCCGCCTTGGCCAAGTCGAGCTTGCCAATCTTTTCGCGCGCCTGGTCTTCGGTGAGGAGGGTGCTGCCACCGACCGGCGACAGGAAGTCGGGCGCGACCGCCTTGAATCCGGCCAAAGCGAAACGGCGTGCGATGTCGCGGGTGTGCTCGTTGAGGCCGCGGTTCTCGTGGATCACCATCACCGTCGGCTTGAGCGAGCGGGTTCGGGGCTGGGCGATATAGGTAACGTAGCCGGCGATCCGGAGGAAGCTCGGGAACAGCCTGCGATCGTTGGGGGCAATGAGCGGCGCGGCATCGGCGCGGGCGGCGATGGTTCCGATGAGAAGGTTCGCGGCGGCGACGCTCCCGGTCAGCGCGATCATCCGCGCCATGAAGTCGCGCCGCTCCATGCCGCCGTGGGTGAAACGGTCGTAGAGGCCAATCGCCTCCGCCTTGAGCTTGTCGCTCATTGCGCCGTCTCCTGCGCCTTCATCTCGGCGATCAGCTTGCCGTCGATGGCCTTGGCCCGGCGATAGGCGTCGCGGTCGGTCATCCGGGCCGCATAATCGGTGAAGGCCGGACGCGGGTCGACCAGCTTGAACTCGAGCATGAAATTCACATAGGCGCCGACGAACAAATCGGCGGCGGTGAAGCGGTCGCAGGTGATGAAGGGCTTTGAGGCGAGATAATTTTCAAGCGTCTTGAGCGCCGTGTCGTAGCTTCCATAGCCGAGTGACATCTGGCGCTCGGGCGGCGCCTCCCAACCCATCGACTTGTTGGTGAAGGCGGCTTCGATCGGGCCCGAGGTAAAGAAAATCCAGCGGTAATAATCGGCGCGATCGGCGGGCGGCGGCGCAAGGTTCGCCTCGGGAAAGGCGTCGGCGAGATAACAGCAGATCGCGGCCACTTCGGTCACCACGCGGCCCTTGTGGCGGATCGCCGGGACCTTCCCCATCGGATTGATCGACAGATAGGGCTCGGCCTTCATCGTCGTCCCGTAATCGAGAATCTCGGTGTCGTAGGGCTCGCCCACTTCCTCGAGCATCCAGCGCACGGTCTGACCGCGGCTCATCGGATTGGTGTAGAAGGTGAGGTCGGACATATTTCCCTCCGTCGAGCCGAAGCGGCCTTGGTCGAAAATCGGTCGCTTCAACTCTAGCGCGGTGGCGTTACACGGGCGAGTCGCCTGGGAGGAGAGCAAGATGCGCCGCGCCATGATTGCGATTATTGCCGCCTTGGCCCTGTCGAGCGCGTGCGGCGCCGCCCAGCCCGCGCCCGACAAGGCAGCCGGCCCGATCCTCCTGGTCGGAAACAAGGGCGAGGACACATTGAGCTTCATCGCGCTCGAGGACGGGCGCGAGTTGGCGCGCCCGAAGACCGGACGGATGCCGCACGAGATCGCGGTGTCGCCCAACGGCAAGCAAGCGGCGGTGGTCGCGTATGGCGGGACCACCATCGACCTGTTCGACGTCGCCTCGCGCGAGAAAATCCGGACCATCGACCTGTCCCCCAACGCCGGCCCGCACGGCATTGCGTGGCTCGCCGACGGGCGGATCGTCGTCACCACCGAGCGATCAAAGAGCATCGCCATCGTCGATCCGGCCGCAGGGACCGTTAGCGCGAGCATCGCCACCGGCGAGGACGGCACGCACATGGTCGCGATCAGCGATGACGGGGCAAGGGCCTATACCGCCAACATCGGCTCGGGGACGGTCAGCGTGATCGACCTCAAGGCCAAAGCGAAGCTGCGCGATCTCGCGGTCGGCGGGCGGCCCGAGGGGATCGCGCTGTCGAAAGACGGGCGGACCTTGTGGGTCGGCGATCTCGAGGGCGCGCGAGTCCAGGTCTTCGACACGGGCAGCTTCGAGAAACTGGGCGAGGTCGCGACCGGAGCGGTGCCGATTCGGGTTGCGGCGAGCCCCGACGGGCGCTGGATCGTGTCCTCGAACGTCGGCGCCGGGACGCTGACGGTGATCGATTCCAGGACCCGGGCCAAGCTTCGCGACGTCACCGTGTCGGGCGACGGGCAGGCTGGCCAGGTGACCATCTTGTTCGGTCCCAAGGGACGGCTCTACGCGGCCGAGACCGGTCGGGACGAAGTCGCCGAGATCGACCTGGAAAGCGGGCGGGTACTCCGGCGGCTCAAGGCCGGGAAGAATGGCGACGGGCTGGCGATCGTCCCCTAGGGCCGAGCGTCGAGCGCCTGGTCCAGCATCTCGAGCATCGCTCCGAGTGCCGCGATCCGCACCGGGCCGCGCCCGATCGCCCCGAAATGCTCCTCGCGGCAAGCCGTTTCACCGCCCCGGCGCGCGCAGGCGAAATGCACCAGCCCTTCCTCGTCATCCGGGCCGGCGGGACCGGCAAAGCCGGTGACCGACACAGCGATATCGGCCTTGCTGTTGGCAAGCGCGCCCTCGGCCATCGCGCGCGCCACCGCTTGCGTTACCGCCGAATTGCGCTGGGTCAGCTCGGGCGACAGGCCGAGCATCTGCTGCTTGGCAATTTCGTCATAGGTGACGAAGCCGCGGTCGAAGCCGTGGCCGCAACCCTCGATGTCGGTGAGCAGCGAGGCGAACAGTCCGCCGGTGCAGCTTTCGGCCGTTGCGACCTTGAGCTCGAGGTCGCACAGCCGCCGCATCAGCCGCTCGGCCGTGCGATCGAGCTCGGCGGGTAAAGCGGGCTCGAGCGTTTCGCTCAACCGCGCTCGCCCTTGCCCGGCGCGGTCGGCTGTGCCGGCGGTGCCGGCGGCGCAGCTGGAGCGGGCGGAAGCAGGGTTCCTCCGGCGCGCTCAGCCGCGGTCCTGTCGCGCTCGGCCTTGAACTCGCTGTCGCTGCTCCAATCCGGCCACAGGCGCGAAGTGGCCAGAATCCGGCCGACATTGTGGAGCAGGACGACGTCCTCGGCCATTCCGGTGAAGTCCCATTCGGGCGACCATTCGTCGCTCGGCTGGTGGTAGCTTTTCTCGGTGTAGACCTTGCCGAGCGCTTCGCCCCTCGCGATCCCGCCGTTGAGAAGGTCGTTGCCCTCGCCGAAGCTGATTGCGGGGACGCCCGCCTTGGCGAAGGCGAAATGGTCCGAGCGGAAGAAATAGCCGGCCTCGGGGTGCGGGTCGGGGCTGTAGTAGCGGCCCTGCTTCTTGCCTTCGGCGATCAGCAGGTCGAGCAGCCCCAAGCGGGCGTTGCCGCTGATGGTGAAATTCTTGGCGCGACCCCACAATTGACCGCCGTCGGTGTTGAGCACCCCGACGGTCTTGCCGAGCGGATAGAGCGGATGGCTGACATAATATTCGGTGCCGAGCAGGCCCTTTTCCTCGGCGGTGACGGCGAGGAAGACGATCGAGCGGTCGGTGCGCGGCTCGCTTGCGAACCAGCGCGCCTGCTCGATCATCTGGGCGATGCCGGTCGCATTATCGAGCGCGCCATTATAGATGGTGTCGCCGGTCGCGTCAGGCTTGCCGATGCCCAAATGGTCCCAGTGGCCGGTGTAGATCACCGTTTCGTTGGGATATTTGGTCCCTGGCAAGAGCCCGACGACGTTCTTGGAGTTGATAACCTCGGTCGCCGCGTCGAAGGCGACGTCCATCTTCGCCTTCAATTCGACCGGGCGGAAGGCGCGGGTCTTGGCCATCGCCTTGGCCTGTTCGAAGGTCATTCCTGAGGCCGCGAAGATTCGGCCGGCGAGGTCGCGCTGGATCCACGCCTCGATCGGCGCGTGGGCCGCGGCGGGATTGTCGGCGACGATGTCGAACTGGGTGTTGGTGTTCGAATTCTTGACCGTCGGCCAGCCGTAGGAAGCGGGCTCGGTCTCGTGGATGATCAATGTGCCGGCGGCGCCGCGGCGGGCGGCTTCCTCATATTTGTAGGTCCAGCGGCCGTAATAGGTCATCGCCTTGCCGCCGAAATCGCCCTCGCCGCCTTCGAAATCGGGGTCGTTGACGAACAGGACGATGAGCTTTCCGCGGACGTCGACGTCCTTGAAATCGTCCCAGTTGCGCTCTGGCGCGGTCACGCCATAGCCGACGAACACCAAAGGCACGTCGTCGAGCGCGACCCGCTTCATGCCGTTGAGCGGCGCCTTGACCGAAATCTCTTCGCCTTGCGTCAGGCTGAGCGGCTGGCCCGAGCCGAGGTCGAGCCGCAACGTCGGGGTGCCGGCGATGTCGGACTTGAGAAGCGGGACGTTCTGGGTCCACTGGCGCTGGCCGCCGACGAGATCGCCCCCGGGCTGGACCCCGGCCGCCTTGAACTGGTCGATGATGTAGGCGACCGTTTTCTCTTCGGCTCGCGTCGCCGGGCCGCGGCCCTCGAAGGCGTCGGAACCGAGCGTCTTGGTGATGTCCGACAGGCGCTGCGCGCTGACCTGCTGGACTTGGGCAAAAGAAGTCGTCGAAATGAACGCGGCGAGGGCCGCGCCGAGGAAAAATTTGGTCTTCACGTCACTCTCCCGGGGGAATCGAATGGCCTCGCTTAGCCATTGACGGTCGAGCGGCGCAAAGGTTTCGACGAACAGCGTGTCAGGGCGTCGAAGCGGTCCGGTAACGGTCGAACCAGGCGATGATCGCGCTCGCCTTTGCCGCCGACTGGCTCGGCCGGGCGGTGATGCCGTGACCGACGCCCGGCACCTTCACCAACGCCGTCGGGACTCCGAGCGTCTGGAGCGCGGTATAATATTGTTCGGATTCGCTAACCGGGGTGCGGTAATCCTCGCCGCCGACCACCACCAGGGTCGGGGTCTTGACGTTTCCGACCAGGCTCAGCGGCGAATATTTCCAATAGGTCATCGGGTCTTCCCAAGGCCGTTCCTTGCGCCACGCGGGCGAGTAGCCGGCGGCAAAGTCGGTGGTCAGCGCAAAGCTCAGATAATTGATCACCGGCTTCTGGGTCGCGGCGGCGCGGAAGCGGTTGGTCTTGCCGACGATCCACGCGGTCAGCACCCCGCCGCCCGAGCCGCCGGTGACGAACAGATTGTTGGGATCGACAAATCCGGTTGCGACCGCGGCATCGACCGCGCTCATCAGGTCGTCATAATCGTGGCCTGGGTAATCCTTGTCGATGAGGTTGGCGAACTCCTCGCCATAAGAGGTCGAGCCGCGCGGGTTGGTGTAGAGCACGACATAGCCAGCCGCGGCATAAAGCTGGACGTCGGTCGAGAAATTGTCGCCGTAGGCGGTCTGCGGGCCGCCGTGGATCTCGAGGATCAGTGGGTAGCGCCTGGATGGATCGAAGCCGGGGGGCGTGACCATCCACGCCTCGATCGGCCGCTGGTCGTAGGACGACGTGACCGCCAGCTTGCGCATTTGGCCGAGGGATTTTGACTGAAGGTCGGAATTGAGGCTGGTCAGCCGGCGGATCGCCCCGTTGCCCTCGGCGACGCCAATGTCGGACGGCCGCGAAAAGTCACCGACGGTGACCGCGACGCGGTTGTTCTTGGATACACTGAACTCGCCGCCGCTGTAGGGGCGGTCGAGGCTGCTTCCGCTCAGCCCGTCGGCGATCAGCCGGGTCGAGCCGCCCAGCGCAATCCTGGTAACGCGGTTCTTCCCGCGCCACGGGTAGGTTGCATAGATGGCGCTGCTGTCCGGCGCCCAGACGATCGCCTCGAGGCCTTCCTCGACCCCTGGAACGACACGGCTTCCGCTGCCGTCGGCATTCATCACCCGAAGCCGCGGCGCGTCGTAGAACAGGCCGCGCTCGTCAGACGAAAGGTAGGCGATCATCCGGCCATTCGGCGAAGCGGCTGGAGCGAAATCGGGACCCTTGTGATCGGTCAGCGCGGCGGGTGCTCCACCATCGATCGAGACCCGGTAAATTTCCGCCTCGTTCGGCTCGCGCTGCCAGTTTTTCGACAGGTTCGCGGCGAACAGCACCGAGCGGCTGTCCGGAGTCCAGGAAATGGGGCCGCCGGCGTTGGTCGCTCCAAAGGTCAGCTGGGTCGGCGCGCCGCCGTCGGCGGGAAGCCAGAACAATTGCGTGTAGCCGGGCTTCAAATAGCCGGCGCCGT
Organism: uncultured Alphaproteobacteria bacterium; assembly: GCA_963722545.1. Classification (GTDB taxonomy): domain Bacteria; phylum Pseudomonadota; class Alphaproteobacteria; order Sphingomonadales; family Sphingomonadaceae; genus Sphingomicrobium. The sequence goes on from CAVRMK010000001.1 coordinate 168,246, forward strand.
CGGCGCGATAAGTGACCGCATCGATGACCTGGAGCGGCTCGGCCCATTTCGCTCCTTCGGGGCGCTCCGGAGCGGAGCCCAGCCGCGGACCGTCGTCAGGAACGAACATCGCATAAGCGATCCGCCGGCCGTCGGGGGACCAGGTGATGCTTTCCGGGCTGTCGGGTAGGCCGGTGATGCGCGCGCTTTCGCCATTGGCGGTCCAGCGGACGTAGAGTTGCGGATTGCCGCCCTCGGCCGCGACATAGGCCAGGCGGTCGCCGCTGGGCGACCAGCGCGGCGAGAAATAGGATCCGTTGCCGGCGAGCAGCGGGCGCTGCTGCACCGTGGCGACGTCGACCAACCAGATGGTCTGGCGAAACTTGTCGGTCATGATGTCGGTGGTGCGCCGGACGTAAGCGATGGTCCGCCCGTCGGGGCTGATCTGCGGATCGGTCGCGAGCTCGATGTCGAACAAATCGGCGCCGGTGAAGAGCGGGTTGGGGCCGGAAGGCGGCGCCGCCGGCACCGAGGTCGCAGCGAGCAAGAGCGCCAGCGGCGCGAGAATGCGAATATTCATGACAGCCGGTCCCCCGAACCAATTTCTTGTCGGGGGAGGCATAGAGCCATATCGCGGGACGGCGCAAACGGCCGCTCGACCGGACGGTGGTGACCGTCCGCCAACGGCGGTCAGGCGTCGGGTTTGACCGCCTTGGAGGGAGTTTTGGCCTTAGGCTTCTTCGCCTTGGGCTCCTTGGGCGGCGCGGGGGTCATCTCGAACGCCGGGGCATTGTCCTTGATCCGGACCTTGACCTCGCCGCCGTTGACCAGCTTGCCGAACAGCAGTTCCTCGGCCAGCGGCTGCTTGATCTTCTCCTGCAACAGCCGCCCCATCGGACGCGCTCCGTAGAGTTTGTCATAGCCGCGCTCGGTCAGCCATTTGCGGGCCTCGTCATCGAGGGTGATGTGGACGTTGCGGTCGGCCAGCTGGAGCTCGAGCTGGAGGATGAACTTGTCGACGACGCGAGCAACCACGGCCGGCGGCAAATAGCTGAACGGCACGATGGCATCGAGGCGGTTGCGGAACTCGGGCGTGAACATCTTCTTGACCGCATCCTCCTGCGCGTCCTCGCGGCTGGCCGCGCCGAAGCCGATGCTCTCGCGCGCCATGTCGGACGCGCCGGCATTGGTGGTCATGATGAGGATGCTGTTCCGGAAATCGACCGTCTTGCCGTGGTGGTCGGTCAACTTGCCGTGGTCCATGACCTGCAACAGGATGTTGAACAGATCGGGGTGCGCCTTCTCGATCTCGTCGAGCAGGAGCACGCTGTGCGGATGCTGGTCGACGGCGTCGGTGAGAAGCCCACCCTGGTCGTAGCCGACATAGCCCGGGGGCGCGCCGATCAACCGGCTGACCGCGTGGCGCTCCATATATTCGCTCATGTCGAACCGCTGCAGCGGGATGCCCATGATCGAGGCGAGCTGGCGCGCGACCTCGGTCTTGCCGACGCCGGTGGGGCCGGAGAACAAATAGTTGCCGATCGGCTTGTCGGGATCGCGGAGCCCGGCGCGGGACAGCTTGATCGCCGAGGCGAGCTTCTCGATCGCCAGGTCCTGCCCGAAGACGACGCGCTTCAAGTCCGCCTCGAGATGCTCGAGCACCTGCTTGTCGTCGGCGCTGACCGACTTGGGCGGGATCCGCGCGATGGTCGCGACCACCGCCTCGATCTCCTTGGGCGTGATGACCTTCTTGCGGCGGCTCGGCGGGACCAGCATCTGCATCGCGCCGACCTCGTCAATCACGTCGATCGCCTTGTCGGGCAGTTTGCGGTCGTGGATGTAGCGCGCCGATAGCTCCACCGCGCTCTTGATCGCGTCGGGAGTGTAGCGGACCTTGTGGTGCCCCTCGAACGACGAGCGCAGGCCGGCGATGATCTTGATCGTGTCCTCGATCGTCGGCTCGTTGACGTCGATCTTCTGGAACCGACGCAGAAGCGCGCGGTCCTTTTCGAAATGGTTGCGGAATTCCTTGTAGGTGGTCGAGCCGATGCAGCGGATCGTTCCGGACGAGAGCGCAGGCTTGAGCAGGTTCGAGGCGTCCATCGCCCCGCCGCTGGTTGCCCCGGCTCCGATCACCGTGTGGATCTCGTCGATGAACAGGATCGCCTCGGGCAGTTTCTCGAGCTCCGACACGACCGATTTCAACCGCTCCTCGAAGTCGCCGCGATAGCGGGTACCGGCGAGGAGCGCGCCCATGTCGAGCGCGTAGATGACCGCGCCCTTGAGAACGTCGGGGACGTCGCCCTCGATGATCTTGCGCGCGAGCCCTTCCGCGATCGCGGTCTTCCCGACGCCGGGATCGCCGACGTAGAGCGGGTTGTTCTTCGAGCGGCGGCACAGGATCTGCACGGTCCGGTCGACCTCGGGCATGCGCCCGATCAGCGGATCGACCTTGCCGAGAGCGGCCTTCTCGTTGAGGTTGACGGTGAATTGCGCGAGCGCGCTTTCCTTCTTGCCCTCGCTCTTGTCGGTCTTTTCCTCGACGCCCTCGGGCGGCCGGGATTCGGTCGCCGAGGATTCGCCCTTGCCGACCCCGTGGCTGATGTAGGTCACGGCGTCGAGGCGGCTCATGTCCTGCTGCTGGAGGAAATAGACGGCATAGCTCTCGCGCTCGGAGAAGAGCGCGACGAGCACGTTGGCGCCAGTGACCTCGTCGCGGCCCGAGGACTGGACGTGGAGGATGGCGCGCTGGACCACCCGCTGGAAGCCCGAGGTCGGGGTCGGGTCGGTGGCGCTGTCGGCAATCAGCGCGCCGAGCTCATGGTCGAGATATTGCTTGACCGACGTGCGCAGCTCGTCGCGGTTGACCCCGCAGGCGGTCATCACCTTGGACGAATGTTCGTCGTCGATCAGGGCGACGAGAAGATGCTCAAGCGTCGCATATTCGTGGCGGCGCTTGCTCGCTTCGCCGAGCGCGTTGTGCAGGGTCTGTTCGAGGTCGCGGGCGAAACTTGGCATCGAGCTGGGCACTCCCAACGCCCGCTGAACCCCAGCGGGCTTCACTAACCAATGTCATATGCGCGAACGCGGCAATCAAGTGCCGGCTCCGGGCTTTTCAACAGATATCGCAGGAGTGCTACGACTTCTTGAACAGCTCGTCGGCTGCCGAGCGGTGAGCCGAAACCCGCTCGATATGCGCCTCGACTCGAGCGATTTCGGCCTTCAGGGCCTCGATCCGCTCCTTGAGCTCGTCGATGCTGATCGGGTCGAGGTCCTGCCGGCCCAGCTCGACCAAAGGGTCGCCCGGTGTCGACGGAAAAAGATCGTCGAGGTCCATCGCCACCTCAAGTTGACCGGTGCAGGGTGCAAGTCAATAAGGCTCGTGCCATGAAAACGGCGCTCCCCAAGACGATGACCGCGGTCATCGCGGACGGCTCGGGCGGGCTCAAGTTGGTCGACCGGCCGCTTCCCAAGCCCGGATCGGACGAGGTGCTGGTGAGGGTCGACGCGGCGGGGATCAACCGACCTGACGTCCTCCAGAGCAAGGGCCTTTATCCGCCCCCACCCGGCGCGAGCGACGTGCTCGGCCTCGAGATTGCTGGCGAGGTGGTCGAGGCCGGCCCGGGCGCCGAGGCGCTAGCCGGGCAAAAGGTCTGCGCGTTGGTCACCGGCGGGGGCTATGCCGAATTCTGCCTCGCGCCGGCGGGGACCTGCCTCAAGGTCCCCGAAGTCTTCCAAATGACCGAGGCCGCGGCGATGCCCGAGACCCTGTTCACCGTCTGGGTCAATCTGTTCGAGCGCGGCTTTGCCGCCGACGGCGACTGGGTGCTGGTCCATGGCGGGACCAGCGGCATCGGGACGATGGCGATCGCGCTCGGCAAATTGTTCGGGCTGAGGCTGATCGTGACCTGCGGGAGCGACGAGAAATGCGCGCGGGCCATCGCGCTCGGTGCGGAGGCGGCAATCAATTATCGCACCCAGGACTTCGTCGAGGAGGTCCACCGCACGACCGCGAGCCGCGGGGTCGACGTGGTCATCGACATGGTCGGGGGCGACTATGTCCCGCGCAACCTCTCCTGCCTGACCGAAGAGGGTCGGCACGTGTCGATCGCGGTCCAGCGCGGGCCGACCGCCGAAATCCCGATCTTCGACATCATGCGGCGCCGCCTGATCCTCACCGGATCGACCCTTCGACCGCGCAATCTCGAGTTCAAGACCATGGTCGCGGACGAGATCGCGCGCGCCGTCTGGCCCTATGCCGAAGGCGGCCGGCTGCGCCCGGTAATCGATTCGGTCTTCCCGCTCGCCGAGGCGGCCGCGGCGCACGCGAGGATGGAATCGGGCGAACATGTTGGGAAGATCGTGCTTTCGGTTGCCGAATAAGGCGCCCGGCGCTACATCCCAGCGCAGGCCGGCCGCTCCGCAAAGGGGCGGCCCTATTCGTTTTTGACGCCGGAGATTTTCATGGCCCAGCCACTGATGCCCCACGCGACCGCCTCCTGGCTGGTCGAGAACAGCTCGCTGACCTTCGAGCAGATCGCGGAATTCTGCGGCCTCCACATCCTCGAGGTGCAGGCGATCGCCGACGACACCGCCGCAACCAAGCTGACGGGCCGCGACCCGGTCCGCGCCGGCGAGCTGACCCACGACGAGATCGTGAAGGGCCAGAACGACCCCGATTACCGGCTCCAGATGGCGCGTGAGCCCGACCAGGTCCGCCGCACCAAGGGGCCGCGCTACACGCCGGTGAGCAAGCGCCAGGACAAGCCCGACGGGATCGCCTGGATCATCAAGAACCACCCCGAGGTGACCGACGGGCAAATCAGCCGGCTGATCGGGACGACGCGCACGACCATCGCCGCGATCCGCGACCGGAGCCATTGGAACATGGCCAATATCACCCCCAAGGACCCCGTGACCCTGGAACTCACCACCCAGCGCGAGCTCGACGCGGCGGTCGCCAAGGCGGCCAAGGCCGCCGGAGCCGCGGCGCCGGTCGACACGACCTTCGACAGCGACCGCGCAGCGCTGATCGAGGAGCTTCGCAAGGAGCGCGACCAGATCGCCCGCGATGCCGAGGCAGCGATGATGGATCCGGATGGGGAACTCGCCGCCGACGAGGTCGTGCCCGGAATTCGCGACCCGTTCAAAAATATCCCGATGAGCTGATCGCCTTCCTCGTCAGGGGAGGGCTTTACGAGGGGGCCCGCGAGGGTCATGAAACCGATCATGGCCAGTGCCGAGACCGAGATCGACGAGCTGACCTTCGAGGCCGCGCTTGCCCGGCTGGAGGAGATCGTGCGCACGCTCGAAAAGGGCGAGGCGCCGCTCGACACCTCGATCGCGCTGTATCAGGAAGGCGAGCGACTCAAGCGCCACTGCGAGGCGCGGCTGAGGGACGCGCAGGCCCGGATCGAGCAGATCGCGCTCGGCTCCGACGGTCAGCCGGATGGGTTGAAACCGTTCGATGCCGCTTGAGACGATCGACCGCGGGCGAACCAGCCTCGACGCCGAGGCTGCTCGGCTGTCCGGCGAGATCGATCACTTCTTCTCCGATCGCCTGGCCGACCCCGGGGATGGACGATCGCGCCTCTTCGCGGCGATGCGCCATGCGGCCATCGGTGGCGGCAAGAGGCTTCGCCCGCTGCTGGTGGTCGCCGCTTCGCGCTTGTTCGGAATCGACCGCCAGTGCGCGGTGCGGGCCGGTTGCGCGGTCGAGGCGATCCACGTCTATTCGCTCATCCACGACGACCTTCCGTGCATGGACGATGACGACATGCGCCGCGGCAAGCCGACGGTGCACAAGGCGTTCGGGGAGGCCGAGGCCGTGCTTGCCGGCGACAGCCTTCACGCCATCGCCTTCGAAATCCTCGCCGAGCCGGCGACCCACGAGGACCCGTTCGTCCGCTCCGAACTGGTGCTGGAGCTGGCCCGCGCCGTCGGCCCTGCGGGCATGGCGGGCGGGCAGATGATGGACCTTTCGGCCGAGGGCGAGACGCTGGACATCGCCGCGATCACCCGGCTTCAGCAAATGAAGACCGGGGCGCTGATCGAATATGCGCTCGAGGCGGCGTGCATCATGGGCAAGCTCGCCCCCGAAGCGCGCATTCCCTACCGGGGCTATGCCCGCAACGTCGGGCTGGCCTTCCAGATCGCCGACGACCTGATCGATCACAGCGGCGACGTCGCCGTGGCGGGTAAGCGGCTTCAGAAGGACGCGGAAGCGGGCAAGGCCACATTTGTCTCGGTTCTCGGCGACGACCGCGCCCGCCAGCAGGCCCGGTTCCTCGTCGACCAGGCGATCGAACATCTTGCAAGCCACGGCGACGAGGCCGACCTGCTTCGAGCGATCGCCCGCTTCGCGGTCGAGCGAAACCACTGAGGGGGTAGGGCATGAGGATCGCCGTCTATCCGGGCACGTTCGACCCGATTACGCTCGGCCATATCGACATCATTCGCCGCGGCGCGCACCTCGTCGACCGGCTGGTCATCGGGGTCACGACCAACCCCAGCAAGGAGCCGATGTTCGCGGTCGCCGAGCGGCTGGCGATGGTCGAACGCGAGATCGAGGGGATCGGCGACAATATTGCGGTCGTCGAGTTCGATTCGTTGCTGATGGACTTTGCCGAGGCTCAGGGCGCATCGATGATCCTGCGCGGGCTGCGCGCGGTCGCCGACTTTGAATATGAGTTCCAGATGGCGGGGATGAACCAGCAATTGAACGACGATATCGAGACCGTCTTCCTGATGGCCGACGTGTCGCTCCAGCCGATCGCGTCCAAGCTGGTCAAGGAAATCGCCCGATACGGCGGCAAGATCGACAAGTTCGTGACCCCGGCGGTGGCCGCCGACGTCGCGCGCCATCTCAGCCGCGGTTAAGCCGCGCTAGCCCAATGATGCCGTTCACCAACGCCCGAAGGACCCTATGATCAGCCGACGCCACTTCCTGCTTCCGCTCATCGCCGCGCTGGCGATGGCCGCCGCGCCGCAACCGGTGGCGATGAACATCGCGCCGCCGCCAGAGGTCGCCGCGAACCCGCTCAACCGCTGGACCCTGCAGCTGTCGAACGGGGGGACGGTGACGATCCTGCTTCGCCCGGATCTCGCACCGCAGCATGTCGCTCGGATCCAGGCACTGACCCGCCGGGGGCTTTACGACGGCCTGACTTTTCACCGCGTGATTCCCGGCTTCATGGCCCAGGGTGGCGACCCCAAGGGAACCGGCGAGGGCGGGTCCGACCTTCCCGACCTCAAGGCCGAGTTCACCACCACGCCATTTCTCCGCGGCACCGTCGGGGCCGCTCGGGCGCAAAGTCCGGACAGTGCCAACAGCCAGTTCTTCATCACCTTCGTCCCCCGGCCCGACCTCGATAATGACTATACGGTCTTCGGCCGGGTGATTTCGGGCATGGACGCGGTCGACAAGATCGCCCCAGGCGAGCCGCCGCCGGCACCAACCAAGATTGTGAAGGCCACGATCGACGGCTAACCGCGGCGCGCACCATGCGCGTCGACGATTTCGATTTCGAGCTTCCAAACGAGCGGATCGCGCTCCGGCCGGCGCGGCCGCGCGACAGCGCTCGGCTGCTGCTGGTCGATGGCCGCGAGATTTCGGATCGGGAGGTGCTCGACCTTCCCGGTCTTCTTCGTCCCGGCGACGTGCTGGTGTTCAACGACACCAAGGTCATTCCCGCGCAGCTCGAAGGCAAGCGCGGGGAAGCGCGGATCGGCGCGACCCTGCACAAGCGCGAAGGCGGTCGCGAATGGCAGGCGTTCCTGCGCAATTCGAGGCGGATTCGTGCCGGTGACCTGATCGAGTTCGAGGCGGGGGTTCGCGCCTCCGTGGTCGACAAGGCCTCGGACGGTTCCGCGTTGCTACACTTTCATGGGGCGGAGCCGGTCGAGGTCCTGCTCGAGCGCGCCGGGCGGATGCCGCTCCCGCCCTATATCGCTTCGAAGCGGCCCGCGGACGAGGACGACCGATCGGACTATCAGACGATGTTCGCGCGCGACGAAGGCGCGGTGGCGGCGCCGACCGCGGCGCTTCACTTCACCGAGCGGCTGATCGGCGCGCTCGATGCCCGCGGCGTGAAGCGCGAGACGCTCACCCTTCATGTCGGCGCGGGCACCTTCCTTCCGGTCAAGAGCGAGCGCGTCTCCGACCATGTCATGCATGCCGAATGGGGGCGGATCGGGACCGACACGGCCGACCGGCTCAACGCCGCGCGGGCCGCCGGCGGGAGGCTGATCGCGGTCGGGACGACCAGTCTACGCCTGATCGAAAGCGCGGCCGCGGAAGACGGGACGATCGCACCGTTCGACGGCGACACCGCGATCTTCATCACCCCGGGTTACCGCTTCAAGGCGGTCGACGGACTCATCACCAACTTCCATTTGCCCAAATCGACCTTGTTCATGCTGGTCAGCGCGCTGATGGGGCTCGAGGTGATGAAGCGCGCTTACACCCACGCCATCGACGCCGGCTACCGATTCTACAGCTATGGCGATTCGAGCCTGCTCGTCCCGGCCGCCGCGCGTTGAATGCCGGCGGTTGAGCGGGGCGCATCTGGTTGAGCTTCTATAACGGCCCGAAAGCGGCTAACCGGTACAATCGTAACGCTTTTCCCGGTTTCTCATTTCAATTTGACCGAAGCAAGGGCCGCTGTCCATGAATGCACCGCAAGTTAAGATCATTCCGGACAACGAGGCGGGGCGCATCGCCGCCGTTCAGCGTTACCAGATTCTCGACACCCCGCCCGACGGGATCTTTGATCGAGTGACCGCCATCGCCGCGCGCCGTTTCGAGACACCGATCGCGATTATCAGCATTGTCGATCATGACCGTATCTGGTTCAAGTCCCACCACGGTCTCGACGTCGAGGAAATCGGCCGCGACCCCGGTCTGTGCGCTTCCGCGATCCTGTCGGACAATGCCCTTATCCTGCTCGACGCGAGCACCGATCCGCGCTCGCTCGCCAACCCGCTGGTCGCCGGCGACTTCGGTCTGCGCTTTTACGCCGGCGTTCCGTTGCGCACTTCCGACGGTTTCAACCTTGGCACCTTGTGCGTCATCGACAAGGAACCGCGCCCGGTCGACCAAGGCCAGATCGACGATTTGACTGACCTCGCTTCACTGGTCGTTGATCAGCTCGAACTGCGCCTCGCGGCCCGTCGCGCGGTTGCCCAGGCGGAGTTGCTGGCGCGCGAGATCGATCACCGGATCATGAACAGCCTGCAGTTCGTGGCGGGCCTGCTCTCGATGCAAAGCCGATCGGCCGGCAATGAAGAGGTCGCTTCACAATTGACCGAAGCCGCGACCCGGGTCACCGCGGTGGCCCGCGTCCATCGCAATTTTTACTCCAGTGATACCGACGAGGTCCCCTGCCTCGCCTTCCTAACGCGGCTTTGCGCGGACCTTTCCGACATTTGCGGAATGCCGATCGAAGTCAGTGGCGATGAGGGCACTGTGCCGACGAACATGATCCAGCCGATCGGACTGCTGACCAACGAGCTGGTCACCAATGCCGCCAAGCACGGCGCCGGCAAGATCGAGGTGATTTACAAGGTCACGGGCCACCAGAGCCAACTCAGCGTTTGCGACCAAGGCCGGGGTGTGCCGCGGGGGTTCGATCCGGCCACCTCCAAGGGCCTCGGGATGAAGGTCGTTACGCTGCTCGCGAAACAGCTTGGCGGCGCGCTCGAAGTGCTCGCGAATCCGGGCGGCCAAGGCGCATGTTTTCGGGTGGGTTTCGCTTCCCGCTGAGGCGGTTTCTGCGCGCGTCTCGACTTCCCTCGGCGCGACCGGTTAGGGCGGGCAGATGTTGCGCTTCTCCTTCACCATCACCGCAACCGACGGCGCCGCGCGCATCGGCACAATTGCGACCGCTCGCGGCGAGATCCGCACGCCCGCGTTCATGCCGGTCGGGACGGCGGCGACGGTCAAGGCGATGCGGCCGGAGGAGTTGCGCGCGAGCGGCGCCGACATCATCCTCGGCAACACCTATCATCTGATGCTGAGGCCCGGCGCCGAGCGGGTCGCCAAGCTTGGCGGGCTCCATCGCTTTATGGGGTGGGACGGGCCGATCCTGACCGACAGCGGCGGTTACCAGGTGATGAGCCTAAGCGAGCTGACCAAGGTCAGTGAGGAGGGGGTGACCTTCGCCAGCCACCTCGACGGAACGCGCCACCTGCTCACTCCCGAACGGTCGATGGATGTGCAGGCGCAGCTCGGCGCGGACATCGTCATGGCGTTCGATCAATTGGTGAAGACGACCGACACGCCGGAAGCGCAGCGAGAAGCGATGAAGCGGTCGATGCGCTGGGCGAAGCGCTCGCGCGAGGCGTTTGACGGCTTAGGAAATCCGGGCGCCCTGTTCGGGATCCAGCAGGGCGGGCTCGACGAGGCGATGCGGCGGGAGAGCGCGGGGGCGCTGATCGCCATCGGCTTTGACGGCTATGCGGTCGGCGGCCTCGCGGTTGGGGAAGGGCAGGAAGCGATGTTCGGCTGTCTCGACTTTGCTCCGGGCCAGCTTCCGGCGGACAAGCCGCGCTATCTGATGGGCGTGGGCAAGCCCGACGACATCGTCGGCGCAGTGCAACGCGGGATCGACATGTTCGACTGCGTGCTTCCAACGCGATCCGGTCGGACCGGCCAGGCCTTCACCGCGGACGGTCCGATCAACATCCGCAATGCCCGCTTCGCCGACGATTCGGAGCCAATCGAGCCGGGCTGCCCGTGCCCGGCGTGTGCGACATTCTCACGCGCCTACGTCCACCACCTCGTGCGCTCGGGCGAGATCCTCGGCGCGATGCTGATGACCCAGCACAATCTGTGGTTCTACCAGCGGCTGATGCAGGGCCTTCGCGAGGCGATCGGTGAAGCTCGGCTGGACGCCTTCGCGCAAGTGTTTCTGGCGCGCTACCGCAATTAGATCGCGTCGTCCTTGACGTCGGCGCGGGCGTCCCCGGCAACGCCCTTGATCTTGTCTTCGGTGCGGAGGAGGAAGTCGCTGGCGTCGTGCCGCTCGTGGAGCTGCTCGCTTTCATCGCCGGTGAGCTTGTTGACGATCCGCCCGCGCTTGACCGCGGGCCGCTCGTCGATCGCCTTGGCCCAACGCATGACGTGCTCATAGTCGTGGATCGCCAGGAACTCGTCCGATCCCTTGTAGCTCCGGCCGAGCGCCATCCCGCCATACCAGGGCCAGGCCGCGATATCGGCGACGCTATAGTCGGGCCCGGCAAGATACTCGCTCTCGGCAAGCCTGCGGTCGAGGACGTGGAATTGGCGCTTGGCCTCCATCGCGTAGCGGTTGATCGCATATTCGAACTTCTGGGGTGCATAAGCGAAGAAGTGGCCGAACCCTCCGCCGAGGAAGGGCGCGCTGCCGGCCTGCCAGAACAGCCAGGACAGGGTTTCCGCTCGCGCCGGGCGGGACGCGGGGAGGAATTCGGCGAATTTTTCGGCGAGGTAGAGGAGGATGGCGCCGCTCTCGAACACGCGGACGGGCTCGGGACCGCTACGGTCGACCAGTGCCGGAATCTTGGAATTGGGGTTTATCTCGACGAAGCCGCTCGAAAATTGGTCGCCATCGCCGATGCGGATCGGCCAGGCGTCATATTCCGCGCCCGAATGGCCGCGCTCGAGCAGCTCTTCGAGAATGATCGAGACCTTCTGTCCGTTGGGGGTCGCCAGCGAATGAAGCTGCAAGGGATGCTTGCCGACCGGGAGCTCGCGCTCATGAGTCGGTCCGGCGGTCGGTCGGTTGATATTTTCGAACTCGCCGCCGTTGGGCGCGTCCCACGTCCACACCCTGGGCGGAATATAGTCGGTCATCGTCGGGCTCCCTGCTGGCAAGGAGCACTAGCTGGGAAGCCGCGCAACGGCTTTCCAGATACACGGATGTAACTAGTCGGCGCGGACTGACAGGAAGGACGGCAGCGGGCCGTTCCATTCATCCTTGATGTCTTCAACCACCGGAGTGCGCTCCGGCTTCTCGACGCGTTTCGCCTCCGATTGCTTCTTCGGACGTTCCGGCCGAGGCTCGCGATCTTGCTTTGGCTCTTCCGAACGAGATCGCTCGCGCTCCCGCCTCGGCCTTTCGGCGCGCCTGGGCTCGCGATCGGGCTTCGTGGTTTCGGGCGTAGATGCCTCGCGTTCCTCGCCTCTTTCGCCCGCCCCGACGCGGGCAATCTTGAACCCGGTGAGCTTTTCGATCCGCTCGATGAACTCCGCGTCGGACGGGGTCGCGAGCGAGATGGCAATGCCCGCCATGCCCGCGCGGCCGGTGCGGCCGATACGGTGGATGTAATCGTCGGGCTGCCAGGGAACGTCGTAATTGATGACGTGGCTGACGCCTTTGACGTCGAGCCCGCGGGCGGCGACGTCGGAGGCGACGAGGATGTTGATCTCGCCGGACTTGAACCGCTCGAACTCGGCGATGCGCGACGACTGGTCCATGTCGCCCTGGATCTGGCCGGCGGCGAAGCGCGCCCGCTTCAGCGCAGTCGTGAGCTCGCGCACCGTGGTCTTGCGGTTGCAAAAGACGATCGCGTTCTTGAACTCTTCCGCCCGGAGCAAATCCTTGAGCGCGTCCTTCTTCTTCGCCGCGGTAGTGAGCACCAGCCGCTGCTCGATATTGACGTTGGCGGTGGCAGGCCGGGCGACCTCGACCCTTTTGGGCTCGTTGAGAAATTTGGCTGCGAGCTTCTGAATCGGCGGCGGCATGGTCGCCGAGAACAACAAGGTCTGACGGTTCTTCGGCAGCTTCGAGCAGATTTCCTCGATGTCCGGGATGAAGCCCATGTCGAGCATCCGGTCGGCCTCGTCGATGACCAGCAGGCTGCAATCGTTGAGCATGATCTTGCCGCGGCCGAACAGATCGAGCAGCCGGCCCGGGGTTGCGATGAGCACGTCGACGCCCTTTTCGAGCGCCTTGACCTGGTCGCCCATCTGAACCCCGCCGATCAGCAGCGCCATCGAGAGCTTGTGATACTTGCCGTATTTCTCGAAATTTTCCGACACCTGCATGGCGAGCTCGCGGGTCGGCTCGAGGATCAGGCTTCGCGGCATTCTGGCGCGGCTCCGGCCATGGCCGAGGATGTCGATCATCGGGAGCACGAAGGCGGCGGTCTTGCCGGTCCCGGTCTGGGCGATCCCGACCAGGTCCTTGCCCATCAGGACCGAGGGGATGGCGGCGCGCTGGATCGGGGTCGGAACGTCATAGCCGCTGTCGGTGACCGCGCGGAGCAATTCGTCGGAAAGGCCGAGTTCGGCAAAGGGCATCCAGGGTTCCGTCAGTCGGTGAATAGGGATCGCGTAAAGGCTCGCAACGGGTCGCGATCAGTCCCCCCGGGGCTAGGCTGCGCCTCTTCCTTTTGTCAAGGATTTCGGACCCTTGCGCCCGAGGGCCGGACGAGCCTCGGCTGGAGCAGCCGAAAGCGCTGGATCCCGCAGCTTCCGCCGACCCGCGAATGGATGGAATCGCGCCCCGCGCAGAGCAGATCGTCGTCTGGCAGAAGATATAGGCCGGCATAGAAGTCGAGGGCCGGGCACTCTTCGTCGAACTTGGCGCGGACCCGGGTGCGGTTGGCGAGGACGAAGTCGACATTGCCGCGCCCCGACAGCATCGCGCGCCGGATCGCTCCGGTGGGGAGGCAGCGCGGGCCCTTGGTCTCGACCCAGGCGATGCGCCGATCGACCGGGCGCGGGCCCACCGGCACCCGCCACACGACCTCGTCGCGGATGACCAGCCGAGTGACTCCCTGCGCCGGCCGCTCGGGCTCGGCCGCGCTCGCGCCGAGCGCGAGGTGGAGGAGGGTGATCAGGAGGACAGGAGTCATTGGCGGGTCATTGTCGCAGCCGCCCGGCTTTGCAACGGGCGCTTGAATGGCCGCTGAACTTTGCTCTCGCGCTTGCCGTCTCGAACGGCCCCTCGGGCGCTTGCCTTCCGAAACAAGGGGCAATAGAGGGCGCTCACCCGATTTTCACCGGCTGGATCGCGCTTTGATCGCGCGGCCATAAGCCCGGCCCCCAGGAGTTCCACGTGATGGCGAGCGAAGCGCCGAAGAACAATCTGCCCGTTTTCTACCGCGCGATCGAGCCGGTCCAGGTCAATGTCCACGGCAAGATGAAGGTCCGCTCGGTCGTCGACATGGGCGAAATCGCCCGGACCCACGCGGTCCCTGTGACGACCGACGAATTCCCCGTCGTCCAGCGCCATTATCCGATCGTCTTCTCGATCGGCGAAAAGCCGGTTCCGATCGCGCTGATGGGCCTCAACGAGGGCGTCAACGTGTTCCTCAAGGAGGACGGCCACCCGCACAATCCTTCGATCTACATCCCGGCCTATATCCGCCGCTATCCGTTCCTGCTCGCGCGGCTTCGCCCGGATTCGGACGAAATGTCGCTGTGCTTCGACCCGACCGCGGGTTCGGTCGGTGATTTCGAGGAGGGCCAGGCGCTGTTCGACGGCGAAAATCCGACCGATGCGACCAAGTCGATCCTCGAGTTCTGCGAGCAGTTCGAGGCCGCCGGCCAGCGCACCTCCGCGTTCGTCGACGAGCTGGTCCGCGCCGGGCTGCTGATGGACGGCGAAGTGGCGATTCAGCCGACCGGCTCCGAGCAGCCTTATATCTATCGCGGCTTCAAGATGGTCGACGAGGACAAGTTCAAGGAGCTTCGCGGCGACGAGCTCCGGAAGATGAACCAGAACGGGATGCTGACGCTGATTTTCGCGCACCTGTTCTCATTGAGCCAGATGCGTGAGGTGTTCGCCAAGCAGGTTGAGCAGGGCAAGGCGCCCGACCAGTCGCAGGCGCCATCGCCGATCGAGGCCGAAGCCCAGGCCTGAGCTTCCGGCTACTCCGCCGCGGCAGCAGCGGAGCGCCCGAGCAAAGCCTCGCCCAGCCCAGCGGCGAGCGCTTCAAAAAGCCGCGCGACCGAATCGAACCCGGGCCCGGGCTCGCGAAGCCCGCTCTCGAGGTAGAGGCTCCGATCGATCTCCAGCTGCAGCGCGTGAATTCCAAGGCCTGGCCGACCGTGCCGGTCGATCACATGTCCGCCCGCGAACGGATCGTTGAGCCGGGGCGCAAAGCCCATCGCCCGAGTCAGCGCAATTGCCTCGGCGCTGAGCCACGGGCGAGCCGAGCGCGCGTGGCGGTCGCCGATGATGATTCGCGGCTGGCCGGCACCGAGCGGGGGCATCGAATGGCAGTCGAGCAGGAGCGCCGTCCCATGCGCGCGGACGATGGCCTGAAGCTCGCTGGCGATGGCCGCATGATAGGGCCGGTGCGCGGCCTCGAGCCGCTCCTCGAGCTGCGCGCGGCTGATCGCCCGGCGCCACAGATAGCCGTCCTTCTGGGTCCTCGCCGGCACGATTCCCAGGCCGCCGCGGGCGCGCGGGCCAATCCCCGGTGACCGCGCGTCGGCAACCACGGACGGGTCGACCTCCTCCTCGCCGCGGTTGCAGTCGATCGCTGCTCGCGGGGCGCGGGCGATGACCACGCCGCAGCCGAGCTCGACCGCGCGCCACACCAGCCGGTCGACCAGAGGGTCCTCGAGCCGCTCGAGCGCGGCCCTGCCCGAGCGCGCCAGGTCGATCAGCCAGTCGGGATAGTCGCGGCCCGAGTGCGGGACGGACAGCAGCACCGGAAGCGCGCCGCGATGGGGCCGAATGATCGGGGCGGGGAGACAGTTCAGGGCCAATCTTGTCCCACAATAGGACTCGCCTCTCGCCGCTGCAACGCGAAGCCGCGGTCATTCGATTCTGGTCAAAGCCAAATCAGTGGAGCATAGTCGCACCCATGCCCAGAATCCTTCTCGCCGAGGACGACAGCTCGATGCGCGAGTATCTGCAGCGCGCGCTCACCCGTGTCGGCTATGACGTCGACGCGGTCGGCTGCGGCACCGAGGCGCTGCCTTTACTCGAGGCCGGCCGCTATGACCTCCTCCTCACCGACATCGTCATGCCCGAGATGGACGGCATCGAGCTCGCTCAGAAGGCCAGCGCCGGGGACCCGGAGATCCGGGTGATGTTCATCACCGGATTCGCTGCGGTTGCGCTCCAGGCCGGACGCGCCGCGCCCGAGGCCAAGCTCCTCTCCAAGCCGTTCCATTTGAAGGACCTGGTGATGGAGGTGGACCGGTTGTTTCAGACCGAGGACCAGCACGGGCGTCTCTAACGGCTACTTCCCCGGGGCCGGCGTTCCGCGCGCCTCGTCGAAAGCCGTCCCGAACATTCCTTCGAGCCAATAGTCGTTGAGCCATTTGCGGGTCCAAGCGTCGTTCGCGCCGAAGCGGGACTCGTGCGGCTTGCGGTCGAAGGCGGCCACCGCCTGTTCCTTCGTCACGGCCCCGTCGGCCGCGGCGGCCGATGCCTTGCTGGCAATTTCGCGCATCGACCATTTCAAAGTGTCGAGATAGGCGCGGTCATGCTGGACCCGGCCATGCCCCGGGACCAGGATTTCAAACGGCAGTTGCTCAAGTTTGGCAAGCGTTTCGAGCCACGGCCTGGTCGAGACCGTGAAGCCGTACGGCGTAGGCGCGACTACGATATCGCCGGTTGCCACGAGCCGCTGCCGCGGGAGCCAGGCAACGAGATCCCCCCGCGTGTTGCCGGTGCCGAGGAACAGAAGCTCTACCGGCGCGAGCGGATCGTCGATGACCATACGGTCGCTAACCGTTTCGGTGGGCAGGACCGCATAATTTTCGAGCTGCCGGGCAGCGCGCGCCGCGATCCACCGCGCCTCGATGTCATATTGGGCGCGCATGTCCGCGGGCACTTTGGGATCGGCCATTTCCTTGCGCAGATCGCGGATCGTGTTCTGCGCTCGCACATAGCGGGCATCGTTGAGCGCCTTGTCGGCGCTGCCGACTCCGGTCGCGGTCTCGGACTGGATGAAGTCGCGTGTCGCGGCCGTGCCGAACACCCGTGCGTTTCGAAACCGTTCTAGGACGGCCGGAACGCCAAATGGGTGATCGTTGTGCCAGTGGGTGATCACGACCGCCTTGATCGGCTTGGGAGTGAGCCGAGCCACCGCCTGGACGATTTCGCGGCCGTCGGGAACCGTGCCTCCGCTGTCGATCAGAACCACTCCATCGGCTTGCTCGACGATGGTGACATTGCCGATGACCGCGGCCCACAGCCGGTCGGGCTGGCGCATCACCCAGGCATGATCGGCGACTTTTTCAGGCGGCATCAAGCGGCCGTCGGCCGGGTTGCGAGCTTCGGCGGCTGGCGCTGCCGTCGCGGCAGCCAACGCAAGCGAACAGCCAAAAAGCAAGCCAATCGCGAATGGACGCATCGAGCAAGTCTCCCGGTTAAGGCCCGGACTGAGCGCCTCGCCGCGGCCGCCAGGCAATTCAATATTGCCTAAAGTTTCGATGATCGCGGCCAATTGACACTCAATTCCTCGCTCCCTTCTCTCGGCACCGCTAGACTGGCCAAATGAACCTCGAACGCGGCATTGCAGCGCAACGGATTGGAGGGTGGGAATTTCTGCCCGCCTCGGGCGAGCTTCGCCGCGGCGCCGAGGTCCGCCGGCTCGAGCCGAGGGCGGCGCGGGCGCTCGAAATGCTGTTAGGCGCGAAAGGCGGGGTGGTCAGCCAGGAGCAGCTCATCGCCGGGGTGTGGAACAAGCGGAGCCTGAGCGAGAACAGCGTTGCGGTGGTGATCGGCCAGCTTCGCCGAGCGCTCGACGACGATTCGCGGCCGCCACGGTTGATTGAGACCATTCCGAAGCGCGGCTATCGCCTCATCCAACCGTCCCGTGGGCACTCCGGGCGAGGCATCCGTCGAATGCAACGGGCCGCGTTCGCCGTCCTCGTGCTGATTGCCATCGCTTTGCTCCTGCGCGCCCAGCAGCCTGAGCGCCCATCGCTCGCGGTCGCCGACGTCGTCAACGCGACCGGGGATGGCAGCTTCGACGCCCACGCCCGGGCAACCGGCGAGCTGCTGATCGACCGGCTCAGCCGCCGCGGTTTCCCGGTGCGGCGAAGCGGGCCCGCCGAACTCAGGATCGAATCGAAACTGGTCACGTGGAACCACGCCCCGTGGCTCGGAATCAACGCGATCGACGGCTCGGGCACGGTGCGCTGGTCGGCGATGATCCCCGGCGCTCCGGCCCAGGTTCCGGGGCAAATGGGCGGTGCGCTCGACCGCTTCGAGGAAGCGGTTGAAAACAAAGCGGCGCGAGGCTGAGCCGCGCCTTGCGAAGGGCGCCTGGCATCGCTAAGTCGCGCCGGAGTGGGCGTGTAGCTCAGTGGTAGAGCACTGTGTTGACATCGCAGGGGTCGCAAGTTCAATCCTTGCCACGCCCACCATTTTTCCCAAATTTCACAGTTAGTTGATCAGTTTTCGCTATTGCCGCACGCTCAAGCTGTCCGTAGCGTGGGGGCCATGGGGGACGCATATATCACGGCATCGGGCCAGTTCCTGCCTGGCGAGCCCGTCGACAACACGACGATGGCCGATTTCATTGGCCGGCTGTCGCCGCGGGCCGAGCGGCTCGGCCGGCTGACGCTTCGCCAGAACGGGATCAAGACCCGTCACTATGCGATCCGTCCCGACGGGACGAGCGAGTGGACGGTGGCGAAGCTCGCCGCGGAAGCGGTCAAGGACGCGCTTGGCCGGGCCGCGCTCGACCCCTCGGACGTTGGATTCCTCGCTGCCGCAACCACCCAGAACGATTTGCTCGTCCCTGGCTTCGCCAGCGGAGTCCATGCCGCCTCCGGCCTCGGGCCGATCGAGCTCGCCAGCCACCAGAGCGTCTGCGCGAGTGCGATGATGGCGTTCAAGAACGCGGTGCTCAACGTGCGCGGCGGCGAGCACCGGGCCGCGTTGTCGGTCGGCGCGGAATTTTCGAGCCGCTTCTTTCGCCCCGGCCATTATCTCGGCACGTCGAGCGTGGACGAGGAGGATTGCCTGCCGTCCGACGCCGAGTTCCTGCGCTGGACCTTGAGCGACGGCGCGGCAGCGGTGCTGGTCGAGGACCGGCCGGCGGCGCGGGGACTGTCGCTCAAGGTCGAGTGGATGAGCCTCAGGAGCTTCGCCGACAGGTTCGAGCCGTGCATGACCGGGGGCGGGGTCCGAGAGGGGGACGACGTGCGGCCGTGGAGCCTGTTTGAGTCCGGCGCCGAGGCAGCGGCCGCGGGTGCGTTCCAGCTGCGCCAGGACGTCGATTCGCTCTACCGCATGCTGCCGGTGTGGATGGGCGAGTTCCTGCGCCACGTCGACGAAGGGCGGATCGATCCGATGGGGACCGACTGGTTCCTGTGCCATTTCTCCGCGCATAGCCTCAGGCAGGAGATGGTCCGGCTGGCGACCAAGGCCGGGGCGATGATCCCCGAAGAGCGCTGGTTCACCAACCTCTATGACAAGGGCAATGTCGGGGCCGCGTCCATGTACCTGCTGATCGACGATTTCCTGCGCTCGGGGCTGGCCAGGCCCGGCCAGCGAGTCTTGTGCGCGGTGCCCGAAAGCGGCCAATGTATCATGGCCTTCGCGGGGCTGACCGTGGTCGAAGGGGAGGGCGCATGAACAAGCCGGCGAACACCGATGTCGATTGGGTCGCGACCACCCACCGCCGTCTCGCGCGGGTGTGGATCGATTTCGAATCTGCCTTGGTCCAGGTTCCGATCATCGCACGGCTGCTGTCGGGGCGGCTCCGGCTCGAGGATTATCAGCGGCTTCTCGTTAACCTCCGCCAGCAGGTGATCGAGGGCAGCCGCTGGATCAGCCGGGCGGCCTCGAGCATCACCCCGGCGCACGAGGAATTGCGCTCGATGTTCCTCGACCATGCGATGGCCGAGCATCGCGATTTCCGCCTGCTCGAGCAGAATTATGTCGCCGCGGGCGGCGAACTCGCGGTCATCCAAAGCGCGGACAAGAATGTCGGGTCGGAAGCGTTGAGCGGGTTCATGTACCATGCCGCGTCCAGGCCCGACCCGCTCGGCCTGTTGGGCGCCATGTTCATCATCGAGGGCCTCGGCAGCCGGCTTGCGGGTCCGTGGGCGAAGCTGGTCGAGGAGCAGCTGAAGCTGCCCGAGGATGCGGTCAGCTTCTTCAAATATCACGGCGAGAACGACGGCCATCACATGGACGAGTTCGACCGCGCGATCGAGCTCGCGGCGACCGACGAGCCGACCAGCAACGCGATCGTCAAGCATGCGAAGGTCGTCGCGCGGCTCTACCGCCTCCAGCTCGAAGAGCTCGACCATGTCTAGGCTCGGCGGGCGCGGGCGCGGCAATAGCGACCCGATCCCCGAGGGCGACGATCTGCCGCTCGACCAGATCCCGCACGATCCCGCCGACCCCGACCCGTGGCTGGCTTTGTGGCTCGACCGCTCGCTGCCGTTCAACCCGGAATCCAAGGCGGCGCTGATCCGCGACCAGCGCTCGGTGAGCCGGCAGTTCCTGCTGCCGATCGTCCGGCCGTTCGCGCGGCTGATGATCATCGTCGCGCAGCTCGTCCACACCCTGACCCCCGGGTGGCCACACGCGCCCAAATTCCTTCACCACAGCATCGCGTTCGGGATGAAATATTTCCTCACCCCCGATGCCAACACCTTGATCCTGCGCCATTTCCATCTCGGCGCGCAGATCCTGCGCTTTATTTCGGACAACGCCACTCCGGGCTTCCATCCGAAGCTCCAGCCGATGACCCCGCGCACGACCGACGACGTCAAGGCCAACGTCTTCCTCAACCACGACCTCAACATCTTCAATTACATCATCGAGCTGAACCGCGAGCTCGAGCGCCGCGGCGCGGTGATCGAGAAGAGGGACGCGATCGACTTCTCGGCGATCAGCGAGGAGATCGAGCTGGCGCCGCTGCGCAAGGGGCGGACCAACGTCATCGACCTGCAGACCGCAATCGAAATCTATACCCCGGCCTATGCGATGCTCCTGACCGACCGCGACTTCTGGCGGGCGTCCAACTCACTCCAGCTCGACGAGACGATCGGCCTTTATTGCGCGCGGCTGACCGGCGAGGAGAAGCATCTGGCGATGATCAACAACCGCCATCCTTTGGTGCCGCACTCGACGCTCGCCGCGGGCTTTCGTCTAATGCTCCACGGCCTGTCGAGCGAGGTGCTCCACGGCTTCCTCGTCCAATTGAAGAAGCGCAGCGCTGCGGCAGCGACCCCGGCTTCCGTCAGCGCGGCTTGACGAACTTCAGGGTCATCCGGTCGCTCTCGCCGATCGCGAGATATTTTTCGCGGTCCTGATCCTTGAGGCCGAGCGAAGGCGGAAGATGCCACACCGGCCGATCGGCCGTGTCCTTGGGGTTGGCGTTGACCTCGCTTCGGGCCTCGAGCCTGAAGCCCGCTTGCTCGGCCAGGCGGATGACCGTCGAAGTCTTGATATAGCCGCTGCTCGTTTCGAGTTCGGCGCTGGCGCTTTCGGGCAGCCGGTGGTCGACGATGCCGAGCACGCCGCCGGGCTTGAGCATGGCATAGATTTGCTGGAAGGCGGGTACGCTGTAATCGGCCTTGTCGTCGCGGTGATATCCCATTCGCCAATTGTGGACATTGCGGAAGGTCAGGACCACGTCGGCGCTGCCGGCGGGGATTTCCGCGGCCTTGCCGTCGAACATCGGGAAGTCGGCGACGGTCAGCGGACCGTATAGCGTCGCATTGGCGGTCTTGAGTTTCTCGACGCCGCTGCGGCCCCAGCCCGGCGCGGCGAGGATCAGCTTGCCGCCGCCCGAGGCGAGGTAGGGCGCCAGGATTTCGGTGTACCAGCCGCCGCCCGGCCAGATTTCGACCACTGTATCGCTCGGCTTCACGCCGAAGAAGGCGAGGGTTTCATAGGGGTGGCGATAGCGGTCGCGCTCGCGGTTGGCGGCGGTGCGGGTGGCGGCATCGACGGCGGCGCGAAGTGCGTCGACCTGCGCTTGGGACGGGGCAGGTTGGGCGACGGCGGTTGCAGCACTGCCCGAAAGGGCGAGGGCCGTGAGGAACAGGGCGAAATGGCGAGGCATGGACCGCTCCTTGGAGGGGATCAAAGCTAAGCTGTGCCAAGGGCCGCTGCATCACGCAACCGCCGTTCGTCGAACGATTAGCCCGCTGAATGGGCCAAATGGCGAGAACATCTCGCTCGTGTTAATTTCGGCCGCCTTTCGCGATCGAGTCGAAATCGCGGACCGAGACGAACGGGTCCCCTTCGCTCTTCCGGCGCCCTCACGAGAGAGCACGACCGCCACTCCTATGACGGGGCGGCCGAGGGTGAGGAGGGGGCCATGCGTCAGCTGAGCACAGGAATTGTTCTGGTCATGATAATGGCGGCGCAGGCTTCCGCTGCCCAAACACCGCGCTTGGACACTGGGCCGCTCCCCCGGATCGTGGGCGAAAGGCCCCAAAATCGGCTGCTTTGCCCCACGTTTTCCAGTGCCGGCGAGTGGTCGCTCCAAGGCACACTGATCACGCCGGATCAAGTGATTGACCAAGGCGTCATCACCATCGACGGCAGGAAAATTGCCGCGGTCAAGGCCACCGGACCCGGTCCATCATGCGCGACCAAGATCGACGGGATCATTCTCCCGGGGCTGATCGATCTCCATAACCACCTGACTTGGAACGTTCACCCGCGGTGGCAGCCACCCAATCTCTATTTGAACCGCGCCGAGTGGCGAACTTCGCCTCAACATCAGGCCGCCGTGGTCGAGCCCCATGACAGCCTGGTGGGCCTCGACTGCAAGGCAAATCTCTATGGGGAGGTGAGGGCGCTGATTGGCGGAGCGACGTCATCCGTCGGCGGAGCGAATGGCTATGACTATCCGCTCGTGCCCTTTTGCATCGCCGGTTTGATCCGCAACCTCGATTATGATTCTCAGTTTCCGAAATTGTCTTTGATGAGCGGACCGTTCCAAGTGCCCGTCCGCGATCGGGGGCCATGCACGCCGGCCGGAGGTCCGATCCAAGACGTGGCGGTCACCGTGATCTTTCCGTTCGGCGCAGAAAATCTGCCGCCTAAGCAGAACGTTTCGCCAATGTCGGTGGAAAGGGCCGCCTTCCTCAAATGCAATTTGAACAGTGGCCGCTTGCGAAGCCTGTTGGTGCATCTGGCGGAAGGCACCGACCAGCCAAGCCGGGACGAGTTCGACCAACTGGCTACATTGGGTCTCCTGCAAAAAGGAACAACGATCATTCACGGTACGGCGCTGCAGCCGCAAGATTTCGCGGAGATGAAGAGCCGCGGCGTGGGTCTGGTCTGGTCGCCGCGGAGCAACATGGAGCTTTACGGCGCCACCACGGACATTGCAGCCGCCCGCGACGCGGGCGTGTCGGTCGCCATCGCCCCGGACTGGAGCCCGACGGGGAGCGACGGCATGCTGCAGGAGCTGAATTATGCGCGCGCCAGGTTCGGCGCCTTCAATTCCCAACAGCTTGTCATGATGGCGACGTTCGTTCCGGCGAGCCTTGCAAGAGTGAACGATCGGATAGGGCAGTTAACAGCCGGACTGTATGCCGATCTGGTTGTGGTTCGAAGGAAACAGGGATCTGCATATGATTCAGTGGTCACAGCCTCACCGGCCGATGTTCAGCTCGTCGTGGTTGATGGCCGACCTGTCTATGGCGACAGCGCGCTCATGCAGAAGCTGGTGCCTGGCAAACAGCTAGTGCTGCTGACAATCTGCGGAGCGAGCAAGGCGATCGATCTGAGCGACACGATTGCCGCGGAAACCTCATGGACCGAGGTGAAAGATTCTCTCGCGAACCGGTTGAAGCAGGCGCCGCAGCCGGCAAGCCTCGCGGCCTTGGGGTGCGCTCGCTTCGTGCCTAGCACGCCGTGACGCGGCGCGGTCGCCAATCCCGGCCGCGCCCCGATTCCAGTGGAAGTTAGAATTGAAATCCCAGCTTTCGCTGGGATGACGCTAAAGGCTGGCCTCGACCAACGGCAGGAAACTGCAAAGAAGGCCCGTCACTTCATCACCGGTTCACCGGGCTAAGTGATTGTGACGCCGGCATTTGTTACCTCGCTGGAGCCTCCCAATGATGCGCATGATTCCTGTGCTTGCACTGTCGCTGGCGATCCCGCTCGCGCCCGGCGCCGCCTTCGCCCAGACCTTTCCCCAGTCGAGCATCGCCGAAATGGCGGAAACGCCGCTGGTGCGGGTAAACATCGCGGAGACGCTGCGCACCCCGCCCGACGAAGCCAGCCTCACGGTCGGGACGCAGGCGAAGGGCGCCACCGCCAAGGCCGCGGTCGCCTTGAGCAAGAGCAAGACGGAAAAGCTGCTCGCGGCGATCCGCGCTGCCGGAATCCGCGAGCGCGATATCCAAACGCAGGGGCTCCAGCTCAACCCCGACTATCGCTACGACCGCCAGCCCGACGGACAGGGGCAGCAGCGGCTGGTCGGCTATATCGCCAGCAATTCGGTGGTGATCAAAACCCGCGACGTCGACGCGCTCACCTCGCTGCTCGACGGGCTGACCGCGGCCGGAGCCGACACGGTTTATGGCCCGAACTTCAGCATTTCCGATCCCGCTCCGCTGCGCCGCGAAGCCCGCGTCCGCGCGATGGCGCGCGGCGAGGCCGAGGCGGCCGAATATGCCCGGAATAACGGGTACGGGCGGGTGCGCTTGTTGTCGGTCGAGGAGGGCGTTTCCTATCGCGGGACCGACATCATCGTCACGGGATCGCGGATTAGCCCGCTGAATGCGCCGCCGCCGCCGCCCCCGCCGATGCCCGAGCGCGACGGCGGAGGGGTCGTCGCACCCGGCCAGATCGAGACCGGGGTGACGTTGAATTTGCTCTACAGGATGGAGCGGTGATGAAGGCCGGCGCGGTGTAAATCCGCGCCGTCGGTCCTGTCGCCTTCGCCGCAGGCCGTCCGGCTTTACGCAACTCTCGATTAGCTAGGGTTTGCTGTGCAATCCTATCGCTAATCTCGTGCTACAAGCAGGCCTCCAGGTATGGCTGGTCGAACCCGAACTGGCGGGCCTTGTCGAGCGTGTAGGGGCGAAGGCCCATCGAGCGATATTCGCCCATGATCTTGCCGTCAGAGCTTTCGTCGAGATATTCAAACTTGAACAGCTCCTGCGTGACGATGACGTCGCCTTCCATCCCCACCACCTCGGTGATGTTGGTGGTCCGGCGCGAACCGTCGCGGAGTCGCTTGACCTGGACGATGAGGTCGACCGAATCCGCGATCTGGCGGCTGATCGCTTCCTTGGGGACCTTGATGTCCGACATCATCACCATGTTTTCCATACGCGCGAGGCATTCGCGCGGGGAGTTGGAGTGAAGCGTCGCCATCGAGCCGTCGTGGCCGGTGTTCATGGCCGCCAGCAGGTCGAAGCACTCGGGTCCGCGAATTTCGCCCAGGATGATTCGGTCAGGACGCATGCGGAGCGCGTTGATGACGAGGTCGCGGATGCTGATCGCGCCCTGGCCCTCAAGGTTGGCGGGGCGGGTCTCGAGCGGCAGCCAGTGCGGCTGCTGAAGCCGCAATTCGGCCGCGTCCTCGATGGTGATGACGCGCTCGCCCGGGTCGATCATCTTCGACAGAGCGTTGAGCATCGTCGTCTTGCCCGAGCCGGTGCCGCCCGAGATGACGATGTTCATCCGGCTCGCGCCGGCGATCTTGAGCACCGTCGCCATCTTGTCCGACATCGAGCCAAAGCCCCTCATCATGTCGACGGTGATTGGCTTTTCGGAGAACTTACGGATCGAGATTGCAGTGCCACGCAGAGACAGCGGCGGAACGATGACGTTGACGCGGCTGCCGTCCGGAAGTCGTGCGTCGCATAGCGGCGTGGTCTGGTCGATTCGGCGACCAACCCGGTTGACGATGCGCTGGGCGATCTGGAACAGATGCTCCTCGTCGCGGAATTGGATGTGGGCGAGTTCGAGCTTGCCCCCTCGCTCGACGAAGGTCTGTTCGGGCCCGTTGACCATGATGTCGCAGACTGCGGGATCGGCGAGCAGCTCTTCGAGCGGGCCGAGGCCGAGGAGCTCGTCGACGAGCACTTTTTCGAGCGCGAACTGCTCGCGCCGGTTGAGCGTGATCTTGAGCTCTAGGAGCACCTCGGAAATGATCGGTCGGAATTCTTCCGCCAGCTCATCCTTGTTGAGCGTGGCTGCCGCCTCGGGGTCGACGCGCTCGAGAAGGCGCGGAAGAACCTGTTCCTTGATCTTGTGGACCGACGCCTCGAAGCCCTCGGCCTTGCTTGCTGCGGCCTCGCCGCTGGCGTTCTGCCGCGCGGTCAGGCGGCCCATCGCTTCGCTGGAGGGAGTCGACGGTTCGTCGGACGGTTGGTCGGGAGTTAGGGATTCGAGCGGCGGGAATTGCTCCCCGCCCTTGGCCTCTTCCTCCTTGGCCGCGGCCGCAGCCGCGGGGCCGCCCTTCATCGGCTTGGCAACACCGAAGTTCGGCCGGGATGCCCCGATTCCGCCGCGTTTACCGAATGCGCTCATGCAATCTCACCAAAAACCAGTGCAGGACCGGCTGTGGTGAATAAGTGCGAAACTTTTAGAAAAGACTAACTTCGGCGATGTGGGCCGATGCTCAGCTTTCGACGCTCTCGGCGAGGACGGTGAGGCCGTTATCGCCCATTTCGGCGAAGCCACCGGTGACCGCGATCTTCTCCGGAGCAGCGCCGGCAGAGCGATAGACCGCGATTTCGCCGTTCTTGAGCGTCGTCATGTACGGCGCGTGGCCGGCCATGATCCCGCTTTCGCCCTCGGTGCCGGGGATGACGACCATGTGGACGTCCTCGCTCATCACCTGGCGCTCAGGGGTGACCAGTTCGAAATGCAGTGCGGCCATCAGTCCTTGCCTTCAATCGCGGCGTCGAACGCACGCGCCGCGGCGTCGAACTTGTCGCGGCAGCCGGTGTTGCAGAAGCCGACGACGCGGCCGTTGTAGAAGGTGAGGCTGTCGGCGCTGACCGGCTCGCCCGACCACGGGCAGACGTCGTTGACGCAATCCTCGAGGCGGAGTTCGGCCAAGTTACGCGTCCTCGGCCAGCTTCTCGGCCTTGGCAACCGCTTCCTCGATCCCGCCGACCATGTAGAAAGCGGCCTCGGGAAGGTGGTCATATTCGCCCTCGACCACCGCCTTGAACGAGCGGACCGTGTCTTCGACCTGGACGAACTTGCCGGGAATGCCGGTGAACACCTCGGCGACGTGGAACGGCTGCGAAAGGAAGCGCTGGATCTTGCGGGCGCGGGCGACGGTCAGCTTATCCTCTTCGCTGAGCTCGTCCATGCCGAGGATGGCGATGATGTCCTGCAGCGACTTGTAGCGCTGAAGCGTCTCCTGGACCTTGCGTGCCACCTCATAATGCTCCTGCCCGACGACCGCCGGGGTGAGCACGCGGCTGGTCGAATCGAGCGGGTCGACGGCCGGGTAGATGCCGAGCTCGGAGATGGCGCGCGAGAGCGTCGTCGTCGCGTCCAGGTGAGCGAAGGACGTGGCGGGCGCCGGATCGGTGAGATCGTCGGCCGGCACGTAGATCGCCTGCACCGAGGTGATCGAGCCCTTGTTGGTCGAGGTGATCCGCTCCTGCAGCGTGCCCATGTCGGTGGCGAGGGTCGGCTGATAGCCGACCGCCGAGGGAATTCGGCCGAGCAGCGCCGACACTTCCGAGCCGGCCTGGGTGAAGCGGAAGATGTTGTCGACGAAGAAGAGCACGTCCTGCCCTTCCTGGTCGCGGAAATATTCGGCCTGGGTGAGGCCCGACAGAGCGACCCGGGCGCGGGCGCCGGGCGGCTCGTTCATCTGCCCGAACACCAGAGCGACCTTCGAGCCTTCGGGCGTCGGCTTGCCATTCTTGTCCTTGGCGATGACCCCGGCGTCGAGGAACTCGTGATAGAGGTCGTTGCCTTCGCGGGTGCGCTCGCCGACCCCGGCGAACACCGACACGCCGCCGTGGCCCTTGGCGATATTGTTGATCAGCTCCTGGATCAGCACCGTCTTGCCGACCCCGGCTCCGCCGAACAGGCCGATCTTGCCGCCCTTGGCGTAGGGCGCGAGCAGGTCGATGACCTTGATCCCGGTGACGAGGATCGCGGCTTCGGTCGACTGGTCGACGAACGGCGGAGCGTCGGCGTGGATCGAGGCGCTCATGTCGCTGCCGATCGGGCCCTGCTCGTCGATCGGCTCGCCGATGACGTTCATGATCCGGCCGAGCGTCATCGGGCCGACGGGGACCCGGATCTGCGATCCGGTCGACTTGACCGTCTGGCCGCGGGTGAGGCCGTCGGTCGAAGTCCATGGCGATGGTGCGAACGACATTCTCGCCGAGGTGCTGGGCGACCTCTAGCACAAGGCGGTTGCCATTATTGTCCGTCTCGAGCGCTCCGAGGATCGGCGGAAGCTTGCCGTCGAAGGCGACGTCGACCACCGCGCCGATGACCTGGGCGACGCGGCCGGTGAGGTTGCTGGTCGTGGCCGAAGCCCGCGTCTCGGCGGCCCCGGTGGCCTTGCTCGGCGCAGCCTTCTTCGGCGCGGCCTTCTTGGTCTTGGGTTCAGCGGCGGTGGCCATGGTCTTACTCTTCCTTGCGTTCGTGTCCGGTTAGAGCGCTTCGGCGCCCGAGATGATTTCGATGAGTTCGGTCGTGATCACCGCCTGGCGCTGGCGGTTGTACTGGATCGACAGCTTGTTGATCATGTCGCCGGCGTTGCGCGTGGCATTGTCCATCGCGGTCATCTGGCTGCCGTAAAAGCCGGCCTGGTTCTCGAGCAGGGCGCGATAGATCTGGACCGCGATGTTGCGCGGCAGCAGGTCGGCGAGGATTTCCTCCTCGTCGGGCTCGAACTCGACCGCGGCGGGGGCGGTGCCGGATGCCTTCACCGGGCTATTGTCCTGTGCGGGGGCGACCGGGATGATCTGCTGGACCACCGGTTCCTGCACCAGCGTCGACTTGAAATTGGCGTAGGCGAGATGGACGACGTCGATCCCGTTGGTGACGAAGCGGTCGACGATGTCCTTGGCGATGGCCTGGGCCTCGGCATAGCTCGGGGCCTTCATCGCGCTGGTGTCGAACTGGGCGACGATCGCCTTGGGATAGAGGCGCTGAATGACCGGACGGCCCTTGCGGCCGACGATGTAGAACAGCACCGTCTTGCCAGCGGCCTCGAGATCCTCGGCCTTCTTGCGCGCGGCGCGGACGATGTTGGTGTTGAACGCGCCCGCCAGGCCCCGGTCGCCGGTGGCGACGATGATCAGATGGGTGTCGTCCTTGCCGGTCCCGGTCAGCAGCTTGGGCGCCATCGGGCCGGCCTCGACCCGCGAGGCGATGCTGGCGACGACCTCGGTCATCCGCTTCGAGAAGGGCCGCGCGGCCTCGGCGTTCTGCTGGGCGCGGCGAAGCTTCGCCGCGGCGACCATTTTCATCGCCTTGGTGATCTTCTGCGTCGACTTCACCGAGCCGATGCGAAGCTTGAGGGCTTTGAGCGAGGCCATCTGCCGTTACGCGAACGTCTTGCCGAACTCGCCGAGCGCGTCCTTGAGCTTGGCCGCGGTGTCGTCGTCGAGCGCCTTGGTGTCGCGGATGGTCTTCAGGATGTCGGCCTTTTCCGAGCGCAGGTAGCTGAGCAGCGCCGCCTCGTAGCGGGTCACGTCCTTGACCTCGACCTTGTCGAGGAAGCCCTGGGTCCCGGCGAAGATCGAGGCGACTTGCTCCTCCACCGGCATCGGCGCGAACTGAGCCTGTTTCAGAAGCTCGGTGAGGCGCGCGCCGCGGGCGAGCAGCTTCTGGGTCGAGGCGTCGAGGTCTGAGCCGAACTGGGCGAACGCGGCCATCTCGCGATACTGGGCGAGCTCGAGCTTGATCGAGCCCGAGACCTTTTTCATCGCCTTGGTCTGGGCCGAGGAGCCGACTCGGCTGACCGACAGGCCGACGTTAATCGCCGGGCGGATGCCCTGGTAGAAGAGGTCGGTTTCGAGGAAGATCTGGCCGTCGGTGATCGAGATGACGTTGGTCGGGATGTAGGCCGAGACGTCGCCCGCCTGGGTCTCGATGACCGGAAGCGCGGTGAGCGAGCCGCCGCCATGGTCGTCGTTCATCTTGGCGGCGCGCTCGAGCAGCCGGCTGTGAAGATAGAAGACGTCGCCGGGATAGGCTTCGCGGCCCGGCGGGCGGCGCAGCAGAAGTGACATCTGGCGGTAGGCGACGGCCTGCTTGGAGAGATCGTCGTAGACGATGACCGCGTGCATGCCGTTGTCGCGGAAATATTCGCCCATCGCGCAGCCGGTGTAGGGCGCCAGGAATTGCAGCGGTGCGGGCTCGGACGCGGTCGCGGCGACGACGATGGAATATTCCATCGCGCCATTTTCCTCGAGCGCGCGGACGATCTGCGCGACGGTCGAGCGCTTCTGACCGACCGCGACATAGATGCAGTAGAGCTTCTGCTTTTCGTCGTCGCCCTGGTTGGCCTGCTTCTGGTTGATGAAGGTGTCGAGCGCGACCGCGGTCTTGCCGGTCTGGCGGTCGCCGATGATCAGCTCGCGCTGGCCGCGACCGATGGGGACCAGCGCGTCCAATGCCTTGAGGCCGGTCTGGACCGGCTCGTGGACCGACCGGCGCGGGATGATGCCCGGCGCCTTGACCTCGACCCGGCTGCGCTGGTCGGACTTGATCGGACCCTTGCCGTCGATCGGGTTGCCGAGGGCGTCGACGACCCGGCCGAGCAGGCCCTTGCCGACGGGGACGTCGACGATGGTGCCGGTGCGCTTGACCTGCGAGCCCTCGGAAATCTCGGCGTCCGATCCGAAGATGACGACTCCGACATTGTCGGCCTCGAGGTTGAGGGCCATGCCCTTGGTGCCGTTGGCGAATTCGACCATCTCGCCCGCCTGGACCTGGTCGAGGCCGTAGACGCGCGCGATTCCGTCGCCGACCGACAGCACCGTCCCGACTTCCGAGACTTCGGCATCGGCCGAGAAATTCGCGATCTGGTCGCGGATGACGCGGGAGATTTCAGCGGCGCGGATATCCATGTGCTTCACTTAGCCTTTCATCGCGTGAGCGAGACGATTGAGTTTGGTTCGGACGGAGGCGTCGATCTGGCGGCTTCCGAGCTTTACCACGATGCCGCCAAGAATCGCCGGGTCGACCCGGGCTTCGATGGTGACGTCGCGGCCGGCGCGGGCGCGGAGCTGCTGGCGCAGGCGTTCGATCTGGTCGTCATTGAGCGGACGCGCGGTGACCACGTCAGCGGTCTCCTCGCCGCGATGCTCGGCGGCGAGCCGGCGGAAGGCGCGGATCACCGGCATCAGCTGGTCCTTGCGGCCGTTGCGCGCCAGGACTCCGAGGAAATTGACCGTCAGCGGGTCAAGCGAAAGCTTGGTCGCGATCGCCGACAAGGCATCTCCAGCCTGGTCGCGCGACACCAAGGGGCTTGTGATGAGCTCGGCGAGGTCCCTGGAATCGGCGATTCCCTGAGCCAGCGCCGCAAGGCTCGCGGAGACCGATTCGATCTGCCGCTGGTCACGGGCGAGGTCGAACAAAGCGGACGCGTAGCGCCCCGCTAAGCTGGCCCGAATGCCGCCGGATGTCTCCACGCGCTTACCAAGCTCCAAACAGGAAATTTGTCCCATGCATTGAACGGGGCGCAGCGATAATTTCGCGCGCCCCCCACGGGTTGCGGCGCCCCTAGCAAGGGGCCGCGCGGGATGCAAGGCGGGTCGCGTGTTTGACCGCAAGCCGAAGGAAGCGGTGTCCGAGAACTCCACATACAAGCATCCTCCAACTAAGGAGGAAGTGATGCAAAGTCTCGAAATCTCAAGGCTGCTGCTCTCGGTGTTCGGCTCGCTGTCGTTCAGCATGCTGCTCGTCGGCCTCGCGACGACGATCGTGGCGTGAGGGAGGCGCGAATGACCTATCGAGTTCATCGGACTCGACCCGGCGCCGTTCCGAGAGCTGTTCGGCCTGGCCGACGACGAGCTGGCGAAGCGCGGCGTGAAGCGGATGACGGTGAACTCCCCGACCTTCCCGTGCCGCATCAGCCTGACCGATCGCGCGATCGGCGATTCCGTGCTGCTGCTCAATCATGTCAGCCACGACGTCGCGAACCCGTACCGAGCCAGCCACGCCGTCTTCGTCACCGAAGGGGAAGAGCAGGCCGCCCAATATGTCGGCCGGGTTCCGCCGGTGTTCGAAAAGCGGGTCCTGTCGCTGCGCGGTTTCGACAAAGACGGGATGATGGTGGACGCGCTGCTAACTCAGCCGGGCGAGGCCGAGGCGGGAATCCTCAAACTATTCGCCAATCCGGACATCGCGGCGATCCACGCCCACAACGCAACTCGCGGATGTTTCTCCGCCAAGATCGAAAGGCAT
The DNA here is from genome assembly GCA_963722545.1 of uncultured Alphaproteobacteria bacterium. GTDB lineage: Bacteria > Pseudomonadota > Alphaproteobacteria > Sphingomonadales > Sphingomonadaceae > Sphingomicrobium. The sequence continues at coordinate 200,513 of CAVRMK010000001.1, forward strand.
TGACCATGGCAACTCTTGCACGGTGGAGCGATGAGCGTAGACCTCCGGCGATGGAAAAGGTGGCGCGCCTCGACGCCGACGACGCCTGGGCCGCGTTCGAGCAGCGCGACCGGAGGTGGGATGGACGCGTGATCGGCGCGGTTTCGACCACCGGTATTTATTGCAAGCCGAGCTGCCCGGCGCGGCGGCCGAAACGCGAGCATGTCATCTTCTACGCCAGCGCCGACGAGGCGCGGGCCGCGGGCTACCGGGCCTGCCTGCGCTGCCGGCCCGACGAGGTCGGCCGCGACCGTGAAGCGATCGTTCGCGCGGTCGCGCTGATCGAGCAGGCCGAGGAGCCGCCGCGCCTGGCCGAACTGGCCGCTGCGGTCGGCTACGCGCCGCACCATTTCCAGCGCCTGTTCACGCGCGACATGGGCGTTTCGCCGGCCGCTTATGCGCGAGCGTTGCGCGCCCGCCGCGCCGAGGTGAATCTGAAAGAGGACAAGAGCGTGACCGAAGCGATTTACGATTCGGGCTACGGGGCGGCGAGCCGCTTTTATGCCGACGCCAAGGAGCGGATGGGGATGACTCCATCGGCGTGGCGCGATGGCGGGCGCGGGGAGACCATCCGCTTCGTCGTTCGCGACAGCCCCCTCGGCCCGATCCTCATCGCTGCGACCGCCAAGGGCATCTGCCGGATGACCTTCGGCGAAGGCTCCGCGAGCCTCAGGCGGCGGTTTCCGAACGCGACCATCATCGAGGATGACGGGACGATCGCCGAATGGGCCGACCTCGCGCTCGCCCAGATCCAGGCGCCGAGCGCGCACGAGCTTCCGGTCGACGTGCGCGGGACCGCCTTCCAGGAAAAGGTCTGGCAGGAGCTGCGCAAGATCCCGGTCGGGCAGACGCGCAGCTACGCCGACATTGCCGCCGCGATCGGTCAGCCCGGCGCGGTTCGCGCGGTCGGGTCGGCCAATGGTGACAATCCGGTCGCGGTGCTGGTGCCGTGCCACCGGGTGATCCGAAGCGACGGAAGCCTCGGCGGCTATGCCGGCGGGCTCGAGCGCAAGAAGAAGCTGCTAGCGGTCGAAGGAGTCGCATTGTCCGCGCCTCAGTCCGAGCTTCCGCTGATCGAATAGGGGATTGCCAGCCCCCTCGGCCCCCCCTTAGGTCGCGACAAAGCGCGAGGGGGCAATCGAGTGGAGACGGACGGAACGACGATCGAGGGGCGCAGGCCCTGGTGGCGCAGCATCCTTGAATTCCCGCTGGTCGCGATGGTCATTGGGCTCGCGGTCGTCATGGGGACCGTGGCGGTCGCTTTCACCCTGGTCACGACCCTGCTTCCCGACATGGCGCCCGACCAGCGGGTCCTCATCGGCGACGTGGTCGCGGTGATCGGGCTGTTCCTCGCCTACAAGCTGATCATCCGCCACCTCGGCGACGACAAGCGCGACGAGCTCCCGGGTGCGGGAGCAGTTCGCGAGACCGCAATTGGCCTCGGCTGGGGCTTTGGCCTGTTCGCGTCGATCGTCCTCGTCGCGGCGCTGCTCGGCGTATATCGAATCGAAGGCTATGGCGGCGCGAGCGGGCTCCTCCCGGCGCTCGTCGCCAATGCTCTGTTCCCCGCGGTCAGCGAGGAAATCCTGTTCCGCGGGATCATCTTCCGCTGGATCGAGCGCTTCGCCGGGACCTGGGCGGGCCTGGCCGTTTCGTCGGCCTTGTTCGGGGCTGCGCACTTGGCCAATCCCGCGGCGACCTGGACCTCGACCATCTTCATCGCGGTCGAGGCCGGAGTGCTGCTCGGCGGGGTCTATATGCTGACCCGCAACCTGTGGTTTCCAATCGCCCTCCACGCGGCGTGGAACTTCACCCAGGGCGGGATTTTCGGCGTGCCGGTGTCGGGGCTGCCCGACAATGGGCTGATCGATTCGAACTCTGTCGGGTCCGGAAATCCTGAGCGGCGGGCCGTTCGGTCTCGAGGCTTCGATCATCGCGCTGGCCGTGGCCACGGCGGCGGGGGTTTGGTTCGTCGTTCGGGCGATCCGCGCGGGAAAGATCGTCGGGCCGATGTGGAGCAAGGACCGCAGGGCGAGGGCCGTCGGGTCGGACGCATGAGATTCGTCCTTGCCCTGGCTGCAGCCGCAGTGCTCGCCGGCTGCGCCCCGACCACGCTTGCCGTGGCTCCGGCGCCGCTCGCTGTCGAGCCGGCGACTATCCGAGCGCACCAGTCGTTCCTGGCCTCGGAAGCGCTTCGTGGGCGCGGGAGCGGGACCCACGACGAATTGGTCGCCGCGACCTACGTCGCCTCCCGCTTCGAGCAATTCGGCCTGGCGCCCGCGCCCGGCATGAATTCCTATCTGCAGAGCCTGCCGATCCCGCCGAGCCCGGGCACGCGGCGGCAGAACATCCCGGCTGACGCGCGCACCGTCAACGTCATCGGGCTCCTTCCCGGGACCGACCCGGCCGCCGGCTATCTCCTCGTCAGCGCGCACCTCGATCATCTCGGGATCGTCGACGGCAAGGTCTATCTCGGAGCCAATGACGATGCGTCGGGGACGACCGCGGTGCTCGAGTTGGCGCGGCTGCTGGCCAGGAGCGGGCCGCACCGCCGCGGAATCCTGTTCGTCGCTTATGGCGCCGAGGAACCGGGCGCGGTCGGCTCGCGCTATTTCGCCGCTCACCCGCCGGTACCGCTCGACCGGATCGTCGCCAACATCGAGTTCGAGATGATTGGGACCGCGGACCCGAAGCTGTCCTCGGGCATGATGATGACCGGTTTCGAGCGCTCGAACCTCGGGGAGCTGCTGCGCTCGAAAGGTGCGCTTGTGTTCCCCGACCCCTATCCCGAGCAGCGCTTCTTCGAGCGGTCGGACAATTACGAGCTGGCCCTCGCCGGGGTCGTCGCCCACACCGTGTCTGGCTGGCCGATGACGCCCGTCTATCACGCCGTCGACGACACCAACGCCAACATCGACTTCGCCTTCATGGCCCGGGCGATTCAGTCGCTGGTCGAGCCAATCCGCTGGCTCGCCAACAGCGATGTGCAGCCAAAGTGGAACCCGGGCGGAAAGCCCGAGCGCAGCCGCCGCTAACGCTTAGTCGTCTTTGCCGGAAAGGCTGGAGAGGATTTCGCTTGAGCTCTTTTTCTGATCGATTTGCTCGATCACCTTGCGCGCCATAGTTGCGTACGACCGCCCGTGCGGGTCGAAGGCGATCGGCGCAAGCGTCGCCCGGGTCTCGGCCAGCTCGCCGGCCTGGAGCCGGATCATCGCGCTGTTCATTCGCAGTCCCACGTCCTGCGGAACGAGGAGAGAGGCATAATGATAGCCCTGGATCGCATTGGCGGTCGGGCGGCGTCCCTGACGCGTGTAGGAACGATAGAATTCTACCAGCGGAAGCGGATCTTCGACGTCGAGCTTGTTCGCGGCGACGAACAATTTTCGTGCCTTTTCGAATAATGGCGCGGCCTGGTCCGGATTATCCAGCGCGTCGGCCTGGTCCATCACCGCGCGCCCCTGGAAAACGAGCGCACGGGCGCTCCTGGGATCCGCGGACGCGGCGCGCACCGCGGCCTCTTCGGCGGGCTTGGATCGTCCCGCTCCAAGCTCGGCCTGAGCGAGGGTGAGAAGGACGAGCGGGTCGCCGGGCGCGGTCGAGGCTATGGCGCGGGCTTCGTCGGCGATTGCTGAAGCTTGGTCTGCGGGCACTCCATTCATCAGGCGGGCCCTCAGGCGTAGAACCTGCGCCGCCGGGCCGGACAGCGGGCGAACGTCGATCGGTCCCGGCTGGGTGCTACCGCTTGCGATCTTGAGATAAGTGAGGCGCGAGCGCTTGAGATAGGCGCTGAGGTCGCGGTCGAGCTGCTTCAGGTCGCCGAACCCGGCGCGCGCGGCGTCGAGTGGCGCACGCCCGGCATTGATGAGATCGAGGTAGCGTTCGAACTGGCCCTTTCGCGATGGCTCGAAGGTCAGAAAATGCGTCAACAGCCAACCGCGGCCGTAGATGGACTCACGCTCGCCCACGGTCAGCTTGTCATATTTGCCGCTGAGCATCGTCTCGAGCGCCAGCGGATCGGTTTGAAGCAAACCGTAAGCGCGGTGCTGGGCCGGCGCTCCGAGCCCGATCGTGCCGTCTTTCTCGAAGCGAACCGTCGACAGGAACTCTGCAAAGCCCTCGACCACCCATTCGGGCATCGGCCGCTCGACAGCCTGCATCATCAGATGATGTGCATATTCGTGGAAGAAGACGAGGTCGGAGGTGAAATCGCCGCGCGCGCCGCTCCCGACGCGCTGCGGGACGAAGGCGACAGGGCCCTCGGCCTGGCCCTTGTAAAAGCCTTTCAGGAAGTCGCCCTTGACCCCCGCGAGCTCGCGCACCGCTCGGTCGGTTGGCATGACAAAGACGGTCAGCCGGTTGCCGTCGCCGACCGGTGGGTCATCCATCTTGCGCGCATGCCTGACGGCCTTATCGAAGCGTTCGAGCTCGGTCGCGAACTCGCGCAAGCTCTCCGCCTTCTGGTCGGCATAAATGATGAAATGCTTCGACTGGGCGACATGCCAGGCCGCGCTCGCCGGGGCTGGCAGGCATAGCGCCGCCGCCGCGGTCAGCATTCTCAAACGTAAGCGCATCATTCCTCCCCATCGGCCAGCCAAAGCTAGAGCGCCCGTCGCGGGGCGCAAGCCCTTCTTTTTGCTCGGTTAGAGGAAGCTGTATGGGTCGACGTCGACCGCGACGCGGACCTTGGTCCCCCATTCTACGCCCGCAAGCCAATCGCGGATGACATCCTGAACGTCGAGGGCGCGCGCGGCGTGTACCAGAAGGCGCTGCCGGTGCCGTCCGCGGAGCAACGCCAGCGGGGCGGGAGCGGGGCCGAACACGGCCATGCCCTCGACGCTTGGAGCCGCCGAGCCGATCCTGCGGGCGACGGCTTCGGACTCCGCCTTGTCCTCGGCGCTGACGATGATCGCAGCGAGTCGGCCGAACGGCGGCATCGCTGCCCCGCGGCGGGCCTCGGTCTCGGCGGCATAGAAGCTCGGCGCGTCGCCCGAGACGAGGGCCGCGATCACGGGATTGTCGGGCTGGTGGGTCTGGACGAGCACGCGTCCCGGCTTTTCGCCGCGCCCGGCGCGGCCTGCGACCTGGCTGATCTGCTGGAAGCTGCGCTCGGCGGCGCGGAGGTCGCCGCCCTGCAGCCCGAGGTCCGCATCGACCACCCCGACCAGCGTGAGGTCGGGGAAATGATAACCCTTGGTCACCAGCTGGGTGCCGATGACGATGTCGATGTCTCCCGCGTTCATCGCCGAGACGAAATCGAGGGCGCGTTGGGGCGACCAGATGGTGTCGCTGGTGACCAGCGCCACGCGTGCCTCGGGAAACAGCTCGGCGACCTCGTCGGCGATCCGTTCGACCCCGGGGCCGCAGGCGACCAGCGACTCCTCGTCGCCGCACTCGGGGCAGGCCTTGGGCGGCGGCATGACATGGCCGCAATGGTGGCAGGCGAGCCGGTGCACTAGCCGGTGCTCGACCATCCACGCGGTGCAATTGGGGCATTGGAAGCGGTGGCCGCAGGTTCGGCACAGGGTGAGCGGCGCAAAACCACGGCGATTGAGGAACAGCAGGCTCTGATCGCCAGAGTCGAGGTTCGTCTGGAGTTCGGCGACAAGGGGCGGAGCAAGCCAGCGGCCGCGCGGCGGCGGGTCCCGAGTTCATGTCGATCGCGTGGATTTCAGGCAAAGCGGCGCCAGCGAAGCGCCGCTCCAGAACTACCTCTCGGTAGCGGCCGAGCTCGACCATTTGCCGGCTTTCGATCGCGGGTGTCGCCGAGGACAGGATCACCGGAATGTCCTCGAACCGCGCCCGCATCACGGCCGCGTCGCGGGCGTGATACTGGACTCCCTCTTCTTGCTTGAAGCTCGGCTCATGGGCTTCGTCGACGACGATCAGCCCAAGCTCGCGATAGGGGAGGAATAAAGCCGATCGGGCGCCGACGATGACCCGGGCCTCGCCGCTCGCAATTCCGCGCCAAGCGCGGCGTCGCTCGGAGGAACGAAGACCGGAGTGCCAGGCGACCGGCTGGCAGCCGAAGCGCGCCTCGAAGCGCTCGAGGAACGCTTCGGTCAGCGCGATTTCGGGAAGCAGCACGAGCGCCTGCCGACCGCTGCGAAGCGTTTCGGCGATGGCCTCGAAATAGACTTCGGTCTTGCCCGATCCGGTGACTCCGTCGAGGAGGACGGGGTCGAAGCCCTTGCCGATCGCCGCGGTGAGGCTCGCCGCGGCCGCGCCCTGATCGGGGTTGAGGTCGGGCGGCGCGAAATCAGGATCGGGGCAGGCAAGCGGGCGGTCGGCGCCGACCTCGACCGGCTCGAGCGCGCCCGAATTGACCAGGCCGCGCAGCACGGAATCGCTCACCTCTGCGACCTCGGCGAGTTCGCGGATGGTGCCTTGGCGTCCTTCGAGCCGGTCAAGGGCCTGGGCACGCTTCGGCGTCAGGCGGTCCGGCACTCGTCCGGTCGGCCGATATTCGATGAGCTGGCGCGGACCGCTCAGTGCCGCGCTGCTCGGAAGGATCATGCGCAGGACCGCGGCGAGCGGGCTGAGGTAATAATCGGCAGTCCATTCGGCAAAGCGGCGCAGCGGCGTCGCAATCGGCGGGACGTCGAGCACTGCTACGAGCGGGCGAAGCCGGTTGTCGCCGACCTCTTCGGCCGGGAGCCGCTCAGCCTCCCAGGCGACCCCGTGCAATTGCCTCGGACCCAGCGGCGCGACGACGATCGAGCCCGGCTCGACCGCCATGCCCTCGGGCACGCGATAGTCGAGCGGGCCGAGTGCGGCATTCATTGTCACGACGCGGACTCGGTTCATGCTAGTTCGAATGCTCGAAGGAGATGGAAGATGATCGCGAGGCGATGGCACGGGCGAGTGCCGGCCGACAAGGCGGATAGCTATTTGCGGTTAATGGCCGAGGTCGGCCTGCCGGATTATCGCTCGACCGCTGGCAACCGCGGCGCCTGGTGCCTCCACCGCCGCGAAGGCGACGTCGTTCACGTCGAGATGTTCACTTTGTGGGAAGATCTCGAAGCCATCCGCCGCTTTGCCGGCGACGAACTCACACGAGCCAAATATTATGACTTCGATCCCGACTATCTGCTCGAGCTAGAGCCGGAAGTGATCCATTTCGACGTGATCGAAAACTGACTCGGGCTTACTTCCCCCTCTTCTTCCGGTGGCTGTCGAAGTCGAGCACCGCGACCTCTTCCTCCTCGCGCAGGATGCCGAGCCGGCGGGCGACCTCCTGATAGGCTTCCTCGACCTTGCCGAGGTCCTGGCGAAAGCGGTCCTTGTCGAGCTTGTGGTTGGTCTTGAGGTCCCACAGGCGGCAGCCGTCGGGGCTGATCTCGTCGGCCAGGATGACGCGCGCATAATCGCCGTCCCACACCCGCCCGAACTCGAGCTTGAAGTCGACCAGCCGGATGCCGATCGCGGCGAACATCCCGCACAGGAAGTCGTTCACCCGGATCGCCATGTCGGCGATGTCGTTCATCTCGTCCTGGCTGGCCCAGCCGAAGCAGGCGATATGCTCGTCGGCGATCATCGGGTCGCCGAGCGCGTCGTCCTTGTAATAATATTCGATGATCGTGCGGGGCAGCTGGGTGCCTTCCTCGATCCCGAGGCGCTTGGTGAGCGAGCCCGCGGCAACGTTGCGAACCACCACCTCGATCGGGATGATCTCGACCTGGCGGATGAGCTGCTCGCGCATGTTGAGCCGGCGGATGAAATGGGTCGGCACCCCGATCGTCTGGAGCGCGGTGAAGATATGCTCGGAAATGCGGTTGTTGAGCACGCCCTTGCCGGCGATCGTCCCGCGCTTCTGCGCGTTGAAGGCGGTGGCGTCGTCCTTGAAATATTGGATCAGGGTGCCGGGCTCGGGCCCCTCGTACAGGATCTTGGCCTTGCCTTCGTAGATCTGGCGGCGGCGGGACATGGGCTGGGCTGGGCTCCGACTTGGCTGGGGATGCCCGGCCTATAGGCGAGCCGCCGAGGGGCCGCAATCGAAGCGTCGGAGCCGAGGTGGAGGGTGTCGAAGAGAGGAAAGCTTAGAGAAGGGTGAGGGCGCGGCCGCGTGCTAACCGCGCCCTCTAGTCGATTTGATCAGGCACGTCCGGCCCGCCGGTTGGACCTGGCGTTCCAGGGCGCGCTCCATTCGATGTGATGAAGCACTTTCAGGCTGTCGCCGACCGAGCGGCCGATCTCGGCCAAGGCGCGGTCGATCCCGGCGTTGAGCTCCGCACGTCCCCACTGATAGTCGCGGTCAAACATTTCATCGCGCATGAGGGTCATCCTTTCCTGGTTGGGCCCGTCACAGGGCGATCGGGTAATTGTCGAGTTCGAAGTCGTTCGCCGGCTTGAGTGCGGTTTCGACTGCAGCCAGGCGGTGGTCGTGATCGAGGGCGCGCCAAATGCGTGCCGTGGATTGCGCCGACCGCGCCCGGAGGACCATCACCGCCGGGCCGTTCTCGATGTACTCATTCACTCCAAGATCATAAGCCATATCGTGAATCCCTTCTATCGAAACTGGGCCGCTGACGGGGCAGATCGGGGAGAGTTCCATCGCCGCCAGCGGTGAGAAAGCATCTAAGACTCGAGTGGTCGTTGCGCCAATCAAACGCTCGACATAGGCCATAAGCCTGATTTATAGATTTCAGCGATGCGACGACTTCCGCCACTTGCCGCGTTGCGCGCCTTCGAGGCCGCCGGCCGGAACGAGAATTTCACCAGCGCCGCGGCCGAGCTGGGGATGACGCAGGCGGCGGTGTCCTATCAGGTGCGCCTGCTCGAGGAGCGGCTCAGCGCGCCCTTGTTCTTGCGCGAGAAGGGGCGGGTGCGCCTGTCCGCGCTGGGGAGCCGGCTGCTCCCGGCGCTGACCACGGCGTTCGACACGATCGAGTCCGCCTTCTCGAGCCATCGCCAGGAGGATGAGAGCCAGCTCACCGTCACCACCACCTATACCTTCGCCAACACTTGGCTCGCCTGGCGCGTCGGCGCGTTCCAGATGGAGCATCCCGATCTCGCCGTCCGAATGACGACCAGTAATGCGATCGTCGACCTTCGCTCGGGCGAGGCGGACGTCGCGGTCCGCGCGGGGCCTGGCGGCTGGGAAGGGCTCGACTGCGACCGGCTGTTCGATTCCCTGTTCACGCCCGTGGCGAGCCCCGAATATATCGGCGCGACCGAGCGCGCCCTCGGGCGCCGCCTCGAGCCCTCTGACCTTCTCGATCTGCAATTGATCAGCCAGAGCGACGACTGGTGGGGGCAGTGGTTCGCCGACAACGGTCTGCCGACCGACCAGGCCAACACGCTCCGGCCCGGGGTCCGGCTCGACAATCAGGCGAACGAGGGACACGCGGCCATGGCCGGCCAGGGCTTCGCGCTGCTCACTCCGTTCCTGTGGGCCGGGGACATTGCGGCGGGCCGGCTGGTGGTGCCTTTCCCAGACCGGCTGTCGAACCGTGGCTGGGCCTATTGGCTGGTCGCACCGCCCGAGCGCCGCAAAGTCCCCAAGATCAAACGCTTCCGCGAATGGCTGGTGGGGGAAATGGATCGCGCCCGAACTGCGGATTGAGAAACGCATGGATCCGAGCCCGCGACTCGGGAAACCTCCGGCATTTCAAGGTCTTGGTCCGAGTCGCCATGGAAGTGCATCCGGTGCGGTCGGCAAAAAGTTAACAAATGGTAAACTTTTGTCGTTAGAATCGAGGCACTTAACGCTAAGGCCTTGCATTCATGCGAAAATCGTCGTTTCGCCAGGCCTCGGCTAAATTGCTTTGTGCCGCGTGCGCCTTCTCCTGGGGGGAATGGCCTGATGGGGTCTGTTGTGGACAACGGTCGCAAGCAGGGCCGCGCTCAGCGCGGCCTCTTGCTGTGTGCGTGCGCCACGTTTGCCCTTCATCCGCAGCCGGTTACAGCTGCCAATCCCGGTCCAGTTCCAACTCTGTCGATCTCGCGGGCGCAGGCACTGTCGTCGCTTCAGCCGGGCAGCCAGCGCGCAGCGGCCGTGCTGCCGCAGGTCGGTCGCGCGCCAAGGGCCGGGGCGCCGCAACAGCCCGGCGCGGATGCGGCTGGAGCGGTCAAGCCTCCCCGCCAGTTCGAGCGGCCTCAAACCAGGCTTCCCGGCCGCGGCGGGATCGAAGCGGATTCGATCGACCTCGGCACCTTCTCCATCGCGGCAGGATCGCTTTCGGGCCTTGACGCGGCGCGTTCAGGACGGGCCTCCACCGCTCGGGCCGAATGGGATCTGCTCACACAGGGCGCGCCAGCCGGCGCAGGCTCGGCGAGCGTCTCGGGTGGAGCGATCGTACTTTCGGCCGCGCCAGAGGAGCCGGCCAGCGGTGAGGTGACGCTGGCCAAGACGAACGGACCGCCTCCGGGCAACGGCCCACCGCCCGACAACGGTCCTCCCCCAGGGAACGGCCCACCGCCGGACAACGGACCACCTCCGGGCAACGGCCCACCGCCCGACAACGGTCCTCCCCCAGGAAACGGCCCACCGCCGGACAACGGACCACCTCCGGGCAACGGCCCGCCGCCGGATAATGGGCCACCGCCGGGCAACGGCCCGCCCCCAGATAACGGGCCACCTCCGGGTAATGGCCCACCGCCGGACAACGGACCGCCTCCGGGCAACGGCCCACCGCCGGACAACGGACCACCTCCGGGCAACGGCCCACCGCCTGATAATGGGCCACCGCCTGATAATGGGCCACCGCCGGGCAACGGCCCGCCCCCAGATAACGGGCCACCTCCGGGTAATGGGCCTCCGCCAGACAACGGTCCGCCTCCGGGCAACGGCCCTCCGCCAGATGACGGCTGCCCGGGCAATGGTAATCCGTGCAACGGCAACAACGGCAACGACGGTTCGCAAGGCAACGCCAACCCGCCGCCTCCGCCGCCACCACCGCCTCCGCCGCCGCCGCCGCCCCCACCGCCGCCCGTCGATGATTGCCCGGGCAACGGTAATCCGTGCAACGGCAACAACGGCAACGGCAACGACGGTCAGCAGGGCAACGCGAACCCGCCGCCGCCTCCGCCGCCGCCGCCACCGCCACCGCCTCCGCCGCCGCCGCCGCCTCCGCCGCCGCCGCCGCCACCGCCGCCGCCACCACCGCCGCCGCCGCCGCCACCGCCGCCGCCGCCGCCGCCGCCACCGCCACCGCCGCCACCGCCGCCACCGCCGCCGCCGCCGCCGCCGCCGCCGCCACCGCCGCCACCGCCGCCACCGCCGCCGCCGCCGCCGCCGCCGCCACCGCCGCCACCGCCGCCGCCGCCGCCACCGCCGCCACCGCCGCCACCGCCACCGCCACCGCCGCCACCGCCGCCGCCGCCGCCGCCGCCGCCACCGCCGCCGCCGCCGCCGGGTCCACCACCGGGTCCGCCACCCGGACCGCCGCCGCCGTTCAATTGGGTTGGACGCGACGAGGTCGTTCCGTGGCTCGAGGATCCCGATGCCGAGGAAGACGAGGAAGAAGAGGAAGGCGTCGATCTGTCGGGCCTGTTCAGCGACGACGACACGATCGAGAATGGGATCACCAGCGGCGCCGACCCAAGCGACTGGGACCCGATCGAAATCTCCCGCCGGCGCGAATAGCGCAACGATCCAACGCAGTTCGTGATGGTGAGCGGCCGGCGCTGTTGCTAGGCAACGGGCATGGCCGATTCCGACGATTCCACGATCATCGAGACCCCTTTTGAGGCGGCGCTAAGCGAGCGTTACCTGGTCTATGCGCTGTCGACGATCACAGCGCGCTCGCTGCCCGACGTCCGCGACGGGCTGAAGCCGGTCCACCGCCGTCTGCTTTGGGCTATGCGCATGCTTCGGCTCGACCCCGTCGGCGCCTTCAAAAAGTCGGCGCGCGTGGTCGGCGACGTCATCGGCAAATATCATCCGCACGGCGACCAGTCGGTCTACGACGCGATGGTCCGCCTCGCGCAGGACTTCGCGCTCCGTTATCCGCTGGTCGACGGGCAGGGCAATTTCGGCAATATCGACGGCGATAATGCCGCAGCCTACCGCTACACCGAGGCGCGGCTGACCGCAGTCGCGACTCAGCTCATGGACGGGCTCGACGACGGCACGGTCGATTTCCGGCCGACCTATAACGGCGAGGACGAAGAGCCCGAGGTCTTTCCCGGCCTCTTCCCCAACCTGCTCGCCAATGGCGCCAGCGGGATCGCGGTCGGGATGGCGACCTCGATTCCACCCCATAACGTCAGCGAGCTGATCGAGGCGTCGATCAAGCTCATCGAGCGCAAGCGGCTCGACGACCGCGAGCTGCTGGACATCGTCAGGGGCCCGGATTTCCCGACCGGTGGAATCCTCGTCGACGACGAGCAGACGATCCTCCGCGCGTATGTCAGCGGGCGGGGCGCATTTCGGCTTCGGGCGCGAATCTCGGTCGAGCGGGAAAAAGGCGGCGGCTGGTATCTGCTGGTCAGCGAGATCCCCTACGGCGTCCAGAAGGCCAAGCTGATCGAGCAGATCGCGTCGCTGATCGCGGACAAGAAGCTCCCGATCCTGGGCGACGTGAAGGACGAGAGCGACGAGCGCGTCCGCCTGATCCTCGAGCCCAGGGCGCGAACCGTCGACTCGGATCTCCTGCTCGAAAGCCTTTACCGGCTGACCGACCTCGAGATTCGCTTTCCGCTCAATCTCAACGTGCTCGATTTCGACCCGGACTCCGGGCGTGATGAGCCTCAGGGAGACGCTGCTCGCCTGGCTCCGCTTCCAAAAGGAAGTGCTCGTCCGCCGGTCCGAGGTGCGGATCGCGAAGATCGACGATCGCCTGGAGCTGCTCGACGGCTTCCTGATCGCATTCCTGAATCTCGACCGGGTCATCGCGATCATTCGCGCCGAGGATGAGCCCAAGCCAGCTCTCATGGCCGAATTCTCTCTGTCCGACCGGCAGTCGGAAGCAATCCTCAACATGCGCCTCAGGAGCTTGCGCAAGCTCGAGGAACTGGAAATCGGGCGTGAACGCAGCGCACTCACCAAAGAGCGCGGGGAGCTGGCGGCGCTGGTCCAGAACGAGGACCTGCAATGGCGCCGGCTCAAGAGCGACCTCAGGAAGGTCCGGGACACGTTCGGCGACGAGCGCAGGACGACCCTCGAAGCGGCCGCTCCGGCGCGCGAGATCGATTGGTCGGCGATGATCGAGAAGGAGCCGATCACCGTCATCCTCTCGCAGCGTGGGTGGATCCGGGCGATGAAGGGGCATCTGGCGCTCGATCAGGTGGCCGAGCTCAAGTGGCGCGAGGGCGACGGGCCGTTCATCCACTTCCACGCCTCGACCACCGACCGGCTGGCTTTGTTCGCGAGCGACGGGCGGGTTTACACCTTGGCCGGCGACAAGCTTCCGAGCGCGCGCGGATTTGGCGAGCCGGTGCGCCTGTTCGTCGACCTCGATGCCGAGGTAGACATCGTCCAGTTGCTGGTCGTCCGGCCCGACCTCAGGCTGTTGATCGCGGCGTCCGACGGGAAAGGTTTCGTCGCCCGCGCCGAGGCCGTGCTCGCCGAAACCCGCAAGGGCAAGCAACTGGTCAATCTACGCGGCTCGGCGCGGGTCGCGGTTGTCCGGCCGATCGAAGACGCCGACGATTTCGTCGCGGTGGTCGGCGACAACCGCAAGCTCCTCATCTTCCCGCTGGCCGAGCTTCCCGAACTTGCCCGCGGGCAGGGCGTGACGCTCCAGCGCTATCGCGACGGAGGCTTGTCCGACGCCCGCACCATTGCGCTCGCCGCGGGCCTCAGCTGGGCGCTGGGCGGGGAAAGCGGCCGCACTCGGACCGAGACCGACCTCGCGCCATGGCGCGCCGCCAGGGGCACGGCCGGACGCCTCCCGCCGACTGGATTTCCGCGCTCCAATCGCTTTTCCTGACAGGAGGCGCGGGACCGTCTCACATCGCAAGGAACAAGTGCGGCCCAACCGCAGCAAAAGAAACGCGAAATTAACCCAACTCGCGCATTGGTCGCGCCATGCAGGCTTCAACGGCACGTACGTTTCCAGGGCCAGCTCCGGAGCGGGCGGACAATCCCCTGGTCGGGACGCTCGCGGAAGCGGGCGTCAATGGTGACTTCATCAATGCCCTGCCGATTGCCGCGGCGGTCTTCACCCTGTGCGACGGGCGGCTGTGGGTCGAGGTGGTCAATCAGACATTCTGCGAAATGAGCGGTTGCGGAGGCGATCCGGCGCAATTCGCCGAAAAGTTTCGCCATTATTCGGAAGGCGAGGGCGGCAGGTTTGTCCGCGCCTTCCTCGCCGATCCCGCCGCGGCGCCGGACGAGTACGAGCTGGTTGATGGAGACGGCGCAATCCGCCGCTCCTTCATGCTCAAGCTCGCGCCCCTTGCACCTGCTGCCGATGGAGCGCCGCGCTGCCTGCTCAGCGTGGTCGACCGCACGCCCGAGGTCCAGGCCCAGCGATCGCTTCGTGCCGAAATGCTCCGCGACAGCCTCACCGGCCTGCCCAACCGGCTCGCCTTTTCCGAGGCAATCGAGCGTGCCGGAGAGAGCGACGACCGCGACGTCGAATATGGGGTCCTGGTCGTCGACGTGCTGCGCTTCTCCCGAATCAATGAAAGTCTCGGCGCGCTGGCCGGCGACGAGCTTCTGATCACCTTCGCCCGGCGGCTGATGAGCGCGCTGCGATCGGGCGACATGCTGGCCCGGACCGGCGGGAACGAGTTCGGAATCCTCGTTACCTTGAGACACGGAATCGCGGACGCACGGATCGCCGCCGAGCGGATCAGCGAGGCCATGCAAGCGCCGTTTCGCCTGTCCGAGCTGGAGTTTCGAGTTCGAGTGCGCGATCGGCATTGCCTTGATGCAAGAGGGCAAGGAAAGCACAGAACTGTTTCGTCACGCCCAGTTCGCAGTCAAGCAGGCCAAGCTGGCCGGGCAGCCGCAGATTTACGAGCCGCGCAAGGCCACCGAAGCCCGACGCCGATTCTCGCTCGAGACCGAGCTTCGCCGGGCGATCGAGACCGACCAGCTGAACCTGTTCTACCAGCCGCTCGTCAGCCTTCGAACCGGCGAGGTCACCGGCTTTGAGGCGCTCGCGCGCTGGGTGCACGAGGACCGCGGCGAGATCAGCCCGACCGAGTTCATCCCGGTGGCCGAGGAATCGGGCCTGATCCTGTCGCTCGGGCGCTGGGCAATGGACCGGGCGACCCGCGCGCTCGCCGAGTGGGACCGATCGGCCGGAGGCACGCTTCCGCTCTATGTCGCGGTCAATCTTTCCGCGCTCCAGGTCGCGCGCGACGACGTGCCTGCGTTGGTCGAGGCCGCGCTGCGCGAGAACGGCCTTGCCGGAAATCGCCTGACCCTCGAGCTCACCGAAAGCTCGATCGTCCAGGATCCGGACCGCGCGACACGGGTCTTCCACGGGCTCAAGGCGCTCGACACGATGCTTGCGATGGACGATTTCGGCACCGGCTATTCGAGCCTCGCCTTCCTCCAGCGCCTGCCGATCGACGTCCTCAAGATCGACAAGAGTTTCGTCTCGCAGATGATGATCGATCCCGATTCGGTGGCGATCGTTCGCGCCGTGCTGAGCCTCGCCGACGCGCTGGGAATGTCGACCACCGCCGAAGGGATCGAATCGGTCGAGCTTGCGACGACGCTCGCCGCGCTAGGCTGCGCGTCAGGGCAGGGCTTCCATTTCGCCGAGCCATTGCGGCCCGAGGAAGCGGTGGACTTCTGGCGGGGCCGGCGACGGACCGGCGAAACACTCAGCCTGCGCTGAGCTCCTCGGCGACAATTTTCTCCAGCGCTTCGCCGCCCGGGAAATCCTCGGCGACCCAGCGATCCTCGATGCGCCGAAGCATTCGCGCCACCCCTGGGCCCTTCGCCAGGCCCCGTGCGATCAGCGCGCCGCCCCCGATCGGGAGGCGCGGCGGGATCCAGCCGGCGATCGCGGCCGCGCGATCGACCTGCCCGGCAAGCAACAGCCGGTCGACCGCGCCTTCGACTCCGAGCCGATAGGCCAGAGCCCGCGGCGGACGGTCGGTCTCGGCGAGGACTGCGCTCTTCAACCGTTTGCCTGCCTTGTTCGAGAAGCGCAGGCGGGCGGCGATGTCGGCGGCGAGATCGGGGTCCGCGGGGAGCATCGCGGCGAGCCGGCGGACCGCATCCGGGGCGATCCCGGCAGCCTTCTCGTCGCGGATCAGCGCCTCCAGACGGTCGATCGCACCCACGGGAATCTCGGGGATCACGGGCTTCAGTATGTCGCGTTCGAGCATCACCTTCACCGTCGGCGCGGGATCGGGCAGCCCGAGAAGCTTCAGAAGCTCGTCGGCGATCCGCTCGCGCGACAGCGCCATCAGGTCATTGGCCCGGGCGGCGCAGGCCTCGAGCGCAGTGGGGTCCGGCTCGCCCGCTCCGAAGCGCGCATGGAAGCGGAAGAAGCGCAGGATTCGCAAATGATCCTCGGCGATCCGCTGCAACGGGTCGCCGATGAAGCGGACTCGCCGCCGAGCGATGTCGTCGAGGCCCTCGAAATAGTCGAAGATCTCGCCGGTCACGGGGTCGGCGGAGAGCGCGTTGATGGTGAAGTCCCGGCGCGCCGCATCCTCGACCCAATCGTCGGTAAACACGACTTCGGCGCGCCGGCCGTCGGTCGACACGTCGCGCCGAAGAGTGGTCACCTCATAAGGATGGCCGCCGCTGACCGCGGTGATTGTGCCGTGGTCGATTCCGGTCGGGACGGCCTTGATCCGCGCCTTGCGGAGCCGCTCCATGACTTCGTGGGGCGGGATTCGCGTGGCGAGATCGATATCGTCGCCCTCGAGGCCGAGCAGATCGTCGCGGATTGCCCCGCCGACGTAGCGAGTCAGGCCTTTTCCGGCGTCGAGCGCGTCGAGCATCCGGCCCATGCCCTGGCGGCGGCGCCAACGTTCGGCGTCGAGGCGGGTCACGCCGCGAGGCGCCGCGACAGATTGACGATCATCGCCGCGGTCGCCCCCCAAATTCGCCGTCCCTCCCATTCGATTTCGTAATAATGGCGCTCGCGCCCGCGGAACAGCGCGCTTCGCCGCTGCTGGTTGCCCGGATCGATGAGGAAGTCGAGCGGCGCCTCGAACCATTCGGCGACCTCATGCTCGTGGGGCTCGAGCGGCAAGTCCGGCGGAATCAGTCCGATGACCGGCGTCACGAGGTAATTGGTGACGGTGCAATAAGGGTCGGCGGTGCCAATGACATCGACCCGGCCGGGATCGAGCGCGATCTCTTCCCGTGCCTCCCGCAGCGCAGCCGCGACCGCATCCTCGCCGGGGTCGATGCGCCCGCCGGGAAAGGCGACCTGCCCGGCATGGGTGCGTAAATCGTCGCGGCGGACGGTCAGCAGGACTCCGGGCGCGCTGCGGTCGGTAATCGCGACCAGCACCGCCGCCGGAGTCCCCTCGGGAACCGCTTCGACGAGATCGCCGGGCAGCAGCTCGGCTGATACCGGCGCGGCGATCGCCGAGCGAAGGCGAATCGCCAGGCTCATTCGGCCGAACCCAGCGCAAAGAACTCGCCGTCGCTCCAGAGTCCGGGCGGGTCGGAGCCCTCGGCGAGCGCGATCTCGACGAGCTCGTAATAGAGCGGGCGGCTGAGTTCGGCCTCGAGCCCATGGCGGACCAGCACCCGCGGGCTTGGGCCGGCGTCCGTCTCGACGACCGTCAGCGGGTGGTCGGGGCCGACCACCAGCGCGTCGCCGCTGTCGAGCTTGAGGCCGATGCGGCGGGCCCGCTCTTCGCCCTGGTTGATCATCTCGATCGCCCGGAACGCGGTCAATTCGACGGTGATGGCCAGTTTCTCGACCGGGGTGACGAGGACGTGGGTGCCGTCGGCCTCGCGGCGGAGAATGGTCGAGAACAAGCGCACCATCGCCGGCCGCTCGATCGGCGAACCGTTGTGAAACCAGGTACCGTCGCGGGCGATGGTCATGCCGGAATCCCCGCAATGCTCCGGGTTCCACTTGTCCACCGGGGGCAATCGCCGCTCGGCGAGCAACTCCTCGAGGTCGGGAAAGCTCAGTCCCCTGAGCTCGATCGGTGGGCGGCTTTCGGGCATCGCCTCCACCCATTGGATTGCTTCGCGGCGCGGCTCAAGGCAGGAGTGCGCGCGAATGGCCGACCAAGCCACCCAAACCGCGATCGTCACCGGCGCCGCCCGGCGGCTGGGATTCGAGATCGCCCGGTCGCTGGTCAGTGCGGGATGGACGGTCCTCGCGCACGTCCGCAATTCTCAGGACCCCGTTCCCGAAGGGGCCAATCGGGTCGCGGCCGACCTCGAGGACCCCGGTGCCGCGCGCGCGATCTTCGACGCGGCCGAGGCGCTTCCTCCGGTCGGCCTTCTGGTCAACAATGCCGCTCGGTTCGCGTGGGACGGACCGGGCGCAATCAACGCCAATGAGTTCGGCCGGCATCTGGCGATCAATGCCCGTGCCCCTGCGCTTCTGATCGACGAGCTTGGCCGCAGGCATCGGCCCGGCGACGATGCGTGTGTGGTCAACCTGCTCGATTCCAAGCTGTTCGCGCCCAATGCGGATTTTTTCAGCTACACGGTGTCGAAGCAGGCGCTGATGGCGGTAACCGACCTTCACGCGCGCGCGCTCGCGCACAAGGGGATAAGGGTGAACGCGATCGCGCCGGCGCTGATGCTGCGCTCGAGCGGGCAGAGCGAGGAGAATTACCGGGTCATGCACTCCAACAATCCGCTGCGCCGGGGAGTCGAAGCAAGCGATGCTATCGAGGCCATCCTCTACCTTGCGGGCGCCGGCGCAGTGACTGGACAAACCATCGTCATCGACGGTGGCCAGCGCTTCATGGCGCTCGAGCGCGACGTCCAGTTCCTCCACACCGACGGGACCACCGAATGAGCGATGTTCGCCTGCAAGGCCTGGTCCCCGAGCGCCTCAAGGTGCGCTCGGCGCGGATCCTGCTCGAATCGCTGGCGGTCAACGCCGACATCGGCTTTCACGAATTCGAGGTCGGGTCGCCGCAGCGGCTGCTGGTCACCGTCGAAATCTGGCTGGACCGCAACGACGCTCCCGCGGACGACGACCCGGCGCAGGCGTGGGACTATGATTTCCTTCGCTCCGAGGTCGAGGAGGTCGCTGTGTCGCGCCGCTTCAACCTCCAGGAGACGCTCGCCCACGCGATCTTCGAGCGGATCGCGGCCTTTCACGGGGTGCGTGAGGTGCGAATCCGTACGTCAAAGCCCGACGTTTATCCCGAAGCGCATGGGGTTGGCGTGGAAATCGCTTCCTTTTCCGGCGCTTGGCCCGGCGATTAGGCCGGACCGACAGATGGATAAGGGGAGCGCCTTTCCGTCGGTGGAACAAAATCCGTTGCACGGCCTTTGAGCCAACGATAAGGAAGCCCGCTTGCCGCCAATGATATCTTGATACATCGGTCGAGTTTCAGGGGCGGCTTCATCAAGGGACTTAGGGCGCGGCGGCACCGCCCGGTCCGCCCGTGGCGAGCCACGGCGTGTCGAGGAGAATTTTGGGTTAATGTCATACGCCCAAAGGAAAGAGATCAGCGGGAACCGGACGCTTGCGATCATATTGGTCGCGATCCTCCAGTTGGCCCTGGGTTACGCGATCGTGACTGGCCTCGCGTATAACGTGGTCAAGAAGGTCAGTGAGGACCTCAAGACGTTTGACGTCGAGGAAGAGCCACCTCCCCCCGAAGAGCCGCCGCCTCCACCCAAGGACATGCCGGACGTGCCCCCGCCGCCGACCACTCCGCCGCCGTTGGTCCGGATGGAATCCCCGCCGCCGCCGATCCAGATCATCGAGGCGCCGCCGCCGGTGATTCGGCCGGTCGCTCCGGCGCCGCCGCCGCCGCCAGCTCCGCCGCGGAAGGTCGTGTCCGCGCAGAGCGCCAGGGGTGACCTTCGCTCGCTGTTCAGCGCGGACGATTATCCCGCCTCGGCCCAGTCGTCGGGTGCCGAAGGCACGTCGCAGGCATCACTGACGATCGGGCCGGACGGGCGGGTCACGGGCTGCAGCATCATCCGCTCGGCGGGCAATGGCGCGCTCAATTCGGCGACCTGCAGCATCCTTCGTCGCCGCGCCAAGTTCACGCCGGCGCGCGACAGCAACGGCAATGCCACGTCGGATACCATCACTACGCCGCCGATCCGGTGGGTTCTTCAAGACTAAGTTCGAACCAACTGACCAGAGATAGATTTCGAGAAGGAAAGCAACATCATGCAAGCAGCTCCAGCCGCCCACGCAGGCGAAAACCCCTATGGCCTTCTGCCCGCGCTTCAGCAGGGTGGAATTATCGCCTGGTCGGTGTTTTTCATCCTCGTCGGCATGTCGGTCATGTCGTTCTACATCCTCTTCACCAAGTGGATGCAGCAGCAGAAAATCATCAACCAGGGCAAGAAGGTGCGCGCCAGCTTCTGGAACTCGCCGAACCTGCGCGAAGCCGGCCAGAAGCTCGAGACGAAGAGCGCCTATCGCGCGATCGTCGACGATGCGATCATCGCCCAGGACCAGCATGGCAAGCTGACCGACCCGATCGACCAGCATGACTGGATGACCAACAGCCTGGCGCGCAGCCAGGGCGCGATCAACTCGCGCCTCGGCGAAGGCCTCGCCTTCCTCGCCACCGTCGGCTCGACGGCTCCGTTCATCGGCCTGTTCGGGACCGTCGTCGGAATCTATCGCGCGCTGATCAAGATCGGCGCCGCCGGTCAGGCCTCGATCGACGCGGTCGCCGGCCCGGTCGGCGAAGCGCTGATCATGACCGCGCTCGGCCTCGTCGTCGCGGTTCCGGCCGTGCTCGCCTACAACTGGCTCATTCGCCGCAACAAGGCGATCATGGAGGACCTCGCGGCCTTCACCAACGACCTTCACGGCTATCTGATGTCGAACGGCGCGGTGAAGCCGGTGATGGCTTCGCCTGGACCGTCCAGGACTGTGACGCCGGGCAAGACTTCGACGGCGCAGCCGGCGCAGCCGCAGCCGCGCCAGCCGGCCTGAGATCGAGCGAACGGGCCGGCTCTGATCTGCCGGCCCGCGACCGCCTCGGGCACGAGCCCGCGGCTATGATGACAAGGAAAGACGCAATCTCATGGCAATGAGCGTAGGCCCCGCGGACGGCGACGACGAAGAAGCCATCTCCGACATCAACGTCATCCCGCTCGCCGACACCATGTTGGTGATGCTGATCATCTTCCTGGTTACCGTCCCCGTCATCATCCAGACGGTCCCGGTAACGCTTCCAAACGTGCGTTACGAAGCGACGACCACCAAGCCGGAGAATGTCTCGCTGACCGTCCGCAACGGCGCAGGCGACACCTGCGAAGTCTATTGGGGCATGACCCGGGTGACCCAGAAGGAACTGCTGGACCGCGCTGTGGCCAAGCTCGAGAAGCTCATCGCCGATGTCGGCGGGGTCCAGAACGTCACCGAGGAGAATATGCCCGAAGCGCATATCCGCGGCGACGTCGACACCCGCTACAAGTGCATCGGCGCGACCATCATCACCATGCAGCAGGCGGGCTTCCAGCGCGTCGGTTTCATTTCCGAGCCCCCGCCGCTGGCGGGCGTTCGCGCCGAATAGGAGTTCGTTTCCATGGCAATGCAAATGGCCAGCGACAACGTCAAAGGCGAGCCGATGATGGACATGAACGTCGTCCCGCTCATCGACGTCCTGCTGGTGTTGCTCATCATGTTCATCATCACCATCCCGGTGCAGAGTCACGCGGTGAAGCTCGACCTTCCGGTCAATGACCCGAACCAGACTCAGCCGCCGCCGATCGACCCGGTGAAGAACGTCGTGACGATCAACGCGCAGAACGTGATCTTCTGGAACGGAGCGCCGGTGGCTCCGCCGCAGCTTCGCGCCTATCTCGACACCACGCAGCAGATGAACCCGATCCCCGAGCTCCACCTTCAGCCGGACGCGACCGCTCGCTACGAGACGGTCGACGAGGTGCTCGCGATCACCAAGCGGGCGAAGGTCCAGAAGATGGGCTTCGTCGGCAACGAATATTATATGAGCGTTTTCTAGGGTCCCGAATGGCTCTCGACAAACAAGGGCGGCCCGTCGCGGCCGCCCTTTTTCTTGGCCCCCGTCCGGCCCCTCTGGCGCGGCGACCGGCGCCATGCCATTGCTCGCCGCCGATGAGCGGGACCAGTCCCTTCGCAGTGATCGTGCTCGCCGCGGGGCAGGGCACGCGCATGCGCTCCGACACGCACAAAGTGCTCCACCCGATCGCCAGCCGGCCGGTGTTGCTGCACCTGCTCGACCGGGTCGATTCGCTTGGCGCCAACCGCCGGGTGATCGTCGTCGGCAAGGGCCGCGAGCAGGTCGAAGCGGCGATCGCCGGCCGCGATGCCGAAATCGCCGTCCAGTCCGAGCAGAAGGGCACCGGGCACGCGGTTCGCCAGGCCGAGCCCGCGCTCGGCGATTATTCGGGGCCGGTGGTCATCCTCTATGGCGACACCCCGTTCGTCCAGGCCGCGACCTTGCGGCGGATGCTCGACCGGCTCGACGGCGACGGCGGACCCGGCGTAGTCGTGCTCGGCTCGCGCCAGGCCGACCCCGCCAAATATGGCCGGATCGTGCTCGGCAAGGGCGACCGGATCGCTCGAATGGTCGAATATCGCGACGCGACCGACGAAGAGCGCGCCATCGACCTGTGCAATTCGGGGATGATGGCAGTTCGGGCGCCTGACCTGTTCCGCTGGCTCGCCAAGGTCGGCAACAACAATGCCGCGGGCGAATATTACCTCCCCGACATCGTCAATATTGCCGCCGCGGAGGGCCGCGAGGCGGTGGTGATCGAGGGCGATCCCTATGAGGCCGCCGGGGTCAACAGCCGCGCCGAGCTCGCCCATCTCGAGCTCGAATGGCAGCGGCGGCGGCGCGAGCAGGCGCTGGAAGAGGGCGCGACCCTGATCGACCCGGAAAGCGTGTGGTTCGCCTACGACACGCGCCTCGGCCGCGACGTGACGGTCGAGCCGCATGTCGTCTTCGGCCCCGGGGTCATGGTCGGCGACGGCGCCACCATCCACGCTTTTAGCCATATCGACGGAGCGACCATCGGTGCCGCGGCGCGGATCGGACCATTTGCGCGGATCCGGCCCGGCACTACGCTCGCCGCCAGGTCCAAGGTCGGCAATTTCGTCGAGCTCAAGAAGGCGACGGTGGGCGAGGGCGCCAAGGTCAATCATTTGTCCTACGTCGGCGACGCCGAGGTCGGAGCAGGAGCGAACATCGGCGCGGGCACGATCACCTGCAATTATGACGGCTTCGGCAAATATCGGACGGTGATCGGCGAGGGGGCGTTCATCGGCTCGAACAGCGCCCTGGTCGCTCCGCTCAGCATCGGCGCGGGCGCGGTGATCGGCGCCGGCTCTGTGATCACCGAGGATGTCGAGGCCGACAGCCTGGCGCTCGCCCGCGGCGAGCAGCGCGGGGTCGCCGGCTGGGCCAAGCGTTTCCGCGACCGGATGCTCGCCCGAAAGACGCGCTGATGTGCGGGATCGTCGGCATCGTCGGCAATCGCTCGGTCGCGCAGCGGCTCTACGACGGGCTCAAGCGGCTCGAATATCGCGGCTATGACAGCGCCGGCATCTGTACCATTCACGCTGGCGAGCTCGATCGCCGCCGAGCCGAGGGCAAGCTCGACAATCTGAAGCGGGAGCTGGAGGCTGATCCGCTCGCTGGCGACACCGGGATTGCACATACGCGCTGGGCCACCCACGGCGCTCCAACGGTCGGCAACGCCCATCCGCACATCGCCGGGCCGGTGGCGCTGGTCCACAACGGCATCATCGAGAACTTCAAGCCGCTGCGCGACGAGCTGATCGCCGACGGCCGGACGTTCCTCAGCGAGACCGACAGCGAAGTCGTCGCGCACCTGGTGGCGCGGGAGATCGAGCGCGGCGCCTCGGCCGAGGAGGCCGTCGCCGCGGTCCTTCCGCGCCTCCACGGTGCGTTCGCGATCGCCTTCCTCTTTCGAGACCAGCCCGACCTGATCATCGGCGCGCGCATGGGGGCGCCGCTCACCGTCGGCTATGGCGAGGGCGAGAATTACCTCGGCTCGGACGCGCTCGCTCTCGCGCCCTGGACCCAGAGGATCGCCTATCTCGAGGAAGGCGACTGGGCGGCGGTCCGGCGCGATCGAATCGACATTTTCGACCGCGACAATCGGCCCGTGGAACGCCCGATCGTCGAGTCCGGCGCGGCCGCCCAGCCGATCGAGAAGGGCAATTACGCCCATTACATGCAGAAGGAGATTTTCGAGCAGCCGGTGGTCGTCGGCGATACGCTGACCAGTTACCTGCGGCCGTTCGAGGGCCGCGTTGCGCTTCCCGTCGCGGAAGCCGACCTCGAGGACGTCGAGCGGCTGACGATCGTCGCCTGCGGGACGAGCTATTACGCCGGACTGGTCGCCAAATATTGGATCGAGCAATTCGCCCGCGTTCCGGTAGACATCGATGTCGCGAGCGAGTTTCGCTACCGCAACCCGGTGCTCGAGCCGGGCGGGCTGGCGCTGTTCATTTCGCAGAGCGGGGAGACCGCCGACACGCTCGCCGCGCTGCGCCACGCGCGAAGCCAGGGACAGAGGATCGCGGTGGTCGTCAACGTCCCGACCAGCTCGATGGCGCGCGAGGCCGACCTGCTGCTTCCGACCCATGCCGGGCCCGAGATCGGCGTGGCCTCGACCAAGGCCTTCACCTGCCAGCTCGCGGTCCTCGCCGCGCTCGCCGCCAATATCGCGCGCGCCAAGGGGCGGCTGGGCGAGGAAGAGGAGAAAGCGATCGTCGAGCACCTCCAGCAGGCGCCCGAGGCGATCAACCGGGCGCTCGGCCACGACGAGGAAATCGCGGCGATGGCGCACCTGATCGCGCCCGCCACCGACGTGCTCTACCTCGGCCGCGGCGCCGATTATCCGATGGCGCTCGAAGGGGCGCTGAAGCTCAAGGAAATCAGTTACATCCACGCCGAGGGCTATGCGGCGGGCGAAATGAAGCACGGCCCGATTGCGCTGATTGACGACGACGTTCCGGTGATCGTCATCGCGCCGTCGGGGCCGTTATTCGAAAAGACCGTCAGCAACCTCCAGGAGGTGCGCGCGCGGGGCGGCAAGATCGTGCTGATCAGCGACGAGGACGGGATCGCGGCGGCCGGCGAGGGGTGCATGGCGACGATCGTCATGCCCAAGGTCCACCCGCTGATCGCACCCTTGGCCTATGCGGTGCCGGTGCAGCTCCTCGCCTACCATGTCGCGGTGCTCAAGGGCACCGACGTCGACCAGCCGCGCAATCTCGCCAAAAGCGTGACTGTCGAATAGCCGGACGGCGCGCGTCGAACTGGCCTTGCCATTTCGCGATCGATCTGAACTTTCCACCCAGCCGCGCGGATGTGCGACCAACGGTTCGAGCAGGGGGAGGGCCTGGCATGAGAAAATTTGCAATCATCGTCGCGGGACTGACGTTTCCGATATCGGCCAGCGTGGCTCAGCAGATGGCCCAGTCGCCGCCGCCTCCACCCTGCGTTGGGCCGGAATATCGAACGCTCGATTTCTGGGTCGGCGAGTGGATCGCTTACGATCAGCAGGGCAAGGCGATCGGCACCAATCGCGTCACCCGCGACGAATATGGCGACTGCGTCATCACCGAGCATTTCCGGCTCAACGACGGGACGATGATCGGCCATTCGGTTTCGATGTACCGTCCGGGCCTCAAGCAATGGCGCCAGAACTGGGTCGACAACCAGGGCGCTTATTTCGACCTGGTGGGAGGCCCGGTCAGCGGTTCGGACCATATTTTCGTGTTCGAAAACAAGCGCGTGAGCGAAACTCAGCCCGAGCAACGGATGATCTGGCAGGACGTCAAGCCCGACAGCTTCACCTGGCGCTGGCAGTCGCGGGCCAAGCCGAGCGACGCCTGGGCCGACAGCTGGGTGCTGCTCTACAAGAAGACGTGAGGCGCCGCGCCGGTCAGGCTGCTGCTTGTCGACGCTCCTCGAGCTCGCGGACATGGCGCGTCAGGCGGTCGTAGAGCAGGTCAATGACGATCCGCACCCGCCGCGTGTGGCGGACCCGTTCGTGCGTCAAGAGCCACATCTCGCGCCCGTGATCGGAGCGCGGCGGGAGGCAGCGTACCAGGTCCGGCTCGGCGTCGGCGACGATGCACGGCAGCACGCCCAGGCCGAAGCCCGAACGCACCCCGGACAATAATCCGGTCGATGTGGAATGATGCATGGCGACTCGGTCCTCGAGGCCGAGCTTGCGAAGCCATGCCTCGTAATGGAGCCACAGCTTGCCGCCGCCGCCGCCGATGATCGCGTGGCTTTTCAGCTCGTCGCGGGTGCGCGGCACGCCGTGGCGAGCGGCATAATCGCGGCTACAATAGAGCGTCCAGTCGTCGATGCAGATGCGCCGCCCGACCGTGCCCGCCGGAGGTTCCTGTGCCGTGCTCCGAAGCGCGATCTCGGCCTGGCCCTCGCCAAGCTCGAGCAGCTCCTGCTGCGTATCGAGCTCGATCACGACTTCCGGGTGGAGTTCGTGAAGCTCGCGGAGAATCGGCCCGAGTAGGGTGTTGGCGAAGATCTCCTGGGTCGTGATCCGGACGGTTCCGGTCGAATCGCGACCGAGTGCCGCTGACGCCTCCTCGAAGCCGCCAGCCGCCGATTCGACGATTTGCGCGCGCTCGAGCAGGGAATCGCCTTCCGGCGTCAGGCTGTAGCCCGCCTGGCGCTTGTCGAAGAGCGGAAAGCCGAGCGCATCCTCGAGCGCCGCGATCCGCCGCGCGACCGTGGTCTGGCTGACTCGAAGCGCCCGGCCGGCGGCGAGCGTGCTGCCTTCGCGCGCTACGGCGAGGAAGTACCGCAGGTCGTTCCAGTCGAGCATAGGCCCCCTTTAGTGCCGTCCGTCGGCCCGGTGTTCTGCAATAATGCAGAATCATATTGCAAACTAGTTGCTTTTGGAAACCTATCTTCGCGCCTATTTGGGGGGTCGCATTCAAAAAGGGAACGCGACCATGAAAAAGCCTCTTCTCATCATGACCGGCTCGGCGCTCGCCACTGCGGCGCTGTTCTTCGCTTCGGCCCCAGCCCGTTCGGCCCCGGTTTCGGCTTCCGCCGAAGTCGTCCAGATCGTGCCGACCGCCGACCTCGACCTGTCGAGCGCGGCCGGACAGAAAGCGCTCGACCGCCGGCTTACCCGCGCGGTGATCGAACTGTGCGGCCAGGCCGCCGACGTCGACCTTGCCGGGCGTAACGCGGTCCGCAAGTGCCGCGCCGATACGCTCGCCGAGGCCCATAAGGTTCGCGACCAGCGCCTTGCGCAGCGGTCCGACGAACCAATCCAGCTCGCCGCGCGCGACTGACCTGTTGATTGACTGCGCAGCGGGAGCGCGCCACGTCTGAGCGATGATCGAAGGCCACGGTGGCTGTCATTGCCGCGACGTCCGCTTCCGCTGCTCGCTCCCCGACCCGCCGGTCGCCGCGCTATCGTGCAATTGCTCGATCTGCGCGGCGACCGGTTTTTTACACGTCATGGTCCCGCACGGAGATTTCGAGCTTCTGAGCGGGCGGGATTCGCTGACCAGCTATCGATTCGGCACGGGAGCCGCCGAGCATCTGTTCTGCAAGCGGTGCGGGATCAAGAGCTTCTACCAGCCGCGCAGCCACCCCGATTGCTGGAGCGTCAACGCACATTGCCTCGACAAACCGCCCGAGCTCGCGGTCGAGCAGTTCGACGGCCGCGACTGGGAGCAAGCGAAGGCCAATCTCGACGCCCCCGATTGAGCCGACTAGGCAGTG
Source organism: uncultured Alphaproteobacteria bacterium (assembly GCA_963722545.1). Taxonomy (GTDB): domain Bacteria; phylum Pseudomonadota; class Alphaproteobacteria; order Sphingomonadales; family Sphingomonadaceae; genus Sphingomicrobium. The sequence goes on from CAVRMK010000001.1 coordinate 228,323, forward strand.
GCGATGCATCGGGCCCTTCGGCTGACCCTCGACCGCGCCGCGCTCCAGTCCAACTGGCGCTGGCTTCGCGACCGCTCGGCCGTGGACGCCGGCGCCGCGGTCAAGGCCGATGGCTATGGCCTCGGCGCACGCGAGGTCGTTGCCGCGCTTGCCGAGGTCGGGTGCCGGACCTTCTTCGTCTCGACCTGGGCGGAAGCGGCGGATCTTGGCGAACTACCGGAAAGCTGCGAGCTCGTGGTGCTTCACGGCATTGGGCCCGACGACGTCGGCGCAGCGCTCGCCGCGACCGCGCGACCGGTCCTCAACAGCCTCGAGCAGGTCGCGCGCTGGCGCGAGATCGCGCCCGGGCGGCCGTGCGATGTGATGGTCGACACGGGGATGAACCGGCTCGGGCTCCGAACTGATCAAATCGAAGCGATCGACGGCCTTACGATCGACACGCTCCATTCGCACCTCGCCTGCGCGGACGAGGACAATGCGATGAACGAGCGCCAGCTCGAGGCCTTTCGTGCGGTTGTCACAAAGGTTCAGGCGAAGCGCTGCAGCCTCGCCAATTCTGCCGGGATTTGCCTTGGCACCGACTATAGCTTCGACCTCGTCCGGCCAGGGCTCGCGCTCTACGGCGGAGTGCCGAGGCCCGAGGCCGCCGATCACATCCGCCAGGTCGCTCGGATCGAAGCGCAGGTCGTTCAGCGGCGCACCATCCGCTCCGGGGAGAGCTGCGGCTATGGCGCGACGTTCGTCGCCAAAGCAGACACGGAGGCGGCGATCCTCAATCTTGGCTATGCCGACGGCTATTTGCGCGGGTTTTCCGCGCGTGGGGCGGCGTTTGCGGGCGAGTTCGCGCTGCCGGTGCTCGGACGGGTGAGCATGGACCTTATCGCCGTCGATTGCGACGCCGCCCGGGACCTCAAGGAAGGCGATTGGGTCGAGATCGACTACGACCTGCCGACGGCCGCCGAGCAGTCCGGCCTGAGCCAATATGAGCTTCTGACCAACCTCGGCTCGCGCTTCGAGCGGCGCTGGGTCTAGGGCGGCGGGGTCTTCGGGCGGTAGCGGCACAGGTCGACCACCGGGCAGCGCCAGCACTCAGGCCGTCGCGCCTTGCAGATGTAGCGACCGTGGAGGATCAGCCAATGGTGCGCGCCGTGAAGAAATGGTTCGGGCGTGACCTTCTCGAGCTTGAGCTCGACCGCGAGCGGGTCCTTGCCCGGCGCAAGGCCGGTGCGGTTGCAGACCCGGAAGATGTGCGTGTCGACCGCGATGGTCGGCTGCCCGAACGCGACGTTGAGGACGACGTTGGCGGTCTTGCGGCCAACCCCCGGGAGCTTCTCCAGCTCTGAGCGCTCCATCGGAACCTCGCCGCCATATTGCTCGACCAGGATTTTGGCCGCGGCGATGACATTCTTCGCCTTGGTGTTGAACAGGCCGATGGTGCGGATCTGCTCGCGCAGCGCCTCCTCGCCGAGATCGAGCATGGCCTGCGGTGTCCGGACCTTGGCGAACAACGGCCGGGTCGCCTGGTTGACCGAAACGTCGGTCGCCTGGGCCGATAGCGCGACCGCGACCAGCAGGGTGTAGGGATTGACGAATTCGAGCTCGGTCTGGGGCGCGGGATTGTCCTCGGCGAGCCGGCGGTAGAATTCGAAAACTTCTGCCCTCGTCACAGCGCGTCGATCACGTCCCGCATCGAATAGAGGCCGGGCGGCTTGCCGTGGAGGAAGCGGGCGGCGGCGAGGGCCCCGCGCGCGAAGATCATCCGGCTCTCGGCCCGGTGCGACAGGATCAGGCGTTCGTCATTGCCGAGAAAGAGCACGTCGTGGTCGCCCGCAACCGTGCCGCCGCGCAGGCTGGCGAAGCCGATCGAGCCTTCACCGCGCGCAAGACCGGTGCCGTCGCGGCCGCGCTCGGCCTCCAAGCTGGTGCCGCGCCCCTTCGCCGCGGCTTCGCCGAGCATCAGTGCGGTGCCCGAAGGCGCATCGGCCTTGTGGCGATGGTGGGCCTCGGCGATCTCGATGTCCCAACTCTTGCCGAGCACCTTCGCCGCCCGCTCGACCAGCTCGGCGAGCAGCGCAACTCCTAGCGAAGTGTTGGCCGAGCGGAGGATCGGGATTTCGCTCGCGGCTTCTGCGAGCAGCGCGTCGGCGGACGGATCGAGGCCGGTGGTGCCAAGAACCAGCGCCATGCCGCCGGCGCGCGCCTTCGCCACGCTCTCGGAAAGCGCCCCAGGCGCCGAAAAGTCGATCAAGACCTGGCCGCTCTCCTGCTCGAGTTCGAAGGCCGAGTCGTCGACGATGGCCAGCGCCAGCGCCTTGCCCATCTTCCCCTTGGGCGCAAAGATCGAGATCCGAACCGGTTCGGTCATGAGCGCCCGATTAGCCGAGCCGCTGCTGCAGGGCCAGCGCGGCCGCGGGCGCGCGTTCCTTGGCGCCGTTGATCATGAACATGTAGGAGTCGAGGCCCTTGGCCTGCCAGCGCCGAGCGCGTTCGGCGAAGGCATCCAGCGCGGCATCGTCGTAGCCGGTCGGGACCTCGCTGCGCATCCGTTGGAGCCGTGCATAAGCGAAGCTCGCGGTGTCGCAGTCGATGCACGGGAATTCGTCGTCGTCGCCGAACACGATCGCGACATTATGGTCGCGGCACAGGCCGAAGAACGCCTCGTCGCGGAAGCTGTCATGGCGCGGTTCGATGACGTGGCGCAACTTAACGCCCTCATATTCCTCGGGAAGCAGCTTCAGGAATGCGGCAATGTCGTCGCGGTCAAATTTGCGCCGCGCGGCCAGCATCCACAGGATCGGGCCGAGCTTGTCGCCCAGCGCCGTCAGTCCTTGGCCGAGGAAATTGCCAACGCCTTCGCCCGCGTCCGCCATTTTCGGCCGGGTCACGCAATAGCGCGAGCCCTTGACCGCGAACTGGAACCCATCGGGCGCAGCAGCGGCCCATTTCTCCCACGTCGACCGCGACTGGCGCGAATAGAAGGTGCCGTTGATCTCGATCGCGCCGAACTGGCGGCTGGCGAACTCGAGCTCCTTCGATTGGGCCAGCCCTTTGGGAAAGAAGTCGCCGCGCCACGGGACGTAGCTCCAGCCGCCGATGCCGACGCGAATATTGGCCATGTGCGGACCGTGGAGCGCGCTACGACGCGCTTCAAGCTCTATTCGGGGAGGAAGCGGCGGACGACGTCGACCGCGAGGCGCGCCGGCCGCTTGGTGACGGCGTCGAGGCAGCACCAGGTCGACTGCACCTCGGCGAGCACCTCCTCGCCGCGCTTGATTACGGTGGTGAACATCGCCCGGGCGCCGGCCATTCCATTCGCGACCACGTCGGCGACGACATTGTCCTCGAGGAAAGCGGGGCGGCGGTAGGTGATCTGGTGCTGAAGCGCGACCCACAGGTGGCTGCCGACCGCGTCGGCGGGCGCGACGGTCTCCCAGAACTTGACCACCGCGTCCTGAACCCATTTCAGGTACACGCTGTTGTTGACGTGCCCCATATGGTCAATGTCGGCCGGATCGACCCCGATCGGGTAATGGAATGCGGTGCCGGCCATGGTTCGAATCTGGGGTTAACTGACAAATGTGTCAATGAGTTGCATGGGGATGAGACAAAATATTGTCATCCTGACCGGCGCCGGGGTGAGCGCGGAAAGCGGCCTTAAGACGTTCCGCGGTCCCGACGGACTGTGGGAAGGGCACCGCGTCGAGGATGTGTGCACGCCCGAGGCCTACACCCGCGACCCGGCGCTGGTGCACCAATTCTATGATGCGCGGCGGGCGCGGGCCGCCGAGGTTGACCCCAATGCCGCCCATGAGGCGCTGGCGCGGCTGGAGGCGCGGTGGGACGGCGATTTCCTGCTCGTTACGCAAAATGTCAATTCGCTCCACGAGCGCGCGGGCTCGAAGCGGCTGATTCACATGCACGGCCAGCTCGACAGCGGCTGGTGCCTTTCCTGCGGCGAGCGGTTCGAGTGGCCCGGGCCGATGGGCGCGGAGGCGGCATGCTCGTGCTGCGGCGAAGCCGGCGCGGTCCGTCCCGACATCGTGTGGTTCGGCGAAATGCCCTACGCGATGGAGCGGATCGACGAAGCGCTTCAGCGTTGCGACCTGTTCGTTTCGATCGGGACCTCGGGCGCGGTTTATCCTGCCGCCGGATTCGTCCAGACCGCGCGCTATTGCGGAGCGAAAACCGTCGAGATCAACCTCGAGCCGAGCCTCGGCAGCCTGTTCTTCGATGAGCGCCGGATCGGCCCCGCGAGCGTTGAAGTCCCCAGGTGGGTGGGCGAGCTTTTTCAGTCGGCCCAGTCGAGCCCGATGTCCTCGTAAAGTCCGCGGTCCTCACCCCACCGCGGGTTGACCTTGACGTGCAGGAACAGGTGCACGGGTCGCCCGAGATGCTCGGCGATGGCCGCGCGCGCGGCCTGGCCGATCGCCTTGAGCCGTGCGCCGCCCTTGCCGACGACGATGCCCTTCTGGCTGTCGCGTTCGATCAGGATCTGCTGGTGGATCGCGGTCGAGCCGTCGGGCCGGTCCTCCCATTTCTCGGTCTCGACCGCGCTTGCATAAGGGAGCTCGGCGCGAAGCTGGAGATAGAGTTGCTCGCGGGTCAGTTCCGCAGCCACCATCCGGTCGGTGGCGTCGGTCAGCTGGTCCTCGGGGAAATGCCACGGCCCTTCGGGCATGGCCTTGGCAAGATGCGCCTTGAGATCGGCGACTCCATCGCCGCTGGTCGCCGAGACGAAGAACACCGCCTCGGGCTTCAAGCGATCACTCAGGGACTGGGCGAGCGAAAGCAGCTTGGACTTCGCCACCAGGTCGACCTTGTTAAGAACCAGCACGTTGGGCTCCGGGCGCCCCTCGACACCTTCGAGGACTTGCTCGACCTTGGGCCCGAGGCTGGCGGACGAGTCGATCACGACGACAATCCGGTCGGCGTCCTCGGCGCCTTCCCATGCGGCCTTGACCATTGCCCGGTCGAGCCGCCGCGACGGCGCGAAAATCCCCGGCGTATCGACCAGCAGAATCTGCGTTTCGCCGGCGATCGCGATCCCCATCAGCCGCGCGCGCGTGGTCTGCGCCTTGGGGCTGACGATCGCGACCTTCTGGCCGACCAGGGCGTTGACGAGGGTCGACTTTCCGGCGTTGGGGGCGCCGATCACCGCGGCAAGGCCGAAGCGAGTCACTGGAGCTGCTTGAGCAACGCGGTCGCGGCCTCGGTCTCGGCTTCCTGCTTGCTCGTTCCTTCTGCCGTCGCTTCGCCGAGCCGGGGGACGCTGACCTTGACCGTGAAGCGCGGCGCGTGGTGCGCGCCGGTTCGGGAGACGATCTCATAGAGCGGCGTCTTGAAGCCGCGCGCGGCGGCGAGCTCCTGGAGCGCGGACTTGGGATGCACGGGCGCCTTGCGCTGGCCCTCGAGGTGCGCGGCCCAGGCCTGGCGAATGAAGCGCTCCGCCGCCTCGAGTCCGCCGTCGATCGACAGCGCTCCGATCAGCGCCTCGACCACGTCGCCGAGCACATTGTCACTCTGCGCCGCGCCGTCCTCGCGCGCCTGCTTGCCAAGGCGGATCAGCGTCGACAGGCCAAGCTCGCGGCCAATCTCGGCGCAGGTCTCGCGCGCGACCAGGACATTGTAGCGGCGCGACAAATAGCCTTCGGGCTCGCTCGGGTGGCGGTCGTAGAGCGTTCGCGCCATGACCTGGCCGAGCACGCGGTCGCCGAGGAACTCGAGCCGCTCGTAATTTGTCGAGCGCGCCGAAGCGTGGGTCATGGCGAGCTCGAACAGGGAAAGGTCTTTCGGCTCATGGCCGAGACGTTCGCGAACGAAGCCGGCAATGGTGGGGCTTGCCGCGCTCATTCGGCGTCCCCCGAATAGCCATTGCCGATCCGCTCGGGGCGGAGCGCGTTGAACCAGCTGATCGGGTTGATGTAGGATGCGCTGCCGTCGGTCGACCAGAAGGTGACGAGGCCGCGCCCGATGAGGTTTTCGACCGGGACCATGCCGATCCCGCCCGCGGCGACCGGGAAGCGGCTGTCGAAGCTGTCGTCGCGATTGTCGCCCATCAGGAAGACGTGGCCTGCCGGCACTTCCTGGGGGCCGAAATCGTCGGCGATCCCGCCGTCGACCTGGTCGAGGACCGAATAGCTCGGGCCGCCGGGAAGCGTCTCGCGGTAGCTGGGGTAGAGGCAATAATGGCGGTCCTCGATTGCGACCACCTGTGGAGTTCGCCGGGCGAGGGGTCTTGCACCGCGAATTGGGGCTGATCGGAAGCGAATAGCGCCGCGGCCGGTCACGCTTCAGCGCCTTGCCGTTGAGGATGACCGCGCCTCGGCGCACCTCGACGGTGTCGCCGGGGAGCGCGATCACGCGCTTGATGAGGTCGGTATCGTCGCGCGGGTGGCGGAAGACGACTACGTCGCCGCGCTTGGGAAGCTCACCGAACAGGCGCCCCGCGATCGGCGGAATCTGGAACGGGAAGCTGTAGCGCGAATAGCCATAGGGCCATTTGGCGACCATCAGATAGTCGCCGACATAGAGCGTCGGGAGCATCGAGCCCGACGGGATGCTGAACGGGGCCACGATCAGGCTTCGGATCGTCCAGGCGACGACGGCGAGGATGAGCAGGAAGCGGAGAAAGCTTGCGGTTTCGCTGCGCTCGGCTTTGGCTTTGCGTCTTGCGGCGGGTTTGCGCGGCGATTTCATCCTCTCGCTTCTTTTCATAGCGGCCGCGAAGTCAAGCGGGACTGGCTTTTGCCCGGTCGCGCATTAAGGCGATGGCGATGGCAAAAGGTCCAGACCTTCGCTCGCTCGATTCACTGTTCGCGGCCGAGCCTGACCGGTTGTCGAAGCTCAGCCTCGACGTTGCCGGGATTCACTTCGATTGGTCGAAGACGCACCTCGACCAGGCCTGGATCGCGCGGATGATCGAGCGCGGCGGCAAATCCGGGCTCGAAGCGGCCCGCGACGCGCTGTTTTCGGGCGCGGTGGTCAATCAGAGCGAAGGGCGGGCCGCCACGCACGTCGCCGAGCGCGGCACCGGCTCTGCGGAAGCGGTCGACCTGGCGATGAAGCGGCGCTTGCGTACCCGCGCCCTGGTCGATGCGGTCGAGGCCGGCGTGTTCGGCCCGGTCACCGCCATCCTGCACATCGGGATCGGCGGGTCCTTCCTTGGGCCCGCGCTTCTGGTCGATGCGCTGGGCCGCCACGACGGCCAATATACGGCGCGCTTCCTGTCCAACGTCGACGGTCTTGCTTTCGAGGATTCGACCCGCGGCCTCGACCCCGCCACGACTTTGGTCGTCGCGGTGTCAAAGACCTTCACCACCAGCGAGACCCTGCTCAACCTCCAGGCCGCGCTCGACTGGCTCCGCGAGGGCGGGGTCGAGGACCCCGAGGGGCGGGTCATCGCAGTGACCGCCGCGCCCGAGAAAGCGGTCGAGGCCGGGATCGACGACAGCCGCATCCTCGTATTCGACGAAGGCGTCGGGGGCCGTTACTCGCTGTGGAGCGCGGTCGGCTTCACCGCTGCCTTGGCGCTCGGCTGGACCGCGTTCGAGGAATTGCTCGAGGGCGCGGGCGAGATGGACCGCCATTTCCGCTTCGCCGAGCCGACCGCCAACGCGCCGCTGATCGCCGCCTTCGCCGACCGGCTCTACGTCGAGGAAGAGGGCTGCCAGACCCGGGCGGTGTTCGCCTACGACGAGCGGCTCAGGCTGCTGATGCCCTATCTCCAGCAGCTCGAGATGGAATCGAACGGCAAGAGCGTGACGTCGGCGGGCAAGCCGGTCGCGCATCCAACCGCGCCGGTGACCTGGGGCGGAACCGGCACGGACGCTCAGCATGCCGTCTTCCAGCTCCTCCACCAGGGCACCGTGCTTGTCCCGGTCGAGTTCGTCGCGGTCACCGCGGGGGCCGACCACCAGGACCCCGAGCACCATCGGCTGCTGTTGCTCAACGCCTTCGCCCAAGGGGCGGCGCTGATGCGCGGTCGGAAGAGCGACGAGCCCGAGCGTTCCGAGCCCGGCAATCGCCCGTCGGCGACGATCCTGCTCGATCGGCTCGATCCGCGGACGCTCGGGGCGCTGATCGCTTTCTACGAGCATCGCACATTCGCCAATGCGGCGCTTCTCGGGATCAACCCGTTCGACCAATTCGGGGTCGAACTGGGCAAGCAGATCGCGCGCAGCCTCGCCGAGGGCGGGGACGAGGAGGCGCTCGACGCCTCGACCCGCGCACTGATCGAAAGGGCGGGGTTATGAAATTGCTGGCGGGGTTAGCGCTGATTGGCTTGACGGTTCAGGCGGGGAGCGAGCCGCTCATTTACGACAATGGCCGCATTTTCGTTCAAGCGGCGCTCAAGGGCGTGCCGACGGAAGCCTTGCTCGACAGCGGCGCGGAAGTCAGCCTGATCGATCCCGCATTGGCCAGGCGCGCAGGCCTCCCGCCGGGCGTAGAAATTGAGGTCAAGGGCTCGGGCGGAAAGGAAGACGCGCGCTTCGTCTATGGTCCGCACATCGTCGCTGGAGGGATCGACCTTGGCGAACAGGAACTGGTCATCATCGATCTCGGCGAATTGTCGAGGCGGTTGATCAAGCGTCCGACCCAGATGATCCTTGGCCGTCAGCTGTTCGATTCGGCGCGGCTCAGAATCGATATCCTCGGCGGGACGTGGGAGGTCCTCAGTCCCGACGACAAGGCTGTTGGCACAGCCCTCAAGCTCGAAAAACACGCCGGAATCGAGGCCGTGCCGGTCACGATCAACGGGGTTGCGGCACGGGCCGATTTCGACCTCGGCAACGGCAGCAAAGTGATGATTTCCAAGGCCATGGCGGACAAGCTCGGCCTCAAGCCGACCGGGCAGGAGAGAGGCGGAGGGATCGGCGGCGAGCTGGTGCGCGATCTCGTCCTCATTGATCGGCTGGATGTCGCCGGCAAGACGTTCCGGAGCGTTGAGGCAGGGGTTGATGCGCTCGACAATGCCGGTGACCTCAATATCGGCACGTCGATCCTGCAGCACTTCATCCTGACCACCGACTTTGCCGGCAGGGCGGTCTACCTTGAACCGCGGACCCGTTGACCGGCGGCTATGGCAACCATGCAATCAAGTGATTGGAGATCGCTTTGGGCAAGCGCCACAAGCGCTCGCCTGGAGGTTTGAGCATGGCTGACTACGACCTAATGGTGATCGGAGCGGGATCGGGCGGGGTTCGCGCCGCCCGTATCGCGGCGGGGCACGGCGCGAAAGTCGCCATCGCCGAGGAATATCGGGTCGGCGGGACCTGCGTCATCCGCGGCTGCGTGCCCAAGAAGCTGCTCGTCTACGGCGCGCATTTCGCCGAGGATTTGAACGACGCCGCGATGTTCGGCTGGGACGTCCCCAACTGCCGCTTCGACTGGCCGGTGCTGCGCGACAATGTGCTCGCCGAGGTCACCCGGCTCGAAGCTGCTTACAAAGAAACCCTGACCAGCCACGAGGTCACGATTCTGCCCGAGCGCGCCGTCATTACCGGAGCGAACTCGGTTCGGCTCGCCAACGGCAAGCAAATTGAGGCGAAGACCATCCTCGTCTCGACCGGTGCCCGCCCCGCGCTACCCGAAATCCCCGGAATCGAGCATGCGATCACCTCAAACGAGGTATTTCACCTCGAAAAACTGCCCGAGCGGATCGTGATTGTCGGCGGCGGCTATATCGCGAACGAATTCGCCGGGATCTTCCTCGAGTTCGGAAGCAAGGTGACGCTGGTCAACCGAAGCGAGACTTTGCTCCGCCACTACGACCAGCAAATCGTCGACCGGCTGATCCAGATTTCGGTCAAGAAGGGCGTGGATTTCCGCTTCAACGCGCAAATCGACCAGATCGAGAAGCGCGGCGAAGGCCTGCATCTGGCGATGACCGGCTGCGACGACCTCGAGGCCGACGCCTTGCTGTTTGCAACCGGGCGCGTGCCCAACGTCGAGGAGCTGGGTCTCAAGGAAGCCGGGGTCGAGCTCAACGAGCGCGGCGCGATCAAGGTCGACGCGGATAGCCGCACCTCGGCTCCGTCGATCTACGCCATCGGCGACGTCACCGACCGGGTCCAGCTGACCCCGGTGGCGATCCGCGAGGGCCATGCGTTCGCCGACACCGTGTTCGGCAACAATCCGTGGCAAGTCGATTATTCGAGCATCCCGTCGGCCGTGTTCAGCCACCCGCCGCTCGCCGGCGTCGGCATGACCGAGGGCGAGGCGCGCAACCGGCTCGGCACGGTGCGCACCTACACGTCCGACTTTCGACCGATGAAGAACGTGCTGGCGGGCCGCAATGAGCGCTCGCTCTACAAATTGGTGGTCGACGCCGCGACCGACGAGGTCGTCGGGATCCACATGATCGGGCCCGATGCTCCCGAGATCCTCCAGGCGGCGGCGATCGCGGTCAAGGCGAAGCTCAAGAAAGCGGATTTCGACGCGACGTTCGCGCTCCACCCGACCATGGCCGAGGAATTGGTGCTGATGCGCTAGCTATTGCGTGCGCGGCGCGGTCACTCGGCTGCCATCGCCGCGAACCATCTCGAACCCGGTCGCAGCCGAGCCGTTGACCGCGAAACGGATTCGCATCGCCGGGTCTTCCTCGAGCGTGAACTCGTTCGGTCCAAGCGCCACGAGGTTGAACTTGTGGCCGCTCAACCCGCGAAAGATCAGACGCTCGCCTTCCATCGCAATGCTGCGCTGGCCGAAGGTGCCGGCATAGGCGGCTAGCGGTAGCGCCGGGGTGACCGGATTGATTTTCGCCGCAAGGACAGTCGCAGCCGCCTCGAGCGCCGTCTTGCGCGCCGGGGGAGCGGTCTCGGCAATCTTTCGCAGCGCGCGCAGCTGGGCGACGTCGAGGGCCTGGGCGAGTGGCGTCTCGGTGGTCGGGGTAAATCCAACCGATTCCCAGCCCTTGCCGGTCGAGGCGAGGATCGCCTGTCCGACCGAGATGCTGATCACCATCCCGCCGGGCAAAGCGAAGAATTCGTTGCGAAAGCCCGCGCCGGCGGTGCGCTCGCCGACCAGCTCGCCGAGCTTGTAGCCCGCGACATGGCCGATGAACTCCTCGGCCGCGCTTGCGCTTCCGCCGCCGGTCAGCACGTAAAGCGGCTTGCCGGCGAGGCTGGGCGCTCGAAGCGCGGGCAGGGCGACCGACTTATCGGTTCCGCGCGAGCCCATGTAGAAGGTCATCAGTGGCGTATTCGGCTTGGTGAAGTGGCTCGTGAGATAGCGCACCGCGTCGGGGCTTCCGCCGCCGTTCTTGCGCATGTCGATGATGATTGCGTCGCCGCCGGCGAGGAAGCGGACCGCGTCATCATAGGCGCGCTCGGTGTCTGCTCCCGCCCAGACGAAGCCGTCGCTTTCGAGATAGCGGATGTTGCCCGGCAGGATCTTGAGCTGGATGATCCCGTGGTTGCGGCGCTCGGCCGCGGCGATCTCCTCGGCGCTCGGCGGGGCGTCGTCCGCACCGGCATTGGGTGGGCCGGCGGCGAGCTGCCTCGACTGTTCAGGGTCGTACATCAGGCCGAGGTGCTTGTCCGGCGTGACAGTGGCGAGGTCCGCATTGATGAGTTCGACCAATTTCTCGGGCTGAGCGCCGTCGTAGCGGCCACTGGCGATTCCCTTGTCGAGCACCACCGCGAACTTGGAGCGGAGCTCGGGCAGTACATAATGCTCGTTCAGAAGGCGGCGAACCTCGCCCGCAACGACGCGACCGTCGACTTCGGCGGGGGCTTGTGCGACCTGTTGGGCGACCGCTGAGCCGGTCACCGGCGCGATGGCGGCAAGTGCGATGAGCAAGGCAATCTGGCGCACCTTTGGCTCCTTTAGAATGGAATGATGCGGGCTGGCGTCATTGCCGGACCACAGCCAGCGAATTGCGACCAAGTGCTTGTCCGGTCGATCAACGGTCTCCGCACATGCCTTCACGCGCGGTTTCGACGCGGCTAGGGCGGGACGATCTTATTGGCGGGGTCAAGGAATTGCACGACGCGGTGATCATCGGCGCGGGCCACAATGGCCTGACCTGCGCTTATTACCTAGCGAGGAGGGGCCTCAAGGTCGCGATCCTCGAAGCCTCGGACAGCGTCGGCGGGGCGGCGGTAACCGACGAGTTCCTGCCCGGATTTCGCAACTCGGCCGCCGCCTATACCGTCAGCCTGCTCAACCCGACCGTCATCCGCGACCTCGAGCTTGAGCGTCACGGGCTCAAGGTGGTCCTGCGCAAGACCGACAATTTCCTTCCCGGCGACGGCGATTATCTGCTTGCCGGTCGCGGCGGGCTCACGCGCAAGGAGATCGCCCGCCACCACAAGCCCGACGCCGAGGCCTACGACCGCTATCTCGCCGAGCTCGACACGGTCGTCCGCCTGCTCAAGAAATGGCTACTGCGGGCTCCCCCCAACGTCGGGTCTCGGGCCAGCGCGATCCCCAAATTGCTGAGCCTGGGCAAGGACATGGCTGGGCTGTCGGTTGCCGAGACCCGGATCGTTTACGACTTTGCGGTGCGCAGCGAGGCGGACATTCTCGACCGCCATTTCGAGGGCGACCTCACCAAGGCCCTGTTCGGGTTCGACGGGGTGGTCGGAAATTTCGCCTCGCCGCAATCGGCGGGAACGGCCTATGTCCTGCTCCACCATCTGTTCGGCGAGGCCGCCGGCGTTCCCGGCGCCTGGGGCCATGCGATCGGCGGGATGGGCGCGATCACCCAGGCGATGGCGCGGGCCTGCCGCGAGGCCGGGGTCGACATCCTGCTCAAGCATCCGGTCGAGGAGGTGATCGTCGACCGCGGCGGCAAGCGTAACCGCGCGACCGGCGTGGTCGCCGGCGGCAAGGCGTGGAACGCGCCGATCGTCGTCGCCGGGGTCAACCCGAAATTGCTGTTCGACCGGCTGATCCCGGATGGATCGGTCGATTCCGATGTCGCGGCGCGGATGCACGGCTGGAAATGCGAGAGCGCGACCTTTCGCATGAACGTCGCGCTGTCGGAGCTTCCCAGGTTCACGGTGCTGCCCAAGAAGGGCAATCATTTGACCGCCGGGATCATCATGGCGCCGAGCCTCGATTACATGCACCAGGCCTGGCTCGACGCGATGAACAGCGGCTGGTCGCCAAAGCCCGTCGTCGAAATGCTGATTCCCTCGACCCTCGATTCATCGCTCGCGCCCAAGGGCCGCCACGTCGCGAGCCTGTTCTGCCAGCATTTCCGCTTCGACCTCGGACCGGGGCGGAGCTGGGATGAGGAGCGCGAGAAAGCGGCGGATTCGATCATCGCCTTGGTCGACAGCCACGCGCCCGGCTTCGCCGCCTCGGTGCTTGGCCGCCAGATCCACTCGCCGCTCGACCTCGAGCGCCGCTTCGGCCTCATCGGCGGCGACATCTTTCACGGCAAGATGGGGCTCGACCAATTGTTCAGCGCCCGGCCGATGATCGGCGCGGCGGATTACCGGATGCCATTGAAGGGCCTCTATCTGTGCGGCTCGGGCGCCCATCCCGGCGGCGGCGTCACCGGGGCGCCGGGCCACAATGCGGCCAAGGCGATCCTCGCCGACCGGCGGTTCTGGAAGCGCCGGCGGTGACTCCGCTCGCCGGGCTCAAGGTCCTCGACCTCAGCCGGGTCCTCGCCGGCCCGTGGTGCACCCAATTGCTCGCCGATCTCGGCGCCGAGGTCGTCAAGGTCGAGCGGCCCGGCGCCGGCGACGACACCCGCCACTGGGGCCCGCCGTGGCACGGCGAGGGCGAGCGCAGGGTCGCGGCCTATTTTTTGAGCTGCAACCGCGGCAAGAAGTCCGCCGCGATCGACTTTTCGAAGCCCGAAGGCGCCGATCTGGTCCGCCGGCTCGCCGCCGACGCCGACGTATTGGTCGAGAATTTCAAGGTCGGCGGGCTCGCCCGCTTCGGGCTCGACGCTGCCAGCCTGCGCAAAGCCAACCCGCGGCTGATCTACGCCTCGATCACCGGCTTCGGCCAGGACGGGCCTTATGCCGACCGCGCCGGCTATGATTTCATCATCCAGGGAATGGGCGGCCTGATGAGCGTCACCGGCCTTCCCGATGGGGAGCCCGGGGGCGGGCCGATGCGGGTCGGAGTCGCGGTCGCGGACCTGTTCACCGGCCTCTACACGACGATTGCGATCCTCGCCGCGCTCTACCGCCGCTCGCAAGGCGGGGAGGGCGCGCATGTCGACATGGCGCTGTTCGATACCCAACTGGCAATGCTTGCGAACCAGGCCAGCAACGCGCTGGTCAGCGGCAAGGACCCGATCCGGCAGGGCAACACGCATCCCAATATCGTGCCCTATCAGCCGTTCGACGCCGCCGATCAGCCCATCATCATCGCCGTCGGCAACGACCGCCAGTTCGCCCGGCTGGCGGAGATTTGCGGGAATCCCGAATGGGTTCGCGACCCGCGCTTCGCCAACAACGGCGCCAGGGTGGCCAATCGAACGGAGCTGGTCGAGGCAATCGCCGCGGTGATCGCCACCCGGCCCGCTGCCGATTGGCTCGAGCGTCTCGAGGAGGCGGGAATCCCGGCCGGGCCGATCAATCGCATCACCCAGGCGCTGGCCGACGTCCAGGCCGAGCATCGCCGGGTCGTGCTGACCCTCGCCGGCGTACCCATGGTGGGATCGCCGATCCGCCTCGACGGCCAGCGGGCCGACAGCGACCTTCCCCCGCCCGCCCTGGGCGAGCACACCGCTGAGATACTAGAAGGCCTCGGGATCGCCGATCCCGAGGCCCTCAAGCTCCGACAGTCCGGAATTACCGGCTAGTCTATTTCTTGGTCTTACCAGCGCCCGCGACGAGCAGGTCAAGCTGGTTGTTGCAGCCATTGGCAATCAGAACCTGCGCGGTTCCAACAATGTCCGCCGGCGCGTCCACAGCGATGAACTCGAGGCTGCTCTTGTCTCCGGATCCGGGCCAGGCGACCTGATATTTCTCGCCCGACTGGATCGCCAGGCCGGTCGGCCATTCGGCGATCGCGCTTCCAGAAGCCCAGGTCAGCGGCTCGACCTTGCCGTCGGGCTTGCGGATCTGGACGGTGACCGCCTCGCTGCTGACCGGACGCCACACCTGCAGCTTGGTCTTGCTCGAAACGCACACCTTTCCGCTCTGCGACACGTCAATGTCCCAAATGCTCGGGTTCTTGGCGACCTCGGACGCGCGCAGCGCCCCGAACCGCCCGCGCCGGGCGGACGAGGACGCCACGGCGACCTGCCGTGCGTCGAAATTGCCGGGACCGCGCAAGGTCTTGGCGCTGCCCGGGCCCAGCAGGGTGACGACGTCGCCGCCCTGGAGGGTGATCTTGGCGCTTTCGGAAAGGGTCCGGCCTGGCGGATATGCCTTGGCGGAGGGCCCGAGGGACTTGACGACAACGACGCTCGCCATCGCAGCGGTGGACCCGAAGGCCAGAATCGCTGCCGTGCCCCATAGCATCAGCTTCGTTCGCATTGTTCCACGCTCCTTACTGTGCGTTCGCAACATTATATTTCTTCGCCTCGGCGAGAGTCAGGCAACGCCGAGTCGAGCGGTCTCCTAAATCGTCACCTACCGCTTTCTGCTGATACATCACTTCGGTCAGCAGCTTGCGCGATACACCCATGCGGATCAGAAAGTCATTATCCTCACTTGCGAGCAAAGCCGAGTCCTGCTCGACCTCGCCGATCAACCCAATCGCCTGATCCGTCCCTTTTGCAAGCTCGGACCGGACGGCTTCCTTGTCTCCGACATGGGTGAACATGTGGACGACGAACAGCCCGCCGTCCTCGACGAACCGTACCGGTCCGCCCATGAACATGAAATTACAGGCCGAGAAGCACGCCCAGCCGGCCGGGATGCGGGTCGGGATCCCATGCTTGCGGATGAGCTTGCCCGCATCGTTGCCGGCGCGCGCGTCGCCGCCCGAGGAGCGAAACCAGATTTCGTCAATCGGTGCATTTTCGTTGAGCGCCTGCTCGAGCCGCAGGGCGACGTCCTCGTCGATCTGCCCTTCGGCGCGGAGGATCCGCGAGCCATTCGAAGTCGTCGAAGGTGAACTTCATCACCGGATAGGTCGACCAGTTGAGCGTCTTCGGACAGGTCGGGTTGGCGGGATCGAGCGCCTGCGCCCCGGCGAGCGCGGGCACAGCGGCCAGCGCGAGCGCAAGACGGGACGGCCGGGTCACGTTCGGGTCAGACCCGCGCGTAGCCGCTGGCGCCAGGGCGGCGGCACATCCGCTTGGGCACCGTCGTCTCCTCGCCGTCGACGATCACGACGTCGTTGACCGTGACGCACTGGCTTCCGTCGGCGAGTGCCTCCTGCCCGGTGACCTTGGATTTGCCCGAGACGTTGGCGCGAGTCTCGCTCTTCCACTCGACCTCGGTCCCAACTCCACCGCGGATGGCGTCGTCGGTCGCCTTGGCGGCCTGCTGCTGCTCCTTGCAGTCGAGGAGGTTGATGATCGCGTCGGACAAGAGCGAACCGACCGGGATGTTCACTCCGACCACGCTGGTCGAGATACCGGCGCGGCCGAGCGCACTGTCGGCGATGCTTCCCAGCATCCCGCCGAACATCGACCTTTTGGCTTTTTTCTGCGGCGTGTCCTGCGCGCATTTATCGGCCGGCGCGGCTGGCGCAGACTGCGCCCAACCGGATGAACTCAGAGCGACCGCGACAGGCGCACACGCAACCAGCCCGGCAATCACCAAGGCACGCTTCATGGTCTCAAACCCCCATAGAGAAGAAGCTTAAAATAGATTTCGTTTGATGAGGGGTCAACGAGGCCGTTCCGCGGGCGGAACGCTAGACCCCGAGCGCGAGCTCGATCCGCTCGATCCGCTGGCGGTGCGACTCGAGCAGGTCGAGCATCTCCTTCTTCTCGCGCTCGCGGCTCAGCACGATCCGAAGCGAGCGGGCGAGCGGCACGACGATATTCTCCAACGCCTCGCGCTCGTCCTTGCCGGCGATGCTGCCGTCGGGGCGCGGCCCGATCAGCAGCCAGCCGACCAGCGCGCCGCTTCCGTCCTCGACCCGGACCCGCAGCGGGAACAGCGGATCATCGGTCTGGCACTCGATCTTGTCATGGTCCTCGGGCGGCTGGAAGGCGGCGAGCCAGCGCAGCACCTCACCGCGGGTCACCCCGACCTGCTGCTTGACCTCGCGCCCGAGCACGAAGGCGACCCGATGCGCGAGCACGCCCTCGGCGACCCGGCCGAGAACCTCGTCGATGAAATCCTCGAAGCTGGTGACGTCGCGAAGGTCGCGCATCGCCTCGGGCAGGCCGTTCTTCAGCTCGAGCAAATTCTTGTGGAAGCGCTTCTCCGCCCACGCATTGACCTTGCTATGGAGCGGTTGGATCAACATCACGGCGACCATCGCGCCGACCATCGCCGCGGGGGTCTGGCTGTCGGGATAGATGTTCTGCATCTGGGTGATGATGCCTTCCATCACCCCGGCGAAACCGGCGCCCAGCAGCACCGTGACAATCGCGATGCTGGCGGTTTTGCTGATGATCGCTTCGGCGTCGTAGAGGCGGTAGCGCAGCAGCGCGATGAGCAGGCCGAGCTGGAGCACCAGGACCGCGAGCGCCAGCGCGACTCCGGCCAGCATCTCGACCAGAAGCTGGTTGCCGAAGCTGTTGGTCGACCATTTGAAGAAATCGCTGGCGATCGAGAGCGCGCGGAACAAGGCGTAGCCGGTGAAGCCGAACAGCGCCCAGCGGATCTGCTGGCGCAGATCGCTCGACGGAGTCGCGCGCATGCAGCGCAAGAGCATCAGCACTGCGACGACCATGAAGCTGACGAATACCGCCTGGTAGATCGTCCCCTGGAGGAACATCAGGATCGGAAGCGCGCACATCAGGGCGACCAGCCGCCACGACAGTTTCCCGTGCGGGAACAAGAGGATCCCGGTGAGGAGCAGGATGTTGCCGAGGTCGAACAAAGCGACGTTGAGCTCGCGCGGGACCCCGATATGGGCGAGGAAGGTCGAGCTCGGCTGCTCGGCGCCGATGTTCATCAGCACCGCCAGCGAGAGGATCGAGCTGACCGCGTCGCGGGCGTTGCGGCGGTGGAGGATCCAAGCCGCCCACAGCAGGAACGGGTAGGAAAGGACGGGAAGGACGTCGATGAAGCTCAGCAGCGTCGGGGAAATGCCGATCGAGGCCGCGCCGTCGTCAATATGCTTCTCGCTGGTCGTGACGGTGACCTCGCGTACCTCGCCGTCGCTGTTGCGGATGGTCAGCGGAACCTCGGCCTCGTCGGTCCCGAACAGCAGATTGTCCATCGCGATATAGGCGGGATTGTCGGCGTTCTCGTCCATCGCCTCGGCGTTGATCGGCATGGTTCGCGGCAGCGGCAGGCCATAGACGGCGACGATCCGGTCGCCGCGCTTGATCCCGGCCTCCTTGGCCGTATTGCCGACGGTGAAGCGAATGAGCGTGGCGTCGCGCGGGCTGACCGCGAAGCCCGCCCGGCTTCCCAGCAAAAGCTGCGAATTGTTGGTCGGGGCGGTGTAGCGCAGGTAAATGCCGGCCGCGGGGCCGATCAGCGCGAGCAGGAAGGCGAGGGTCCAGAAGATCGAAAAAATCCGGTGGACGCGCGTGTTGAACGGCGGGACCGCCGGCGGAAGGCGGAAGCGCCAGCCCTTGGGCTTGTCGTCACTGGCGAGTGCCAGCTCCATTTTTCCCCTTTCGCTCCCGCGACTTCAGTCCCGCCCTATCATGGTCCCGGCTGCGTTCGCGCGCAACGGGGAGCGCAAATCGCGCCGCTCAGGCTTTGGCCGCCTCTTCGGCTTCATCCTCATCACGCTCCCTTTCCATCGCCTCGGTGAAGCTGGCCGCGAACAGGCCGGTCGGAAGGGCGATCAGCATCACCCCCATGATCGCGATCCCGCCGGCGAGGAACTTGCCCAGCGGCGTGATCGGGAAGGCGTCGCCATAGCCGACCGTCGTCAGGGTCACGATCGCCCACCACATCGCGCGCGGGATGCTACCGAACTTGTCGGGCTGGGCCTCGCCCTCGGCAAAATAGAGCAAGGAACCGGCGATGAGGATCGTCACCATCAGCATGCCGAGGATCAGCGCGAATTCGTGGCGCTTTTGAACGAACGCCGCGCGCAGCAGCTTGAACGCCTTGGACGTACGCCCGAGCTTGGCCAGCCGCAGCATGCGCATCACCCGGAAGAAGCGCAGCACCAGGCTCGACGCGCCGCCAAAGGCGAACAGCGCGGGCAGGATTGCGAGAAGGTCGATGATCGCCATGGGCGTGACGAGGTAACGCAGCCGCGGGTAGCGATATTTGGCGAAGCGGGGGTTTTCGACCGCGACCCACGCGCGCCCGACATATTCGACCAGGAAGATGAGCCCGAGGCCGAACTCGATATTGTTGAGCAGCAGCTCGCGGCCCGAGGACACGACGGGCTCGGTATCCAGCACCGCCTCGATCACGGCGATGATGATCAGATAGACGAGGAAATGGTTGACCGGCGACAGGCCCTTCCTGCGCCACGCCGTCGGTTCGAGCTGGCGATAGACCTGTTTGCGAAGTTCGAGCACCGCGTCGGCCCCCCGTTACGCCGCTGATCGTCTATCACTGCACCGATGCGGTTTTGCCCGCAACGGGCAAATCGCAATTCAGCGATCGACGGGCTCGTCGCGATAGCGGTTCTCGATGAACCGGCCCTGGGTCTCGAACGCGGCGACCTGGTCGCGGGCGAGCCGCTCGCCGATATCGTCGAGCGCCCCGCGGCCCGCCCGGAGCGCCTCGACCAGCCGGTCGTCGACGCTGGGCTCGTCACCCTCGCGGCGCGAGCGGAAGGCGGGCGGAACCGCGAGATAGCGGTCGATCAGGCCGGGGAGATGGGTTCCGATCAGCCGCCGGGCGTCGCCCAGCGCGGGATCGAGCGCTCCGGCGCGCTCCAGCGTTGGGCGAAGCGCGGGCAGAGTGGCGAGCATCCCATCAATCTCGCTTTGCGCGGGCGGCGGGAGCGCGGGCCGCGCGCGGTAGAGGTAGGAATCGAGCCGGTCCGCCAATTGGCCCGCCGGAAGGTCCGCCGAAAAGCTCGGAGGCGGGCGGCTTCGGCGCGACGAGCCCGCCGTCAGCAGTACCAGGAGGGTCCCGATCGCGATCACGCCCAATAGGCCGAACAGGCCGATCGGGCGGAACAGACCGAAGATGATGGTCGCCGCCCACAGTGCCACGACCACCGCAGCGATCCGCTTCACCGTCCGCCCGAGCCCGGCATTGAGGCGGCGGCGCTCGCGTTCGGCGGCGGCGCGCTCGGCGCTCGAGCGCTGCGCGGCGCGGGTCATCACAGTGTCGGCCCGGGCGATCGCCTGGTCGGTCTTCGCGGCATCGGCCGCGGCGCGGTCGAAGCGCTGCTCGGCTTCGGCGAACAGCCGTCCGATCTCGTCGCCGGTCACCTGGTCCTCACTTCGCCTCGAGCGCCTCGAACGGCGAGCTTTGGTTTTCGAGCTTGCCCTGAGCGACGCCCTCGGCGCGCGCGATATAGCCCTTCGATTTCTCGACTTCCTTACCGAGCGTGTCGACGGTCTGCTTCATGTTGGCGAGCGCGGCGAGCTTGAACGCGTCGATCTGGTCCATCGTGTCGTAGATGTTCTGGAACGCGCGCTGGAGGGTCTCGAGCGGGATGGTCGAGCTCGCCGCCTGCTCGTGGATCGCGCCCGACTGGGTCTTGAGCAGCTCCCCGGTGGTGTCGATCATGCCCGCGGTGGTGGTGTTCAACGCCCCGATCTGCTCGAGCACCAGGCGCTGGTTGGACATGGCCGAGGCGACGGTGACCGCGGTGCGAAGCGCCGAAACCGTGGTGGTCGAAGCGCGGTCGACGCCCTTCACCAGCTCGACATTGTTCTTCTTCACGAGGTCGAGCGCGAGATAACCCTGGACCGTCACCGCCATCTGGGTGAGCAAATCGGTGGTCCGCTGGCGTGTATAGAAGAGCGCGCTCTCGCGGATTGCCTTGGCCTTGGCCGGATCGGTTGAATCGAGCTCGGACGCCTTGGCCTCGAGGTGGGAATCGAGGCTCTTGGAGATGTGGATCATTTGCTCGAGCTTGTGCATCGTCTTCCACAGGCCCGACCGCTCGGTGTCGATCGCGGCATTGTCCATCAGCAGCTCGTCCTTGCCGTTGGCAAGCCGGTGGAGGATCGCGCTGATGTGAGTCTGCGAGCTGCGGTACTTGTCGAAATAGCGGTTCACCCGATTCCCGAACGGGATGATCCCGAGGAACTTGCGGGTGGTCATGCCCTTGCCGGCTTCCTTGGGGTCCAATGATTCGACGGTCCGTCGGAGCTCGGTCAAATCGGCGCCGATCCCGGTGTCGGCGTCGATCGCCTTGACCGGGCGGTCGAGGAAGCGGTTCGACGCGCCGGCGGCCTCGGCGATTTCCTTGCGCCCCATGGCGGTCAACGCATCGACCTTCTTGCCGAACTCCGGACTGTTCGAGTCGAGCGCGGCAAGCTCGTCGACAAATTGGGCGACCTTGGTCTCGAGCGCGCTTTTTTCTTCGCTTTTCAGGGGCACTAGGCCGGCGGTGTCGGCGGGCGCGACCGGCTGAAGCGCCGCGGGGGGCTCGAGCTTGAGCTTGGTCGTCGCGTCCTTGGTCTTCACCGCCTTCTCGCTCGCCATAATCGTCTTCCTTTTAGGGACCTCAAGTGTCGCGGCTCCGCGCCCAAGGGTCAATGCATCGAGTGTATTATAGACCTAAGACAGCGCAGTTCAAGCGACTGTCCCCTTCTGGGTCAGTGCCGACCGCGGCGCTTGAATTAACCATTCGCTTCAACGCTTCACTCACCTTGTCCGGGTTAGGGCCGAGAGCGAATCCGAACAAAAAGGGCAACAGCGCGATGATCAATTGGTTCAGAAGGCTGTGGAAGGACAAGCGCGGCAACGCCATTGTCATTGCCACCGCATTTCTTCCGGTGCTGATCGGATCGGCGGGGCTTGCGACCGACACCATCCAGTGGGCGCTTTGGAAGCGCCAGCTTCAGCGCGCGGCCAATTCGGCCGCGATCGCCGGGGTCTATGACCGGGTCCAGAACGACGGCGGCACCGGTCAGGTGCCGGCTGCCGTCAACAAGGACCTCGGCTTCAACCAGCATACCGGAATGGCTCTTCAGGGCGGCTATCCGATCGTCACCTTCCCCGGCGACGACGCCAACGGCACCAACCAGGTGAAGGTCGAGCTCGCGGTCAAGAAACGGCTCGCCTTCAGCGGCATCTTCATGGAGGCCGCGCCGACGATCGAGGCCGCGGCGACCGCGGCGGCGGTGACCAGTGAGATGGAAATCTGCATGCTCGGGCTGGAAAAGCGTGCCAGCAAATCCGGAATCATCATCGCCGGCAATGCGGGCGTGTCGTCCGATTGCAGCCTGTTCAGCAACTCGCAATCGACCAACCAGTCGATCGACAAGAACGGCAACCCATTCGTCGGCGCACCATCGATGGGCGCGGTCGGAGCGATTCAGATGTCGGACAGCTGGGACGTCAATTCCTATCACCCCTATTCGCCGGAGATTGGCGACCCGTTCGAAGACATCAACCCGTCGCCGTCGGATATGAAGTGCGCGGGCAAGACCCAGGGCAATAAGTGGGTCAACACCGCGCTGGACGAGAACACGGACCTGGCAAATGCCGTCGACGCGAGCGGCAATAAGGCAAATTGCTTTTCCTCGCTCTCGGTCGGTTCGGGCAAGACGCTCACTCTTCCGCCGGGGACCTATTACATCAACGGCGGCGACGCTTTCATCCAGGGCGCTTTGTCGTGCACCGCCTGCACCATCGTGTTGACCAATTCGAATCCCTCGTCGGACGCGATCGGATCGCTCAAGGTTAACGCATCGGCGACGATCAATATGACCGCGCCGACCACCGGAACCTATGCAGGAATCGCGATCTTCCAGGACCGCCGGGCCAAGGATTCATCCTCGGCCAACAACCAGATCAACGGCAACAGCTCGTCGGTGATCAACGGATCGATCTATTTCCCCAACCAGGAGCTGATCTACAACGGCACCGGCAACACCGCCGCGGTGTGCACGATGTTCATCGCCAAGCGCCTGATCTTCTCCGGCAACAGCGGCACCACCAACAAGTTCAAGAAGGCGAGCGAATGCGCCGCCTACGGCTTGCCGGTGGTCAGCACGCAGCTTCGAGTGAGGCTCATCGCATGATCAGCAAACTCAAGTCCCTGCGCCGCGATGACCGCGGCGGCGTGGTCGTGGAGCTCGCCATCGTCTCCCCCATGATCGCGCTTCTGACGGTCGGCATCGTCGACATGTCGAACGGCTTCAGCAAGAAGCTCAAGATCGAGCAGGCGGCGCAGCGCTCGATCGAGAAGATCATGAACACCAGCGCTTCGGACACGATCGAGAATACGCTCGCTGCCGAGGCTGCCGATCAGGCCGATGTGCCGCTCGACAATGTCACCGTCACCTATCGTCTGGAATGCGACGGAGTCGTGACCGAGGCCGAGGAATGTCCCGAGGACCAGCAGAGCAGCCAATGGATCTCGGTCAAGGTGATCGACAAATACGAGCCGATGTTCGCGCGCCACTTTGGCGGGATCAACGGCGACGGCACCTATCATCTGGAAGCCAACGCGGGAGTTCGCATCCTATGATCCGCAAATTTGCAATCGCTCGCGATTCGAAGGGCGCGGCCGCGGTCGAGATGGCGCTCGCAATCCCGATCCTGCTCGAGCTCTTGTGGATGGTCTTTCAGGCCGGCCTGGTGTTCCGGGCGATGTCCGGCATCCAGCACGGTCTCGGCGAAGGCGCGCGCTATGCGACGCTCTATCCGCAACCGACCGCTTCCCAGATCCGCAACCGGATCTCGGACGAGGTTTACGGGATCGGGCCGGGCAGCTTCACCATCGACGCCCCCGTTGCCGGGACCGCCGACGGCGCAAACTATCTCGATATCCAGGTGAGCTACAGCCAGGACACCAACCTGATCTTCCTGCCCGGGCCGACGATCACCGTCAGCCGGTCGAAGCGGGTGTGGGTTTCGGCCTAAGCCGCGGCGCCTGAGCGCGCGGCGAAGAAGGCCGCGATCGCCTGCTTGATCTCCTCGGACTGGAGCCGCTCGCCGAAGTGACGACCCTCGACCGCGATCCGTTCGCCCACCGCCTCGCGGTCGGCGGCGCGAAGCAGCCGCTGGGTCAGACGAAGCGCCTCTGGCGGGCGGGACAGCAAGGTTGCCACCACCCCGCCGAGGGTCTCCTCGAGGCCGCCAGACGGCACGACATGACTGACGATCCCCCAGTCTTTCGCTTGAGTCGCACCAAAGCTCTCGCCGAGCAGAAGCATCCGCGCAGCCGCACGGCGGCCCGACAACCGCGGCAGGATCAGCGAGCTCGCCGCCTCGGGCACCAGGCCAAGCTCGACGAACGGCATTTTGAACCGCGCCTCGGAATCGGCAAGGACGAGGTCGCAATGAAGCAGCAGCGTCGTACCGATGCCGATGGCATTTCCCTGGACCGCGGCGACCAGCGGGACCTCGTTCTCAGCCAGAGCCATGAGGAAGCGGCCGACCGGAAGCTCGTCGATCGCGTCCGGGCGGGCTTCCGACAAGAAGTCCATGAGGTCATTGCCGGCGGTAAAGTCGGCGCCCTCGCCGCGGATGGTGATCAGGCGGATGCCGGGATCGCCGGCGGCCGAGCGGACCGCATCGGCCAGAGTTGCATACATCGCGACGGTAATCGCGTTGCGCCGCTCGGGGCGGTTGAGGACGATTCCCAGGACTGGGCCGTCGCGGGTCACCTGCACATGGTCGGTCATCACCTGGCCCTTTCGAAACGGATGACGCGTCAGGCTCGACCGGCTATTGGCTTTGTTCCGCCACGACAAGCCGAACGAGCCACCAGCCGATGAAATTCTTCTGCGACACTGCCGACACCGCCGAAATCCGCGAGCTTGCCGCCACCGGGCTGCTCGATGGCGTGACCACCAACCCGTCGCTGGTCAAGAAGAGCGGGCGCGATTTCATCGAAGTGGTGAAGGAAATCGCCGGCCTGGTGAAGGGCCCAGTCTCGGCCGAGGTCGTCGCGACCGAGTATAAGGCAATGATGAAGGAGGCCGAGCGCCTCAGGAAGATCGCCGACAATATTGCGGTCAAGGTCCCACTGACCCCCGACGGGCTGAAAACCTGCAAGGCGCTGTCGGACGAGGGGGCGGTCGTCAACGTCACTTTGTGCTTCTCGGCCAACCAGGCTTTGCTCGCGGCCAAGGCCGGGGCAAGCTTCATCTCCCCGTTCGTCGGGCGACTTGACGATATCGGCCAAAGCGGGATGGAGCTGATCGCCGACATTCGCCTGATCTACGACAATTACGACTTCGCGACCGAAATCCTGGTCGCCAGCGTCCGCAACCCGATCCACATCCTGGATTCGGCGAAAATCGGCGCCGATATCGTGACCGCGCCGCCGGCCGTGATCTGGCAATTGTTCAAGCACCCGCTGACCGACGCGGGGCTCGCCAGCTTCCTCAAGGATTGGGAGGCCACCGGCCAGAAGATCGCTTGACTGTCCGGTTCCGGGACGCCTGCTGGTTAACTATTTGGTAACCTTCGGGAATAAGACTTTGTCAACTCTTTGGGAGGTACATCCAAAGTCAACCTGCGCGTGGAACGCAGGTCGGGGCCGTAGCCCCAAGACTTGGAACCAAGGAGCGAAGACCATGAGCAAGTTTCTCAAGCTGATTAAGAACAACAAGGGCGCCACCGCCATCGAGTATGGCCTGATTGCGGCCCTCATTGCCGTTGCGGCGATCACCGCGATGCGCGGCATTGGTACCGAACTTACGTCGACCTTCACCGACGTCTCGACCGAACTGGCCGCGGCGTAACACGAAGATCGCGTAAACTGGGCGGCGGCGTCGAAAGGCGCCGCCGCCTTCGTTTTGTCTGAAGCCCGCGCGCCGGTCGGTGGAAGCGGGTTTTTAACCCCTTCGCGCTACACCCTGCGGAATGGGGCAGGTCCATTCGATCGATGAGCAAGTCGTGGCGCAGCTGCGCGCCCGGCTCGGCGCCGCGGAGGAGGACCGCGAGGACCTGATCGCGTTCGCACGGGGCCACCGCGGAGCAGTCGCCAGCGTCCATCACGCCGTCCTCGAGGCCATGAGCGCAAGCGATCTCAACCAGCTTGCGCAGATCGTGGTCGGGGCATGGCCGCCAATTCTCGGCATCGATCATTGCGCGCTCGCCCTTGTCGGCGGGCGCGGCGCCTCTCTCGCTACCGACAAGGGCCGCTCGCCGCTCGATCCGGCGATCCTGCGGCGCTCGCTCGCCGGTCTTCCCCCCGTCGTGGTGCGCGACGTCGAGCGCGGCCATCCGTTGTTCGGGCCCGGTTGTGCAAGCATCCGCGCCGAGGCGCTGGTTCGACTTGATTCCGGCTCCTCGCACCCTTGTGGCTTGCTCTTGCTCGGCCAGGACTGCTCGCCCGGCCTCGACGAGTTTGGCGGAAGCGAATTGCTGCGGTTCCTTGGCCAGAGCCTTGCGGCTATGATCGGGCGGTGGCGGACCCAGGCGACCAGCTAGACGATCATCCCGCCCGCGCGCTCGCCGCGCGCTGGGGCGCTTATCTCGAACATGACCGCCGCCGCTCGCCCCACACGGTCCGGGCCTATCGCTCGACCGCCCATCGGTTCCTGTCCTTCCTTGGGCGCCATCGGGGATCCGCAATCGATACCCGCGCGCTGCTTGGCGTTCCCGCGTCCGACCTTCGCGCCTTCCTCGCCGCGCGTCGCAACGACGGGCTCGGCGCATCCTCGGCCGCTCGCGAATTGTCGGCGGTCCGCGCTTTCCTGACCTATGCCGCCGAGCAGCAGGGCGAGACCGCCGCGCTTGCCCGGACCCGGGCCCCAAGGCGCCCGCGGACCCTGCCGCGCCCGGCCGCGCCCGAGGAAGCGATGGAGCTCGCCGACAATGCCGCAGACGCCGCCAGCGCGCCGTGGATCGGAGCCCGCGACCTCGCGATCCTGCTTCTGCTTTACGGGGCCGGGCTTCGGGTGGCCGAGGCGCTGGCGCTCGACGGCTCGGCGGTCCCGGTCGGGACGACACTCCGCGTCAGCGGGAAGCGCGCCAAGACCCGGATTGTCCCGGTCGTCGATGCGGTGCGCGAGGCGATCGCCGACTATGTCCGCCAGTGCCCTTATCCGACCGCGGCCGGTAGCCCCTTGTTCCGGGGCGCTCGCGGTGGCCCGCTCAACCCGGATATCGTGCGCCGCGTGGTTGCTGCCGCCCGCCGCAGGCTCGGCCTGCCGGACACGTTGACCCCGCACGCGCTTCGCCACAGCTTCGCGACCCATTTGCTGGCGCGCGGGGCCGATTTGCGCTCGCTCCAGGAACTGCTCGGCCATTCGAGCCTGTCCTCGACCCAAATCTACACCAAGGTCGATGCTGCGCGGCTGCTCGACGTCTATCGGCACGCGCACCCGCGCGCCTGACCGGGCCTCAGTCCTCGCCTTTGTGCATGGCGAGGCGGACCAGATAGACGAGCAGGATCAGGACCAGGATCCCGGTCGAGATTGGCCCCAAGACCTGGTCGATGGACGCGAACTCCTCCTGGAGCTTGACCCCGACCATGGTGAGGAAGGTCGTCCAGACCGCGGTCCCAATTGTCGAGGCGATGACGAAATTGCGGAAGCGCATGTCGAGCAGCCCCGCGGGGATCGAGACCAGCGAGCGGATCGTCGGGACGATTCGACCGGTCATGACAAACACGATCCCGTGGCGGTCGAACCAGTGGTGAGCGCGCTCGACGTCGCGCCAGCTGATCGTGATCCACTTGCCGTAGCGGCGGACGAACGGCTCGAGGCGGCCGTGACCGAGGGCGCGCGCGGCGAGGTACCAGATGATGTTGCCGAGCATCGCACCCGCAGTGCCCGAAGCAATCGTGCCGATGAGACTGAGCTTGCCCTTGCCGACCGCGACCCCGGCGACCGGCATGATCACTTCCGACGGGATCGGCGGGAACAAAGTCTCGAGGAACATCAGGAAGCCGATCCCGAGATAGCCCGATTGCTCGATCAGGCGAACGATCCAGTCGCCCATCGGGTCAGCCCTGGAGGTCTGCGAAGCGGCGGTCGATCGCCTGCCAGATGAGGCCCGGCGTGTCGGTGCCGTTGAACGTGTCGACCGCGACGATCCCGGTCGGGGAGGTGACGTTGATCTCGGTCAGCCATTTGCCGCCGATGACGTCGATTCCGACGAAGATCAGCCCGCGGCGCTTGAGCTCGGGACCGAGCGCGGCGCAGATTTCGCGTTCGGTTGCGGTCAGATCGGCGGCCTCCGCGGTCCCGCCCGCGGCGAGGTTGGAACGAATGTCTCCCTTGGCCGGTCTGCGGTTGATCGCGCCCGCGACCTCTCCGTCGACGAGGATGATGCGCTTGTCGCCCTCGGCCACCTCGGGAAGGAAGGTCTGGAGGACGTGGGGCTCGCGGTACGTCGCGTTGAACAGCTCCATCAGCGCGGTGAGGTTGGAACCGTCGCTTTCGATCTTGAACACCGCCTTCCCGGCATTGCCGTGCAGCGGTTTCAGGACCGATGTCCCGTGTCGCGCCAGGAAGTCGCGGGCCTCGGCGGCCGAGCGGGTGAGCATGGTCGGCGGCATGAAACGCGCGAAGTCGAGGACCCACACTTTCTCGGGCGCGTTGCGGACCGCCGCCGGGTCGTTGACGACCAACGTGTCATCCTGGATCCGCTCGAGCAAATGGGTGGCGGTGATATAGCCGAGGTCGAACGGCGGGTCCTGGCGCATCAGCACGACGTCGACATCCCGGCCGAGATCGAGGATCGCCGGTTCGCCAAGGCTGAAATGGTCGCCCGCGACGCGGCGTACCTCGACCGGCCGCGTCCGGGCGAACAGCCGGCCCTCATCGAGCGTCAGGTCGCCGGCGAGATAATGATGCAGCGTATGGCCGAGCTCTTGCGCCTTGAGCATCAGCGCGAAGGTCGAATCGCCGCCGATATTGATCGTCTCGATCGGATCCATCTGCACGGCGACTGTCAGCGACATGGCAGCGTCCTAGTGACCAAGCCAGACATTGGCCAGATGCCGCGGCCAACGCCGCGGAACGATGAAGATCGCGTCGATTCTCAGGTCGTCGCCCGGGCGAAGCAAGCGCGGCGCGAGCTGCTCGGCCGCGGCGGCCACGCGCCGCAGCCGATACTGGTCGAGCGCGAAGGCGGTTCCGTCCTCGGTCGCCCGCGCCTTGACCTCGATGAAGGCCAGGGTCCGACCGCGCCGGGCGATGATGTCGACCTCGCCGCCGCGCACGCGGGCGCGGCGGCGGAGGATCGCCCAGCCTTTGAGCCGGAGATACCAGCAGGCCAGGCTTTCGGCCCTGCGCCCGCGCCCCTCGGCGAGCCTGCGATCCCGGCTCACCGGGCGAGGTCGAGCGCGCGGGCGTAGGCGCGCTTGCGGGGAACGCCGAGACTTTCGGCCACCTCGGCGGCCGCGCGAGATGGCGACAGGCGGGTCAGCGCGTCGCGAAGCGCGTCGTCGAGCTCGGAATCGCTCGCCGGCTCGGGCTCGGACGGCGGACCGACGACGATCACGATCTCGCCCTTGGGGGCGTGGTTCGAATAGCGTTGTGCAAGGTCGGCCAAAGTGCCGGTCGCGCATTCCTCGTGGAGCTTTGTGATTTCGCGGACGACGGCCGCATCGCGCGCGCCGAGTCCGTTCGACAAATCCGCGAGGCATGCGCCGAGCCTCGGTCCGCTCTCGTAAAGCACCAGCGTCGCCTCGAAACCAGCGAGCAGGCGGACCGCCGCCAGGCGCGCGTTTTGCTTGGGCGGAAGGAATCCGAGGAACAGGAAGCGGTCGGTCGGGAGCCCGGCGAGCGTTAGCGCGGCGATCGCCGCGCACGGCCCGGGAACGCTGTGCACGGAAAGGCCGGCGTCGCGCGCCGCGCGAACCAGCTTGTAGCCGGGGTCGGAGATGAGCGGGGTCCCTGCATCGCTGACCAGGGCTATCGCCCGGTCGCCTAGCATCGCCAGGATCCGCTCGCGCTCCTCCGCGCCCGAATGGTCGTCGAAGCGGCGCATGGACGTCTTGCAACCGATGTGGCGGAGCAGCTTGGCGGTGACGCGCGTGTCCTCGGCCAGGATCAGGTCGGCGCGGCAAAGCGTGTCGGCGGCGCGCGGGCTGAGGTCGCCGAGATTGCCGATCGGAGTCGCGACGATGTGCAGACCGGGCTCCAGCGGCTCAGTCATCGCGCTTTAAATGCTTGCGAACGAAGCGGAAAAGAGTCATCGTCGAGTCATTCATCGTCTGTCCTTGGGAGTGGATCGATGATTGTACTGATTGGCGCCTCGATCATCTTTACGGCGCTTCAAGCCTCGATCAATGCGCCGACCGAGGCGTATCGCGGATGCCTCAAGACCGCCGCCGCCAAGGCGACCTCGACCAAGGTCGCGCCCGACTTGATCGAGGACTTCTTCAAGGCCGAATGCAGCGCGCAGATTGAATCGCTGAAGGGTGCGATCGTCGCCTTCAGGGTCAAGAATGGAATGGGCCGCAAGACCGCGATCGAGGACGCCAACATGACGGTCGAGGACTATATGGCCGCGCCCGCCGACCGCTACCGCTTCATCGCCGGGATGAGCGGTCCGGCCAAGCCCGCCGAAGCCGCCGCGCCGACGCCCGCAAGCGCGCCGCAACAGCCGAACCCGCAGCAGCCCAAGATTTAGGGGCGGTCGGCGGCGATCTCGCCGAGAAGGTGATCGAGAACCAAGCGGCCCCGCGGGGTCAGCGCGATGCGGTCGCCATCGCGTTTGAGATGGCCTGAGCCGACCATCCGGTCGACCGCGCGCCAATCGACAGCGTCGGCGACGAAGCGCTCGGCAATGCGCGCCGCGTCAACGCCCTCCGCCAGTCGCAGGCCCATGACCAGCGCCTCATCGGCCTGTTCCCTGGCGGACAGAGGAGCTTCCTCGACCGTGCCGTGCTCGTTGCGGGCGACCGCGGCGAGGTAATTTTCGGGCTTGCGATGGCGCATCGTCCGCATGCCCAGACGGCGGCCGTGGGCGCCTGGCCCGACGCCGGCATAGTCGCCGTAGCGCCAATAAGTCAGGTTGTGGCGGCTCTCGGCGCCCCGGGCGGCGTGGTTGCTGATCTCATAAGCGGAAAGCCCGGCCGCGGCCGTCCGCTCCTGGGTCAGCTCGAACAGACGCGCCGATGCGTCCTCGTCCAGCGGCTCGAACCGCCGCGCGGCAACATCGGTCGCGAAACGCGTCCCCGGCTCGATCGTCAGCTGGTAGAGCGAGAGGTGGGTCGTCCCAAGCGCCAGCGCGCGGTCGAGATCGCGGCTCCAGCCGGACTCGTCGTCGCCCGGAAGCGCGTAGATGAGGTCGAAGCTGACGCGGCCGAAGTGTTTCTGCGCAGTTTCAAGCGCGGCGAGGCCCTCGGCAGCCGAATGGGCCCGGCCGAGGAAGGCAAGCTTCGAATCGTCGAAGCTCTGCAAGCCGAGGCTGAGGCGGTTGACGCCCGCCGCGGCGAGCTCGGCAAATCGGGCCGCCTCGGCGCTGTTGGGATTGGCCTCGAGCGTGATCTCGATGGACTCGTCCGGAGTCCAATGCTCTCGCGCCGCGGCTATCAACGCCTCGACCGTCCGCGGGTCCATCAGCGAAGGCGTTCCGCCGCCGAAGAAGATGCTGGTCAGCCGGCGGCCGGGCAGAAGCGCGGCCTCGTAGGCGAGATCGGCCACCAACGCCTCGCGCCACTGATCCTGGTCGATCGTCGAGCGGACATGGGAATTGAAGTCGCAATAGGGGCATTTGCTGACACAGAACGGCCAGTGGACGTAAAGCGCGAGCGGCGCGGGATTGGTCACTCCTGCAGCGCCGCCACCAGCTTGCGGAAGGCGTCGGCGCGGTGGCTGATGGCGTGCTTCTCCGCCGGCTTCAACTCCCCGAAGGTGACAGCCTGTCCGGCGGCGACGAACATCGGGTCGTAGCCGAAGCCCTTGTCGCCGCGCGGGGGCCACACCAAAGTCCCGTCGACCCGGCCCTCGAACGTCTCAACCTGGCCGTCATTGGGCCAGGCGATGGCCAGCGCGCAGGCGAAATGGGCGTCGTGGCCGGCATCGGGCCCCGCCGCCTCGACCTCGTCCCAGACCCGCTTCATCGCCCGCATCCAGTCGCGGTTGCCGTCTTCGTCCTCGGCCCAGCGCGCGGAGAAGATTCCCGGGCGCCCGTGGAGCGCGTCAACCACCAGCCCGCTGTCGTCGGCGAGCGCGGGAAGCCCGCTCAAGTCCGCGGCCTCGCGGGCCTTCAAATCGGCGTTGTCGGCGAAGCTGACCCCGCTTTCCTCGGGCTCGGGCAGGTCGAGCTCGGCCGCGCTGAGGCATTCCAGCCCAAGCGGCTCGAGCAGATCGGCAATCTCGCGCAGCTTGCCCGGATTATGAGTCGCGATGACCAGCTTGGGCCCGATCTCCCTCATCGGCCGGCGGCCTTGAGCTGGGCCGCGAATATCTCGCCGCAGCCGATCCTGGCGAGGCGGAGCAGGCGGAGCAGGCCCTCCTCGTCATAGCATTCGCCTTCGGCCGTCACTTGAGCCTCGACGATTGCGCCGTCGGCGGTGAGGACGAAATTGCCGTCGCACCCGGCCTTGCTGTCCTCGTCATAGTCGAGGTCGAGGACCGCGTTGCCGTCGTAAAAACCGCAACTGACGGCCGCGACCTGGGTCCGGATCGGGTCGGCGGGAAGCGACTTGGCCGCGATCAGCTTGTCGACCGCGATCCGGAGAGCGACCCAGGCGCCGGAGATGGCGGCGGTGCGGGTGCCGCCATCGGCCTGGATGACGTCGCAATCGACCGTAATCTGGCGCTCGCCGAGCTTCGGCAGGTCGACGACCGCGCGGAGCGAGCGCCCGATCAGGCGCTGGATTTCCTGGGTCCGGCCCGATTGCTTGCCCTTGGCCGCCTCGCGGTTGCCACGGGTGTGGGTGGCGCGCGGAAGCATCCCATATTCGGCGGTGACCCAGCCTTGGCCCTTGCCGCGGAGGAACGGCGGGACCCTGTCCTCGACGCTGGCGGTGCAAAGCACCCGCGTGTCGCCGAAGCTGACCAGGCAGGCGCCTTCGGCATGGCGGGTAAACCCCGGCTCGAAGCTCAGTTCGCGCATCTGGTCGGGCGCGCGGCCGGAAGGGCGCATGGACTATAGTCTCCTGATACTGGTGCGGGCCGGCCCTAGACCGGCGCCGCCGAATGCGGAAGAGTGAGCCGCGATGAGAGCGATTTTTTGCGCGATAGTCGCAATTCTTGCCGGCTGCGCGGCCACGCCGAGGCAACCGAGCCCGCCCCCTGCGCTCGAGACGATCCGGTTCGAGGCAACCGCCTGCGACGGCCGTTGCCCGGTGTTCGTGGTCGAGGCGCGCTCGGACGGCTCGGGCACGTTCGAGGGCCGTTCGAACACCGCGGTCATCGGCAAGCGCGACTTCACCCTGACCCCGGCGCAATTCGCCGACTATCGCCGCCGGCTCGAGCCCTATCGGCCGTCGGGCGAGCGGCTGCTCGACGCGGCGCATTGCCCCGAGCCGGCGGCGCCCGGCTTCCACACCGTCGACGTGCGCTGGAGCGGGCCGGGGCGCTCGGACCGGCTGGTGCTCTATTTCGGCTGCGGGACCGTGTGGAACGCCGATTTCGTCGATGCGGTGCTTGACGCGCCCCAGGCGCTCGGCATCACCCGCATGGTGCGCGGCGATTGAGAAGGGGCGGGGAGGCGCCTACATCGCCGGCCATGTCCCAGCCCATCCACGAGCTTTCGGACCGGATGCGCGAGATTTTCGGCCTGGTGGTCGAAACCTATCTCGAGCGCGGGCTTCCGGTTGGCTCGCGCGCGCTTGCGCCGAGCATCAACCTGTCGCCGGCCTCGATCCGCGGGGTGATGCAGGAGCTCGAGGAAAAGGGCCTCCTGACCCACCCGCACACCAGCGCGGGGCGGGTGCCGACCGAAAGCGGGCTTCGCTTGTTCGTCGACGGGATCATGCGCACCTCCGCGCCCGACCCGCGCGAGCGGCGCGAGATCGAGCGGCAGATCGACCGCGACCAGCCGATCGAGGAGGCGCTCGCCGCCGCCTCGGCGGCGCTGTCGGGCCTGTCCCAGGCCGCGGGCGTGGTCCTCGCGCCCAAGCGCGAGCTGATCCTCAAGCAGCTCGGGTTCGTTCCACTGTCCCCCGGCCGTGTGCTCGCGGTGCTGGTCGGCGCCGACGGGAGCGTCGAGAACCGGATCGTCTCCCTCGAGGGCGGGGCAAGCCAGGCCGCGCTCGCCGAGGTCAGCAATTTCGTCAACGCGCGCCTCTCCGGCCTCACCCTCGCCGAGGCGGGGGCCAGGCTGCGGGAGGAGATCCAGGAGAAGAAGGAGATGATCGATGGCGCCGCGGCCGAGCTTGTCGCCTCGGGGCTCGCCGACTGGACCCACGACCAGGACCGCCGCCCGGTGCTGATCGTACGCGGCCAGGCCAATCTCATCGACGAGGCCGCGGCCGCCGACCTCGAGCGCGTGCGGCAGCTTCTCGACCAGCTCGAGAACCGCCAGGAAATCGCCCGCCTGCTCGAGGGCGCGCGCGATGCCCCGGGGTGCCGGATCTTCATCGGCTCGGAGAACCGGATGTTCGCTTTGTCGGGCTCCTCCGTCATCGCCGCGCCCTATCGCGGGAGCCAGGGCGAGGTGGTCGGCGTTGTCGGGGTGATCGGCCCCACGCGGTTGAACTATGCGCGGGTGGTCCCCATGGTGGATTTCACAGCGAAAGCACTGACGAGATTGATGGCATGAACAAGGAACGCGAGTTGCACGACGAAGCCGAGGAATTGCGAGAGGAAACCGCCGCCGAAGCGCCCGAGCTGGCCGAGCACGACCGCTTCGCCGAGCTCGAGAAGGCGCTCGAGGAGGCCAACAACAAGGCGCTTTACGCCGCCGCCGAGCTGCAGAATGCGCGCCGGCGCATGGACAAGGAGATTGCCGACACCCGCGCTTATGCGTCGGCGGGCTTCGCGCGCGACATGCTCGCGGTGCGCGATCACCTCCAGCGCGCGCTCGACCATATTCCCGAAGGCGCCCGCGACGGGGAGGCGGGGAATTTCATCGAGGGGATCGAGGCGACGCTTCGCGAGCTCGACCAGGTGTTCCAGCGCAACGGCATCGAGCGCATCGCCGCCAAGGGCCTCCCGCTCGACCCCAACAAGCATCAGGCGATGGTCGAGATTCCGACCGAAGAGGCCGAGCCCGGAACGGTCGTCGAGGAGATGCAGTCCGGCTACCAGATGAAGGACCGGCTGCTCCGGCCGGCGCTGGTCGGAGTGGCGAAAAAGCCGGGCTAGTGCACCTCGCGCTTGTGCTCGACCTTCTTGGTCGCGAGGCTGAAGCGCGGCTCGACCGCGCCTTTTCCCAAGACTAGCTCGGCGGCTCGGCGGCCGACCTCGGGACCGTGCTTGAAGCCGTGGCCCGAGCCTCCGCCGACCAGCACGACGTTGGCGATTTGCGGGTGAACGTCGATCAGGAAATCCCCGTTCGAGCTGTTCTCGTACTGGCAGACCTCGGCCCCGATCAGCTGGAGCGCCACGAAGCGCGGGGAAGCGGCGGTCGCGGAAGGCAATGATTTCGGCGAGCGCAGCTTCGCTCGGCCGGCGGTCCTGAGTGTCGGGGTCGACTTCGACGCCGTGCGCGTCATGCGCGAACTTGACCCCGCGTCCCTCGAGCTCGGGGGTGCCGTAGAAGATGTCGCCGGAGTTGAAGTCGGCCCAGCCGGGCATGGCCGCGGCGAGGAACCGGCGATCGCCGGCGGGGGGCGCGAAATAGAAGACTTCCTGGCGGGTCGGCCGGATTCGCGGGCCGATTACCTCCGGGAACAGCTTGGGCAGCCACGGCCCGGCGGCGAACACGAACCGATCGGCGCGGACGGTCTCGCCCGATGCCAGCCGAACCTCGTCGAGCCGGTTGCCGGCTGCGCTCGGCGGTTTCGCGAAACCCTCCACATAAGTCCCGCCCGCGCGGACGAAGCGGTCGACCAGGGTCTGGACCGACCGTCGCGCCATCAGCACTCCAAAACCCGGTTCGTGAAGTCCGACCTCGACCCCGGTGAAATCGATCATCGGGAAGCGCTTTTGCATCTCGCTCCGGCCGAGCTCGTCGATCCGGAGCCCAAGCTCGCGATGGACCTCGACCGCTCCGGCGAAATAATCGTCGCGCTCGTGGCTGAAGAACAAGACGCCCGAACTGATGAAGATCGGCAGTCCCGAAACGTCGCTCAGCGCCTGCCATTGCGGCAGACTGTCCCAGGCCATTCGGGTATAGATGGAATCGCGGCCGTATCCGGCCCGGGTCAGGCGCGATTCGCCGCCCGACGAAGCGCGGCTGTGCGCCGGTGCGAACGCATCGATCAGGGTGACGTTTTTGCCCTGCTGCCGCAGGTGGTGCGCGGTCCACGCGCCGAATACACCGGCGCCGATCACCGCGACGTGTTCACTGGTTGCGCGCTGTGCCATCGCCGACCTCCCAGCGCCGAATAGGACCGCGCCACCCGCCCCGGCGAGGAGCGAGCGGCGCGTTAACCCCCAAGACTTCCGACGGACGCCGAATTGACGCCCGCGCGCCATCCCGTCCGCTTACCCGCCCCGTTCCGGCGCCGGCGGCGGCGGTGGAGGCGGAGGCGGCGGAGCTGGGCAGGCATCGGTCGCCAGGATCACCGAGCCGTCCGGGCATGTCTGCGTCGCCGGAGGCGGAGGTGGTGGCAGGACGGGTGGAGGCGGCGGCGCCAGCGTGGGCTCCTCCGCGAAGGTCTTGCGGATCGTCAGGCCGATCATCCGCGGCTGGCCGATGAGATAGCCGAAGCGCGCGCGAAGG
The DNA here is from genome assembly GCA_963722545.1 of uncultured Alphaproteobacteria bacterium. Classification (GTDB taxonomy): domain Bacteria; phylum Pseudomonadota; class Alphaproteobacteria; order Sphingomonadales; family Sphingomonadaceae; genus Sphingomicrobium. The sequence goes on from CAVRMK010000001.1 coordinate 265,159, forward strand.
CCGCGCTCCCGGTCGATCGCCAGCTTCGGGCTCTCGTCGAACAAATTCTTGACGTAGAGCTGGATGTCGAGGCCGTTCGCCCACCTTACGCCGCCCGACAGATTGACCAGCGTGTAAGACGGCAGGCGCAGCGAGCCGATGTTGTTGACGCCCTCGCCGAAGTCGCCGTTGGCAAGATCGAAGAACAAAGCGGTTCCAACGAGGCCGACACCGGGGACCTGGTCACCCGGCTCGCCGTAGCGGTTGCCGATGTGCTGGGCGCTGGCCGACACCCACCAGTCGGCGCGGTCGTTGAGCGGCTGACCATAGGTAGTGACCGCCGCAAGCTGGAACTTGGGCACGGTTGGAAGGCGATTGCCCTTTTCAATTCCGCCGATCACCGCCGGGGGAACCCCGCCGATCACGGTCGAGTCGAACTTGGCGCTTTGAATGTTCCCGGCAAGCGAGACCTCGAGACCCGGAATCGGCCTGGCCGAGAATTCGGCTTCGAGACCGGTGGAATGCGCCTTGGGCACGTTGAACACCACGCGCGACGAGCAGCTTCCGGCGGTCAAGGTGACCTGGAGGTCGCGAATCTCGTTGTGGAACACGGCCGAGTTGAAGGTGATCCCGCCCTTCGAATATTTAACGCCGGCTTCGTAGTTCCAAAGCGTCTCGTCATCGTAGGCCGTGAGCCCGCCGAATGTCGCGAGATCGGCTGGCGAGCACAATGGTCGGTTTAGCGGATCGTTGATGCCCCCAAGACGGAAGCCCTTGGCGGCCTGAAGGTTGAAGCTGAGGTTGCGATTGGGCTCGAACGTCAGGATCACGCGCGGCGAGAAGCCGTTCGACTTGGTCTTGTCGCCGAGGTTGGTGTTGCCGTCGGAGAAGATACCGCCCGAGACGAAATCGCGCTCTTCCTTGAAGCTGTAATAGCGTCCGCCGGCGGTGATCTTGAACTGGCCGAAGTCGTAGCTTGCTTCGCCGAATACGGCATTTTGACGAATGTCGTAGGGTAAGTCGGCGTTGTAAGGCGAATTCGCGGGGAAGCCGTTGGCGAGCGCGGATGAGGTGAGCGGCACGCGGTCGGCCGGATCTACGGCTGGGACGGCGCAGGGTTGCTCATCGACCGGCGCAGTCGAAAATTCACACAGCTGCTGCAAGAATAGGTTGCCGACGGCGGCGTCATAATTCGGGGTGGGCAGACGCTGCGAATATTTCCGATCGACCCGCGACAGGAACCCGCCGAACACCCATTGCAAGGGCCCGCTACCCGTCGACGAAAGGCGGAGTTCCTGCGTGAATTGCTTGAGCTTGGTCGTGTCGCGAAGGTTTGAAGGAATGGAAGCTCCCGCCGCGATCATCAGCGAACGCGTTGGATCGTCCTCCAGAAACGCGAATGCCAGCGGATTGAGCGTGACCGAGCCGCTCAGGGCGGTCGCATCGCGGCTGACCAGGATGTCGCGGTCGACGTGACTGGTGATGCTGGTGAGCTCGACTGGCCCGAAATCATAGCTCGCGACGAGGTCGGCGAGCAGGGTCTCATCGCGGAACTTCTCCCGGAAGAAGAGAAATTGCTCGCGTTTCCCGAGTGTGTTTCCGCCGGTCACGAACTGGTTGTTGAACATGATGTAGCGGTCTTCGCGGTTGAACCCGCCGGCCTCGACTACCTGATAGGCGACCCGAGGCGTGATCTTGAGTTCCGGCACCGGCTCGAACAGCAAGGCCACGCGGCCGCCGACGCGGCTGCCGTCGTTGACATTGTCCTTCTCGTACGGGCCGATCGAGTCGATGAACCCGCCATAATGCGTACCGTAGCCGACGATGCGGACCGCCGCGGTCGAGCCGATGGGAATGTTGAGCGCGCCTTTAATCCCATATCCGACATCACCGCCCTTGAGGACGTTGACGTCACCCTCCACGGCGCCTTCAAGCCGGTCGGGGTTGGGCTGGTTGGTGATGTAGCGGATGGTGCCGCCGACGCTTCCAGAGCCGAACAACGTGCCCTGCGGGCCGCGAAGAGTCTCGACGCGGTTGAGGTCGAACAGGTCGAAATCGGGGGTGAACAACGACAGCGAGGTGATCGTCTCGTCGAGATAGATGCTGACCTGTTCCTTCACGCCCGGCTGGTCGCGGGCGATCTGGCCCGCCGAAACGCCGCGCACCGAAACCTGGCTCTGTCCGGGCCCGAGATTCTGGACGGTGAGGCCGGCGACGCTGCGGCTGATGTCCTCGAGCGTCTGGGCATTGGCGCGCTGGAGGTCCGCCTGAGTCTGGGCGTTGATCGAGAAGGGCACGTCCTGGACCCGGCCGGCGCGCTTGGTCGCGGTGACGATGATCTCGCCTTCCTCGATCGGTGTTGGAGTAGCGGCGGGGCTCGGCGGCTCGATCTGCTCGTTGACGGCCTGGGCGGTGTCCTCCTCCCCGGTCTGGGCGAAGGCCGGCGAGGCAAGCGCGAGAAGCGATGAGCCGACGAGAAGCGAGGTTGTGCGCATGTGACCATGTCCCCCTAGGTCTGGTGTTAAGGCCGCGAGTATCGTTCTAAACTCTCGGTTCGCGAAGTTGTGGCAGACAGAACTGGCGCTTTTTCGCCGTCTGTTGCGTTACGGTAACAGTCGCGACGAACGTCGGTTAGAAGGGGAAATAATGCTGGATGGCCAGGACCCCGACCGCCCAAGTTATGAGATTGAGCGGAATCCCGACTTTGACGAAATCGAGGTAATTATAGCCCCCCATTTGATAGACGATGACGTTGGTCTGGTATCCGAACGGAGTCGCAAATGCGCAGCTGCCGGCGACCATGATCGCCACCAGGAACGGACGCGGGCTAACCGCGAAGGCCTCGGCAATGGACACCGCGATCGGAGTGAAGAGGACAGCGACCGTCGCGTTCGAAAGGATTTCGGTCGCGAACAGGGTGACCCCGTAGAGAACGATCAAGGCCAATAACGGGTTCATGCCGTCCATTGAGCCGAGCACTCCGGCAGTGGCCGAGCCGGCCAGCCCGGTTTCGTCCAGCGCAATTCCGAGCACGACCATCCCTGCGATCAGCATCAGAACCTCTGGCCGCAACCCGCTATAGGCTTCATCAGGCGTAATCACCTTTAGCAGGATCAGCAGGACGGCTCCGGCGAAGGCGCAAGCCGCGATCGGCGCGACGTTTAATGCCGCCAAAGCAACGACCCCGATGAAGATGGCCGAAGAGGTCAGCGCCGGCCAGAGTCGCAATTTCACGTCCTGGGCAAACGGAGCGGCATGCCCGATCAGCCCGCCCGCCAATCCCGGCTCACGAAAGTTTTCAGCGGAGTAAGCGGCCTCTTCGGCCGATGCCGTCTCCTCGCCGTCGTAATTCTTGATCAGCCGTCCGCTGAACAGCATCAGATACAGGCCGCCGGCAGCCGCAACCAGCAATCCGACAGGAGTGATTTCGAAGATGCCGAAGCGCGGCTGGCCGGCCACCGAGGCCATGTCGTTGACGAGCAGGTTGGTCGACGTGCCGATCAGGGTGCAGCACCCGCCCAGCACGGCGGCATAGGACAATGGGATCAGATAGCGCTTGGGCGATCGGCCGAGCGATTTGGCGACATCGCGCACGACCGGGGCGCTCAGCACTACAATGGGGGTGTTGTTAAGAAAGGCGGATGCGACCCCGCCCAGGCCGATCAATACCCACAGGCCAGCGGCACCGATCCGCTTGCACAAGGCGACAACGCGGCGAATGGCCGCGTCGAGCAGCCCCGAGAGCTCCATCGCGTAGGCGATCACGAACAGCGAGGCCAAGGCGATGATCGCGGGGCTGGCGAAAGCGCTTTGGACCTCGACCGGCCGGACCGCGCCAGTCATCAGCAGCACCGCCGCTCCGGCCAAGGCGACGACGTCGGCGCGGCCCTTCTCGAAGATCAGCGCCGCAACTACGGCCGCGAGAACGGCCAGGGTTACGAGTTGGTCGAACGTCACCTGGCTTGAAATTCCCTCGTTCCGGGGTCGCGGATCGGCACTGGTTGTGGCACAAGCGGGCGATGCCGCACAGCCCGCTCCGTAATTTCTGCCGGCTCGCCGCGCTGGTCGTTGCGATCGGCGCTACAGCCTGCTCCCAGGAATCGCCAACCAATGAGGCGAACGCCAGCGAGACGGCCGAGCCCAAGACCGCCAATTTGGTCGAAAAGTCGCCGCTGCCCGATCTTCCGCTCGATCGTCAGGGATTGCTGATCGCCATGCTCCAGGCCTCCAGCGCCGCAATCCTCGGCGCGAATGACGCAAAACAGCAGGAAGCACTGAAGGGTCGCCGATTCGAAATTCGGATGCGCTTTGGCTGTCCCGGCACGACGACCGCGCTCGAGCGTCGTTGGAGCCACGACAAAACGTCGGACGCGTTGAGGGTGTCGGTGCGGCCGGATATCGATCACGAGATCGGGGCCCCGGTCGGGGAGGGCGACGCGCAGCCGCCCGCCCGGCACGAACGTGGGTTCCTCGTTCCAAGTCCGATGCTGTTGTCGGCGGGCTGTCCGAGCGCTGAATACGCGGGCGCCCAAGCCACCGCCAATATGCGTTTCGGGATCGTCCAGCGCACCGACCCGCAAGGCGCGCGATCGAGGCAATTGCTGGAATCCTATGAAGTAACGAAGAAGATCGCGCCCGAGCAGGTCCCGCCCGAGGGTCTCGATCTTATTGTGCGTGGAAGGCTCGAGACCGGCGGCGAGGGGCCAATCCGCTGCGCTCCGCGAGGCGGAATGGTGGAATGTCTGGCTCTCTCGACGATCGACCTGGTATCGATCGAGGATCCGTCCAACGGTCGACTGATCGCCGAATGGGGTCAGAACTGACCAGCTAGAACAGGCCTAGCCCTCTCCAGATGACAAAGGTGAGCGCGGCGCAGGCCGCTGCTGAGAGGTAGGCCAACAACCGCATCTGCTGATGCCCAGCGGTCTTGACCGCGTGGGTGTCCAGCCGAGCAAGAACCGTGCAGGCGCGCCGCTCCGCAGTAATGAAGATCAGGATCGCGGAAACGAAGAATATCGTCGCGATGCCCCGGGGAAGCCACTCGGGCTGAAGCCGATTAAACAGCGCCTGGAATCCGAGGCCGACGCCAATGGCCGCATAGCCGGTGCGCATCCAGCTGGCGAAGGTGCGCTCGTTGGCGAGTAGCGTTCGGTCTTCGGCATATTCGGTGCGCTCGGCGCTTAGTTCCGACTTTGTCTCATCCGTCATCATAGCTGAACGCCGTGGCTCCACCCCGGTTGCTCAGGCGAAGGGGAGAAGGTCCGGTGGAGGTGCGCCCGCCACTGTGACCCCGCGATCGGCGAGGAAGCGGTTGGCGACGAGCTCGGCCTGCTGCTCGAGACCGTAAGCGCGGAACGGCTTTCCCGGCTTCAGCCGATAGGCGTAGCGGCAGAACGGGTGGCGCATCAGCGGCAAATAGAAGCGGCCGCCCTTCTGCGCCTGCCAGACATGAGCCATTTCGTGGATGAAGAAGGCCTGGCGGCGGAGCGGCTCGCTGGAAAAGTCCTCGGACCAGCCGCCGCCGACGGGATGGAAATAGATTTGCCCCATCGGCGCCATCGCGGTTCCGCGAAGCTGCAGCGGCCACCATTTGCGGTGGTGAAGCCGGACGCGGCCATAATCGATCGCGTCGCCGAACACCGAGCGGGCGAGGGCGATTTCGCCGGGCGTGAGGGAGCGCGAGCTCATCGCGTCAAGTTAGGAGCGGCACGGAGCATCACCAAGCGCGCCGCACTTGCGGGCGCTTTTGCGCGCGGCTAGGGCAGGCGCCAAAGTTACATACGGAGGAAGCGAGACATGAGCGAGACCGCCGATCGGGTGAAAAAGATCGTCGTCGAACATCTGGGAGTCGAGGCTGACAAGGTCACCGAGGAAGCCAGCTTCATTGACGATCTGGGCGCCGACAGCCTCGACATCGTCGAGCTGGTGATGGCGTTCGAGGAGGAGTTCGGAGTCGAGATTCCGGACGATGCCGCCGAGAAGATCACGACGGTCCGCGACGCGATCGAATATATCGACACCAACAACAAGGGCTAAGCCCATACCGTCCGTCGAGCGGTCGTGACCCGGGCCAGGCCTCGTGTCCATATTGCTTGACGACGGAGCAACGACAGGCTCAGCCCGAAGGGGCGTGAGCCTGTTTTGCTTTCAGGAGGTTGTGACATGCGCCGAGTCGTAGTGACGGGTCTGGGGCTGGTGACTCCGCTTGGCGGCGACGTCGAGACGACCTGGTCCAACCTCATCGCCGGCAAGAGCGGAATCGGCCCAATCACCCGCTTCGACACCAGCGACCAAAAGGCCAAGATCGCCGGCGAGGTGAAGCCCAAGGATCATCCCTATGGCTTCGACCCGGACAAGCGCGTCGACCACAAGGTCCAGCGGCAGGTCGACCCATTCATCGTCTATGCGATCGACGCCGCCGGCCAGGCGCTAGAGGACGCCGGCCTCGAGGACATGGACGAGGACCTAAAGCTGCGCACGGGCGTGTCGATCGGCTCGGGCATCGGCGGGCTCCCGGGTATTGAGAGCGAGAGCCTGGTCCTTGCCGAGAAGGGTCCGGGGCGGGTCAGCCCGCACTTCGTCCACGGGCGGCTGATCAACCTGACCAGCGGCCAGGTGTCGATCAAATACGGCCTGATGGGCCCCAATCACTCGGTCGTGACGGCTTGTTCGACCGGCGCCCACTCGATCGGCGACGCGGCGCGGATGATCCGGGACGACGACGCCGACATCATGCTCGCGGGCGGCGCGGAAAGCACCGTCAACCCGCTCGGAGTGGCCGGATTCGCCCAGGCCCGCGCGCTCAACACGAGCATGAACGACCAGCCCGAAAAGGCCTCGCGGCCCTATGACAAGAACCGCGAGGGCTTCGTCATGGGCGAGGGCGCGGGCGTCGTCGTGCTCGAGGAATATGAGCACGCCAAGGCGCGCGGGGCGAAAATCTATGCCGAGGTCGTCGGATATGGCCTGTCGGGCGACGCCTATCACGTCACCGCGCCGCACCCCGAAGGCAAGGGCGCCGAGCTCGCCATGCGCATGGCGCTGAAGAAGGCGGGAATGGGACCGGACGACATCGATTATGTCAACGCGCACGGAACCTCGACCATGGCCGACACGATCGAGCTGGCCGCGGTCAAGCGCGTGTTCGGCGAAGATCTCGGCGGCGCCTCGATGAGCTCGACCAAGTCGGCGATCGGCCATCTGCTCGGCGGCGCCGGGGCGGTCGAGGCGATCTTCTGCATCCTCGCCATCCGCGATCAGGTCGTCCCGCCGACGCTCAACCTCGACGATCCCGACGAGGGCACCGAAGGAGTCGATTTGGTCCCGCACAAGGCCAAGAAGCGCGAGGTCAAGGCCGCGCTCAACAACAGCTTCGGGTTCGGGGGCACCAACGCCTCGCTGATCGTCAAGGCCGTCGACTGAGCGGCATGCGCCGGCTGATCCAGCTCGGCGGACTGGCGCTCGTCGCGGCGCTGATCGCCGTCTGGGCCCTGTGGTGGCGGCCAGGACCGAGCGACCGTCCGGTCAATTTCATCGTCGAGCAGGGCGCGAGCGTGGCGGGAGTGGGGCGCAACCTCGAGGCGCGCGGGCTGATCGGATCGGCCTCGACCTTCCGGCTGTTCGCGCGCCTTTTCGGCGGCGGCGACCCGGTCCAGGCGGGCGAGTTCGAAATCCCTCCGAGCGCGAGCCCGGCGGCGATCCTCGACCTGCTCCAGCACGGGCGGCCGCTCCAGCGCCTCATCACCGTCCCCGAGGGGATGCCCTCGATCATGGTCCAGGAACGGCTTGCGGCCCTTCCCTTCGCCACCGGGCGGGCGCCGCTTCCAGAGGAAGGCAGCGTTCTGCCCGACAGCTATACCTACGAACGGGGAGAGGCGCGCGCCGCGATTCTCAAGCGCATGACCGAGGCGATGGACAAGGCGTTCGAAGCCGCCTGGGCGAAGCGCAAGGGCGATTGCCCGGTCAGCAACCGGGTCGAGGTCATGACGCTCGCCTCGATCGTCGAAAAGGAAACCGGCAAGCCGTCGGAGCGGCGGATGGTCGCCGGGGTCTATTGCAACCGGCTGAAGATCGGGATGAAGCTCGATGCCGACCCGACTGTCATCTACCCGGTGACCAAGGGCAAGCCGCTCGGCCGCCGGATCCTCCGTTCCGAGCTCAACGACGTCAACGGCTACAATACTTACCGCATGGCCGGCCTGCCGGTCGGCCCGATCGCCAATCCGGGCCGGGAAAGCGTCGAAGCGGTCCTGAATCCAGCTCCGACCAGGGCGCTGTATTTCGTCGCCGACGGGACCGGGGGGCATGTGTTCGCGGAGACCCTGGCCGAGCACAACGCCAACGTCTCCAAATGGTATCGCCTGAGGCGGAAGCGCGGGCAGATGTAGCCCGGGTTCAGCGCGCGTCCTTCTAGGCCTCGAGGCAATCGCTCCGGACATAGCCGACTCGGCGGTCCGTCCCGGCGTAGCCCCACGACCAGCCAAGGCTGTCGTCGAGAAGGTCGAAGCTGTCGCCTTTGTCGAGCCGCGCCAGATCGGCAGCACTTTCCGACGGACGCTCGAACAGCCGCGCCGAAGCGATCAGCCGGCGCCTGACCGGGTCCGCGTAATGGCTGGCGATGACCGTTCCGGCGAGCGCGATATCGGCAAGATCCTTGCGATAGGCGTGGCGGGTCGGATCGGGGAGGGAATTGGGCGGCGCGAGCCCGAATTGCCTAGCGGACCGCGAAGACCGGGACTCGCTCGGCTTCGGGGCGTCCTGTCCGGGCTGCGCCTGCCGCCGGCCCGTCCTGGCCGAGGTATCGCGTGAAGTTTTCAAGAAATTCCGCCCCGCTGCTGGTCCGCACGACAAAGATGTTGCGGCGATCGTCCTGGTCCCGCTCGCGGCGGAGATAGCCGAGCGCGCCGAGCGTGTTCAAGGCGCGAGTGACGACCGGCTTGGAGACGCCAAGCGTGCGGGCGAGGCCGCGCACCGTGTGCGGCCCCGGGGTCAAATAGACGAGCAGGAGAAGCGCCATCTGGCGGTTGGTTAGGTCGGGCTCGCCCGAGCGGACATAGGCGATCAGCGCCTTCATCCATGCCTTGAGCGACAGCTCGACCATGCTCGTGTCCCTTATGTTGTGAACGCGACTCGCGGAGGGACAAACCGGCAACGAGGCGAAATGTTGCACGTTGATCGCTGGAATCCGGGAAGAATTCGACGAAGCGGGTGCTTAGCGGCGCGGATAGCGGCCCTGGATCGCCGCGAAAGTGGCGCGCAAGCCCAAGGCTTCGCCCCCCTTGGGACGGCCCGGCTTGGCCGAATCGCGCCATGCGAACGTGTCGAGATGGCTCCACGCCACTCCTTCGGGAACGAAGCGCTTGAGGAACAGCGCCGCGGTCACACAGCCGGCCATCGGCGAATTGCCCGAATTGGCAAGGTCGGCGAGGTCGCTCTTGAGCATTTCGCCGTAAGGGTCCCACAGCGGCATCCGCCACATTGGATCATTTTCCGCGGCTTCCGGCCTCGAGCAAATCGTTCGCCCAGCCCTCGTCATTGGCGAACATCGCCGGAAGCTCGGGCCCGAGCGCGATCCGGGCCGCGCCGGTCAAGGTCGCAAAATCGACGATCAGTTCGGGCTCGTCCTCGGCCGCCTTGGTCAGCGCGTCAGCAAGGATCAGGCGTCCTTCCGCATCGGTATTGTCGATTTCGACGAAGAGGCCGTGGCGCGAGCGGACCACGTCGCCAGGGCGATAGGCGGCGCCCGAGACCGAATTCTCGACCGCCGGGATCAACAGATGCAGCCGGACCGAAAGGCCGGCGTCGATGATGAGGCCCGCGAGCGCGAGCGCGTGCGCGGCGCCGCCCATATCCTTCTTCATCAGCCGCATCCCGCTCGCCGGCTTGATGTCGAGCCCGCCGGTGTCGAAGCTGACGCCCTTGCCGACGATCGCCAGGCGCGGATGGTCCGGCTTGCCCCAGCGAAGCTCGATCAGGCGCGGGGCGCGTTCCGGCGTAGACGCGCGCCCGACCGCCGCGATCAGCGGGTAGCCCTCGTCGAGCTCTGGGCCCGATGTCACCTCGACGGTGGCATGCGCGCGCTTGGCGAGAGCGTGGACCTGCTGCTCAAGTTCGGTCGGGCCGAGGTCCGAGGCCGGCGTGTTGACGAGGTCGCGGACCGTGGCCGTCGCCTGGGCCAGCCGGACCTGCTCGTCGATCCGGGCGGCGTCGGTGGCGCACAGGATCCTCGGGCCGCGCTCGTCGGCGGGGTCAGGCTTCGAGCGATAGGAATCGAACCGGTGCTGGGCGAGCATCCAGCCGAGCATGGCCGCGCCGGCCTCGGCCTCGACCAAGCGCCAAACGCCTTCGGGCAAGCGCGCCGCCGCTTCGGCCAGGCACCATGGACCAAGCGCCGAGCGGTCGTCGACCGCCGCGACGGCTTCGAGCCCCTTGCCGCGCGGCAGCAGGACGACGCCCGATTTGCCGGTGAAGCGCTGAGCGGCGAGAAGCCGGCGGTCTTCGGCGGGACGCGACTTGAGCCAATCCTCGAAGCTAGCGCAGTCGACCAAATGGAGCGGGCTGGCCTGCTGCCCGCGATCGGCGACGATGAGAGCGCTGAAATTCGTCATGGAGCGCGATTAGCCTAGCAATGCGAGCCGCGACAGGTCGTAGATCGAACTGGCCCGCCCCTCGATCAAAAAGCCCTTTCGCTCCACGGGCCGAACCGCTTGCAAGTGCGCTCCTGACAGGGAGGCATCCCAATGCGCAGCATCATGTTGGTTGGATTGGCCCTGGTGGCGGCCGGGAGCGGCGTGGCCGCGGCCCGACCCGCCCCTGCGCGGGCGCTGCCGGGGTTTGACCATTTGGCCTACGAATGGCTGCTGGGTGACTGGTTCAGCAAGAATGGCGGAACGACGATCCGCCAGAGCCTGACGCTCGGTCCCAACAAGGCGTTCGTGACCTACTCGACCTATCTCGGCGCGGCGGGCCAGGAGGAACGGTTGCACTTCGAGGGCTTGATGGTGTGGAACGGCAAGTCGAAGGCGTTCGATTATCTGTTCGCGGTTGAGCCCGGAAGCGGCTCGCAGGAGCGCGGAACGGTCCGCGCGCAACCCGACGGGTCCATCGTGCGCGAGGTCGAACTGACCGCTGCCGATGGTGCGGTGTCCCAATTCCGCCAGACCTTCCGCAAAACGGGCCCGCGATCGGCCGAGACATCCCTGATGCGGAAAACGGCGGCTGACTGGGAGCCCAACTTTCCCGGGAGCGACCGAATCGAGATGAAGCGGCGGGACTAGGCCGGCACGCCGAACAGGTCGTGTTCGTCGGATTCCTCGACCAGCGCCCGGGTGAAATCTCCGGGCTGGAGATGCGCCGCATCGCGCAAATGGACTTCGCCGTCGATTTCGGGGGCGTCGGCCTTTGAGCGGCCGGTCGCGCCGCCGCTTTCCGGGTCGACCGCGTCGATCAGCACGTCGATGGTCGAATCGATTTTGGCCGCGAGCTTCTCGGTCGAAATCCGCGACGATAGCGCCATGATCCGCTCGAACCGCTCCTGCTTGAGCTCTTCCGGAACCGGGTCCGGCAGCGCGTTGGCCGCGGCGCCCTCGACCGGCTCGAACTTGAACGCACCGACGCGGTCCAGCCGGGCCTCTTCCAGCCACTCCAGGAGATAGTCGAAGTCCTCCGCCGTTTCGCCGGGGAAGCCGACGACGAAGGTCGAGCGGATCGCGATGTCGGGGCAGATCTCGCGCCAGTCGCGGATTCGTCCGAGCACCTTGGCGTCGTTCGCCGGGCGGCGCATCGCGCGGAGCACCTTGGGGCTGGCGTGCTGGAACGGAATGTCGAGATAGGGGAGGATCAGCCCATCGGCCATCAGCGGGATGATGTGGTCGACGTGCGGGTAGGGGTAGACGTAGTGCAGCCGGACCCAGGGGGCGATCTGGCCGAGCTCGCGCACCAGGTCGGTCATGTGCGGCCGCACCTCGCGCCCGTGCCACATGCGCGGCTGGTTGCGGATGTCGACGCCATAGGCCGAGGTGTCCTGGCTGATGACCAGCAGCTCCTTGGTCCCCGCCTCGACCAGTTTCTCGGCCTCGCGCAGGATGGCGTCGGGGCGGCGGCTGACGAGGTCGCCGCGAAGCTGCGGGATGATGCAGAAGGCGCAGCGGTGGTTGCAGCCCTCCGAAATCTTCAAATAGCTGTAGTGGCGCGGGGTGAGCTTGAGCCCGGCCTCGGGCACTAGGTCGAGGAACGGCGAAGGCACCGGCGGAGCCGCCTCGTGCACGGCCTCGACGACCTGCTCATATTGGTGCGCGCCGCTGATCGCGAGGACTTGCGGAAAGCGGGCGCGGATCAGCTCCGCTTCCTTGCCCATGCAGCCGGTGACTACAACTCGGCCGTTCTCGGCAATCGCCTCGCCGATCGCCTCGAGGCTCTCTTCCTTGGCCGAATCGAGGAAGCCGCAGGTGTTGACGAGCACCACGTCCGCGCCCGCATAATCGGGCGACATGTCGTAGCCTTCGGAGCGCAGCCGGGTCATGATCCGCTCGCTGTCGACCAAGTTCTTGGGACAGCCGAGCGAGACCAGGCCCACGCGGGGCGGCTTCGGGAGAGTCATCATGTTCATCGGAAGGGCCGCGCCAATATAGGCATTTTGCGGCGAAAACTAGGCCGCGGCTTTGAGCCCCGTGAGAGCGGCGGTCGAGAACGTGCGGCAAAACTCGAACGCCAGCGTTGCGGCGTGCGCCCGCTGGATTTCCGCGGCCGGGATAATTCCGCCGCTTCCGTCCGGAAGATCGAAGCAGTCGGATGCGTCGGGGACCAGGATCATGTTCCAGCCGAGGTTGGCCCCGGTTCGTACCGTGGTCGACACGCACATGTCGGTGGAGATGCCGAAGGTGACGACATGCTTCGCGCCAAGCCGCTTGAGCCGCAGGTCGAGGTCGGTGCCGATGAAGGCCGAATTGACGCTTTTGGTGACCAGCGCTTCGCCGGCAAGCGGCTCGAACCCGGGGCGGAAGGCATTTCCCGGGGCTCCGGGAGCAAGGCTCGAACCCGGCTGGACGCTATCGTGGCGGACGTGGATGATGGGCCGGCCGGCGGCGCGCCAGGCGGCGAGCAGCGCGATCCCGTTGGCGTCGGCATGCTCGTTCCAGCGTCGCGGCCATGACGGCTCGTCGAACGCTCGCTGCATGTCGATCGGCAAGAGGACGGTGCTGGTAAGGTCGAGATCGGTCATGAGCCGCATTTATTGCCTGCCGCGCCAACTGCCCAATCGAAAATCGCAGTCGACCGATAAGCGGGGTTTTTGGGCTCCGACACCGATGAACGCGCTGGAAGCTCCGGCGACGCCGGTATAGGGTCGGAGTGCAACCAAGGGAGATCGATCATGGATTTGCTCAAGGCTGTGCCCGCCGCGATCCTTGCGACGGCCGCGGTTCCCGTCGTCGCCGCAGAGCCCTCGCTTGCGATCAGGGTGACGAGCCCGGCGATTAAATGGGGCCCTTGCCCGCCATTGTTTGCCAAGGGCTGCGAGATCACTGTGCTCCACGGCGACCCGGCCAAGCCAAACGCCGACGTGCTGCTGCGCGTGCCCGGCGGGTTCGTCTTGCCTCCGCATCGGCACAGCTCCGCGGAGCGGATGGTGCTGGCGACCGGACAGTTGCGCGTGCGCTACGAAGGGGAAGCGGCGCGGACCCTCGTTCCCGGGACTTACGCCTACGGGCCCGCAGGCAAGCCGCATGAGGCGCGCTGCCTCGGCCGGCAGCCATGCACCTTGTTCATTGCGTTCGAGGGTCCGGTTGACGCCGAAGCCGTGAAAGGGCCGATCCGCTGATTTTGTAGCGCGGCTCAGTGCGTATCGATGATCTCGAGCACCCGGTCGCCGGCGGCGATCCGCGGTTCCGAGCGGCCGGTTAGCTTGTGCGGCTTGCCGTCGCGGATCAGCCGCACGATCTGGCCGCTGCAGACTTCCGAGGCCAGGCGTCCTACCTCGTCGGAAGAGACAATCCGCTCGCGCAATTCGACCCGCCCGGCCGAGGTCGCGAGGTCGGCGATGAAATCGGCGCGATAGGGCCCTTCGAGCGAGCTGGCGAGCAGCAGGCCGGTGAAGCTCACCGGGTTGATCACCGTGTCGGCCCCGGCCTGGCGGGCGATATCCTCATTATCCGATTCGCGGATCGTCACGCTGATATTGACCGACGGGGAAAGCTTGCGCGCGGTCAGGGTGACGAGGATGTTGCTGTCGTCGCGGCCAGTTGAGACTAGCAAGGCCGTGGCGCGGTCGACGTGCGCCGCCTGAAGGGTCTCGTCGCGGGCCGCATCGCCCAGAAGGACCGCCACCCCGCATTCGCTCGCCCGTTCGAGAGCTTCCGGGTCATCGTCGATGACCACGATCCGCTTGGCCGGCGTGCCTCGCGCGAGCAGCTCCTCCAACGCCTTGTCGTTGCTGATCCCAAATCCGGCGAGCAGGATGTGATCGTGGAGGTTCTTCTGGATGAGTTTCATCAGCCACTGGTTCCATGTCTTCTTGATGATGAAGGTATAGGCGGTTCCGGCCAGGAGCAGCAGGAAAAACACCCTGATTGGCGTGACGATCAGCGCGTCGAACAGCCGCGCCCGGTCGGTCACCGGTACGATGTCGCCATAGCCGGTCGTGGTCGCGCTGATCATGGTGAAATAGATGACGTCCGCGAAGTTGATGTGGCCGTCGATCTGGTCCTTCAGCGCATCCCGCTCGATCCAATGAAAGGTGACGATGACGACGATCATGCCGATCATGATCGTCATCCGAATCCCGAATTGTGCCCACGGCCTCAGCCGCGGCTGGCGGCGAAGCGTCATGTGATGTGGATCGAGGTGCCAGCGGCGCAAGGCGCGCGGCTTTCTGACGGGGGGCTTCATCGGGTGATGCTTAGTGGCGCAAGGCGGTGCTGGCTATTGCCAATTCGGCTGGTAAACAGCCGCGCTCAATCCATTGGCTGGAGATTGCATGCACATCGCGATGATCGGATCGGGCTATGTCGGCCTCGTGTCCGGCGCCTGTTTCGCCGATTTCGGCCACCATGTCCGCTGCGTCGACAAGGACGCGGCGAAGATCGATAGCCTTCGCCAAGGCCGGATGCCGATCTGGGAGCCGGGGCTCGACGCTCTGGTCAAGTCGAACGTCGACCGGGGACGGCTGGACTTCACCACCGACCTCGCCGAGGCGGTGAAAGGCGCGCAGGCGGTGTTCATCGCGGTCGGCACTCCGGCGCGGCGCGGCGACGGCCATGCCGATTTGACCTTCGTGTTCGAGGCGGTGCGCGAGCTCGCCCGCCATGTCGAGCCTGGAACGGTGGTGGTCACCAAATCGACAGTTCCGGTCGGCACCGGGGACGAGATCGAGCGCATCCTCAAGGAAGAAGGGGTCGAGGGAGTTTCGGTCGCGTCCAACCCGGAGTTCCTGCGCGAAGGCGCGGCAATCGCCGACTTCAAGCACCCCGACCGGATCGTCGTCGGAGCGGCCGAGGAACGTGCCCGCGAGCTGATGAAGGACATCTACCGACCATTGTTCCTAAACCGCGCTCCGATCCTGTTTACCGAACGCCGTACCGCCGAGTTGATCAAATATGCGGCCAACGCGTTCCTCGCTGTCAAAATCAGCTTCATCAACGAGATTGCGGACCTATGCGAAGCGGTTGATGCCGATGTCCAGGACGTCGCGCGTGGGATCGGGCTCGATAATCGCATCGGCCCCAAGTTCCTCCATGCCGGCCCCGGTTATGGCGGGAGCTGCTTTCCCAAGGACACGCTTGCCTTGCTCCAGACGGCGCAGCAATTCGGGGTAGAGCAGCGCATTGTCGCTACAACCGTCTCGGTCAATGACGATCGCAAGGCGGCGATGGCGGGCCGGGTCGAGAGCGCGCTCGGCGGATCACTGAAGGGCACAAAGATCGCTGTGCTCGGCCTCGCCTTCAAGCCCAACACCGACGACATGCGCGATGCGCCATCGCTTCCGCTCATCGCCGGGCTGATCGAGCGCGGTGCCGAGGTTTCGGCCTTCGACCCGGTCGCGCGCGAACAGGCCGAGAGGCTGATCAGCGGCGTTGCGTTCACGGACGACGCGGAAGGCGCGGCGCGCGGGGCCGACGCCCTGGTTATCGTCACCGAGTGGGACGAGTTCCGGGCGCTCGATCTCGCCGCGATCGCCGGTACGATGCGCGGTCATACGCTGGTCGATCTGCGCAACGTTTATGAGCGGGCCGAGGCGGAACGCGCCGGGCTTCGTTACTTCGGAGTCGGACGCGGAAACGCGGCGCGGCGCTCGGGCAATGGCGCAAACCACCGTCCCGCCTGAACCTTCGTCGCTGCTCACTCGGCGCCGGTTCCAGTTCGCGGGGGCGCTGGTGGTCGGCGCTGCCGTGCCGCTCGGCTTGCGCATCTTCCTGCCCTCCACCGAAGTGCTCTCGGCGGCGACGGTCAATGCGTTCGTCGCCAACATGATGGCCGTGGTCATCGCCTTCTGGATGCGGCTGTCGATCGAGACTTATCCCGGAATTCGGCGGAGCGCCGTGATCCTTCCGGCTGCACTGACCGGTCACGGGCTGACCCTGGTGTGGTTCGTGCTCACCCGCTTTCCCTATGACCGCATCGGCCTGACGCTCGGCTTCCTGCTTCACGTGCTGTGGCTCTACCTGGTCTACGTCTATGGCGAGCGGTCGGTGCGGCGCCGCTACGCCGTTGTTCCCTACGGCCGGACCGGGCAGCTGGATTCGATTGCCGGCGTCGATTGGATGAAATTGCGCCGGCCAAGCCTGTCGGATGCCAAGCGCTGCAACGCGATCGTTGCCGACTTCTCGGCCGAGCTGCCCGACGAATGGGAAGCCTTCCTCGCCGATGCCGCACTCGATGGTCGGATCGTCTACCAGGTCAAGCAGTTGACCGAGTCGCTGACCGGGCGGGTCGAACTCGACCATTTGTCGGAAAATAGCTTCGGCTCGCTGCTCCCGGCGCGGGGCTATTTCTATTTGAAGACCGCGGCGGATTTCATCGCGGCGGTGATCATGCTGCCGCTGGCGCTGCCGGTCCTGGCGATCGCCGCGCTGGCGATTCGCTTGCACGACGGAACCCCGGTGGTGTTCCGGCAGCGGCGGCTGGGCCATTCGGGCAAGATCTTCACCGCCTACAAGTTCCGTACGATGCGGATGCCCGAACCCGGCGAGAGCGACGGCGATTCCGATTCCGAGCGGACCGCGCTCGCAACCGATGATTCGGACCCGCGCGTCACCCGCGTCGGAGCGGTGCTGCGCAAATATCGGATCGACGAGCTTCCCCAGATCCTCAACATCCTGAAGGGGGAGATGAGTTGGATCGGTCCGCGTCCCGAGCCCGAAATCCTGACCCGCTGGTGGGTCGCGGAAATCCCCTTCTATCGCTACCGCCACGTGGTGAAGCCCGGAATCTCGGGCTGGGCCCAGGTCAACCTCGGCTATGTCAGCGGAGTCGACGGGATCAACCGCAAGCTCCAGTACGACTTTTACTACATCAAATATTTCTCGCCCTGGCTGGACGTGCTGATCCTGTTCCGGACGATCAAGACCATGCTGTCCGGGTTCGGCGCACGCTGAGTCTCGCCGCGGCTCAGTCGGTCGCGCTCATGTCCGACAAGTCGAAATATTCGACCCGCGCATTGGGCGAGTGGGTCTTGGCCTTGGTGCCTGCTCCTGGCTCGAACCCCGAGGTGAAGGTGTAGCGCTCGCGCCGATTGGAGGTTGGCGATCCGGCGATCGCCGGCGTGTAGCGCCGCCCGGCGATCGATTTCAGTAGCGGCCTGGCCCAGCTCCGGCTCCCCTTGCTTCGAAGCACGTCGAGATTCTCGACCCGGCCGGTCGGCGAAATGGTGAAGCCGACATCGATCCACATGTCCTCGACGTTGAGCGCCGTGCGGCGGGTCCCGAAGCTCATTCCTCCCGGGAAGGTCTGGCGGCCGGCGCCGCCGATCTGGGGGACGCCGTCGCCTCCGCCGCCCGGCCCTCCGGTCGAAACGACGGGCGCAAATGCGCGATCGACCTGCGGGCGGTCATTATTGTCGCTCTCGCTGAAGCCGAGATCATAGGGCGGGGAATAGACCAGGATCGGCTTGCGGATCTTGAGGCTTGCCAGCTCGGCAATGATCGAATCGCCCTTGGCTTCATCCTTTGCCTCATAGGCCATGCGCGCAATCGCGAGCTTGCCCTCGAGCACGGGAGCCCGATACTTGGGGTCGGTCTTTGCGAGGATTTTGCGCACCGCGCTCTCGCGCAAATAGGGCGGGAAGTGGCGGAGCACGCGGCGAAGCTCGGCCAGAGCGGCGATGTCGGGCCGCCCGTCGCGGAGCGCCGAATCCGCGATCCGCTCGTAATAGAGCCGCGCGCGCTCATGATTGCGCGTCTTCCCCATCATCTCGGCGATTTCCATCAGCGCTGAATATTGGCGGTATTTCTCGTCCGGCAGGCCCTCTTTCAACGTGCGGTAAATGCCCCAGGTCGAGCGATAATAATCCTCGTCATAGCCGAGGTGCGCGGCAACTCGGCCGTTGGCGCGGTAGAGGTCGGAGACCGGGATCGGATAGGCCTTGGCTTCCTTCTTGTTGCGGCCGAGCGACGACAGGAGGGTCCGCCGGGCGCCGCGATAATCGCCGTCGACGATCTGCGCCTCGGCGACCGCGAGGCTGGCGTCGATGTCCTCGTCGGTCGGGCAATTGCGGGCGATGCACGCGCTGAGCCGGGCCTGGAGGTCCGGGAGCCGCTGTCCGATGACGGTAATCGGCTGCGTCGACGGAGTGGCGGCGGCGGCGAGGAATGCGAGAAGCATCGACATGACGGACGACCCCCTTTCAGCGGCGGCTGAACCCATCATCATGCGGATTGGCCGCTTATTCCCTAGCTCATGCGACCAGTCGGCGAAGTTTGGCAAGCGCCGCCTCGTCGCTTTCCTTCATGTCGAGGGTTGATTGGAGCCGGCCCTCGCGGTCCACCAGGAACACGTTCGCGCTATGGTCGATGGTATAATTGCCGCCGTCCTGGGGGACCTTGGCGTAATAGATCCGAAAGGCCTTCGCGATTGCAGCTACCTGCTCGGGCGTTCCGGTCAGGCCGACGATCGGCGTCCCGAACAGGGCAATGTAGCGGCCGACGTCGGCGGGCTTGTCGGCCTCCGGATCGACCGAGACGAAGACGATCTGAAACTTGTCGCCATCCTCGCCCAGGTCGCGGCGCAGCTTGGCCAACCGGGCGAGCGTGGTCGGGCATACATCCGGGCAGCGGGTGAAGCCGAAGAACAAGGCATAAGGCCGCCCGCGCAGGTCGTTGTCGGTGACCGTCTTGCCGTCGGAGGCGGTCATCGTGAACGGCCCGCCGATCGCAGCGGCATAATCCTGCGCAGGAGCCGGCGGCTCGGGTCGCCGAAGCATGGAGCAGGGCAAGCGCGATCGCGGCCGCGGCGACCAGCAGCCAGAGGATAAAGCGGACGGTCCGCAACGGGCTCCTGGATGCCGGCTTAGGTTCGCTCATGGATTCCCCCTGGCTGGGCCGCTCGCTCCAATCGGCTCGACCGTGGCGACGACGTTTTTGCGCCCCGCCTTGGCGAAGTCGAGCGACAGGTGGACCGTCGTTCCGGCGGTGAGCGGCGCCTTGAGCCCGACCAGCATCAAATGGGTCCCGCCGGGTGCGAGCTCGGCCGAGGCGCCGGCGGGAATGTCGAGACCGTCATGCCGGCGCATGCGCATGATCTCCTCGTCCATCCGCATCGCGTGGATTTCGACCGCGCGCGCGGCGGGGGTCGACCCGCCGACCAGCCGGTCGTCGTCCGAGGTTCCGTTGCGGACGGTGAGATAGACGGCGCCGACGGGCTGACCGGGGGCGGTGGCACGCGCCCAGGCGCCGCTCGCTTCGAGCGTCCCGCCGCCGTTCGCTGCCGGCTGGCACGCCGACAGCAGGCCCGACGCGGCAACGCCCGAAACCGCCCAAATCCATCGCCAAATCGTCATCGACCGCGCCTTAGCGGCCCGGACAGGACGCCGAAACGGCCAGGCTGTGAGAATTTCGTGGCGCGGCGCGCATCCGCCGGGCCCCCACATTCGTATCTGCGGCGGGTCGAATTGCGATCCATAAGGAGGAAAACCATGCGCTGGATTGTCCTGCCAACGGCGGCCGCCGCCGCCGCTCTGCTCGCGTCGAGTGGCGCAGCCCAGGATGTGAGCAAGCGGTTCACGGTCCTTATGACCGGTGAGGAGGAAGTCGCCGCCGGCGACCCGGACGGCACCGGAACCGCCACCATCCGAATCAACACCCGCGCCCGCCTGCTGTGCTACACCCTCAGCGTTCGCAACATTGAGCGGGCGACCGCGGCGCACATCCACGAAGCGCCGCCGGGCGTTGCCGGTCCGGTCGTGGTTCCGCTGGATCCGCCGAGCTCGGGCAACAGCTCGGGGTGTGAGGTCATCTCGCGCGAGCTCGCGCTCGACATCGTCGCTTCGCCCGAGGATTATTACGTCAATGTCCACAACGAGCCTTTTCCGGGCGGCGCGATCCGCGGCCAGCTCGGCTAGGAGTTAGCGGCGGGGCGGTTTGCCGAACGGCCGCCTTAGGGGACGGACAGGCTGACGCTGTTCGAGCACACCGTCGTCCCCGCGTTGCACACGCGATATTCGTAGGTGCCCGCCTGCGGCACCCGGTCGTCGTGTTGCCCGTCGTTGAGCGTGGTCGCGATCAGCGCCGCGCCGCGAAGCACGTCGACCGAGCTTGCGCTCGCGCCCGTCCAGGTGAGGCTGACTCGGCGCGGCGGCGGCACGTTGAGCACCGCGGAGAGCACGATCCGCTCAGGCCGCCGGGGCGGGCCGATGACGATGTCCTTGCGGATGTCGGGAAGCCGGGTGATGCGGTAGGTGAGGCGGTAGCTGCCCGCCCCGCCGGTCGGCCGGATCTCGCGCTCGACAACATCGCCGACATTGGGGAGGGTGCCGAGCAATTGCTGCTGGGAAAAGCCGACCGGAACGCGGCCGATCAGGTCGTCGCCGTTGCTGATCCCGGTGTCGTACATGTCGTGCGAATTGGCCCGGCGCGGCTTTCGGAGACCGAATAGACCCGAAAAGCCGACGTCCGGGTCCTTCTCCCACGCCGCGACGGCGAAGCGCACAAAGTTTATGCCGCGGCTGCAGTCCGGCTGCGGGGCGATGCAGCGGTCGACGGCCCGGAACGTCTTGGTCTCGCCCAAATCGACGTTGCCGTAGACGGTGGTCGCGCGCTCGTCGAACGGCTGCCAGTCGGCGAAGACCCAATGGACCTCGTCGGACCCGGGCCAATCCCAGCCGGTCTCGTCGACCGCCCGGAACTTGACCGCGTGGACGACGAATTGCGGGACCCGGATGGTGACCACTCGGCCGTCATCGACGCCGCGGCCCGGTTGGGCCGGGGCGGGCACCGAGCCGGCGACCGCGGCAAGCAGCAGCGCCACACCGAGCTTCGAAAGGCGCCGAGCGCGAGCGCCGGGCGTCATGGCACAACCACCTGCACCTGGGGCGAGCAGACGGTCGTCGAGCCCTGGTTGCACACGCGATACTGATGCGTGCCGGACGGCGCCGCATCGACGTGGTTCCCGTCGTTGTTGGTCGTCACGATGGTCGCTCCGTTGCGGGAAATGTCGACCGATGACGTGGTGGCGCCCGACCAGGTCAAAGTCACTCCCCCGCCGCCAATCCCGCCGCCGACTGTCGCCTGGAGCGTGATCGCCGGGGGCAGGCCGAAGCCCGGCGGCAGATGGATGACGAGCGACCGGTCGACGTTGGCCATCCGCGTGATCCGGTAGCGGAATCGGTACTTGCCGGCGTCATCGTCCATCACGTGGGTGAACTCGCGGAACGACCCGATGTCGGGGAGCATGGCGAGCAGCTCTTCGCGCGAATGGACGATCGCGCCCCAGCCGATCAAATCGTCGCTGCCGCACTTGCCGTTCTCGAGGGTGTCGTGGCTGCCGGGGAAGGAGCCGGGGCAGAATTCGAGGCCGGCGGGGTAGGGTCCGTCCTGCTCCCAGAAGGAATAGCGCAGGTTGAGCTCGGCGAGGCCGGTTTGGCACCGCCTTGGAGGAACAAGGCCGACCCGGGACTGCGGCGCCATGCAGCGGTCGGCCGAGCGGAAATTCACCAGGTCGCCTTCGTCGACATTGCCGTAGGTTGAGGTGACATAGTCGGAATGGTCGGGCTGCAAGTCCGAAAAGACCGCATAGACCTCGTCCGAGCCCTGCCAGTACCAGTTGGTCTCGTCGTTCGCCTTAAACCACAAAGCGTGGACGACGAATTGCGGCGAGGTGAAGACGATCTCCTGCCCGTCGTGAAGCGCGAGCGCTCCGGGGCCGCGAGCCGCCGGCGGGCCCTTGCCCCGGGTTTGCGACGTGGCGGAGTGCAGTCCGGCAAGGACCAGCCAGCCGGCCACGAAAACGCTTGCAAGAATGCGGAAGGTGCGACGGCCTGACGGCATCTCCTGTCTCCCCCTGTCGGCCGCGCCCCCGCGGCTAGCCGATCTTATCACCGATCAAGGTTGCGCCCAAATGGGGGGAGGCGCGCGCTGTGCGAGCTTCGTCCTCGACAGTCCCCCGGACTGTTTGCGGGCGAAACTTCCCAAAGTTCGCGGTGACGGGGGGACTGAGAGCCGCGGCTGTGATTATGGTTGCTTTAGGTTCATGCGTCTTATTCTACTAATACGCGTTCTACCCATGAACTCGCCGGCGTTTCCCGGTGGAGAGCCAGGGAATTCCCGATGAAAACCGTGTTCTTGTTCGCCGCCGCCTCGGCGGCCGCAGCTGCCTTCGCCCTTCCGGCCTCGGCGCAGACGCCCTACCCCTATGCCTACCCGCCGCAGGCCAGCCCTTATGGCCAGCCGGTTCCGCAGCCTTATCCGGGACAGCCGGGCTACGGCTACGGCCAGAGCTATGGCGGTCAGGGCGCCAGTCCGATCGGCCAGATCATCGATCAGCTGCTCGGCAACCGCTACAATGTCAGCGACCGCACCGCGGTGACCCAGTGCGCCAACGCGGTGATGGCCGACGCCGGCCGCCGCTACGGCCGCCACAGCCAGTACGGGCAGCAATACGGCCAATATGGGCACAACGGCTACGGTCAGGGCGGCTATGGCCAGCAGCCTTATGGCGCACCCGCCTACGGCCAGGGCTATCCGGGCTACCACAACGCCATGCGCGTGACCGCGATCACCGAGGTCAAGCGCCGCAACAGCGGGCTTCGAGTTCGCGGCCTGATCGATTCGGGCATGATGCGCTACGGCGCCGGCTATTCCGGATACGGACAGCAAGGCTACGGACAGCCGGGTTACGGCCAGCCGCCCTATGGCACTGCCAATGGCTATGCGATGGGCGACCTCAAGTTCCGCTGCACCGTCGACAGCCGCGGCACCGTCACCGACCTGCGGGTTGACCGCAACACCGACTACCGCCGTTAGGTTTCGACTTCCACGAACGCGACCGGCCGGGCCAAGCGCCCGGCCGGTTTCGTTTGGCGCCCTTACAATCGACCCCGCGCGGCCCCATCTAGGGTGTCCTACCAGTCGGTATCGACGGTTTTGACGCCGAAGCGTCTCTCCCCATCCTTAGCGCCTCTTAGACGCGGTGCGGCCAATTCCGGTCGCGCCGGCAGAGAAGGACACGCACCATGATCTATGGCAAAGTCGAATCATTCGACACCAACAAGGGCACTGGCCTCCTGACGCCCGAAGCGGGCGGCAAGGGCATCGCTTTCGAGCGCGGCGCTTTCTCGTGGGAGAACAAGACTTCGCCGACCGTCGGCCAGCGTCTCTCTTATGAGGTCGCCGAGAATGATGGCGTTTCCAGCGCGATCAAGCTCCAGCACGCGTAACACGCGGGGGTTGCGGGCGAGGGCGGAAACGCTCTCGCCCGTTTCGTTTGCGCGGGCAATTCGTCTGGACACCGCCCGCGACAGGAAAAATGGAACGACAGGAACCATTTGCGATGCTCGAGCTATCCCATATCCTAGCCATGCTTGCCTCGGTCCTGTTGCTTTTCGCGGCCGTCACCTGGCTCAGGCCGCCTCGGCTTCGGCAGCGGTCAACCGGCGGCCGCGCCGTGGCGGCGACCATCCAACGATCCGGGTCCGCCGGAGTTTTTCTCCTCTTGGCTCTCGGTGCGAGCGCCCTTGCCGCAGCCGTCGCGGTTGTCGGACTGTTTACGGTATGATCGACAGGTGACTTCTGACGCGCTCCCGTGCGATGTTGGCAGTCGGAGAAACCCATGATGCAGTCCGTCCTGCTCGTCGTAATTACCGCATTGGTCACATGGCTTATCCTGCGGTGGACGAGGACAAAGCCGAGACTCGCCAAATTACTGTCCCTCGAGGAGAAAGAGGCGGGTCGGGCCAGGGACATCGGCACCCAACTCGATGGTGCGCGCGATCGGGCGAGCGAAGTTGAAGTCGAGCGCAACAAGCTTGCGCTGGCCAAGGCGGTAAAGGCCGCCCTGTGGGTGACTGAAAGTCGCTTGAACGTGGCGGTTCCCGATCTGCTGAAACTTGCGCAGCGCTGGGTCGGCCAGTCGAAACGAAAGGGAAAGGCGTGGAAAGCGCCTGAAGGCGTCACTCAAATCGAGGGGCACGACGATCCGAACTCACCTTGGGCGGCATGGATGTTTGACGAGCATCACTGGCGGATCGAGGGGCAATGGCGCCCGTCCATGCTTCCTGAGGAGATCGAGGAGGACATCGGAACGTGCAAGGTGCTGGTCGATGACAAGGTCATGCTCGACATGACGATCAGCAGCAAAGATCGTCAGGTAATGTGGATCGATGCGCTCACCGTGGGCCCCTGGGTCTCCGATTTGCTGGCTTTTGCCGGTGTTCAATCATCCGATGCAAAGGCGCGCTCAAGCGATCGATCGGCGCGCGAGAATCAAGATAGAGCCGACAAGATTCACTGGTCGTAGGTTTGCGAACGCCTGCTTTCCACGGACAGCTCGCGGGTTAAGCCCCATGCAGATTCCACAGGCTGAGCGCGTCCGATTTCCACCCAAAAAGGCAATCGAGATCAGGCGTCGATTTCGTCGTCTGAGACTGCCGCAGCGCGTTCTTGGATGAAGTTGAAGCGGTGTTCGGGGTTTTTCCCCATCAGCCGCTCGACCAGATCCTTGACCGGCTGCCGCTCCTCATAGGGCCCCGGCAGCGTCACCTTGAGCAGCGACCGCGTCGCGGGGTCCATGGTCGTCTCGCGGAGCTGGGCGGGCATCATTTCGCCGAGGCCCTTGAAGCGGCGACACCTCGACCTTCTTGCCCTTGAACTCGGTCGCTTCGAGCTCGGCGCGGTGGGCGTCGTCGCGGGCGTAGAGCGAGCGCGCGCCGCTGACCAGGCGATAGAGCGGGGGCTGGGCGAGGAACAAATGGCCGCGGCGCACCAGCTCGGGCATTTCCTGGAAGAAGAAGGTCATCAGCAGGGTCGCGATGTGGGCGCCGTCGACGTCGGCGTCGGTCATGATGATGATCCGCTCGTAGCGCAAAGCGCGCTCGTCGAACTTGTCGCGGGTGCCGCAGCCGAGCGCGAGCTGGAGGTCGGCGATTTCCTGGTTGGAGCGGATCTTGTCGGCGGTGGCGCTGGCGACGTTGAGGATCTTGCCGCGGATGGGCAGGATCGCCTGGGTCTTGCGGTTGCGCGCCTGCTTGGCGCTGCCGCCGGCGCTGTCGCCCTCGACGATGAACAATTCGGTGCCCGCGGCGTCGTCATTGGCGCAGTCGGTGAGCTTGCCGGGCAGGCGCAGCTTGCGCGCGGACGTCGCGGTCTTGCGCTGGACCTCGCGCTCGGCGCGGCGCTTGAGGCGCTCCTCCATCCGCTCGACGATCGAGCCGAGGAGGGCGCGGCCGCGGTCCATATTGTCGGCGAGATAATGGTCGAAATGGTCGCGCACCGCGGCTTCGACGAAGCGCGCCGCCTCGAGGCTGGTGAGGCGGTCCTTGGTCTGGCTCTGGAAATGCGGGTTGCGGATGAACACGCTGAGCATCAGCTCGACCCCGTTCATCACGTCGTCGGCGGTGATCTCCTTGGCGCGCTTGTTGCCAATGAGCTCGCCGAAGCCGCGGATGCCCTTGGTCAGCGCGGCGCGAAGCCCCGCCTCATGCGTGCCGCCGTCGGGGGTCGGGATGGTGTTGCAATAATAGCTTTCCGAGCCGTCGGAATAGAGCGGCCAGGCGACCGCCCATTCGGCGCTACCCTGGGCAGTCCCGGTTGCATCTGGGGAGAAATCCTGGCGGCCGGTGAAGGGCAAATTGGTGACCGCGGGCCGGTCGCCAAGCTGCTCGGCGAGATGGTCGGCGAGGCCGCCGGGGAATTGGAAGACGGCGGTTTCGGGGACGGCTTCGGAGGTGAGCGACGGGTCGCAGCGCCAGCGGATCTCGACCCCGGCAAAGAGGTAGGCCTTGGATCGCGCGAGCTTGTACAGCCGCTCCGGGCTGAAGGCGGCGTCGGCGCCGAAGATCTCGGGATCGGGGGCGAAGCTGACGGTGGTACCGCGGCGGTTGGGGGCGGCGCCGATTTGCTCCAGCTTCGAGGTCGCCTCGCCGCGCGCGAAGGTCTGGCGGTAGAGCTGTTTGTCGCGGGCGACCTCGACGATCGTCTCGGTCGACAGCGCGTTGACGACGCTGACCCCGACGCCGTGGAGCCCGCCCGAAGTCGAATAGGCCTTGCCGTCGAACTTCCCGCCCGAATGGAGCGTGGTCATGATCACTTCGAGCGCCGACTTGCCCGGATATTTGGGATGCTCCTCGACCGGGATCCCGCGGCCGTTGTCGCTGACCGTCAGGCGCCCCGCGGTCCCAGCTTCGGGCTCGAGCGTGACCTCGATGCGGCTGGCGTGGCCGGCGACGGCTTCGTCCATCGCATTGTCGATGACCTCGGCGGCGAGGTGGTGGAGCGCGCGGTCGTCGGTCCCGCCGATGTACATGCCCGGGCGGCGGCGGACCGGCTCGAGCCCCTCCAGGACCTCGATCGCGCTCGCGTCATAGCTGTCGGGCGCGGTGGAAGCTGGCGAGGTGGAAAACAGATCGGCCATGGGACAGCCAAGCTATAGGTCCGCGATTCCGGCCGTGCCAAGCTTGGGTCGCCGGACTTATCCCCAGCTAACGGCGGCGGGAGCGCCCCTCGAACAGCGGATCGAGGCCGTAGCGGCCGCTTCCGCGGAGGCCGAAATAGAGGCCGAGGACAATCAGGATCGCGGCCGGCCAGATGCCTGGCACCGGGTCGGTCCAGTGGACCATCCACACCGCGACGGTGAAGTTGAACGCGGTGATGAGCCCGGCCCAGCGGGTCAGGAAGCCGAGGATGAAGGCGATCCCGGCGGCGAACTGGGCATAGACGGAAAGCGGGGCCATCAGCTCGGGCATGGCGAAGCCGAAGTGAGTCAGGAACTTGACGAACTCGCCCATCCGCGCGGCGGAAAAGACATTGTCGTGGCTCTGATAGATGAGGAACGCGCCGGTGACGCAGCGGAGCAGGAGCAGCCCCACGTCGGCGAAGCGGGCATTGCCGGGCAGGAACGCAAATTTCCTGAGTGTCATGAGCCCCTCCTGTTGGGGAGAAGCTAGGCCTCCGAGAGGCCGAGGAAAGCGGCGTTCGACGAACCGGTGCTTGGGGCCCGCGAAATGTTTCGTTCGGTCTTGAAAACGGCGGTAATCTCCCCATTTCGACCGTGCCGGGCGCCTGATGGGCCCGGCGACGGAGCGGCGGCCTGGAGCCGTACGCTCCGCCCTTGCTCAACAGAGGAGGACATACTCATGCGTACTGCTTTCGACTTTGCACCCTATCGCCGCTCGAGCGTCGGTTTCGACCGGCTGTTCGACATGCTCGAGAATTCGAGCTTCGGGAACGGCGGCGAGAATTACCCCCCGTTCGACCTCATCAAGACCGGCGACAATGATTACCGCATCGAGCTCGCGGTCGCCGGCTTCAAGTCGGACGAAATCGACATCACCGCGCAGCAGAACGTGCTGATCGTCTCTGGCTCCAAGAAGGAGCAGGATGAGGCGCAGGGCGCGGACTATATCTACCGCGGGATCGCCAACCGCTCGTTCGAGCGCCGCTTCGCGCTCGCCGACCATATCCAGGTCAAGGGCGCCGACATGAAGGACGGCATGCTCGCCATCGAGCTGGTCCGCGAGATCCCCGAGGCGATGAAGCCGCGCAAGATCTCGGTCGGCGGCTCCCAGCCGAAGCACGACGAGATCGAGGCCAAGGCCGAGAAGAAGGAGCCGGTCGAGGCCTGAGCGCGAACAAGCGTAATTAGGCCCACTGGCGAAGGGAAGGGCTCCGGAGCTTTAGCTCCGGGTCCCTTTCTAGATTACCGACCACAAACCACCAGCGAGTTAAGGGGCGTCGAGTATGTCCCGAATTCGCGCGGCCAAATCCGCATAGCTGAATGGCTTGGTCAAAAGTTGCACGCCAGCATCGAGCCGCCCGTGATGGACAATCGCATTTCTGGCATAGCCGGTGGTGAAAAGAGTTTTGAGATCAGGCCGGAATTCGATTGCCGCCTTGGCCAGTTCGGCGCCGCTCATCCCGCCCGGTAAGACTACATCGGTAAACAGCAGGTCCACCTCGGCTTGCGTATTCTTAAGGATGCCGAGCGCCGACGCCCCGTCGGCCGCCTCGAGAACCCGATAACCGAGCTCCCGGAGGACCTCGACGGAATAAGCGCGAACCTCTTCGTCATCCTCACATATCAGGATTGTTTCTTCACCGCTGGCGGCCGGGGCGGCGGATTCCTCGCTAAGCTCGGCAGCTGCGACCTTGCCGACGAGACGCGGTAGATAAATCTTGACGGTCGTACCTTCGCCAAGCTCGGAATATATCTTCAGATGGCCGCCGGATTGCTTGATGAAGCCATAGACCATCGAGAGGCCCAGGCCCGTGCCTTTACCGACGTCCTTTGTGGTGAAGAATGGTTCGATGGCCTTGTTGACGGTGTCGGCATCCATGCCGATCCCGGTGTCCGAGATGCACAAGACGACATACTGCCCCGGCTTCACTCCGGGATTCTGGGCCGAATAGGCGTCGTCCAGAAGTGTGTTGGACGTCTCGATCGTCAGCTTTCCCCCATCGGGCATTGCGTCCCTGGCGTTGACTGCAAGATTGATAATCGCATTTTCGAGCTGGTTTTTGTCGGTTTCTACGAGCCAGACCCGTGGCGGCAGCACCGCCTCCACTTCGATCGTCTCCCCCAAGGTTCGGTGGAGCAGTTCAGACATGCCAGGCAATAACCTGTTGATGTCTGTGGGCTGGGGAGCCAGCGGCTGCCGGCGAGAGAAAGCCAGCAGTCTTTGAGTTAGGGTTGCCGCGCGTTCGGTGCCGATCATCGCGCGCTCGGCGTATCTTCGTAACGGGGCCGCCTCATCCGGCATCTTCCGGCATAGAATGTCGAGGTTGCCGTTCACGATCTGAAGCAGATTGTTGAAATCGTGCGCAATGCCGCCGGTGAGTTGGCCTACCGTCTCCATTTTCTGCGACTGCCGAAGAGCTTCTTCCGCTTGAGAGCGGCGTTCGATCTCCTCGGCTACGCGAACTTCCAAGGTTTCGTTCAAATCGCGCAGGGCTGTTTCGGCGCGCACTCGCTCGGCGAGCTCCTTCTGCGCAGCCTCGTACAGCCGGGCATTGTCGATCCCGACGGCTGCCTGGGCAGCGATTCCCGTAGCGAGCCGTTCATGCCGGTCGGTGAAACGCGCCGTTTTTGGGTGCCCGAAGAACAGCCCTCCGACGACTTCGCCTGACCGGCTGATAACCGGAACGGCCAGGTAGCTGCGCACCGGCAGATGGCCTTCGGGCATACCCTTGTGGGGATCGTTCTTTCCGTACCGCTCGTCGACGGTGATGTCGTCGGACCTGACGACCCCTTCTCCCATAAAGGTTGGATGGAAAATGGCTGTTGCCCGTGGCATCCCGAAGCGATCGAAGTCCGATCGCTCGGCACCCGACAATGCGTAAAGGAGGTATTTTTCACCCGTTTCGTTGACAACATTGTAGAAAAACGCGCCGAACCGAGCGCCGGTCAGTTTGACGCCAGCATCGGTGACCATCTGCACCAGGCGATCTAGGTCAAGCTCCGCGGCTAACGAAGAACCCACTTGATTAAGGGTTTCAAGCGTGCGGCTTTCTTCGAGCAGTGCGGCTTGCGCTTTTGTCCTTTCGGTCAAATCCGTAATGGCGCAACTGGCCCCGATATGCTGTTCGTCGCGGTAGATCGGCGTCGCCCAATATTCCACAGGGACCGCGGTCCCATCGAGCCGAAAGAAGAGCTCCTGAGGGACGTGCGCCGCCTCGCCTGTCGATGCGCAGCGGTAGATTGGGCACTCTTCAACCGGATAGTTTTCGCCGTCGGGCTTGCTGTGATGGATGATGTCGTGGAGCTTTCGGCCGACGGCGTCCCTCTCATGCTCGAATCCGAGCATGTCCAGAAATCCCTGACTTACGAGGGTCGTCACCCCGTCCCGGTCAACCGCATAAAAACCGCCCGGCGCTGAATCGAGCACGAGCCTCAGGCGTTCTTCATTCTCACGAACATTTTCCGCCGCCAGAGTACGGTCGGTAATGTCGACGACCCCCCCAATGTAGCGCCACGGCTCTCCCGCTTCGTCCAATAAGATTGACGCGCTGCTCGACAGCCACCGGATTTCGCCGTTGTCCGGACGCTTGATCCGATACTCGATTGTGAGTGAACGCCGGTCGGCAATTGCCTTCTCAAGCGTCTGCGTTACTCGAGGCCAATCCTCTGCCACGATAATCGAACTCAACTGTTCAAGCTTGACCGTCGTTCCGAACGGCAGGCCGTGAAGTGCGTACCATTCCTTCGAACAAATGGCCTCGTCCCGCCGGATGTCGTAGTCGGAACTGCCAATATGTCCGGCTTCCTGCACGATCCGAAGTCTCTGTTCGCTTTCCCGCAATGCCTGTTCGGCGGCATGTTGCGCTGCGATTTCCGTATTGACGCCGAACCAGCGCACGAC
This sequence comes from uncultured Alphaproteobacteria bacterium, assembly GCA_963722545.1. Lineage (GTDB taxonomy): Bacteria > Pseudomonadota > Alphaproteobacteria > Sphingomonadales > Sphingomonadaceae > Sphingomicrobium. The sequence goes on from CAVRMK010000001.1 coordinate 296,132, forward strand.
CTTGCCGGTCGTGTCTCGTACCGGCTGGACCCGCGTCAGGAAGGGACGAAAAACACCGTCAGCCCCACGCAAGGGAAAGGTCATCTCGAAAGGCTCGCCCGTGGCGATCGATTGCGTCCAGTTATCCAGGACCGATGGCAAAAATTCAGGGTGGTGGACGGACTGCCAACCCCAACCCTCCATTTCAGCGGGCGTTGTGCCGCAGTATTCGTGCCAACGGCGATTATACCAAGCGATGTAACCGTCCCCGTTCGCCATCCAGCACAAGGTCGGGATATTATCGGCTACCAGCTTGAACTGATCGTCGCCGATCTTCTCGGACGAAAGCGAATCGAACGTGGCGGGAAGGACGGGGGCCGTCCGCCAATAATTACGTTCGAATCCGTCGTTTGAATTCTCTTTGCGAGAAGAAGCCAATTTCCGAATCCTTTGAGCCGCCGGAGACGCTCCCTAAAAGTTGCGCAAATGATTAACCACCGGCAATCGGAGCCTCGTTCGACATGTTGCCTCCAATCGAGGAAGCGGAACCTTTGCGAAGGAACTCGCGAGCGCCCGAATCTGGCCCATTGCTTTCGGATTAGCGGACGCGCGGCCCCCCAAAAGGAAGCGGCGGCGGGGGCCGGCGGTCGCGGCGCGGGAGTTGGGCCTGGTAGGCGACCCCGCAATGGGCGACGCAATAAGGGAAGCCGGGGTTGGCCTGCTCGCCGCAGAAGTGGAAATCGGGCTCGCCAGGATGTCCCAGCGGCCATTTGCAGATGCGGTCGTTGAGCTCGAGCAGCCCGGTCTTGTCGGCGACCTCGGGGCTTGGCTTGGCCGGGACCAGGCGGCGCGGCGGGGCGGGCGGGATCGGCGCCTGCTGGTCGCCCGGGCCCTGGCGGATGAAGCCACCCGGGCCGATCGAGCGATATTGCATCTCGCCCCCGCTGGGCTGAGCCCGCTGGTGCGACGGCGCGCCGGCGGCGGCGGGCGCCTGATCGGGCTTGCTCGCGGCGGCCTCACCGGACTCGCCAGGAGCGGGCTTGGCGGCGGCGGGCGCGCGAGCGGGCTTCGGCATCTTGGCCTTGTCTTTCTCTTCGACCGCCTTGACCGGCGACGGGCGCTGCTCGAGCCCGAGGCGATGCGCCTTGCCGATCACCGCGTTGCGGCTGACGCCGCCGAGCTCGTCGGCGATCTGGCTCGCGGTGGCGCCTTTCGCCCACATGCTTTTCAGGCGCTCGATGCGCTCGTCGGTCCAGGACATTGCTCACTCACTCCGAAAATCAATGGCGCCCCGGTCGGCTTGCGGCGCGGCGAAGCAGCCGATAGTCGCCGGGGCGATGAACGGCCAGCCCTTCAATGACCCGGCGCAGCCGGCGCCGGGAGTTCCGATACTCCAGGGAGTCAATTGGGGTGGCCTGAAGACCCTTTATATCAAGGAGGTGAGGCGGTTCTTCAAGGTCCAGCTGCAGACGATCTGGGCGCCGTCGATCACCACCTTGCTGTTCCTGGCCATTTTCACCGTCGCGCTCGGGCGCGAGGGGCGGACGGTGCTGGGGGTGCCGTTCGCGGATTTCCTCGCCCCGGGGCTGATCGTCATGGCGATGATCCAGAACGCCTTCGCCAATTCGAGCTTCTCGCTGCTGGTCGGCAAGGTCCAGGGCAATATCGTCGACTATCTGATGCCGCCCTTGTCGATCGGCGAGCTGATCGCGGGGCTGGTCGGTGCAGCGGTGACGCGCGCCGTGCTGGTCGGCTTTGCGGTGTGGCTGGCAATGCTGTTGTGGCCGGGGGTTTCGGTGGCGGTGCGGAGGCCCGAGCTGGTCGTCCTGTTCGGTCTCCTCGGTTCGCTGATGCTCGCCTTTTTCGGTCTCATCACCTCGATCTGGGCGGAGAAATTTGATCATGCAGCAGCCGTCACCAATTTCGTCGTTACGCCGCTTTCGCTGCTCAGCGGGACCTTCTACTCGGTCGACCAATTGTCGCCGGCCTGGGCCGCGGTCAGCCACGCCAATCCGTTCTTTTTCGTCATTTCGGGCTTTCGCGCCGGCTTCATCGGGGTGAGCGATTCGCCGCTGGCGTTCGGGGCGCTGGTGCTGGTCGCGATCAACCTCGGCTTGTTCGCGGCCTGCTACGCGCTTTTGAAGAGCGGCTGGAAGATCAAGAATTGAGGCTCGGCGCCGCGACGCGGCCCCAACAGAAACCGTTACGGACCCAGTCCGCTTTGCTATACCATTTGCCGCGGACGGTGCCGGGCGTTTGTATCCGTCCAGGGGGAGTAAAGCATCATGCGGGTCTTTTTCGTTTCGGCCGCAGCCCTCTTGTCGCTGGTTCCAAGTATCGCACATGCCGAAGTTACGAGTGACAAAGCGTGGCTCGACGTCGGCGCCTTTTGGGCGAGCATCGATTCGGACCTTCGAGTCGACAATCAGGCGCTTGGAGTCGAGGGGACTCGGATCGATTTCGAAAATCACCTTGGCCTGGACGACAGCCGGAGCTTGCCGAAGGTCACCGGCGGAATCCGGCTTGGTAAGAGATTTCGTCTCGAAGGCGATTATTTCCGGCTCGCGCGCTCCGGCGAACTGGTCCTCCTCGAATCCTTGCGGATCGACGACACGGTCTACCCGATCGGCGCCAGCGTGGAGACGGATTTCCGTACCGACATTTACCGAATCGCGCTCGGCTATTCGCTGGTCCGCAACGACAAGGGAGAATTCGGAGTGTCGGCAGGCGTCCATCACTCGCGCGGCAAGTTCAAGGTCCAGGCGCTCTTGCTCGGAGGGACTCTTCTCGAGGAGCGGCGGAGCAAGTCCTTCCCGCTGCCCAACGTCGGCCTCTACGGAAACCTGCACTTATTCGGACCGGTGTCGCTCCAGACCAGCGCCGATGCGTTCCAGATGAAAGCCGGCAATTACAAGGGATCGCTGATCGACGCCCATGTCGGATTGGAAGCGCGGTTGCTGAAGAATGCCGGGATCGGGGCCGGCTATCGTTACGCCGGATACAAGCTCAAGGCCGACAAGAGCGAGTGGCGGGGTAAGCTGAGCTACAGCTACAGCGGCCCGATGGTCTACGTCGAACTGGCATTCTGAAATCATCAAGCCGGAACCAGTAACGGCGGTTACCAGGTTGAATGGATCATAACGGTGGCGTTCAGCGCCGCCTCAAGCGAATCGGCGCACAAGTTGCGCATCTACTGCTCGAGAAAGGAGCGAATGATGCGTAACATGACTTTGATCCTTGCGGCCGCTGGCGCCGCGATTGCCTTCGCCGCGCCGGCCTCGGCGCAATATTATCCGGCGCCGCACTATCCGGCCTATCAGCCCGGCTACCAGCAGCCCGGATACGGCTACCAGCAGCCCGGCTACGGCTACAACAACTGGCTCTTCAATTTCCGCGACCAGCGCTATGCGCGGATGATGCAGGACCGGGTGCAGCGCATCCGGCACGACATTCGCCAGATGGGCGCGTACCGGATCCTCAGCCCGCGCGAAGTCCGCGATCTCGATCGCGAGGCGCGCCAGGTCCAGGACCGGATCCATCGCTATGCCCGCTTCGGCGTCAGCAACAGCGAGGCGCGCAAGATCGACCGCCGGGTCCGCCGGCTCGAGGAGCGCGTGATGCGCGAGGCCAATGACTGGAACCGCCGTCCGGGCACGCGCCGCTACAACCCGTGGAATTACAACCAGTACTACAACTACTACGGGAACGAAGGCCGCGATTGGCGCGACCGGGACCGCGACGGCCGCCATGACCGCTACGAGGACGATCGCGGAACCCGCCGGGACCGCTAGTCTCTCGAAAGCGATGTTAAAGGTAAGGCGCGCTGGAGCGATCCGGCGCGCCTTTTCCTTTTGCGGGGCTCTGGCTATAGGCGCGCGCAAGGCCGCCCGGGGGCGAGCCCACACCGCAATCACTCGTCAAGGAGCCGCTCCGCCATGGCCATTACGCCGCTCATGCCTGTCTATCCGCGCTCGCCGGTTCGCCCGGTCCGCGGGGAGGGGGTCTATCTGTTTGGCGAGGACGGCGAGAAATATCTCGATTTCGCGAGCGGCATCGCGGTCAACATCTTGGGTCACGGCCACCCGCATCTGGTCAAGGCGATCGCCGACCAGGCGGCGCAGCTGATGCACGTCTCCAACCTGTACGGCTCACCCCAGGGCGAGGCGTTTGCCAAGCGGCTGGTCGACCTGACGTTCGCCGACACCGTCTTCTTCACCAATTCGGGGGTCGAGGCGGTCGAGTGCGCGATCAAGACCGCGCGCCGCTATCATTTTGCCGGCGGTAATCCCGAAAAGCATACGCTGATCACTTTCCGGCAGGCGTTCCACGGGCGCACCATGGCGGCGATCAGCGCGACCGATCAGCCCAAGATGATCGACGGTTTCGCGCCTCTCCTTCCGGGCTTCAAGGTGGTCGAGTTCGACAACCTCGAGGCGGCGTTGGCGGCGGTCGACGAAACCACCGCGGGCTTCCTGGTCGAGCCGATCCAGGGCGAGGGCGGAATCCGCCCGGCCTCCAAGGCATTCATCGCGGGGCTGCGCAAGGCGTGCGACGAGCAGGATTTGATGCTGGTGTTCGACGAGGTCCAGTGCGGGGTCGCCCGGACCGGCTATCTCTACGCCTATGAATATTATGGCGTGACCCCCGACATCATGAGCACGGCCAAGGGCATCGCCGGCGGCTTCCCGCTCGGCGCCTGCCTCGCGACCGAGAAAGCGGCGCGGGGCATGGTCATCGGCACCCACGGCTCGACCTATGGCGGCAACCCGCTGGCGATGGCCGCCGGCCAGGCGGTGTTCGACATCATCGCCAACGACGAGTTCCTCGCCAATGTGCGCTCGCGGGCCGAACGGCTGCGCTCGGCGCTCGAGCAGATGATCCCCAACCACGACCATCTGTTCGAAAGCGTTCGCGGGCTCGGCCTGATGCTCGGAGTCAAGATGAAGACCGACAGTCGCGAGTTCGTGAACTATTTGAGGACGCGCGGCCTGCTGACGGTTGCCGCCGGCGACAATGTCTTCCGGGTCCTTCCCCCGCTCAATATCGAGGAAGAGCATATCCGCGAGTTTGTCGAGCGCTTGTCCGAGGCCGCGGCGGACTATGAGGTGCCGGCCGCGGCGGCCTGACCGTCCCTCGAGCGGCGGGTCGGTTGTGGCCCGCGCCCGCCGAACCTATCTTTCCAGCATGGCGGGCAAACCCCTGACCCTCGACGTCGCGCTTGGCGTCACGATTCCCTCCCGCGACGCGCGGGGGCGGCTGATTCGTCTCGGCCCGGCGCTCGATTCGATCCTTTCCGCCCACGACTATCCGCCGGCGATCGAACATCTGCTCGCCGAGGCGCTGGTGCTCGCCGGCTTGCTCGGCTCCCTCCTCAAGGAGGTGGGCGGTCAGGTCACGCTCCAGGCGCAGACCGAGAACGGGATCATCGACCTCCTGGTGTGCGACTATCTCGGCGGGGAATTGCGCGGCTATGTCCGCCACGACCCCGAACGGCTGGCCGAGGCCGGGCCGAGCCCGTCGCTGTTCGCTTTGTTCGGCAAAGGCTATCTCGCGATCACCTTCGACCATCCCAAGATGGAGGAACGCTATCAGGGCATCGTCCCGCTCGAGGGCGCGAGCCTGGCCCAGGCGGCGCAGAATTTCTTTGCCCAGTCGGAGCAGATCCCGAGCCTGGTGCGGCTCGCCGCCGAAAAGCGCGCCGACGGCCGCTGGATCGCCGGCGGCGCTCTCTTCCAGCACCTTGCCGAGGGCGAGGAAGGCCGCGATCGGCTCCACACCCGGCTCGACCACCCCGACTGGCCGCACGTCGCGATCCTCGCCGGCTCGGTCAAGGACAGCGAGCTGACCGACCCCGAGCTGCCGCTCGACGACCTCGTCTGGCGCCTGTTCCACGAGGAAGATGAAGTGCGGACCTTGCCCGCGGTCGAGCTTCGCCGCGGCTGCCGCTGCGACCCGGCCTACGTCCGCTCGGTGATCGCGCGCTTCCCGGCCGACGAACGCGAGGGCATGATCGGGGACAATGGGCTGATCACCGTCGATTGCGAATTTTGCTCGTCCAAGTTCGAGTTCGCGCCCGAGGAGGTCAATGCATTAGTCGATCGGAAAGGGGTGTCATGATAAGAATGGGCATGATCCGCTTCATCGTCCCAGCCGCCATTGCAACGATTGCCGCCGCCGCGCTCGCTTCGGCGGCGCCGCCGGCGCTGTTCGGCAAGTCGCAGCCTGGACTGTGGGAGCTGAGCGGCATCGAAGGCACGAAAACTCCGATGCGGCTGTGCATCGCCGACCTGACTCAGCTGGCGCTGGTCGAGCATCGTGGGCGCGGCTGCAAGGCGAAGGCGATTCGCGAGACCGCTTCGTCGGTGACCTTCACCTATGAATGCGCGCCCAACGAGTTCGGCCGGACCGAGATCGATTATGTGACGAGCAAGAATTTCCGGATCGTCAGCCAAGGGATTGCGGGGGGCCTGCCGTTTGCGCACAGCGTCCAGGCGCGGCGGGTCGGCGAGTGCCAGGACAAGGCGGAGCGCGCGTCCCATTAAGGCGGCGTTTAACCTCAAGGGGTTATGACGGCCGAGTGCCCGCAATGGCACGCATTCCTCCCAATCGGGCGGCGACGCCCGATGACTGGGCCGCCGGTTTTGCACGGGCCGGCGGCCCTTCTTTTCGGAGCGCCAAGCGACTAGAGGCGCGGCCGTGCTCTATCTTCTCCTCAAGGCGGTGATTTCCGGCGTGCTGGTGGCCGCCGTGTCCGAGATCGCGCGGCGCTACCCCGGCTGGGGCGGGCTGGTCGCGTCACTGCCTTTGGTCTCGCTGCTCGCCATGACCTGGCTTTATGTCGACACGCGCGAGACGGCCAAGGTCGCCGACCTCGCGCAAAGCACTTCTGGTTCTTCCTGCCCTCGATGCCGATGTTCGTCCTCATCCCGTGGCTGCTTCGCTCGGGGTGGAGCTGGGCCGCGACCATGGCTTTGGCGGTTGCGATGACCCTGGCGCTTTACGCGCTGATGTTCTGGCTCGCGCCGAGGCTGGGCGTCCGGCTGTGACCAGGCGCGCCGTGGTCCTCCTGTCGGGCGGGCTCGATTCGATGGTCTGCGCCGGTCTTGCCCGCGAGGCTGGCTTTGCGGTCGTCGCCTTGACCATCGACTACGGCCAGCGCCACCGCGTCGAGCTCGAGGCGGCGGAGCGGATCGCCGATGCGCTTGCCGAACGTCACCTCGTGCTCCCGCTCGACCTTCGGCAGTTCGGCGGCTCGGCGCTCACCGCGGACATCGCCGTGCCCAAGGGCGAGCCGGCCGCGGGAATCCCGGTCACTTACGTCCCGGCGCGCAACACGATCTTCCTCAGCCTCGCGCTCGGCCTCGCCGAGGCGATCGGGTCGCGGGACATCTACACCGGGGTCAATGCGCTGGATTATTCGGGCTATCCCGACTGCCGGCCCGAGTTCATCGCCGCCTTCCAAAGGCTCGCGGACCTCGCGACCAAGGCAGGCGTCGAGGGCGACGGCCTTACGATCCACACCCCGCTCCAGGCGATGACCAAGGCCGACATCGTGCGCGAGGCGAAGCGGATCGGGCTCGACGCCGGCCTCAGCCACAGCTGCTACGACCCGCTCCCGGACGGGCGGCATTGCGGCCGCTGCGAAGCGTGCCGGCTGCGCTCGAGGGGGTTTGCGCAATCGGGGATCCACGACCCGACGGCTTACGCATGACCTACGCCGTGAAAGAAGCGTTCCTGACCCTCCAGGGCGAGGGCGCGCAATCGGGCCGGCGCGCGGTGTTCGTGCGCTTCGCCGGCTGCAATCTGTGGTCGGGGCGCGAGGTCGACCGGGCCACCGCGACCTGCACCTTTTGCGACACCGATTTCGTCGGGACGGACGGCCAGGGTGGGGGGAAGTTCGCCGACCCCGAATCGCTCGCTGCGCACGCGTCCGCGCTATGGGGCAAAGTGGCCGGGCCGCGCCTGGTCGTGGTCACCGGCGGCGAGCCTTTGCTCCAGCTCGACGAGCGCATGATCGACGCGTTCCATTCGGCCGGGTTTGAGATTGCAGTCGAGACCAACGGGACGATTCGCGCACCGGGCGGGCTCGACTGGGTCTGCGTCAGCCCGAAGGCCGGGACCGATGTGGTGCAGCGCTCGGGCGACGAATTGAAGCTCGTCTGGCCGCAGCAGGGAATCGATCTCGACGCGCTCGAAAGCTGGGATTTCCGCTACTTCTTCATCCAGCCGATGGATTGCGACGAACGCGCCGAAGCCCTGGAGCAATCGATTGCGCTGGTGATGCAGCGGCCCCAATGGCGCCTGTCGCTCCAGGCGCACAAGGCGATCGGGCTGCGCTAGGCCGTTATTCGGCGCTGTTCGATTGCGGTTCGGGCGCGGGCTCGGCGGTGTTGCTGGCCGGAGGCGTACCGTCGGGCCGCTCCGGCGCGGGCGACGCGGTCGGCCGCCGTGGCCTTGCGGCTGTGCCGGAAGCATTGGCCGAGCCATTGGCTTCGGCGAGCACGTTTGCATCGAGAACAACGTCGGCGGCGATGTTCGCGGCCTCGCCGGTAACCGCGTCGATGGCGGTAACGTCATTGGTCGCGATCGTTTCCGCGGTCACCACCGGTCCCCCGGCAGTCCCTTCCGGGTCGTCCGACTTGCCGCAGCCTCCGAGCGAGGCTGCGAAGGCGAGGACGAAAACGAGACGGCGCATTGGGCCTCCGAAGCATCAGGCCCGCGAGGCGCGGGCGCAAAAGAAAGGGCTGCCGGCGAATACCGGCAGCCCTTTCAAAAGCCAACGCCCTCGCAAAAAGAGAGGGCGGCTGGATTACATCGCGTTGTTGGCGGCGGCGTCGGCAGCCGTATTGGCGGCGTCGGCAGCAGCGTTGGCGTCGTTCGCTGCGTCCATGGCCATGTTCGCGTCAGCGTTCATGTCCATCGTCGCATTCATGTCGGCTTCCATCGCCACATTCTCGTCGACGTTCATGGTGTTTTCAGCGGCGTTCTCGCTGCTACAAGCAGCAACCGCCAGGGCCGCACCAGCGACCAGGATCAGAGCACGCATTCAAGACTCCCTTATGTTTGCGATCTGCAGCGGTTGCCCGCCCCGCAAATCGCGCGGACCATAGTCCGAAGCGCGCTGGTCCATCAAGACACTTTGCACTTCGCCTTCAAGGCGCTGAGAAAGTGCGGAAATTCGCGCTTCAGAGCGTCATCAACCGCTTCCATCGCATTTTGTTTCCCGAGTTTTGCGAGGCTGGTGACGCCATATTCGGCGATTCCGCAGGGCACGATCGCGGCAAAATGATCGAGGTTCGGGTCGACGTTGATCGCAAAGCCGTGGAGCGTGACCCAACGCCGAATGCGCACTCCGAGAGCACCAATCTTGGCCTCGTCGGACCCTTCGCCGACCCAGATCCCGATGCGGCCGGGCGCACGGTGCGCGTCCACGCCCAAGTCGGCGAGCGTGGCGATGACCCAGCCTTCGAGCGCGTGGACGAAGCAGCGGACATCCTTCCCGCGTTTTTCGAGGTCGAGCATCACATAGCCGACGCGCTGCCCAGGGCCGTGATAGGTGTAGCGGCCGCCGCGACCGGCCTCGAACACCGGCAGGAAAGCGGGATCGCGGAGCTCCGCCGGGTCGGCGCTGGTGCCGGCGGTGATCAGCGGCGGATGCTCGAGCAGCCACACGCACTCGCTCGCGCTTCCGTCACGGATCGCGGCCGCGCGCTCCGCCATGAAGTCGAGCGCGTCGGCATAAGCGACCGGCGGGTCGCTGACCTTCCATTCGATGTTGTCATTGGCATGCGCCGCGCGATGTGCGCGGCCGCTGAGGAACTCTACGCTAGCAGCCGTAAATGCAGGGGGCGAATGGCAAGCATATCAATCAATCAAGCAGGGGAGAAACCGATAGCGCACTTTCGATTTCGAAAGCGGTGGTGACACCGGCCTGCTCGCATTCAGGCGTTTTGCCAGGGTCGCGCTGCGCTGGTCGTTCTCCCAGCGGCGGTGATGGATGTGGTCGACCATGCGTGAAACCCACGGCTCTGAGATTTCCGGCCTGGTTCGATTTCATCCGGTTACCTCGTCATTTTCGCGATTTCGTCGCCGGGCAATAACGCTGATTCTCCTCGCCCTCGGAAGGCGCGAGACGATTCGGCGCGATCGGCATCACGGGGTCGAACGGTGATGTTGGTGATCGTTATGATCCTCGCCGCTTGATCCTGCTGTCTCGCGATCGTCGCCTGACCATGATCCCGTTGCCTTTGCTTCGGCGCGATGGGCATGTCGATCGAACAACCTGTCGCCGCGCCTTCAATGTTCGGACGTTCCTGATCCGATCATGGTCGTCTGCTCGCTCCTGACTTTCAGGCTCGTTTTCTGATGGGATTTCCGGCGGCGGCTGCCGAGGAGGCGGGACCTCGGAATCCTGCTTAAGAGGGGGTGGGTGCTGGTCGACGAAACGCCTTGGTCAGGCTGATCGGTGTTTTCGGCCTGTTTTCTATTGCCGCGATCACCGTCTCCTTCGGTAAGCCGGTTGTCGGCAGCCTGACGTCGCCTTGGTCTTTGGCGCGGCAGACCGAGTGAGCGTCGCGAGCTGTTGGTAGGCTTGCTCACCCGGCGGCCACCGCCGCCTTCACGGTCTCCAGGCAGGGATGATGGCGTCACTGTACCGACCAGGCCGACCAACGTCGAAAAGACCTAGGCCCAGCGCGCGAGCGGCGGCAGGCTCATCAGGATCGCGTCGATATTGCCGCCGGTCTTGAGGCCGAACAACGTGCCGCGGTCGTAGAGCAGGTTGAACTCGACGTAGCGGCCGCGGAATTCGAGCAGCCGCTCCATGTCCGCCTCGTCGAACGGCGTGGCCATGCGCTTACGGACGATCGCCGGGAAGATGTCGAGGAACGCCTCGCCGACCTCGCGGGTGAAGGCGAAATGCTCGTCGAAATGGTCTTCGAGATGGTCGTAGAAAATGCCACCAACGCCGCGCGCGACGCCGCGGTGGGGGAGCCAGAAATAGTCTTCCGCCCACTTCGAGAACTTCGGGTAGAAAGTCGGGTCGTGGGCGGCGCAGGCGGCTCGAAACCGCGCGTGGAATGCTTCGGTATCCTCGGCGTAGGGGATCGCCGGGTTGAGGTCCGCCCCGCCGCCGAACCAGCGCTTCGTGGTGGTCAGGAAGCGGGTGTTCATGTGCACGGCGGGGACGTGCGGATTGGCCATGTGCGCGACCAGGCTGATGCCCGTGGCGAAGAAGCTCGGATCGTCCTCGGCGCCGTGGATCTGGCTCGCGAACTCGGGCGAGAAGGCGCCGCCGACGGTCGAGACATTGACCCCAACCTTCTCGAACACCTTGCCCTTCATCAGCCCGCGGACTCCGCCCCCGCCGGCCTCCCCGCCGGCGTCCTCGCGCTCCCAGGGCGAATAGACGAACGCGGCGTCGCTCCCGGCCTCGCGCTCGATCGCTTCGAACGCCGCGCAAATCCGGTCGCGAAGCGATTCGAACCAGTCGCGGGTGGCCTGTTGCTGGTCGTCGAGGGCAAGCATCGCCAGCGCGCATAGCCGCGCCGGGCGCATTCATCTACAGCGAGCCATCGTCCATGGCGAGGAGGGGGCTGCCATGTTGATCGCGCTGTTGGTTCCGCTTGCGCTCACCACCTTGCTGTTCACCTTCGTGCTGTTGCGCTCGGCGATCGCCAAGCATGTCAGGCCCAGCGGCGAGGGCATGGTGCTCGGCGCGATCACCAATTTCTTCGATACGCTGGGGATCGGTTCGTTCGCGCCGACGATGGCCTGGTTCAAGTTCCGCAAGCTGGTCCCGGACCGGCTGATCCCCTCCACCATGCTCGTCGGCCATTCGATTCCGTCGATCCAGCAAGCCTTCATCTTCCTGATCCTGCTCGGCCTCCTCGTGGACCCGGTGCTGATCGTCGGTTGCGCGATCGCGCTGATGCTGGGCGGGCTTGCCGGAGTGCCGCTGGTCACGCGCACAAGAGTGTGGATGATCCAGCTGATCGTCGGAATCGCGCTGCTCATCGCCGCGATCCTCTACGTGATGAGCAATTTGAAACTCATGCCCGCGGGAGGTGTCGCAAGCAGCCTGCCGCTCGAGCTGACGATCATTGCCATCGCGGCCAACTTCATCCTCGGCATCCTGCTCAATTACGGCATCGGCCATTACGCTCCGAGCCTCGTCATGCTGAGCCTGATGGGCCTCGATCCGCGACTTGCCTTTCCGATCATGGCGACCGGGGGCGCCCTGACCATCGCCGGAGCCGGCACGCGCCATGTCGTGCTCGGCAATGTCGACCTCAAGATCGCTCTGGGAATCGTCATCGGGGGCATTCCCGCGGTGTTCCTTGCGGCGTTCATCGTGAAGGAAATGCCTCTCGAAATGCTTCGCTGGCTGGTCGCGGTGGTGGTGCTTTATGCGTCGGCCGTCATGTTCCGGGCCGCGTTCGTCGGCCGCCGCGACGAGAGGCTTGGGCGCAAGGAAGTGATCGTTCCGCTGAGCGAGGCCTAAAAGGCGCGCCGCTGCGCGGCCACCAGCATCCTCAGCAGCATCGCCACCGGGCGCGGCACGCCGACCTTGCCCTCGAGCCACAGGCTGACCGCGCTGCGCGACACGCCGATCGCCTGGGCCAGCTCGTTCTGGGTGCGGTAGCCGAGGCTGCGCATCGACGAGCGCAACTCGTCGGGGGACATGGAGGCAAGGCGTTCGTCCATCAGATCGCGTCCGCGCCGCGATCTCCCGTGCGGATTCGGATCGCCTCGATGACGTCGATCACGAAAATCTTGCCGTCGCCGATGCGGCCGGTGCGGGCGGCGTTCTCGATCGCCTCGACGACATTGTCGACCAGCCCGTCTTCGACCACCACCTCGACCTTCACCTTGGGCAGGAAGTCGATGACATATTCGGCGCCGCGATAGAGCTCGGTATGGCCCTTCTGGCGGCCGAAGCCCTTGACCTCGCTGACCGTCAAGCCCCGAGACCCCGACTTCGTGCAGCGCGTCCTTCACATCGTCGAGCTTGAACGGCTTGATGATCGCCTCGATCTTCTTCATCGGCCGACAATGCCCAATCGCGGCCCTATTTGGAAGCCAAGGCGAGGCCCATGAAAGCCATCATCCTTTCCGCGGGGCAGGGCTCGCGCCTCGGCCATCTGGTCGACGACCGGCCCAAATGCCTGATCGAGTTCAACGGTCGAAGCCTGCTCGACCGGCAGCTCGACACGCTTGCCGCGAACGGCATTGAGGAGGCGGTGGTGGTGACCGGCTTCCACGATGAGCTGGTGCAACAATCGGTGGCGGCGCGCAGCAAGGGCCCGCGCATCACGACCGTCTTCAATCCCTTCTACAAGGTCGCCGACAACACCGGCTCGCTGTACATGGCTCGCGAGGCGCTGAGCGGCGATTGCCTGGTGTGGAACGGCGATACTCTGGTCTCGAACGCGCTGATGGCCTCGGTCGTCGCGAACGAGCGGCCGGGCATTTGCGTCACCGTCGACCGCAAGGAAGGCGGCTATGACGACGACGACATGAAGGTTGTCGAGGAAGGTGGGCGGCTCAAAGCCATCGGCAAGCGCATCGCGGAGGGCGTCAACGCCGAGTCCATCGGATTGCTTGCCTTCCGCGACGGCGGCGCCGAACGCTTCCGCGCCGCGATCGAAGCGGCGATGCGGACAGCGGAGGGCACGACCATCTGGTATTTGCGGGTCATCCACCATTTGGCGCAGCAAGGCGAGGTGTGGACGCTCGACATCAGCGGCGAAGAATGGGGCGAGGTCGACTTTCCGCCCGATGTTGCCGTGGCGCGCGCATTGTGCGAGCGCTGGGACTCCGGGGGCTGACGGATGCCGGGGGGCGACCGATGAAACATGGACGGGGAGGGCTGGCGTTGGCGGCATTGCTCAGCCTGGCCATTCCGGCGAGCGCGGGCCCGGTCGATCGCATTGCCGATCCGCTGAGCTTCTTCGAAGGCAGAACCGAGAGCGTCAGCACGGTCAAGGTGATATTGAAACGGTCGTTCAAGAGCCGCAGCCTGGGCCGTGGCAAATTGCTGCCCGACGGCACTCTCGACCTCGTCCAGAAGGTCGAGGACGAGGGAGCGCCGCCGCGCGAGCGCCACTGGAAGATCCGCCAGGTCGGTCCCGGGCGCTTCGCCGGCACGATGTCCGAAGCGGTCGGGCCGGTGGTCATCGAGGAGACCCCGAAGGGCTTTCGGTTCCGCTTCAAGCTCAAGGACAATATGGCGGTCGAGCAGTGGCTGATACCCGTAGGCAATGGCGGAACGGCGCGGAGCCTGACCACCGTGCGCAGGTTCGGGATCGCAGTCGCCAGGTCCGAAGGGACGATCCGCAAGATCGGCTAGGCGTAAGGCGGCCGATCGAGCCCCTTAGGGCTCTTCGTGAAAATCTCGTGGCCGTCCTCGGTGATGCCGATCGAATGTTCGAACTGGGCCGAGAGGGAGCGGTCGCGGGTCACCGCGGTCCAGCCGTCGTCGAGCACCTTGCAGTCGGCTCGGCCGATGTTGATCATCGGCTCGATGGTGAAGATCATGCCCGGCCGAAGCTCGACCCCGGTGCCGGGTTTGCCGGCGTGGATCACTTCGGGCGCGTCGTGGAACAGGCGGCCGAGGCCGTGGCCGCAGAAATCGCGGACGACGCTGTAGCGGTGCTTCTCGGCGTGGCTCTGGATGGCGTGGGCGACGTCGCCGAGCCGGTTGCCGGGCTTGGCCTGCTCGAGGCCCAGCATCAGGCATTCGTAGGTGACGTCGATTAGCTTGCGCGCTTTGATCGGCACGTCGCCGACCAGGTACATGCGGCTGGTGTCGCCGTGCCAGCCGTCCAGGATCGGGGTCACATCGATGTTGACGATGTCGCCGTTCTTGAGCGCCTTGTCGCTTGGAATTCCGTGGCAGACGACATGGTTGATCGAGGTGCAGCAGCTCTTGGGATAGCCGCGATAGCCCAGCGTGGCGGGGACGGCCCCGGCATCCAGAGTCAGCTTGTGGACGAGATCGTCGATCTGCTGGGTCGTGACTCCCGGAGCGACGAAGGTCGTGAGCGCGTCGAGAATCTCCGCGGCGAGCCGGCCGGCCTTGCGCATGCCGGCGAACCCCTCGGGCCCGTGGAGCTTGATCACACCGTCGCGCGATTCGGCGCGGTCCTCGGCGGTGACGGTGACATATTGGTTCATCGGCTCGATATAGGCGTTGATGATGCAAGAGAAAACCTGGACCGCCGCTTTGTGCGTGATCGGCGATGAAATCCTGTCGGGGCGGACCGAGGACAAGAACATCGCTCAGCTCGCGACCTGGCTCAACGACCAGGGCATCGAGCTCGCCGAGGTGCGGGTGGTGCCGGACCAGAAGGACAGGATCGTCGATGCGGTCAACGCGCTCCGCGCCCGCTACGATTATTGCTTCACCACCGGGGGGATCGGGCCGACCCACGACGATATCACCGTCGATTCGATCGCCGCGGCCTTTGGCGTCGGCGTCGTGGTCCACCCCAAGGCCAGGAGGATGCTCGAGGACTATTACCGCAACCGCTCGGACGGGCTGAAGCTGACCGAGGCGCGGCTGCGGATGGCACGGGTGCCCGAGGGCGCGGAGCTGATCGTCAACCCGAGCTCGGGCGCGCCGGGCGTGAAGATGGGCAATGTCTATATCCTCGCCGGAGTGCCGTGGATCGCGGCGGCGATGATGACGGCCCTGACCGGAACCCTGGAAGGCGGAGTGCCCGTGACCTCGGTGACGGTCGGGGCACGTTCGCCGGAAAGCGATGTCGCCGATTTGCTGAAGGCCACCCAGGATTCGCACCCCGGCGTGACGATCGGCAGCTACCCCTTCTTCAAGGACGGCCGCTACGGGTCGAACTTCGTCATCCGCTCGCGCGATGGCGACTTGGCGGAGCGATGCGCTGGAGCGCTGTGCGAGGGACTGAGAGAGGCGGGGTTCGAGCCGGTCGAGGGCGGGCTTTAGTCGCCCTCGCTACGCTCGGTGCGCTCCAAAATCGAACCGGCCCCCGGCAGGTCGCGATTTTGGAGCGGGCGAAGGGAATCGAACCCTCGTCGTAAGCTTGGGAAGCTTCTGCTCTGCCATTGAGCTACGCCCGCGCGCCGGGCGCTGAGTTAAGTCGCCGACCCGCGAGCGTCAACGGTCCCGGGGGCTGTTTGCGAGACGGTTGTACTTGGCGAGGATTTGGCGGAGCCGGTCGTGGGGGAGGCCGTAGACCCGGACACCGTCGGCGCCCTCCATGGTCTTGGCCGCGACCATTGCATTGACGATGGCTTCTTCGGTCGCCTGGGTCGCGGCCTCGAACAAGGGCGACAGCAGGTCGTTCGGATGCATCTCCACGGTCAGCTTGCCGGAATCGTAGTCGATGCTCTTCACGCCCGGGTTGGCGGTCGAAAAAGCGAGGAAGATGTCGCCCGAGCCATCGCTGGCGATCGAGCCCAGCCGGCCGAGGCCGAGCGAGGGGCGCTTGGCGAGCCGCTTGAGCTGGTGCGGGAGCAATGGCGCGTCGGTCGCGACGATGATGATGATCGAGCCGTCGGCGCGGAGATTCGACTCGGCTTCGGCCTGCGCGGACTTGGGCGCGGTGCAATCGGCAAACGGGAATGGGCGCGGCGACGACGACGGCAAGGTGTAGCAGGGCAGGGCCTCGTCCTTGAGCTCCTCGCCGACCGGCGCGCCGGCAATGCGCAGGATTTTGCGCGCGCCATAGTTGCACTGGACGAGAACGCCGACGGTATAGCCGCCCGATTCCGCGGGAAGCTTGCGCGACGCGGTTCCGATCCCGCCCTTGAAGCGCGAGCAGATCATCCCGGTGCCGCCGCCGACCGCACCCTCCGCAACAGGGCCGCCGCGCGCACTGGCGAGCGCGGCGAGGGCGTGATCCTGGGTGACGTGGAAGCCGTTGAGGTCGTTGAGAACCCCGTCGAAAGTTTCGGCCGCGACGGGCACGTTCCAGTCCGCCTTCCAGCCCTTGGCGACCATGAACTTGACCGCGGCATCGCGGGCCACGCCGACGCTATGGGTGTTGGTGATGAGGATCGGCCCGTCGAGCAGCCCGCGCTCCTCGATCCAGGTCGTGCCGGTCATCTCCCCCGCGGCGTTGAGCGTGAACCAGGCGGCGAAGACGGGGGTGGTGGAATCGCGGCCGCGCGGCAAAATCGCGGTGACCCCGGTCCGAACCGGGCCCTTGCCGACGACGAGCTTGCCTTGCCCGCGGATCAGGGTGGTGTGGCCGACCTCGACCCCGGCGACGTCGGTGATCGCGTTGAGCGGCCCCGGCGTCCCCTCGAACGGCACTCCCAGATCGCGGGCGCGGGGCTCTGCGGCAGCCGTCAGAAACAGAGCGGCGAGGGGAAGGAGGGCTTTCATGCGGACTCCGCGATTGCGCTTGCGAGCTTGTCCGACCAGCTCGTCGACCTGGGCTTCGGATATGATCAGTGGCGGCGACAGAGCGATGGTGTCGCCGGTCACCCGGACGAGCAGGCCGGCATCGAAGGCGCGGCGGAAGACGTCGTAGCCGCGCGCTCCGGGACGCTCGGCGGTGGCCAGCTCGACCGCGCCGACCAGGCCGATGTCGCGCATGTCGACCACGCCGGGCGCCTGGCGGAGCGAATGGATCGAGTCCTGCCAAACTGGCTCGAGCTCGCGGGCACGATCGAACAATGCCTCGCGCCGGTAGATGTCGAGCGTGGCGATGAGCGCGGCCGAGGCCGCCGGGTGGCCCGAATAGGTGTAGCCGTGGAACAGCTCGATGACCGTCTCCGGCCCCTGCATCAGCGCATCGTGGACATGGGAGCGGACCGCGACCGCACCCATCGGGATGGCGCCGTTGGTCAGGCCCTTGGCCATGGTGATGATGTCGGGCGTGACGCCGAGGCGCTGCGCCGCGAAGGGCGCGCCGAGACGGCCGAAGCCGGTGATCACCTCGTCGAAGATGAGCAAGATGCCATGCTCGTCGCAGATCGCCCGGAGGCGCTCGAGATAGCCTTTGGGCGGCGGGCAGGACGCCGGTCGAGCCGGCCATCGGCTCGACGATCACCGCGGCGATCTTCTCGGCTCCGCGCTCGCCGATGATGCGGAGGAGGTCGTCGGCGAATTCGGCGCCATGCTCGGGCTGGCCGCGCGAGAAGGCGTTGCGCTCGGGATCGTGGGTGTGGCGCAGGTGGTCGGTCTCGGCGAGCAGAGGGACCGAAGGCGGCGCGGTTGTTGGGGATTCCGCCGACCGAGATGCCGCCGAAATTGACCCCGTGATAGCCGCGCTCGCGCCCGACCAGCCAGACGCGCTCGGGCTCGCCGCGGGCGACGTGGTAGGCGCGCGCGATCTTGAGCGCGGTGTCGGCCGCCTCGCTGCCCGAATTGACGAAGAAGACGTGGCCCATGCCGTCGGGAAGGATGGTCGCGAGCGCCTGCGCCGCCTGGAACGCGAGCGGGTGCCCCATCTGGAACGGCGGGGCGTAATCGAGCTCGGTCATCGACGCCGCGACCGCCTCGGCGATTTCGCGGCGGCCGTGGCCGGCGTTGACGCACCACAGGCCGGCGGCGCCATCGAGCACCTCGCGGCCTTCGGGGGTGAAATAATGCATGCCTTCGGCGCGGGCGAGCAGGCGCGGGGCGGCCTTGAACTGGCGGTTGGCCGTGAACGGCATCCACCAGGCGGACAGGTCTGTGTCGTGATCCCCCACGAGGCCGAGAGTGCCAGTGTGGAGGGTGTGCGTCTAGCTGGCGCGCGGCGGGGGCGTTGGAAAGAAAAAGGGCGGCCCGAAGACCGCCCTTTCGTCTGTTTGGATCGAACCGCGTCTTAGCGCTTCGAGAACTGGAAGCTGCGGCGCGCCTTGGCCCGGCCGTACTTCTTGCGCTCGACGACGCGCGGGTCGCGGGTCAGGAAGCCTTCGCGCTTGACCGTGGTGCGGAGCGCCGGCTCGTAGCGCGTCAGCGCCGTCGAGATGCCGTGGCGGACCGCGCCGGCCTGACCCGAAAGCCCGCCGCCGGTGACGGTCGCGACGACGTCATACTGGCCGCGGCGGTCGGTCACGTCGAACACCTGGTTGATGATCAGGCGCAGCGTCGGACGCGCGAAATAGACTTCCTGGTCGCGGCCGTTGACGACGATCTTGCCGCTGCCGGGCTTGAGCCAGACGCGGGCGACGGCATCCTTGCGGCGGCCGGTCGCATAAGCGCGGCCCTGCTTGTCGAGCTGCTGTTCCCGAAGCACGGCCTCGATCTGCTTGGACGGGGTCGGAGCGGCCTCTTCGGCGGGGGCTTCGGCCGCTTCGGCCTGATCGGCCGCGGCTTCGGTTTCGACCGGCGCCGGCGCTTCGGGCTTGGCGCTGGTCAGCTCGCCCAGCTCGGCGAGGGACTTGGACTTCTTCTCGGCCATCTTATGCGCCCACCTTGTTCTTGCGGTTCATTGCCGCGACGTCGAGGGTTTCGGGGTTCTGGCCGCCGTGCGGGTGCTCGGCGCCGTTATAGACATGAAGCGCGCGCATCTGGTCGCGGCCAAGCGGCCCGCGCGGGATCATGCGCTCGATCGACTTTTCGAGGATCCGCTCGGGGAAACGCCCCTCGAGCACCTTGCCCGCGGTCACTTCCTTGATCCCGCCGGCGAAACCGGTGTGCTTGTAATAGGTCTTCTGGGCCAGCTTCTTGCCGGTGAAGCGCACCTTGTCCGCGTTGATGATGACGACATGGTCGCCGCAATCGACGTGGGGGGTATAGCTCGGCTTGTGCTTGCCGCGGAGCAGGTTGGCGACGATCGTCGACAGGCGGCCGACGACCAGCCCGTCGGCATCGATCAGATGCCACTTCTTCTCGACGTCCTGCGGCCGGACCGACTTGGTCGTCTTCATCAGCGCCTTCATGGGCTGGAACCTCTTTGCTAAAACGAAAAGCGGCGCCCAACTGGCACCGCCGTCGGCGCCGCTATTTGCGGGGAGTGGTCGAAAAGTCAAGCTTATCCGCGCTTTGTCAGCAGGGTAAAATCATACCCTGTGCTAGCGGCGGACGTTCTCTTCGACCCAGTCGGCGTAGGCGGCGAGCAGCTTTTCGACCGGCGAGGCAAAGACGCATGGCACTTCGTAGCTGTGCAGCTCGGCGATCCGGGCGATGAGCGTGTCGGCCATCGCCGCCGTGGTCTTGAAGGAGGCGGCGACTTCGTCCGCCTCTTCGATATCGCCCTGCCAATGATAGATCGACCGGACCGGCCCGCCGATGTTGACGCAGGCGGCGAGCCGTTCCTCGACCACGGTCCGGCCGATCGTCCGGGCCTCGTCCTCGCTGGCGAACAGCGCCGTGACGGTGACGACGCTCACCGGGCGCGGCCCAAGGCGTGGGCGCCCCAGGCGAACGACGCGACGAGCAGCGCGCCGACCGCCTGGTGGAGAACCGCGAGCCACAACGCGACCCCGCTCATCACGGTCGCGATTCCGAGCAGGATCTGGGTGCCGAAGGCGCTGTGGATGGCGATCGATGCCTTGCGCTCCAAGGGGCGGACTTGGCGCGCAAACCAGATGAGCGCGGCGACCGCGACCCACGCCCACCAGCGGTGGAGGAAGTGGATCAGATAGGGATCGTGAGTCAGCGCAAAGCCCGCACCCCGGCTCCAGTCGACCCCGTCGGGCCAAAACCGCCCTTGCATTAGCGGCCAGTCGCGGGCGACGTGCCCGGCGTTGAGGCCGGCGACCCATGCTCCGAGGAGGAGCTGGACGAACAGGATCAGTCCGACGACGACCGCTGCGCCGGTCAGTCGGGCCGGCCGGTCCATGTTTGTCTGGGCGAGACGGCGGAGGTCGAGCGCGGTCCAGACCAGCCCGCCGAGGATGACGAGCGCGGTGAGAAGGTGCGCCGACAGGCGGAAATGGCTGACGTCGGTGCGGTCGGCGAGACCCGACTGGACCATGTACCAGCCAAGCGCGCCCTGGCTCGCGCCGAGCGCGAGCAGGGCCAGCAGCCGCCAGCCGTATCCCCTGGGAATCGCGCGCTTCCACGCGAACCAGGCGAGCGGAAGGGCGAAGGCGAGCCCGATCAGCCGCCCGAGCAGGCGGTGGAGCCATTCCCAAAAGAAGATGGTCTTATATTCGGCGAGTCCCATGCCCGCCGGACCGTTGATTTCGCGATATTCGGGGGTTGCCTGGTAGAGCTCGAAGGCGCGGGCCCAGGCCTCGTCGGTCAGCGGCGGCAGGGTCCCGGTGACAAGGTCCCAGCGGGTGATCGACAGGCCGCTTTCGGTGAGCCGGGTGATTCCGCCGACCACGACCATCGCGAAGACCAGCGCGGCGACGGCAAGCAGCCAATTGGCGATTGCCATCGGCCGGCCTGCGATGGGGGCGTCGGGAGCGGGCATCGCCGCGCCTATGCGAGTGGCCTCGCCGTGGCGCAAGACGCACTTTTCAAGCGATGTTATGTTGTATCCTCGCGCCGGTGCGGCTATATCGGAGGCGAAATGGGCGCTCTCCTCAATTCTTCGCGGCTCGACCGCCTGGCCATCGGCCTCTCGGGGCTATGCGTCGTCCATTGCCTCGCGACCGCGGTCCTGCTCGGCCTGCTGTCGGCCGCGGGCGGGCTGCTTGGAGCGCCGATCGTCCACGAGCTCGGCCTTGGCCTGGCGATGATCCTCGGGGCGGTCGCGCTGGGGCGCGGGGTCGTCGATCACGGCTATATGCTGCCAAGCGCGATCGGCGGGCTCGGGCTCGGCGTGATGGCCGGCGCGATGAGCCTTCCACACGATGGCAGCGAGGCCTTGTTCACGATCGGCGGAGTGCTGATCCTGGCGCTCGGCCACCGGCTGAACGGGATCGCGGCCGAGTAACACAGAGCGGCTTGCCGGGTCCGGGCGCGGCTTATATCGCTTGGCGGAGACAGGGAACGACATGGCCGACGGTCACGCGCACAGCCACCAATTGCACGAAGGCGAATCGCTGCGCCGCGCGGCGCGCGAGCGGCTGACCGGCGAGGGCGAGCAATGGACTGCGATGCGCGCCGCGGTGTTCGATGCACTGGCCGGGTTTGGCCACCCGGCGAGCGCCTATGACATCGCTGAGGCGGTCTCGAGCGCGCAAGGCCGGCGGGTCGCCGCAAACAGCGTCTACCGGATCCTCGACCTGTTCGTCGCCGCCAACCTCGCCCGGCGGGTCGAAAGCGCCAATGCCTATGTCGCAAACGCCCATCCCGATTGCCTCCACGACTGCATCTTCCTGATCTGCGACGGGTGCGGGCAGATGGTCCACCTCGACGATGACTCGCTGTCGGGCGGAGTCCGCGATGCGGCGCAGAGCGCGGGCTTTTCTGCCCCGCGCCCCGTGATCGAGGTGCGCGGCACCTGCGGCGATTGCGGAGCGCGCTGAGCGGTTCGGGTGACAGGGGCGAGCGGGACGGCTAGGGCGGCGCAATGAGCGAGAGACCCGACACGCCGCTGCTCGACACGATCCAGTATCCCGCCGACATCCGGGCGCTCGACAAGGCGCAGCTGCCGCAGCTCGCCGACGAGCTGAGGCGGGAGATGATCTCGGCCGTCTCGGTTACCGGCGGGCACCTCGGTGCGGGGCTTGGTGTCGTCGAGCTGACCGTCGCCATCCATTATGTGTTCGATACGCCAACCGACAAGCTGGTGTGGGACGTCGGCCACCAGGCCTATCCGCACAAGATCGTAACTGGCCGGCGTGACCGCATCCGGACGATTCGCTCGGGCGGGGGCCTCAGCGGGTTCACCAGGCGCAGCGAAAGCGAATATGACCCGTTCGGGGCCGCGCACAGCTCGACCTCGATCTCGGCGGCCCTGGGTTTCGCGATGGCGAACAAGCTGTCGGACCGGCCGGGCCGGGCGATCGCGGTGATCGGCGACGGCGCGATGAGCGCGGGCATGGCCTATGAGGCGATGAACAACGCCGAGCAGGCGGGCAACCGGCTGGTCGTCATCCTCAACGACAATGACATGTCGATCGCGCCGCCGGTCGGAAGCCTGCGCAACGCGCTCGCCCGGCTGGTGAGCTCGAGCAAGTATCTGTCGGTCCGCGGAGTGGCGCAGAAGCTCGCGCGGCGGATGCCCGAGCCGCTCCACGACGCGATGCGCAAGATGGAGGAATTTGCCCGCGGCATGGTCGCCGGGGGCACGCTCTTCGACGAGCTCGGCTTCTATTATGTCGGGCCGATCGACGGGCACGATGTGGAAGCCCTGGTCGAGGTGCTCGAAAATGTCCGCGACGCGGAGATCGGCCCGATCCTGGTCCACGCCGTGACCCAGAAGGGCAAGGGCTATGGCCCGGCCGAGACCAGCGCCGACAAATATCATGGCGTGGTCAAGTTCGACGTCGTTTCGGGCAAGCAGGACAAGGGCCCGGGCGGCGGGCCGCCGGCCTATCAGAACGTGTTCGGCGAAACGCTTGCGAAGCTCGCCGAGACCGACCCGAAGATTGTCGCCATCACCGCGGCCATGCCGTCGGGCACCGGAGTCGACCGGTTCGCCAAGGCGCATCCGGAGCGCGCGTTCGACGTCGGCATCGCCGAGCAGCATGGCGTGACCTTTGCCGCGGGCCTGGCCGCCAACGGCATGCGCCCCTTCGTCGCCATCTATTCGACCTTCCTTCAGCGCGCCTACGACCAGGTGGTCCACGACGTCGCCATCCAGAACCTGCCGGTGCGTTTCGCGATGGACCGCGCCGGGCTGGTCGGCGCCGACGGGGCAACTCACGCCGGAAGCTTCGATCTCGCTTACCTCTGCACCTTGCCCAATTTCGTGGTCATGGCCGCGGCCGACGAGGCCGAGTTGGCGCATATGGTCAAGACGATGCAGGAGCATGACAGCGGGCCGATCGCCGTGCGCTATCCGCGCGGGGAAGGGCGCGGCGTTGCCCTGCCCGAGGTTCCGCAGGCGCTGGAAATCGGCAAGGGGCGCATGATCCGCGAGGGCAAGACGGTCGCGATTCTCTCGCTCGGGACCCGGCTGACGGAGGCCGAGAAGGCCGCCGACGAGCTCGAGGCGCGCGGGCTGTCGACGAGCGTCGCCGACCTCCGCTTCGCCAAGCCGCTCGATCGTGACCTGATCCGCAAATTGCTGACCACCCACGAGGTTGCGGTGACAATCGAGGAAGCGTCGATCGGCGGGCTCGGCGCGCACGTGCTTACGCTCGCCAGCGACGAGGGGCTGATCGACGCCGGCCTCAAGCTTCGCACGATGCGCCTGCCCGACCGCTTCCAGGATCATGACAAGCCCGACCGGCAATATGACGAGGCCGGCCTCAACGCCGCGCACATCGTGGAGACGGTGCTGAAAGCGCTCCGGGTCAACAGCGCAGGCGTCGAGGCGATCGAGACGGAGGCGATCGCCTGAGCCGCTGGCGGCGGATCGCGGCGTGGCTGATTGCCGGCCTCGCGATCCTGTGCATCGTTCTGACCCTGCTTCCGCTGATCCCGACCGATCACTGGTTCATCAGGCTGTGGGATTTTCCGCGACTGCAACTGCTCATCTTGATGGTTGCGCTGTTCGCTGCCTGGCTGATCGTCGGCGGGCGGCGAAACCCGCGTTACTGGGGCCTTGCCGCGGCGCTCGGGGCGGCAGCATTGTGGCAAGCGACCTATGCCGCGCCTTATCTGCCGGTCTTGCCGCGTACGGTTGCCTCGGCGCGCGACTGCCCGCCGGGACAGTCGATCACTCTGCTCAACGTCAACGTGCTCCAGGACAATCGCGATTTCGGCGCCACGCTCGAGCTTGTCCGCCGGACCAATCCGGACGTCGCTCTGTTCCTCGAGACCGACCCCGGCTGGGCCATGGCTCTGCAGCCGCTCATCTCGGGCCTATCCCCACGTCGCCGCGGCGCCGATTCCCAACACCTACGGGATGATCCTGATGTCGCGCTGGCCGATGGCGGCGCGGGTGCGCTACCGGCTACAGCCCGACATCCCTTCGATCGACGCGACCGTGACCTTGCCGTCGGGCGAGCGGGTCGAGCTTTATGCGCTCCACCCCGAGCCGCCGCTTCCCGGCGACGATTCGGGTGAGCGTGACGCAGAGCTGGTGATGGCCGGGCGCGATGTCCGCGAGAGCGGGCGCGCCGCGATCGTTCTCGGCGACCTCAACGACGTCGCTTGGTCGAAAACCTCGAAGCTTTTCCGCGAGGTGTCGGGGACCGCCGACCCGCGCGTCGGGCGCGGCCTCTACCCGACCTTCAACGCGCGCTACCCGCTCTTCCAATGGCCGCTCGACCATATGTTCGTGACCTCGCACTGGCGGCTGCTGTCGCTCGATCGCTTGGGCAAGGTCGGCTCGGACCATTATCCGATCCTCTATCGCTTCTGCCTGGTTCGGCCGGCGGATCAGCGAAGAACCGCGCCCAGGCCGGATGCGGCCACCCGATCGGAGGCGCGCGAGGAAACCGCGGAAGGGGTTCGCGAGACGCGCTCCGAAGGCAATGACGGCTAAGAAGCGCGCCGACCAGCTGCTCGTCGAACGCGGGCTGGCCGAGAGCCGGAGCCGGGCCCAGGCGCTGATCATGGCCGGCGCGGTCTCGAACGGAGACCGGCCGGTGACGAAGGCCGGCGCCTTGCTTGCCGAGGATGCGCCGCTCGAGGTCCGCGCCAAGGACCATCCGTGGGTGTCCCGCGGCGGGATCAAGCTCGACCACGGCCTCAGCCATTTCGGCTTCGACGTGACCAATGCGGTCGCGCTCGACGTCGGAAGCTCGACCGGCGGCTTTACCGACGTCCTTCTCTCGCGCGGCGCGGCAAAGGTTTACGCGGTCGACGTCGGGACCAACCAGCTTGCGTGGAAGCTTCGCCAGGACCCGCGGGTGATCGTCCACGAGAAGACCAACGCGCGGCATTTGACGGCCAAGGTCATTCCCGAGCCGGTCGACATCATCACCTGCGACGCCAGCTTCATCGGCCTCGCCAAGGTGCTTGAGGCGGCGCTCGGCTTCGCCCGGCCGGGCGCCAAGCTGGTCGCGCTGGTCAAGCCGCAGTTCGAGGCGGGCCGCGAGGAGGTCGGCAAGGGCGGGGTGGTGCGCGATCGAGAGGTTCATGCGCGAGTCTGCGCCGCGGTCTCCGCGTGGATCGAAAGTCGGGGCTGGAGCGTCGTTGGCGTCACCGAGAGCCCGATCACCGGGCCCGAAGGCAATAAGGAGTTCCTGCTTGGAGCGATCCATGATCGAGGATGAAGGCAGCGGCCCAACGCGCCCGTGGGGCCGGATCGCGCTGATTTCGGTTCCGGCAATCGTCCTCGCCGGATCGGCCAGTGGATGGCTGTCGGGCTCGGGATATGGAAACCCGTGGTTCGACGGGCTCGAAAAGCCCGGCTTCATGCCGCCCGGCTGGGCCTTTGGCGTGATTTGGCCCATCCTCTACGCCTGCCTGGGCGCGGCAGCGGCAATGATCCACGCGCTTCCGCCGTCCGCTGCCAAGCGCAAGGCGCTGACCCTTTTCTACGTCCAGCTGGTGCTGAATTTCGCCTGGTCACCGGTCTTCTTCGCCGCGCATGACATGCGCGCCGCGGCGGTGGTCATCATCATGATGCTTGCGGTGGCCGCGGGCGCCGCGGGGCAGTTCTTCCGGCTTCGCGCAGCGGCCGGCTATCTGATGATCCCCTATCTCGCGTGGCTGGTCTTCGCGACCACGCTCAACACCGCGATCCTGAACCTCAATCCCGATCGAAACGTTTCGCTGCTCGGCTAGGCTTTTGCTGGGGATTGTTGGCGCGGGCGGGGTGGCGGTTCTTCCGCCGAGGTCCTATTTGGCCGCCGAAAGGGAGATTATCGATGCAGTCCGAGAACAGGATGGTCGACGACTTCGTCAAGATGATGAACGGGCTCGCCGGGACCGTCGCCGGGATGGGACGCGAGGCCGAATCCTCGATGCGCGAGAAGGCGCGCGAGTGGATGGCCGGGGCCGATTTCGTCGGCCGCGACGAATTTGAGGCGGTGAAGGCGATGGCGGCCGCGGCGCGCGACGAGAATGAGGCGCTGGCGAAGCGGATCGCCGCGCTCGAAGCCAGGGCTGGCGGAGCCGCCCCTAAGAAAACCGCATCGCCCAAGGCCAAGCCGGGAGCGTGATCCTGACCGACGAACAGACCGGCGCGGACGAGCGCGACGACGGTGCGCCGATCGAAGTGCTCGAGCAATATTTCGAGGCCCGCGGCTGGGCCTGCGAGCGTACCGCCGAGGGCGAGATCGTCGCATCGGCGACCGGAAGCTGGGCGCAATATGAACTCCGCGCCGTATGGCGGCCCGAAGACCAGGTGCTCCAGTTCCTCGCCTTCCCCGACATCAAGGTGTCGGTTGAGAAGCGCGCCGCGATCTTCGAATCCTTGAGCCTGATCAACGAGCAATTGTGGCTCGGCCATTTCGAGATGTGGTCGGGCTCGGGCCTGATCGTCTTTCGTCATTCGACCATCCTCGACGCACGCGAGGGCGACGGGCTGGGGTTCGAGCAGGCCGAGGCGATCGTCGAGGCCGCGGTCGAGGAATGCGAGCGCTTCTATCCCGTCTTCCAGTTCGTCCTGTGGGGCGGCAAATCGCCGGGCGAGGCGATCGCCGCGGCGCTCATCGAAACCCATGGTGAAGCGTGACCGAGCAGACTCAACTTCCCGCTCCTTTGTGGATGGCCGGAGGCGGCAATATGGGCCAGGCGATCGTCGAGGGCTGGCGGTCCGCCGGCTTCGACCTGTCCGGCCTCACCATCATCCGCCCGAGCGGAGCCGAGGTCGCCGGGGTCCGGACGGTGTCCAGCCCCGCCGATGCCGGCGCCGCGCCCAAGGTCGCCGTCCTGGCGATGAAGCCCGGGCAACTCGATGACGCTGTCGACGCGCTTCGTTCGCGCCTGACGGCCAAGACCATGCTGGTGTCGATCCTCGCCGGGGTCGAGATCGATAGCCTCCGGCAGCGTTTTCCGGGCGTCAGGACGGTGGTCCGGGCGATGCCCAACCTCGCCGTCGCGGCGCGCCGCGGAGTCATTGCTTTGGTCGGCGAGTCGGAGGACGAAGCGATCAAGCGCGAGGCGGCACAGCTGTTCCAGCCCTTGGGCTTTGCCCCGTGGATGGTCGACGAAAAGCGCTTTTCCGCGGTCGGAGCCGTCGCGGGCGCCGGGCCAGCCTATGTCGCCCGCTTCATCGCCGCGCTCGCCAAGGCCGGCGAAAAGCAGGGGCTGTCCCCCGAGATGGCGGCGACCGTCGCGCTCGAGACGGTGTTCGGGACCGCCTGGATGGCGGCATCGAGCGGTGAGGAAATGGACGCGATCGCGCGGCGGGTCGCGAGCCCCGGCGGGACGACCGAGGCGGGGCTCGCGGTGCTCGACCGCAACGGCGTGTTCGAGGAGCTGGTCGCGCTCGCCATCGGCGCCGCGGCGCGGCGCGGGAACGCTCTGGCCCGTGGCGCGCGCGACCCCTCGCTTGCCGACAAGCCGACGGTCAACTAGGGCCGCCGCATCGCCGGCGAACAGGGACATTGATGGCCGAACACGCGCATTTCGACGACCGCGACGGATGGATCTGGCTCGACGGCAAGATGATCCCGTGGCGCGAGGCCGGGGTGCATGTGCTCACCCACGCGCTTCATTATGCGAGCAGCGTGTTCGAGGGCCAACGCGCCTACAACGGCGAAATCTTCCGCCTCACCGACCATAGCGAACGGCTTCACAAGAGCGCGCGGCTGCTCGGCATGGAGCTTCCGTGGAGCGTCGCCGAGATCGACGAGGCTTGCCGCGAGGTACTTAAGGTCAACGGCCTCACCGACGCCTACATGCGCCCGGTCGCCTGGCGTGGGTCCGAGCAGATGGGCGTGACCGCGGGCAAAGCCCCCGCGCACCTCGCAATCGCCGCTTGGGAATGGGGCAAATATTTTGACCCGTCGAAGAAGGAGCAGGGAATCCGGCTCGACATCGCCAAGTGGCGGCGGCCGGCGCCCTACACCGCGCCGACAGAGTCAAAGGCCTCGGGCCTCTACATGATCTGCACCCTGTCGCGGCAGGTGGCGGAGCAGCGCGGCTATGACGACGCCTTGATGCTCGACTGGCGCGGCCAAGTCGCGGAAGGGACGGGCGCCAATGTCTTCTTCGTCCGCGACGGCAAGCTCTACACCCCGACCCCCGACTGCTTCCTTGATGGGATCACCCGGCAGACGGTGATTGAGCTCGCAAAAAAGCGCGGAATCGAGGTCATCGAGCGGGCGATCTGGCCCGAGGAGCTGGAGAGCTTCGAGCAGGCGTTCCTCACCGGGAGCGCGGCGGAAGTGACCTTCATCTCGCAGGTCGGCCCGTGGAATTTCGAGGTTGGCGAACTCTCGCGCCAGCTCGACAAGGACTATGACGACCTCGTCAACGGGCGCATCCCGAACGACTAGCCGAACAGGCTGAGGTCGACCCGCTCGCTTGGCCCGAACCAGATGACATGATCTGAATGATCGGCGCGATCGTCGCCGGTCGAGGCGTGGGCAAAGATGGTGAGGCCTGCGCGGTTAAGAACGAACCATTGGGCAACTTCGCCGAAGCGCTCGGTCGGGACCGTGAGCTGGACCGATCCGCGCGGATGGGGACCGACCGGCCCTGGGTGGAAGTGGCCGACGGGCAGGTCGAATGCCCGGGAAGCGCCGGCGGCAACCGCTTTCGCCCGGTCGATCTCCGCCGCGTCGAAATAAATATGGAAGTGGAAGTCCTGGATCCGGGGCTCGCTCATCCCTGCCATATAGGGGGCCCGAGCGGGCTTTCACCCTTCCAATGGCGGCGCGGGTGGCTATATCCGCCCCTTCCCGCAGTCTCGCGGCCCATGCTGGGGCGTCGCCAAGTGGTAAGGCACCGGTTTTTGGTACCGGCATTCGCAGGTTCGAATCCTGCCGCCCCAGCCAATCTCGATCCTCATATCATTCGAACCTGCTCTTATTTGGTGGGCGGCCATTCGGCCGTGGTGGGTTCGAATCCTGCCGCCCCAGCCAGCACCTAGCTCCTGAGCGCCCCGCGCTTGACCGGAAACCGCCGCTCGGACCATGGTCCAGCGATGGGGGAGGAGCATGTTTTACACCGATCGACGGGCGCGAGGCCCCCGGTCGCAGTGCGCGGAGATGGGATTTACCTGATCGATGAAGACGGGCGGCGCTATGTCGACGCGTGCGGCGGGGCGGCCGTGTCGTGCCTGGGGCACGGGCATCCGGAAATCATCGCCGCGATCGCCGAGCAGGCAGCACGGCTGGAATATGCGCACACCGGATTCTTCACGAGCGAAGCCAGCGAAGACCTGGCCGCGGTGGTCGCGGAATCATCCCCGGGTGCGCTCGACCGAATCTGGTTCACGAGCAGCGGGTCGGAAGCGATCGAGGCCGCGCTGAAACTCGCGCGGCAATATCATCTGGAAAGCGGCGATGCCGGCCGCACCAGGTTCATTGCCCGGCGCCTCGGTTATCACGGCAACACGCTGGGAGCATTGGCGGCCGGCGGGAGCGCATGGCGGCGTGCGCCCTACGCGCCGATGCTGATCGACGTCTCGCTGGTCGATCCCTGCTTCGAATATCGCTTCGCCGAGCCGGGAGAGACTCCGGAGGCTTATGGACGACGGGCGGCGGACTCGCTCGAGCAAGAAATCCTGCGGCTCGGCCCGGAAACGGTCATCGCCTTCGTTGCCGAGACGGTGGTCGGAGCGACGACCGGGGCCGTTCCACCGGTGCCGGGATATTTGAAGCAGATCCGCGAGATCTGCACGCGCTACGGGGTGCTGATGATCCTCGACGAAGTCATGTGCGGCTCGGGCCGGACCGGCACCTTCATGGCGTGCGAGCAGGACGACGTCGTGCCGGACATCGCCACCTTGGGAAAGGGGCTGGGCGCTGGTTACCAGCCGATTGGAGCGGTCGTGTGCACGGATCACGTCTACGACGCGGTCGCAAGCGGCTCGGGGGCGCTGAAGCATGGCCAGACCTACAATGCCCATCCGGTCGGATGCGCCGCGGCGCTCGCGGTCCAGCGCGTGATCGAAAAGGAAAAGCTGCTTGGCCGTGTGCGCGAGGCGGGGGAGCGGCTGAGCGACCTCCTCTTGGCGCGTTTCGGCAATCATCCGCATGTCGGGGATATCAGGGGCCGCGGATTGCTTCAGGCCATCGAGCTCGTCGCCGACCGGTCCAGCAAGGCTCCGTTCGATCCCGAGCTCGCGCTTCATGAGCGCGCGAAGGCCGACGCTTTGGCGCGCGGGCTCCTGATCTACCCCGGCGGCGGCACGGTCGACGGCCGCTCGGGTGATCACATCCTGCTCGCCCCGCCGTATAATGTCAGTGATGACGAGCTCGACATGATCGTCGAGCTGCTTGGTGAAACCGTTGACTCGGTGCTGCCGTCATGACCCGCGATCACCGCTACGACATCTTGTTCGAGCCGGTCCAAATCGGGCCCGTCACTG
>CAVRMK010000002.1:0-230164 GCA_963722545.1 uncultured Alphaproteobacteria bacterium
AGTTCATCGCCGTGACCTGCCTGATCGCCGCGTTTGCGTCGCTGCCATTCATCACCGGGTACGAATCGGTCGAGGTCACGGTGCTTGTCGTTGACGTCGTGGTACTGGCCCTTTTCCTCTACGTCGCGTTGCGTTCCGACCGCTTCTGGCCCTTGTGGATCGCCGGCTTGCACGTGACGACCATGTTCGGCCACGCGCTCAAGCTGATGAGCGGCGATCTTGTGCCGATCGCTTACGCGGTCGCACTGCGCCTGTGGGCCTATCCTGAATTGATCATCCTGGCGGTTGCAGTGTGGCGGCATACGCAGCGCGAATCGATGATCCTCGACAAGCCGCAACCGACCTAGACCCTTGCGGCGAGCCAAGCGCTTGACCATGACCGCCCGGCGATGGCGCGCAAGAACAAGCATAAGAGAGGATCGAACCCCAACCGGCCGCGATTCTGGGGCCGCCACGCAGTCGCGGCGGTGCTCGACAATCCTGAGCGGCGGGTCCTGAAGGCCTGGGCAACCCGTGAAGCCGCGGCATTCATGAACTTCCCTGAGTTGGTCGCGGTGACACTCGCCGAGGCGCCCGATCTCGCCCGGCTGGTTCCGAGCGATGCCCCGCACCAGGGCGTGGTGATCGAGACCGAGCCCCTCGAGGACGTATGGCTGTCCGACATTCTCGCCGAGGCTGACGACACGGCCGTGATCCTGGTGCTCGACCAGGTCACCGATCCGCACAATGTCGGCGCGATCCTGCGTTCGGCCGCCGCGTTCGGCGCGATCGCGATCGTCACGCAGGACCGCCACAGCCCGCCCGAGGGCGGGGCACTCGCCAAGGCCGCGTCGGGGGCGCTCGAGCGCGTGCCTTGGGTTCGGGTGGTCAACCTCGCCCGGGCGCTCGACGAGCTTGCCGAGGCGGGTTTCTGGCGGATCGGGCTGGCCGGTGAGGCGGAGATGGATCTCGCCGACGCGCTCGGTCCCAAGCGGGTCGCGCTTGTGCTCGGCGCGGAGGGGCCGGGCATGCGCTCCAACGTCCGCGACCATTGCGATGCGCTGGCCCGGCTTCCGATCCGCGATTCGATCGAGAGCCTCAACGTTTCCAACGCGGCCGCGGTCGCGCTCTATGCAGCGAGCAGAGGCTGATGGTCCGGACCGCCCAAAGCCTCGAAGCCAGCCTCGACGAGCTGGCGCGCCGCGAAACCGTCTTCGCCCGGGTACTTGAGGAGAAGGGCCGGCCCGAGCCCAGGACCGGCGAGCCGGGGGTCGAGACCTTGCTCCGAACCATCGTCGGCCAACAGGTTAGCGTCGCCGCTGCGCGGTCCATGTGGGCGAAGCTCGCCGCGCGCTTCGGGACTCCGGTCGATCTCGAGGCCCTGCTCGCTTCGAACGACGAGCAACTGCGCGAAGCGGGCCTGTCGCGGCAGAAAGCGGGCTATGCGCGGAGCCTCGCCGAGCTGGTCCTGTCGGGCGAGCTCGACCTCGCCAAACTTCCGTCCGACGATGAGGAAGCGATCGAGCAACTGATCAAGATCAAGGGCATCGGTCGCTGGTCGGCGGAAATCTATCTGCTGTTCGCCGAAGGTCGGCCCGACGCCTTTCCCGCCGGCGACCTGGCGGTTCAGATCGAGCTGGGTCGGCTGCTCGGCCACTCCGAGCGGCCGAGCGAGAAGCAGGTGCGTGAATGGGGCGAGCGCTGGCGGCCGCATCGCGGGGCCGCGGCGGTGCTCGCCTGGCACAGCTATAACAACACCGGAACCGCGCTCTAGCGCCGCTTATTGGCGGACTACGATGGGAAGGGGGGCCTGGCCGAGCGAGCGGAACAGCCGCGGCCCGAGATCGACCCGGAACGGCGCCATCTTTTCGGTCTTGGTGTCGCGCCCGACAAGGTAGCTGGCCGAGGTCTGCCCCTCCCCGCGGCTCCAGCCGTAGAGGATGTTGAAGGCGATCAGCGGAACGAACACCTTGCGGCCGCCGACGTCATAGACCTGGACGTTCTCGCGCGGAGTCACGATTCGCGACTTGATCCGCACGTTCTTGAGCGGCGCGATCGTGTCGATGCGTTCGCCCTGACCAACGGGGTTGGAAAAAAACTGGCCGATCTCGCTGTCCTGCTCCGGTCCGGCGTTGACCAGCCGCGCCTCGACCAGGACCGCTCGCGCGGGAGCGTTGCCGCTGTTGATCATCTCGATCTCGAAATCGATCGTGACCTTGTCGTCTTCGATTGCGCAGCGCGACGGCTGGAAGCCAAGCTCGATCCACGGCCTGAGGCGCGTCGAGACGAGGCCCTTGAATGGATCGTCTTTGACCGGCGCCGGCGGGGAAGGGGTCGGTACCGGGTCGTGGCGTGGTGCGACGGCGCGGCGGGGGGCAGGGACGGGTGCGGGGACTGGCCTCTCGAATTCGCGGACATCCGGTCCACCGGCATGGGCCGGCTGGAGGCGCGCGCGGGCAAAATAGTAGCCAAGGCCCGCGGCCAGCGCCAAGGCCGCAAGCAGCCACGGCCAAAGCGGCAGTTCGAACCCGCCGGTTGCGGGTTCGGACAGCGAATCGGTTACTGGCGTCGCCGCTGCCTGGCCCTGCGAATCCAAGTCCGGAAGAGCAACCGTGACCGATGAGGACGGGGCGGTCTGACGCAGAGGCTGCGAAGCCGCTGGAGGCGGGGACTCGCTCGCCGATGCCCGCTCGGACGGCCGCTCAGCCGTTTGCTGGTTCGAACCGATGGCCGGTCGCGCGGTCTCGGTCGCCGGGCGGGACGAGGGTTCGTTGCGGCCCGCCGGGGGCGCGGGCGCCGGGCCGGGGCGTTCGGGAGCAGGTTGGGTGACCGTCCCATTAATGCTGAAATTCTCGAGCTCGCGCGGGCCGACCGTGCCCGTCTCGGCCGGCGGCGGCTCGGCGGTCTGGGCGCGCAGCGGAAGCGGCGCCGCGGCCAATGCCGCGACGATCGCAAACCCCCAACCCAAGCGTCGACCCGCCTTCATCCACTCCGCTCTGTCGCGTGATTCGCCGCGCATTCGCTTACGGCGCGGCTGGCCCATGCCCGCCAAGTCGCTGGACTTCAAGCATAAGCAGGATGAACGGCGCAGAAATCAATGGCTAGCGCGAATCGACCAGCACCAGCTCGATATCCTCAGCCGCCTCGATCTCGACCTTGTCCTCGCCGGTGATTGCGACGCCATCACGCGCGGACGCCTCCTGGCCGTTCACCCGAACTGGGCCGCTTGGCACCAGGTAAAGATGCCGCTTGGGATCGGGCTCGAGGGTGAGACTATGGCCTTTGCCGAGAGTCGCCCCAAGCACGCGCGCGTCGGCGTTGATGGTCAGCGCGCCATCATCCGGATTGCCGCTCGCGAGCAATTGGAGGCTGCCGTCGCGCTCCTCCTTGGGGAAGGGCATCGCGCCCCAGCTCGGCTGGGCGCCGGGGAGGTCGGTCTCGATCCAGATCTGGAACAAGGTCGTCTCTTCGTCCTCGAGGTTGAACTCGGAATGCTGAACGCCGGTCCCGGCGCTCATCACTTGGACGTCGCCGGCCGCCGTGCGGCCCTTGTTGCCCATCGAATCCTGGTGCGTGATCGCGCCGGTGCGGACGTAGGTCACGATTTCCATGTCGCGGTGGGGATGGGGCGGAAAGCCCGACTTCGCCGCGATCTTGTCGTCGTTCCACACGCGGATCCGGCCCCAGCCCATCCGGGCCGGGTCGTAATAATTGGCAAAGGAGAAATGGTGGCGGGCATCGAGCCAACCGTGGTCGGCGTGGCCGAGCGATGCGAAGGGGCGAATGTCGATCATGAGACCAAGATGAGGGATGCCGCGCAAGCTTCAAGTGTCAGGGCTGTAACTCGCGACTTGACGACGAACCGTGCATTTTTGTAGACGAGTCGAGTTTCGAGGATGATTGGAGGCCTGCATGACGGGTTCGGAGACGGGGCGTGTGGAACGCTCGCCAGGGTTCAAGCTGGCGCTCGCAATCGCCATCGGCTTCCTTCTCGCCATCCCGATCTTTTCTGTCTGGTTCCTGGTCTACGACCGCCAGAGCCAGGCCAATGAGGCGCGCGCTTCCATCGCCGCCGGATGGGGCGGGCCGCAGGCGCTCGCCGGGCCGATGCTGGTCATCCCTTACCGCTCGACCGCGACGGAAACCGTGATGGAGGGCGGCCAGAGCGTCACTCGAAGCCGCGACGTTATCCGCGAGCTCACCCTGGCCCCGGAAACCGCGAGCCTCGACACCGCGATCAATCCCGAACTTCGCAAGCGCGCGATTTATGAAGCGGTGGTCTATGAATCGCGGGTCAGCGGGTCGGCGCGCTTCATCCTTCCGCCCGACATGGCGCGGGGCGGGATCGATCCGGCGCGGCTCGACCTCGGCCGCGCCGAGCTTCGCTTCGCGATCAGCGACCCGCGCGGCCTTGGTGCCAATCCGCAGGTGCGGATCGACGGCCAGGCGGCGCGCCTCCAGCCGGGCGGCGGGAGCAGTGGCGGGCGGGGCTTCTTCGCATTCGTCGATGCGACCGGTTTGCCGGCACAGCCGCTAAGCGTCGACTTCGCCTTCGCGCTTCGCGGAAACGAATTGCTCAGCCTGCTGCCGCAGGCTGGAGACACGCGCTGGACGATCCGCTCATCGTGGCCGCACCCGAGCTTCGGCGGGGCCTTTCTTCCGACCGGCCGTGAGGTCGGGGCAGAGGGATTTTCCGCCAGCTATCGGATCGGCAATCTCGCGCTCGGCCGCTCGCTCGCGACCCTCGCCGATGCCGGGGCCGGAAGCGGCGTCGAGCGCATTGCACCGGGGCGCTCGAACTATTCGAGCGAGCCGGCCGCCGGCGATTCGGTCCAGGCGGCGCAGGTCAGCCTGATCCAGCCGGTCGATCCCTATTCGCAGGTCGACCGGGCAGCCAAATACGGCTTTCTGTTCATCGGCTTCACTTTCCTCGCGCTTCTCATGTTCGACGTCGTCGGCGGGGTCCGCGTCGCGCCGGTCGAATATCTGCTGATGGGCGCGGCGCTGGTGCTCTTCTTCGTGCTGCTTCTCGCTTTCGCCGAGATCATCGGCTTCACCCCGGCTTACATCCTGGCCGCGGCAGCGATCGCTGGGCTCAACACCGCTTATTCGGCCGCGGTGCTCAAAAGCTGGCGACGGGCGGCGCTGATCGGTGGGCTGCTCGTCGGCCTCTATGCCATGCTCTACATCCTCCTGAGCCTCGAGGCTTATTCGCTGCTGATCGGCTCGCTGATGACCTTCGCCGCGCTTGCCGGGGTGATGTACGCGACCCGGCGGATCGACTGGAGCGGGGGAGCCAAGGTGACGGACTGAAAGTTTGCAGGTAGGTCGGCGCGCATGGCGCGCCGACCGATTCCGCCCGAACGGATTTTCCCCACCTCGAAGGTCGACGCGCGCGCGGCGGAAAATGTCCCGTCGATCCCGCAGACCGAGCATCCCGCTTACCGCCTGGCCTTTCAGGACCCCGATTTCCTGCTCCGCGAGGACCTTCGGCCGGTCCGCTTTCAGCTCGAATTATTGAAGCCCGAATTGCTCCTCAACGAAGCCGGGGTCGGCTCCACGTTCGTCTTTTACGGCTCGGCGCGGATTCCGCCGCCCGAACTCGCCGACGAGCTGATCGAGGCGGCGACCAACGATGCTCAGCGCGCGGTCGCCGAGCGGCTCAAGGCCAAGTCCAAATATTATGTCATGGCGCACGAGCTTGCGCGGCTGGCGAGCCAGGTCGAGGCGGACGCCGAGGGCCAACAGCATTTCGTGGTCTGCTCGGGCGGCGGTCCGTCGATCATGGAGGCGGCGAACCGCGGATCCGCCGACGAGGGACGGGAATCGATCGGGCTGAATATCGTCTTGCCGCACGAACAGCTGCCGAACAGCTTCGTCACGCCCGGGCTGAGCTTCCAGTTCCACTATTTTGCGCTTCGCAAGATGCACTTCCTGCTCCGTGCGCGCGCCGTCGCGGTGTTCCCGGGCGGGTTCGGGACGTTCGACGAATTCTTCGAGCTCCTGACCCTGATCCAGACCGGCAAGGTTCGGCCGCTCCCGATCCTTTTGTTCGGTCGCGAGTTCTGGGACCGGGTGGTGGATTTCGAAGCGATGGTCGAAGAAGGCGTGATTGCCCCGCACGACCTCGAAATCTTCCGCTGGTGCGAGGATGCGGGCGAAGCCTGGGACTATGTTTGCAGCTTCTACGACTGCGGAAGCGCGAAGGGCGCGCGGCTTTAGCCAGTTCGCTTAGTGAGCGGCGTTGGTTTCTGGCGCGACCGCATTGCCTTCGGCCGGAGCGGCCTCATTACCTTCGGCCGGAGCAGCGTCGTTTCCTTCCGCCGGCGCGGCTTCATTGCCCTCGGCCTTTGGCGGCGGAGCGGCCGGAAGCGGCATCGGCGAATTGCTCTTGCTGTTCAAGAAGGCGATGACGTTGGCGCGGTCCTGCGAATTGCTGATTCCGGCGAAGGTCATCTTGGTCCCCGGGGCGAAGGCCTTGGGGTTGGCGAGCCATTCGCTCATCGTCGTCCAGGTCCAGGTGCCGCCCTTTTCCGCGAGCGCCGACGAGAAAGCGAAGCCGTGGCCCTTGCCGATCGGCATTCCGAGCACGCCCCACAGGTTCGGGCCGAGCTGATTGGGCCCGCCCTTGTCGATCGTGTGGCAAGCGGTGCACTTGTTGAACACCGACTGGCCCTTGGCGACGTCGGCCTGGGCGAGATAGAATTCGATCGGCTGCTCGGCTTCGCCGCCTTCGCCTTCGACCTCGACCCCCTCGATCGGATAGCCCATCGTTTCGGGCCGGCCGCTGTGGAACATCTCACCGGCGACGATCGACGAGCCAAGCGCAACGATGCCCGCGAACAAAGTCCATCCGGCGATGGTGTTGAAACGGTCGTCCATCGAGAGTCCCTGTGTGTCTGGCTTGGTCGAGAAGCGGAAAAGTTGACGCCCTTTACGGCCCGGCCGGAGCTACTTCAAGCCGCCCGCGCCGAGCGCGCGGCGCGCCAATCGAGCACTGCCGAGACCGCCCTGCGATAGAGTGTCGGAAGGCCTGAGTTTTCGATCTCGTCGAGTTCCTGCCACCAGCCCTCGCCGATGGTCTCGGAGCGCCGGACGATGGCGAGGTCGAGCGCGAAATGGGTGAAGACGTGGCGGACCCGCGCGATCGGCTGTTCGAGCGTGGAGTCCTCAGTGGTCCAGTCCCCGCCGGGAAGCGCGGCCATCCCGCCGAACAGGCCGCTTGGCGGCCGGCGGACGAGCCATACCGCGCCGTCGCGCTCGATCCAATATGCGGTTCCAAACCTTTGCGGCCGCGCTTGCCTGGAGCGTGGTTTGGGGAAAGTCTCTGGCCGGCCGGACGCCCGGCCGAGGCAGGTCTCGCCGAGCGGGCAGTCGGCGCACAAGGGCTGGCGCGGACGGCAGATCGTCGCTCCGAGGTCCATCAACGCCTGCACCAAGTCGCCCGGGGGCCCCAAAGTGACGATCGCGCCCATGCGCTGCGCAAGTTCCGCGCGCAAAGGCTCGGCAAGAGCGTGGAGCCGGCTGATCACCCGCGCGACGTTGGTGTCGACCGCGGGCGCGGGCTCGCCGAACGCAATGGCGGCAATCGCCGCCGACGTATAGTCGCCGATCCCGGGCAGCTTCCGAAGCTCAGACGCGCTCGTCGGGAACCCGCCGAGCCCAGCCACCGCCTTCGCGCAGGCGATGAGGTTGCGGGCGCGGGCATAATAGCCGAGGCCCGCCCATTCGGAGAGGACGTCAGCCTCATCGGCCTTGGCCAGGTCCTCGAGGGTTGGCCAACGCGCGACGAACCGCTCGAACCGCGGGGTCACCGCGGCCACCGTAGTCTGTTGAAGCATGATCTCGCTCAGCCACACCCGATAGGGGTCGGGCGGCGCGCTTCCGGGCGGCGAGCGCCACGGCAACAGACGCGACTTATCCACATAATGTTGGATCAGGCGTGTCACATCATTGGCGGTCACTTGGCCGCTATGGCATGCTCGAGCGCGATGGCGAAGCGCACAAAGGACCTAGCGGAAAGCGAGCGCAGCTGCCGGCCGCGCGCCACCGGCGACCTGATCGGCGCCATCGGCGGCCAGTCGTTCCGCCGCTTCGGCTTCGTCCAGGGCTCGATCGTCAGCCGCTGGGCCGAGATCGTCGGCGAGCGCTACGCTCGGGTGTCCTCGCCCGAATCGATCCGCTTCCCATCCGGCAAGAAGTCCGGGGGCGCGCTGACTCTGCTGGTCGAGGGCGCCCATGCCCCGCTGATCCAGCACCTCGCCCCGATGATCATCGAGCGGGTCAACCGCTTCTTTGGCTATGCCGCCGTTGATCGCCTCGTGTTCCGCCAGGGCAAGCCGGCGGCCGAGGCGCCGAGGCCGATCCGGCCCGAGCTTCGCCCGGTTCCCAAGGCGCTTGGGGAGGGCCTCCGCGAAATCGCCGATCCCGAACTTCGCGCTTGCCTCGAATCGTTAGCCGCGCGAATTGGCTCGACCAGCGGCATTCCTTCTCTCGATGATGAGGCTATGCTCACCCTCCCCACGATCAAGCGGAGCAAGTCAGTCCCATGAAGCCCTCCCTTTTCCTCGCCGGTTCGGTCGCGCTCGTCGCCATCGCCGGCTGCAACTCGAACCCCGGCGACGCGGCGACCGGAAATTCAGTGAAGCTCGAGCAGATCGCGCCCCCAAAGGGCGGCGACTGGAGCCAGGTCTACAATATGACCGAGGCCGGCGGGATGCTGATGGGCAATCCCGACGCCAAGATCCGGCTGATCGAATATGGCTCGCTGACTTGCCCGCATTGCCGCGAGTTCGACGAGAAGGGCGCGCCCCAGCTGATCGACAAATATGTGAAGAGCGGCCAGGTCGCCTGGGAATTCCGCAATTATGTTCGCGATGCGGTCGACCTCACCGCGACGCTCATCGCGCGCTGCAACGGCGCCAAGACCTTCTTCCCGCTGAGTCGCGCCTTGTTCCACGACCAAGAGCAATGGATCGGCCGGATCCAGCAGATCCCGCAGGACCAGCTGACCAGGCTCCAGGAGCTTCCCCCGGGCCAGCAGTTCCTCGAGCTCGCCAAGGCCTCGGGACTCCAGGATTATGCCGCGGCACGCGGCGTGCCGCTGGTCAAGAGCAGCCAGTGCCTGAGCGATGAGAACAGCGTCAATCAGCTGGTCCAGATGACCGCGGATGTGACCAACGAATTCCCCAATTTCCCGGGCACGCCGTCGTTCGTGATCGGCGGCAAGCTGCTCGAGAAGACGGCGGACTGGAAGTCGCTCGAGCCGCAGCTCCAGGCCGCGCTCGGCGAACGCGGCTAGGGGC
Organism: uncultured Alphaproteobacteria bacterium; assembly: GCA_963722545.1. Lineage (GTDB taxonomy): Bacteria > Pseudomonadota > Alphaproteobacteria > Sphingomonadales > Sphingomonadaceae > Sphingomicrobium. The sequence goes on from CAVRMK010000002.1 coordinate 9,285, forward strand.
AAGGCTGGAGGGGAGACGGCGACGTTGCGCATAAGGCGGCTCAAGCTCACCGGCTTCAAGAGCTTCGTCGAGCCCGCCGAACTGCGAATCGAGCCCGGGCTCACCGGGGTCGTCGGCCCCAATGGCTGCGGCAAGTCGAACCTGCTCGAGGCGATCCGCTGGGCGATGGGCGAATCCTCGCCCAAGTCGCTTCGCGGCGGGGGCATGGACGACGTCATCTTCGCCGGGACGGCAAGCCGCCCGGCCCGCGATTTCGCCGAGGTCTCGATCCTCGTCGACCGCGCCGCGAGCGAGGACCATTCGGGGGGCGAGAGCGAGGTTACCCGGCGGATCGAGCGCGGCGCCGGCTCGGCCTACCGGATCGACGGCAAGGATGTCCGCCAGAAGGACGTATCCTTGCTGTTCGCCGATGCCGCGACCGGCGCGCATTCGCCGGCGCTGGTCAGCCAGGGCCGCATCGGCGCGGTCATCGCGGCCAAGCCGGTCGAGCGCCGCCAATTGCTCGAGGAAGCGGCGGGGATTTCGGGCCTTCACGCGCGGCGGAAGGACGCCGAGCAAAAGCTTCGCGCGGCCGAAGCCAATCTTTCCCGGCTCGGCGAAATCCTTGGCGACCAGGAGCAGCGTGCGGCCCAATTGCGGCGCCAGGCCCGCGCCGCCGAGCGCTATCGCAAGCTGACCGACGAGATTCGCGGAGTCGAGGCGCGGCTGCTCCACGCGCGCTGGGTCGCCGCCGAAGCGAGCGCCGAGGCCGCGCGGGTCGAGGCCTCGCGCGCGTCCGACGATGTCGAGCGGATTGCGCGCGAGATTGCCGCGGCGTCGACCGCCCACGACGCCGCCAACCGTGCACTCGCCGAACGGCGCGAGGAACTCGCCGGGATCCGCGAGGAAAGCCACGCGCTGGCGCATCGTCTTGCGACCGCGCGGGCTCGGCGTGATACGGTGGTTCGCCGGCTGGCGGAGCTCGATCGGCTCGACACTGCGCTGGCCGACGACATCGCGCGCGAGGAGGCGCTCAAGCGCGACGCCGGTGAAGCCCTCACACAGCTCGAGGCGGAACGCGGCGCAATCGCCGAGCGGCTCGAACAATCGCAGGAGCGCTCGGCCGCGATCGCCCGCGAGCTCGGAGCGCTTGAATTGCGCTCGCGCGAAGCCGAGGCGGCGCTGGCCGACCTGCTCGCTCGGCAGGCGGCGATGCGCGCCGAGCGGCGCGTGGCCGAGGCAGCGGTCGACGCAGCGCGTGCCCAGGACGAACGGATCCGCGGCGAGGCGGCGAAGATCGAAGCCCAGCTGAACGCGATCGGCGACGGGACGCAGATCGAAGCGGAGCGAGTGGCCACCGAGGCTCGGTCGAAGGAAGCCGCCGCCGCGCTCGCCAGGTTCGAGGACCAGCGCAGCCGGAGCGACGAGGCCCGCGCCGAATCGGCCGAGCAGCGCGACCTGGCCGAAAGTCGGCTCGCAAGCGCCCGCGCGGCGCTTAGCGCGGCACGCTCCGAGCATGAGGCGCTCGAGCGCGGGCTCGACCGGAGTGGAGGGTCGCTCATCGCAGCCCTCGCCGTCGCTCCGGGATATGAGCGGGCGCTTGCCGCCGCACTGGGCGAGGATTCGGACGCCGCAATTGGCGGTGAGGGGCCGCGGCGGTGGGAAGGCAGCGCGGCGAGCGCCAATGACCCCGTGCTGCCCGAAGGGTGCGAGTGCCTCGCCGATCACGTCCAGGCTCCCGCCGAGCTGCAACGCAGGCTTCACCAGGTGGCGGTGGTCGAGGAAGATCATGGGCAGCCGCTGGCCATCGGGCAGCGGCTGGTGACGCGCGCTGGCCAGCTTCGGCGGTGGGACGGCTTCGTTTCGACCTCGAGCGGAGCGGCCGCGGCCGAGAGGCTGATCCGCGCCAACCGGCTCACCGAGCTCGGGGCGGCGCTTCCCGGGCTCGAGGCCGCGGTGGCCGAGGCGCAAGCGGCGCGAGCCCAGGCGATCGAAACGATGGAGCGGCATCGCGGAGAAGCCGAGGAGGCGCGCCGTGCCGCATTGGCGGCGGAGCGCGACCTGCGCGACGCCACGCGCGCCATCGACGTCGCCACCGCGGCGATCGAACGGCTCGCGGCGCAGCGCTTGAACCTCTCCCAGCGGCTCGATGACCTGAATCCGGTCGCCGAAGCGGCGTCGGATGCCGTTGCAACCGCGCAGGCGGCGCTCGCCACCTTGCCCGATCCCGCGCTGCTCGAGCAGGATGTCGAAAGCGCTCGGTTAACCGCTTCGGCGGCGGCTACCGCCGTTGCCGACAAGCGCGCCGAGGCGTCGGGCCTCGCTCGCGAGGCGTCCATCGACCGCGAGCGGTCGGTCGCCGCCGAACGCGAGCAGTCCGAATGGGCCCGGAGGCGGTCCGACGCCGAACAGCGGCTCGCCAAGGCGATCGAGCGGCGCCGGGCGCAGGCCGAGGAACGGGAGGCGCTCGAGGCCGAGCCCGAGGCGCTCGATTCGGAGATTGTCGATGCCGAGCGGGCCAATAACGAGGCCAAGCTGCGGATCGCTGCCGCGACCGCGGCGGAAGGCGAGGCCGAGCAAGCGGTAATCGCCGCGGCGTCCGCAGTCACCACGGCGAACGAGCGGTCGGCCGAGACTCGCGAGCGCCGCGCCGCGGCTTCGGCCCGCGCCGACTCCGAGCAGGCGCGCAGCGCGGAGCTGGCGAGCCAGTCGGTTGACCGCTTCGAATGCCTGCCGGCCCGGCTTCCCGAGGCGCTCGGCTTCGACGCGCAGGAGGAGCGCGACCCCGACGCCGAGGCCGCGCGGCACGATCGACTGATCGCCGAGCGCGAGCGGATCGGGCCGGTCAACCTCGTCGCCGAAAGCGAGCTCGCCGAGCTCGATAAGGCCCGCTCGAAGGGCGCCGAGGAGGCCGAGGAGCTGACCCAGGCGATCCATCGGCTGCGCGGATCGATCGGCAACCTCAACCGCGAGGGCCGGGTGCGGCTGCTCGAGGCGTTTGGCCAGGTCGATGGCCATTTCCGCCGGCTGTTCACCACCCTCTTCGACGGCGGCCAGGCGCATCTCGAACTGGTCGAGAGCGACGACCCGCTCGAGGCCGGGCTCGAGATCATGGCCCAGCCTCCGGGCAAGAGGCTGTCGACCCTGACCCTGCTTTCGGGCGGCGAGCAGGCGCTGACTGCGATCGCTTTGATCTTCGCCATTTTCCTCACCAACCCGGCGCCGATCTGCGTGCTCGACGAAGTCGACGCGCCATTGGACGACGCCAATATCGAGCGCTTCTGCGACCTACTCGACCGGATGACCGGGGAGACCGACACGCGCTATCTGATCGTCACCCACAATGCGGTGACGATGAGCCGGATGCATCGGCTTTACGGTGTGACGATGATCGAAAAAGGCGTCAGCCGCCTCGTCTCGGTGGACCTCGGCGGCGCCGAGACCCTGCTAGCCGCCGAATAGAATCAACGCTTTAGCATTGGTCTGTTGCGCCGGGGCTTCGGTCCCCCCATCGTTCGCGATCTGCTATTGCGAATGATTATCAATATTAGTAGTCGGGGCGAATGACAGGGACGACCAAGCTCATCGCCGCCGCGCTGCTCGCCAGCACCGCCTCCACCGTCCTCGCCGAGGCCGCACCGAACTCGGCGCCGACGAACGCAGTTCAATCGGAAGCCGGCAATACGGAGGTCGACGGAGTCGAGCTGGCCCAGGTCGAGCCGATCCTCGTCACCGGCCAGCGCGGCACCTATGGGGTGCGCGCGACCCGCAGCGCGACCAAGACCAACACGCGCATTCTCGATATCCCCCAGGCCCTGACGGTCATTTCGGAACGGCAGGTCGAAGACCAGGCGCTGCGCTCGGTCAGCGAGCTGCTCTACTTCGTCCCCGGCGCGACCCCCGGGACCGGCGAGGCCAATCGCGACCAGTTCACGCTCCGCGGCAACAACACCACCGCCGACCTGTTCGTAGACGGGATCCGCGACGACGCTCAATATTTCCGCGACTTCTACAATGTCGATCGGGTCGAGGTGCTGAAAGGCCCGAACGCGATGATCTTCGGCCGCGGCGGCGGCGGCGGGGTCGTCAACCGGGTGATGAAACGCTCGACCCTTGGCACATTCCGCGAGGGCCTGCTGTCGAGCGACAGCTACGGCACCGTCCGCGCCGCCGCTGACGTCGACCAGCCGCTCGGCGGGGGCGTCGGGCTCCGGGTCAACGCCGTCTATGAGGACGGCGACAGCTTCCGCCGTCACGTCGATCTCGAGCGGTACGGGATCAACCCGACCATCGGGTTCCAGGGGGGGACGGGAACCCGGATCGACCTCGGCTACGAATATTTCCACGACCGCAGGACCACCGACCGCGGCATTCCCTCATTCCTGGGCAAGCCCGTCGAAGGGTTCGATCGGACCTTTTTCGGCGACCCCGACGAGAGCTTTGCCAGGGCCAACGTCAACATCGCCAGCTTCGGGGTCGAGCATGAATTCGCCGAGGGACTGACGCTGCGCAACCGCACGCTCTTCGCCGACTATGACAAATTCTATCAGAACATCTATCCGAACGGCCCGGTCACGGACCGCGACGGTGCCGGCCCGCAGGCGCTGACCGTTCGGCTGTCGGCCTATAATGACACCACCCACCGCAAGAACCTCTTCTCCCAGACCGACCTGGTCTGGGACGGGCGGCTCGGGACCCTCGACCACACCTTGCTCGCCGGTTTTGAGCTCGGCCGCCAGACTGGCCACAATCAGCGCCGCAACGGCGTGTTCGCCGCCAGCGGCACCAGCCCGACGTTCATCGACGTGCCCTTGTCCGATCCGACGGTCGACGTTCCCGCGATCCAGTTCCTCGCCAATGGCGCCAACAACGGGATCAAGGCATCGGTGGCCGCGGTCTATGTCCAGGACCAGCTTCGGCCGACAGACTGGCTGGAGATCGTCGCCGGTCTGCGCTTCGACCGGTTCGAGATGGACGTGACGAACCGGGTCAACGGACAGAGCTTCGGGCGCACCGACAATCTCTGGTCGCCCAGGTTTGGGCTCGTCATCAAACCGACCGACGAGCTCAGCTTCTATTCGAGCTACAGCCGCTCGTACCTTCCGCAGTCGGGCGACCAGTTCAATTCGCTCGCCGCCAACACCGAGACGCTCAAGCCCGAGCGGTTCGACAATTATGAAGTCGGCGCCAAGTGGGAGCCGATCGAGGGGTTGCTCGCGACCGTTGCGGTCTACCAGCTCGATCGGACCAACACCCGGGTCGTCGACCCGGCCAATTCGAGCCGCTTCCTGTTGTCGGGCGCCCAGCGCAGCCGGGGGATCGAGCTCGGCCTCGAGCGCAGCATCACCGACCGCTGGCAGGTCTCGGCGGGCTACGCATTGCAAAAGGCGAAGGTCACGAAAGCGACCACCGCTTGCACCAGCGGCGATTGCGAAATCCCGCTGGTCCCGCGCCACAGCTTCTCGCTGTGGACGCGCTACGACTTCACCCCCGCGATGGGAGTGGGCCTCGGCCTGATCGCTCGGTCGAAGAGCTATGCCTCGATCAGCAATTCGGTCACTCTACCCGGCTACGCCCGGCTCGACGGGGCGCTCTATTACAAGATCTGGCGTGGCATGGAGGCGCAGGTCAATCTCGAGAACATCCTCGGCGCCGACTATTTCCCGACCGCGCACAACGACAACAATATCGCCCCCGGCGCGCCGCGGACGATCAAGGGGACGATCGCCTACCGCTTCTAGGCGGCGAGCTTCGCCGCGCGGTCGCGAATCCGCTTGAGGTCCTCGACGAACTTCGCGCGCTCCTCGCGCTTCCGGTCCGGCTCGGGAATTCGCAGCAGGAAGCTCGGGTGCACCGTGATCCAGCCTTCGCCGCCGTCGGGGAGCGAGTGGGGAACGCCGCGGTTGCGGCCGATCGCCATCACCTTCCCGAACAGGCTTCGCGCCGCGGTCGCGCCGAGCGCGACGGTCAGCGGCGGGCGAAGCAAGGCGCGCTCTTGTTCGACCCACCAGCGGCACGCCGCGATCTCTCCCCCGTCAGGCGTCTGGTGGAGCCGCCGCTTGCCCTTGAGCACGAACTTGAAATGCTTGACCGCGTTGGTGACGTAAGTCTCCGCCCGATCGATCCCCGCTTCCTTCAGCGCGGCATCGAAAACTTGGCCAGCCGGCCCGACGAAGGGACGCCCGGCCAAGTCCTCCTGGTCGCCCGGCTGCTCCCCGACGAACAGGATTCGCGCGTCGAGCGGGCCTTCGCCGAACACCGTCTGGGTGCCGCATTTGTAGAGCTCGCAGCGCGTGCAGCCTCGCGCATCCGCGAGCAGGGCTTCCCACGCCTTGCGCGCATTGCCTCCGGGCTGCAGCGCCCGCTCGGCCGCGACGGCGCGCTTCAACCCTTCATTCGAGACCGAGCGATCGATCATCTCTGTTTCCCGTGCCTGCGCGCCCGCCAGCAACGGCGTGATCAACGCGGTCTCGGGCATGTTGGCCCAATATTTCTTCGGCATTTCCTTCAGCATCGCCTTCACCTTCAACCGCGCCGGATTGAAGATGTTGGCGTAATAGGTCTTCCACATGTCCTCGACAGGATCGCCCGCGGGCGCGTCGGCACGCGCCGCTCCCGGCCCTTCCCGTAGTGTTTCGCGGTCCCAGTGAATGCTGAGGTCTGGAGTCAGGATCGACCAGTCCATGTTGGTGAAGCGGCGGACAAAGAAGCCGGCCTCGCGCCGGACGATATAATGCTCCGGTTCGAAGTAGGCGACGAATCGGGTTTCTCCACCCGCCTCTTCGATCTCGCGGAAGCGGACGAAGGCGTGCATCTTATGCGCGTCGCGGCGGACCGCCTTAGCCATTGCCTCGAGCCGGTTGAGCAGAGGATCGGCGCGATCCTCCATCGCCTGACGGTTCTTTCGCAGTTTGAGCAACATTGCGTAGAGCAATGCGAACCGCTTCGGGTCGCGGTGGCAGGTCACGGCCTTGGCCAAATCGATAAAGTCACGCGGGACCGCGAAGCTCGGCCCCGCGGGCGGCAGGGCCGCACCGTCGGCGAACAGGTCCGCGTCCCCGCCCTCGACCTGCCAGACGATGGCGCTTGCCGGGACGCCGGCCTGGGCGAGCCCGCGCGCGGCGTCGCGCCAGCCCTCGAAATCATCAGGCCCGGCTAGAGCTACGCGATGCGCGCCGATCATCGGACCGTCGGACAGCATATCGGGCCAATGCTTCACGCGGCGAAGAGTTCGAGCTGCTGCCTCTTCGGTTTCACCAAGCTGCGCAAATCGGAGCGGTCGGTGAGCAAAGTTGGGCGCCAGTCCGCAGTGACGATGAACGGGCGGACCTTGGCGATAGTGACCGTTAGCCGGGCGACGTCGTCGAGCGTGATCGAGCGCCAGCGCCGGCTTCTTCAGGATTCGCACCACCGCTTTGGTGCCGAGCCCCGGCACGCGCAGCAGCTGCTCCTTCGGCGCGCGATTGACGTCGACGGGGAAGCTGTCGCGAAACTTCAGCGCCCAGGCGAGCTTGGGGTCGATGTCGAGCGGCAGCATGCCATTTTCAGTGGCCGCCGCAATCTCCGTCGGCTTGAAGCCGTAAAAACGCATCAGCCAGTCGGATTGATAGAGCCGGTGCTCGCGCATGAGCGGCGGGCGTTTTAGCGGGAGCACGCTGCTTGCGTCGGGGATAGGCGAAAAGGCACTGTAATAGACGCGGCGGAGGCCGAAGCGGTCGTAAAGCCGGCTGGCGCGCGTGACGATCTCGCGGTCGTCCGCCGAATCCGCGCCGACGATCATCTGCGTCGACTGGCCGGCGGGCGCGAATTTCGGGGCGTACGCGAAACGCTTACGGCTGTCCCTGCCTTCGTCGATCGCGCCCTTCATGTCGGTCATCGCGCCCTCGATCCGCTCACTGTTCTTCTCGGGCGCCAGCCGGATAAGTCCCTGTTCGGTCGGAAGCTCGACATTGATCGAAACCCGGTCCGCGTGGAGCCCGGCCTGGCGCACCAGCTCGGGATCGGCGTCGGGAATCGTCTTCAAATGGATATAGCCACGAAAATCATGGTCTTCGCGGAGGCCACGTGCGACGTCGACCAATTGCTCCATCGTGTAATTTGGTGACCGGATGATGCCCGAAGAGAGGAACAACCCTTCGATATAATTGCGCTTGTAGAAGGCGAGGGTAAGCTGGACGACTTCCTCGCCGGTGAATCGCGCCCGACGCACGTTCGAGCTCTTGCGATTAATGCAATAATGACAGTCGAAGATGCAGCTGTTGGTCAGCAGGATCTTCAGGAGGCTGATGCAACGGCCGTCGGGCGCATAGGCATGGCATATGCCCATGCCTTCGGTCGATCCGATCCCCTTACCATTTCGGCTGTCCCGTTTCGATGTCCCGGACGACGCGCAAGACGCGTCATATTTGGCCGCGTCGGCAAGAATCGCCAACTTTTCGCGGGTTCCGAGTTGTGCCATCCGTTCACTTTATGTTCTCGCAGTCGCAAGTCAAGTGATCCGGTTCAAAATCAGCGCCTTGTGCCGATTATTGTTCGGGAGCTGTGCCCTGGTCGGCCGCTTCCTCATTCTCCCGCATCGCGCGATCGATGTCCTGGATCAGGCAGCCGGTGGAGCCGCCCGGACCGACCGCTGAGCAGCTTCCGATCCCGGTTGCGCCGACGTTCTTGAGCTCCTGCGCGCGGTTGGCCCAGGACTGGCGCTCTTGCCTCGTGCCGCTCGGTCGGAGATTCGGGGCGAGCCGGTAGCGCTCCTCTTCGGGTCGCCGCGTGCAGACAACGATATCGTCGTCGGTCGAGCGCGGGCACGGATCGGTGCCGTAGACGATGATCTCCGCGTTTCGCGACTGCGCCAAAGCGGAGAGCGGGAATATGGTGGTCTGGGCAGTCGCCAATACCGCGACCCCGACTGCGACCTTCAATACGCTGGACATGGTGCTCGTGCCCATCCTTTCCTCAGGTAAAGCGGGTAACACCCGTGCTCGGTTCCTCAAACCCTTTTCGACAGCGCGATGGCCGCCCGACATCCGGCACGGATCGCCGCAGTGAGAAGTGGGTAGCCGAGAGCCTCCGCCGCCCCCGCCTCGCGCGCGATGTCGCGATGCTCGACTTCCTCGGCCTGGAACTCGGCGACGGTCGAGGCGAGTTCGGGGTCGCTGTCGCCGAGCTCGGCGAGCTGCTCGGAATAATGGCGGTCGATCTCGGTCTCGACCGCGTCGGTACAGGCGAGCGCAGCCTTTTCCGACATCAAGGCGGTCACCGCGCCGAGCGCAAAGCCGGCGACATCCCACACCGGCTGGAGCGCGGTCGGGCGGATGCTGCGCTCGGCCATCAGCCGGTCGAAGCGATTCAGGTGCCGCTCTTCCTGCGATGCCATGCGCGCGATCAGCCGGGTTTCGGGCGCGTTCCGGCGAAGCACGGCGAGCTGGCCGGCGTAAATCCTGGTCGCGCCATATTCACCGGCCTGGTCGACCCGGATCATCGAATCGCGGTTGGGGCGCCGATCGCCGGGCTTCCAACCGGTCATGCGCGCGATCCCTTGAGCGTGAGCCACGCGATGAGGGCGGCCCCGCCCAGCGACAGGATGGCGTTCCATCCGGCCATCGAAATGCCGAGGAAAGCGAATTGCACCTGGTCGCAGCGGATGATTGGAGCCTGGGTGATCTGACGCAAAAGCTCTTCGGTGGTCGCGCCCGCCGCGAGCGAGGTGCAGGTCGTGAATCCCTCGAAAATGCCGGCCTCGACCCCGGCGTGATAGACCCCGATCGCTCCGGAGATTGCGATGGCCGCGGCCGCGAGCAGGGTGAAGGTTCGCGAGCGGCTCGAATCGAGGGGCGAGGCAAGGGCAAGGATCGCAAAGGCGATCGCCGCGCCGTGGGGCCAGCGCTGCCAATAGCACATCTCGCACGGGTAGAGGCCGCCCAGATATTGCGAGCCGAGCGCGCCGAACAGAAGCGCAGCTGGAAGCAGCAAGGCGATCAGTCGCGCCGCCCACGACGCCTCGCGCTTGGCTCCGCGATCGCCGATCAGCCCGTAGCTCGACACGCTCATCGACCGGTCAGCGCTTGCCCTTCGATGCGATATTGACCGGCGCCGGCAGCGGGCCCGCGATCCGCTTCAGAGTCTTGATCGCATAGTCGAGCTGGAAGTCCTTGACCCCCGCTTTCTCGAGGTCCTCGAACTTCGCGGCAAAGCGCGGATCGGGGGTCGCGTCGGCCTCGAGCAACTTGTCCTCGACCTTGGCCTGGGCGAGCAGGTGGCGGCGAAGATCGGCCTCCCGGACCACCCGGCGGCTCTTGTAATCGGCATCGCTGATCTGCGGAACGATGATATCGGGGTCGATTCCGCCCGCTTGAACCGAGCGGCCCGAGGGGGTGTAATAGCGCGCGGTGGTCAACCGAAGCGCGCTTTCGGCGCTGGTCTGGACGACCGTCTGGACCGAGCCCTTGCCGAAGCTCTTCACGCCCATGACCAGCGCGCGGCGATGGTCCTGCAGCGCTCCGGCGACGATCTCCGAGGCCGAGGCGGTCCCGGCGTCGACCAGCACGACGATCGGAAGCCCGTGCGCCATGTCGCCCGGCCGCGCATAATAGCGCTCGATATCGGACCGCTCGCGACCGCGCTGCGAGACGATCTCGCCGCTCTCGAGGAAGGCGTCGCTGACCTCGACCGCCTGGTCGAGGAGCCCGCCGGGGTTCGAGCGGAGGTCGACGACGTAGCCGAGCGGCTGACCGCCGACCGCCTTGTCGATCGCGACCAAGGCGGCGCGCGTCTGCTCGGCGACATTGCCGGTGAACGAGTTGATGTTGACGATCCCGATCCGATCCTTGACCTCCCACTTGACCGGGCGGAGCTCGATCCGGTCGCGGGTGATCGACACGTCGAACGGCTTGTCGCGGCCGGGCCGGACGATTGTGAGATTGATCGGAGTGCCGGGCTCGCCGCGCATCTTGTCGACGGCTTCGTCGAGCGACAGGCCGTAAGCGAGCGTGCCGTCGAGGTGGGTGATATAGTCGCCGGCCTTGATCCCGGCGCGCCACGCCGGCGTGTCCTCGGTCGGGGAGACGACCTTGACCGCTCCGTCCTCGATCGAGACAGTGAGGCCGAGGCCGCCGTAATTGCCGTCGGTGGTCGTGCGCAGCTGGTCGAAATCGGACGCCTCGACATAAGAGCTGTGCGGGTCGAGCGCCGACAGCATCCCGTCGATTGCGCCCTTGATCAAGGTCTGGTCGTCGACCTTGTCGACATAGTTGGACTTGACCCGCTCATAGACGCTCATGAACCGCTCGAGCTCTTCATAATTGGTGGTGTCGGCGGGTGCCGCGAGCGCGGGGCTGAGCGGAGCGCTGGCAAGCGCGCCAGCGAGCGCGACGGAGCAGAGAAATTTGAATCGAATGGTCATCGGTCGATCCTCGGGCAATTTTCGAACGCCGTTTGCTCCGGTCATTTACCGGGCTTTGGTCGCTTTTGACAGCGGCGGAGATGAACCTGCGATGAGAGCGGGGGAGTAAGGTTTCCCGTTTCGGTACAATTCGACCGACAGCCGCCCCAACGCGCGGCCGACCGGCGCTCCGATTGCAAGCTTCTGCCCGGTCCTCACCGAGGGCGAGACATTGACCAGCATCGTCATCCAGCCCGAGCCGTGATCGACGATGATCACTCCGTCGAAACCGGAGAACGGTCCGGCGAATTTGACGGTTCCGGACGCGGGAGACTCGATGGGCGAGCCGCGCGGAGTCGCCAGCGTTACGCCGCGCGAGCGCACTCCGGCCGAGTCGATCTCGCCAAGGCCCTGGGTCAGCGCAGCCGCGGCGGGCAGGCGATAGGGGAAGGGGGCGCGGAACATGGGCCCGTCGGCCGATCTGGGCCGGGCCGGAATTGCGGGACCGGACGCAAGCGCGATCGCCTCGGCGCGGATCGCGGCATTGCCCTGGGCCTCGGCGCTCAGCCGCTCCCGAAGCTCGCCGGTGGCGAGCATCCGGTCGCTCGCGGAGACCGCGGCGCCCCCAACCCGGACCGCTTCGGTGAGCAGGCGCTGTTCGAGTGCGGCATAGGTCTTGCGATCGGCCTCGAGCGCGCGCCGGCCGGCATCGAGCTCTGCCATTGAGGCGCGCGCGGCGGCGAAGGCGCGCTCCGCCCTTGCTCGGCGGACGGCGAGATCCTTTGTGCGCGCTCGGACAACCGGAAGAGTCGATTGCATAAGCAATTGCGCGCGGACCAGCTCGTCGGCGTTGCCCCGGTCGACCAGGGTCATCAGGGGCGGGCGCTGGCCGAGGAGCGCGATCCCGGTCAGTAACGAGGCGAGGGGGCGCTGGACCTCGGCGATCCGGCGCCGCTCCAGCAGAGCCTGCCCGCGCGCGGCCTCAAGCTTCAGCTCGGCGAGGGTAATCCGCGCCTCGGCGGTCTCGAGGTCACCGAGCGCTGCGCGATGCTCGGCGCGCAGGCGCTCGAGCGAGCCGGCGGCACGGTCGGCGGCAGCCTGGAGCATCTCGGCCCGCTCCCTCGCCGCTTCGAACTCGCCATGCGCCTGGGCGACGGTCAGCGGCGGCGGCTCGACCTCGATTGGCGCGGGCGGCCTTGCTCCAAGGAGCAAAGCCGAGGCGGTCGCCAGGAGGATGGCCGAGCGCATCGCTTATCCCTCGCGGTGGTAGGGGTGGCCGGCAAGGATCGAGACCGAGCGGAACAATTGCTCGGCGAGCATCGCCCGGACCAGCAGGTGCGGCCAGGTCGCGCGGCCGAAAGACAGGAGCAAATCTGCCGAACCGCGAAGCTCCTGGTCATGGCCGTCGGCGGCGCCGATCATGAAGCGCGCCTCGCGCTTGCCGCCGTCGCGCCAGGCTTCAAGCTTCGCGGCAAGCTCGGTGGAGCTCAGCGTGGATCCGCTTTCGTCGAGCACGATGACGACGCTATTCGCGGATTGCTCGGGCATTTTCCCGCCCTTGTCGGGAAGCTCCGTGACCCGCGTGGGCCAAGCGATCCGCTTGACGTAGCGCTCGACCAGCTCGGCCTCAGGGGAACGACCGATCTTGCCGCGCGCGACGATGTGTAGGAGCACTATTGGCTGGCGGTTGCCGGTCCGTCGGGCCAGCTGAACAAGGAGCGGAAGCCGTCGTAGATTGTCCGCGCGGTTTCGGCGATGGTCCGCGGGCGGTCCGATCCACCGCGCGCGAACACCGCGATCGCGATCCGGCGTCCGTCGGGCATGGTGATGAAGCCGACGTCGTCGGTCAGCCCGTTCAGGGTGCCGGTCTTGTTCTCGACCGGAGTCCCGAACGGAAGGAGCCCGCGGATCCGGTTCTTCCCCGTCTGGCACCTGGCCATGAGGTCGAGGAGGTAATTGCGGCTCGACGGACGGATGAGCTCGGCCCGGTAGATGCGCTTCAGCAACTCGACCATCGCCAGCGGCGTAGAGGAATCGCGTACGTCCCAAAGGTCGCGCTTATCGGCCAGAAGCCGGGCGATCGTGCGGTCGACGCGGAGGCCATGGACCCCGTTCTGGCTGAGCCACTGGTGGAGGGCCTGGGGTCCGCCGAGGTCGTTCAACAGCAGGTCAGTCGCGCGATTGTCGCTGCGAATCATCATCCGCGACATCAGCGAGCGGGCCGTTACCCCGTCGATCACATCGTCGAGCGAGCGGCGGCCGTGCTCGACCTGGGACAGATAGAGCGCGGCGACCGCGATCTTGACCGTGCTCGCCATCGGGAACGGGATGTGGCCCTTGACCGCCACGGTCTCGCCGGTCTGCAGGTCGAGCGCCGCAATCCCGACATCGGAGCCCTTGGAGGCGGCGATATAATCGAGCTGCCGCTCGAGCTGCAGCAAGCTGGGGGAGGTGGCCGCGGCGAGGGGCTGCGCGAAGAACGCCAGAATCGCGAATAAAGGCAGCAACCAGGCGCGCATGTTTCTCCCTCTAATAATCGCGGGCTTCAGCCACCGGTGGCGGCGGCGCCGACCTGCGAATCATCGCCGAAAGCCCACATTCGTTCAAGATTGTAAAAATTTCGCACTTCGGGCCTGAACAAATGCACAATGACGTCCTCGGCATCGATGAGCACCCAATCGGCTGCTGGAAGCCCCTCGACCCGGACGATCCGCCCGAATTTCTGCTTGATGCGGTCGGCGAGCTTGGCCGCCATCGACGCGACCTGCCGGGTCGAGCGCCCGGAGGCGATCACCATGTGATCGGCGATGTTGGACTTGCCCGCGAGCGGGATCGAGACGACTTCCTGGGCCTGGTCGTCATCGAGCGATTCCAGGACCAGGCGATGAAGGTCGTCGACGTCGATTGGGGAGCGGCCCTCAGGTGCGCTGGTTGCGGCGGGTTGCGGGGTCAAATCGTCTCCTCAGGCTTCTCGATTCGCGACCGAAACGCCCGAGACGGGCCTTCGGTCCAATTGATGCCAGTTTGGGTCAAGCGCGCGTAAGGCGGTCGCGGAGGTCGGGTCGGGCGGCAGGCGAAGAAAAACGATCGCCGGTGCACTCCAATCCGTCCATTGCTTCGCCTGGCTTTGGGGTCGGACGAAACGCCGAAGCCAGCCCATCGCGCGTGCCGCTCGGGCCTTGCGATCATAACCCGGACGGTTGAGCACCGCAATCGGGAGAATTCGCGCTAAATCCCTGTAATCGCGCCATTTGTGAAAATCCGGCAGGGTGTCGCTTCCGAGCAACCAGATGAAGCGATGGTCGGGGAACAGGCGCGTGATGGCGCTGACGGTGTCGATTGTGAATCGCGTTCCGAGCCGATGTTCGAGGTCGGACGCCCGGATGGGCGCGTGGCGGGCCATCCGTTTCGCCGACGCGAGGCGAGCCTCGAACGGCGCCATGTCGGGCGCTTCGGCCTTGAGCGGGTTACCGGGCGACACCAGCCACCAGATTTCGTCGAGGCCGAGCGCGTCGAGCGCGGCGAGACTGAGCCGGCGGTGGCCGCGATGCGCCGGGTTGAAGCTTCCGCCGAGGAGGCCGATGCGCTTGCTCATCCAGTCAGAGGGCTAGCATCGCCCCTTGGCCCGCGCCACCTCGGCGGCCTAAGATGGGCCCGGGGGGATGTCGCATGAGCGAGCCGGAAGCCATCGGGGAAGCAGTGACCGGGGCGGCGCTGGCCCGGGCGGCCGAGCCCAAGACGGGCGAAGTCCGGGCCGACGGCCACACGCACGAGCTGTTTTGCCTCAATTGCGGCACCGCGCTGTCGGGGAATTATTGCTCGGTCTGCGGGCAGAGCGCGCATGTTCATCGGACGCTGACCGCTTTCTGGCACGACCTCGCTCACGGCGTTCTGCACTTCGAGGGCAAGATATGGAACACGCTGCCGCGCCTAGCCTGGCGCCCGGGTGAGCTGACTCGCCGGTATATCGAGGGCGAGCGCGCCAAGTTCGTATCCCCGCTCGCCCTGTTTCTGTTTGCCGTGTTCATGATGTTCGCGGTGGGGGGAATCACGGGCGGGCTGGGACCAGTGATCACTGGGCAGCAAGATCGGGCCGATATTGCGACGGAGATCGCCGAAAAAGAAGCGGCGGTCGAGGTACTCGGCAGGCAGCGCGCTGCGGCCGTGCGGGCCAATCGGCCGACCGCCGTGATCGATTCACAAATCGATCGCTTGCAGTCGGAAGCATCGGTGCTGAGGGGGCTCACCACCGGCGATTTCGTTCCGATCCGTTCCAAGGTCGAATTGAATAACATTCCCGGCTGGCTGCGCGCGCCCATCGAGCGAGCGGTCAGGAACCCCGAGTTGTTGTTCTACAAGCTGCGGACCAATGCCTACAAGTATAGCTGGGCCCTCATTCCCTTGTCGGTGCCGTTCGTCTGGCTCCTGTTCCCGTTCAGCCGCCGCTTCCGGATGTACGACCATACGGTCTTCGTCACCTATTCCCTGTGTTTCATGTCGTTTCTGATGGTCGCTGGTATGCTGCTCGGCTCGGCCGGGCTTGGCGCGGTTGCGGGGATGCTGTTCCTGATCCCGCCGATCCATTTCTATTGGCAATTGAAAGGGGCCTACGCGCTTTCCCGAATGGGCGCATTGTGGCGCGCCGCGCTGCTGACCGTCCTGGCGTTCGTCGCGGGCGGCCTTTTCGTGGTCGCTGTCGCTGGATTGGGGATCGCCGCCTAGCGGCAGGGGAATTTGGTGGCCAGCATCCTGGTGGTGGCCTCGATCAGGTCGATTTTCTTGCGCTCCGCCAGCGGGATCGCGCCGATCCCGGCGACATATTCCTCGTGGCCCATGCGCTTGCTGTCCGGCGGCGGGCAGTAGCGGCCCTTTTTGCCGGCGCGCTCGGCCGCCAGCCGGGTCTCCTTGACCCTGGCTCCGGCGATCTTGACCTCCTTGACCAGAATCTTGACCTCCTTCATCGACAGGAGGGCAAACGGCCCGCGCTTCTTGACCTTGATTGCGCGCTGGTAAAATTCCTCGGCATTCATCACCGCGGCGACCGCAGGCGCTGCGAGTCCAACCAGCGAGATCGCCAGAATCATCCGTCCCAAGGCACGCAAAGGTCAGCTTCCCCTCGAATCGCCGACAATGGCGCGACGGGTGCCGATTTAAGCGGAATAGCGACTTAACGGAAGTCAGGCCCCGGCGGGCGCGGCTCCACCGATTCCGGGCTTGGGCCGCTTGGCCTTGGGGATCGACGATCCCGCGGTCGGAATCGCGGGTCCCTTGGTTCCGCCGCGGTCGATCGGCTGGCCGGCCAAAACCGCCTTGATCTCGTCGCCGCTCAGCGTCTCATATTCGAGCAGCGCCTTGGCCAGGGTCTCGAGCTCGTCGCGGTGCTCGTCGAGCAGATGCTTGGCCCGCGCATAGCCTTCCTCGACGATGCGGCGGATCTCCTTGTCGATCGCGCGCGCGGTCTCGTCCGACATGTTGCGCTGGCGGTTGACCGAATAGCCAAGGAAAACTTCCTCGTCCGCCTCGGCATACTGGAGCGGACCAAGCTCGTCGGACATGCCCCAGCGGGTGACCATGTCGCGGGCGAGGCCGGTCGCATAGCTGATATCGCTCGAAGCGCCCGAGCTGACCTTCTCGTGGCCGAAAATCACTTCCTCGGCGACGCGGCCGCCCATCGCCACAGCGAGGTTCGCGTACATCTTGTCGCGGTGATAGCTGTAATTGTCGCGCTCGGGCAGGCGCATGACCAGGCCCAGCGCGCGGCCGCGCGGGATGATCGTCGCCTTGTGGATGGGGTCGGACGCCGGCTCGTGGATGGCGACGATCGCATGCCCCGCTTCGTGATAGGCGGTCATGCGCTTCTCGTCCTCGGTCATGACCATCGAGCGGCGCTCGCTGCCCATCATGACCTTGTCCTTGGCGTCCTCGAACTCCTGCATCGCGACCAGGCGCTTGCCCTTGCGTGCGGCGAGAAGCGCAGCCTCGTTGACGAGATTGGCGAGGTCGGCACCGGAAAAGCCGGGCGTGCCGCGGGCGATCACGCGCGGATCGACGTCGGGTGCCAGCGGCACCTTCTTCATGTGCACGCCGAGGATCTGTTCGCGCCCGTCGATATCGGGTCGCGGGACCACGACTTGGCGGTCGAAACGGCCCGGACGGAGCAGCGCCGGGTCGAGCACGTCGGGCCGGTTGGTCGCCGCGATGATGATGATGCCTTCATTGGCCTCGAAGCCGTCCATCTCGACAAGCAGCTGGTTGAGGGTCTGCTCACGCTCGTCATTGCCGTTGCCGAGGCCCGCGCCGCGATGGCGGCCGACGGCGTCAATCTCGTCGATGAAGACGATGCAGGGCGCCGACTTCTTGGCCTGGTCGAACATGTCGCGGACGCGGCTGGCGCCGACGCCGACGAACATCTCGACGAAGTCCGAACCGGAAATGGTGAAGAATGGGACGCCGGCCTCCCCGGCAATGGCGCGGGCGAGCAGGGTCTTGCCAGTGCCAGGCGAGCCGACCAGGAGCGCGCCCTTGGGGATCTTGCCGCCAAGCCGCGCGAACTTGCCCGGATCCTTCAGATATTCGACGATCTCCTCGAGCTCCTCGCGCGCTTCGTCGATCCCGGCGACGTCGGCGAAGGTCACCCGGCCCTGCTTTTCGGTCAGCATCCGGGCGCGGCTCTTGCCAAAGCCCATCGCGCCCGAGCCGGCGTTCTTCTGCATCTGGCGCATGATGAAGAAGCTGATCCCGAGGATCAGCAGGAAGGGCAGCGAATTGTAGAGGATGAGCAGCCAGATGCTTGAGCTTTCCTCGGCCTTGACCTGGACCGCGACGCCCTTGCCGATCAGCCGGTCCGAGACGTTGGCGTCGCCCGGGGCGGTGGTGGTGAACGCCTCGCCGCTGTCGAGCTTGCCGCTGATCGTCGCGTTGCCGGTGGCGCTAGTGGCCATGGTGACGGTGCGGACATTGCCCTCATCGACCTGGCGGACGAATTCGGAATAAGGGATCGCTTCCCCAGCGGCGGGGCGCGAGCCGCCGCCGATCATCTGAACGAACAAGACCAGGGCGAACAGGATCCCGATCCAGATGAACAGGCTCCTGGTCCAGGGGTTTCCGGGCTTGTTGTCTTTCTCGTTCATCGATCGTCTTCCGAGTGTGCGCCGCGCTTTCCCTTAAAATAGGCGCATCGGCCCCAATAACAATGCGGGGGCTTGTCGAGCGATGGACGTGCCTGTGCGCGTCGCGCGCTAGGCCGCCTGCTCCGCCGCCTTGGCGCGAGCCTTGCGCTTGGGCGCCTTGGCGAAGCGCCAGCTGTCGCCGCCGCCGCACAATACGCCGCGAAGCGTGGCTTGGTGTCCGCCCAGGAGCACCGTCATCAGCTTGTCGAGCTCGCGGCCGCGAAGATCGACCCCGCGCCCTTCGGTCTTGAGCTTGGCGATGATCGACTGGACGATGCGCCGGCGAAGCTCGTTCGGAAGGCCGGCCGGATCGAAGGTGATGACTTCGTCGGCCTCGCTGACCCTTTTCGCCCATTCCTGGCGGCTCGCCCAGCTCAGCGCTTCGTCGGCCTGGGTCAGATAGATTGCGGACTTCGATAGCCCGACCGGGTCGAGCCAATCGGCTCCGGCAAGAGTTCTCGCGGACCCGAACCCGCTCGAACCTGGGATCCTCGTTGCTCGGGTCGATCGCCGGCTCAACGCCCGCCTTCGCGCAGATTTCGGCAAGCTCGCTCCGTTTCCAGCGCAGCAGTGGGCGGGCCAAGGCGATGTCGGCGCCGGGGAACTTGCGGTACGGGCGCATCCCGGAAAGCCCGCGGACCCCCGCCCCGCGCACCAGCCGCATGAGCAGCGTTTCCGCCTGGTCTTCGGCATGATGAGCGGTTGCGACGACGTCGATCCCGCGGTCCTTGGCCCATTTGGTCAGCGCCTTGTAGCGCCGGAGGCGGGCGCGCTCCTGGATCGCGGTCTCGGGCTTCTTGTCCCACTCGACGGTGAGGATCTGATGCGGCACGCCGAGCTTTTCGCATAGCTCGGCGACCATTTCGGCTTCCTTGCGGCTGCCCTCGCGAAGTGCGTGGTCGACCGTTGCCGCCTCGACCTTGCCCGGCCGCGCGGCCGCGGCAAGCAGGAGCAAAGCGACGCTGTCCGGCCCACCCGACACCGCCAGCCCGATCGTCTTGTCGTCCTTGGCCATGACGTTCAGTGCGCGCGAGAAGCGGTCGACGCGTCTCGGATTCGGGCTTGAGCGTGTCGGTGGTTTTGCCTTTGGTGGTCATGGGTTCGCCTGATTCCTGCATTGCGCTTTCTGCTTTGCCTCGGTCTGGAGGGTCTTGAGCTCGGGCCGGATTTTCGAGCCGTAAATGTCGTCGAGCTCCGCGAAGGCATTGCACGCCTGCGCCGGCTGGCCAAGCGCCAACAAGGCCTGGCCGAGATAATACAGGCTGTCGGCCGCGCGCTCGCCCGCCGGGTTGCCGCGATAATTGGCGATGAAGGCCGGGACCGCGGCTTTGGCGTCGCCCTTGTCGAGCAGGGCGCGGCCGATGAGATTGTTGGCGAAGCTGACCCGGCGGTGCCCGGGAAATTCGGCGACGAAGGCGCGCAGCGAGGCGATGGCCTCGTCATATTGACCGCTCTCCCAAAGTCGGAAGCCTTGGGTATATGCGGCCTCGGCCGGGTCTTCGGCTTTGGGCTCGGACGTCCCCGTCGCGGCATCCTTGGGCTTGGCGGCTGCGGCGGGGGGCCCGGGAGAGGCTGCCGGGGGTTCGCTCTCGGGCACCGAAGCAGCCGCGGCTGCGAGGCGTTGCTCGAGGTCGGCGAGCTTGCGCTCCTGCTCGCTGCGCGCGCGTTCGGCATCGGTTTCGATGGTCCGAAGCCGATTGCCGTTCTCTTCGGTCATGCGGATGAGATCGGTCATCTGGCGCTCGAGCGAATCGAGCCGCTGGGCGATCGCCGCGACCGACGACTGGGTCGCCGCGGGATCGTCGGAAAAGCCCGCGGTGTCGGCGGGGCGGCCCTTGGGAAAGACCTGCCGCTGGAGCTGAATCAGCTGTTTTTCGAGCCGCTCGAGCCGCTGCTCGGGCGACGGCTGCTGACGCTGCGCGGCGGCGTTCGAGGAAAACAGCGCGACGCACGCGCCGAGCGCGGCGAAAATGGACCACGGCCTAGTCACGAACAATTCCTCCCGGATGAGCCCCCGGATCGAACTTTGGGCGTCGGCGGGTTGACCGCCGATGAATCGGGCTCATTGCGCGGCGCTGTTCGCCTGGGGCTCTGGGGCCGGCGCGGGTGGCGGGGCATCGACCGGAGGAGGCGCGGGTTGGCGGCGCGGCGTGCTTCGCCGCTGCGGCGGAGCGGATGCGCGCGGAGCGGCGGGCTGCGGCTGGGGCGGAGCCGCGGCGGGCGCCGGGGCGGAACCCTGGCGAAGCAGATCGGCGGGAAGCAGGCTGACGTCGCTGATCATCCGCCCGGCCGGGCCGACCGTTGGGGCAAGCGCGGTTCCGACCATGATCCGGAGCGCCTCGGGCTTGGCGGTCTTGAGCATCGGCGCGGTTGCATTGGGCGGGACGGTGAAGTTCTGTCCGGCGTTGAGCATGCCCGAGAAATAGGTCGCTCCGCCCTTCTCGTAGATCTGTAGCCAGGCCTGTTCGGTGGCGGTGAGGACGACCGGTCCCTGGGCTTCCGGTTGCGCCGGAGGAGGCGCTGCCGGTTGGGCGGGCGCGCTCGCGGCCACATTGGCCGCGGGCTCGGCCGGGTCGTCGAGCGAGCGCTCGTTGAGCCAGCTCATCAGGAGCACCAACAGGATCACCGCGACGACCGCCCCGATCACCAGCCACTTGGGCATCGATCGCGCCGGGTCGGCGGGCTCGAACGTGTCGGTCGAGGTCACCGTGTAGCGGTGGCCGCCGAGCTCCTCGCGGAGCTGCTCGCTGACTTCCGCGCGGTCCATCCCGACCGCCCCGGCATAGGCCTTGGCGAAGCCGATCGTATAGGTCGGGGCCGGGAGCCGGTCCCACGCCGATTGCTCGACACTTTCGAGATGCCTGATCGGAATCCGCGTCTGGGCCGCGATATCCTCGAGGTTCATCTTCTTCTTGGTCCGCGCCGCTTTCAACCGGGCGCCGACCGTGTCGCTGACCGTCTCGACCTTGTCTTCGTCCATTGCCTCGCCCTGGAAAGAAAAATGCGCCCGGATATTGCCCGTTCCAGGCCACTGTTTAGGGCCGCGTCCGCGCTGTCAACCGCTTAGCCGACCACTACCTTGTGACGCCTCGCCCAGTCGGACAGGGTCTTGCGCATGTCCTTGGGCGGCTTGGCGAGAAGGGTCGCCATGCGCGCGCGAATCTCGCCGCAATCGAGCGAGCGGACCATCGCCTTGACCGGCCCAACTCCGGCCGGAGTGATCGAGAAGCCGTCAGCGCCGATCCCGACCAGCGCCATCGCCTCAAGCGGCCGCCCAGCCATCTCTCCGCATACCCGCACCGGGACCGAGGCCTGGCTCGCCGCGTCGAGCACCCGCTTCAGGAAGCGCAGGATCGCCGGGCTCAGCCAGTCGTAGCGCTCGGCGAGCCGCGGGTCGGCGCGGTCGGCGGCGAACAGGAATTGGGTCAAATCGTTGGTCCCGATCGACAGGAAATCGACCTTGGGCAGGAGGATGTCGAGGGTCTCGGCGAGGCTTGGGACCTCGAGCATCGCCCCATATTCGATCGCCTTGGGAGCCCGCCGGTGTGAGTGCCTGGCCCATTCGACCTGCTCCTCGAACAAGCCCTTGGCGGCATCGAACTCCCACGGCTCGCTGACCATCGGGAACATCACTCTAAGCACCTTGCCGGCCGACGCGTCGATCAACGCGCGGGCCTGCGCCTTCATCAAGGTGGCGCGGTCGAGGCTGAGGCGGAGCGCGCGCCAGCCCATCGCCGGATTCTCCGCCTCGTCGTAAATGTCGGAAAGATAGGGCAAAGCCTTGTCGCCGCCGATATCGACGGTCCGGAAGATGACCGGCTTTTTTCCGGCCGAAGCAATGACCTTTGAATAGAGCCGCTGCTGGCGGTCGCGCCCTGGAAGGGTCGCCGAGACGAGGAATTGGAACTCGGTCCGGAACAAGCCGATTCCGTCGGCTCCCGCGGCGTCGAGGTGCGCGGCGTCCTCGGCGAGGCCGGCATTGACCATCACGTCGATCTTGAAACCGTCGCGGGTGATCGCGGGGAGTGAACGGACCTGCGCAATCTGGGCGCGTTTCTTCTGGCTGAGCGCGAGGCGTTGATCGAAGCCGGTAATCAGCGCCCGGTTGGGCCGGACGATGACGCTTCCGCTGTCACCGTCGACCAGGACCGCCTCGCCGTCCTCGACATTGTGGCGGATGTCGGACAGGCGCCCGATCACCGGAACGCCCATCGCACGGGCGACGATCACCATGTGGCTGGTCAGTGACCCTTCCTCGAGCAGGACGGCCTTCAGCCGGCGCCGGTCATATTCGAGCAGATCGGCCGGCCCGAGGTTGCGGGCGACGAGCACCGTATCGTGGGCGAGGCCGGTCTGAGCCGCGGTGCCCATGCGCCCCGAGACGATCCGAAGCAGACGGTTCGACAGGTCCTCGAGATCGTGCATCCGCTCCTTCAAAAGCGGATCGTCGATTTCGAGCATCCGTGCCCGGGTGCGCTGCTGGACCCGCTCGATCGCGGCCTCGGCGGTCAGGCCGCTGTCGATCGCTTCGTTGATCCGACGCGACCAGCCCTCGTCATAAGCGAACATCCGGTAAGTCTCGAGGATTTCCTGATGCTCGCCGACCGTCCCGAACTCGGCGTCGCGGGCGATCGTGTCGATCTGTTCGCGCATCTTGCGGAACGCCGAGTAGACCCGCTCGCGCTCGGCCTCGATGTCGTCGGCGACGGTATGCTCGACGACGATCCTGGGCTCATGGAACACCGCCCGGCCGCGCGCCATGCCCGCGACCAGCTTGAGACCGCTGAGGCGTAGCGGACCGGCGCTTCTCAAGCGCCCTCGGCGGGCGCCGTCGACGAGACGCGCCGCCGCGATCATCTCGGACAGCACCATCGCGACGGTCTGGAGCGCCTCGATCTCGACCTCTTCATAGCCGCGCGGCTCGGCGTGCTGGACCGCGAGCACCCCGATCGGGCTTTCGAGGCGGATGATTGGAACCCCGGCGAAGCTGTGGAACCGCTCCTCCCCGGTTTCGGGCCGATAGGCGAAGGCGGGATGGTCGACCGCTTCGGCGAGATTGAGGATCCGCCCTTCGCCGGCGATCGTCCCGACGAGCCCTTCGCCTATGCGCAGCCTGGTGACGTGGACCGCCTCCTTGCGCAGGCCGTGGGTGGCGAACAGCTCGAGCTGATTGTCGCGCAGCAGATAGATCGAGCAGACCTCGCTCTGCATCGCCTCGGCGATGAGGTCGACGACGCGGTCAAGCTTCGATTGCGCCGAGCCGCGCTTGGCCATGATCGCATGGAGACCGGTCAGGATCTCGCGTGCGGACGTGACGGCGGACTGCGGCATGGCTGGACCGCGCTATCAGATGGAGCGCGGCCCTGTCACCCGCGCGCGCATGCACCGCGACGGGAACCTTCTTTATCCTGATGCACTCCAATCCGTGCCCGGACGGAGCGCGCGTAACATGCGGAAGCGACTGAAATCCTTGGACGAGCAGGTGATCGTCATCACCGGAGCTTCGAGCGGCAACGGCCTCGCCACCGCGCGCGAGGCGGTGCGGCGCGGCGCCGCGGTGGTTCTCGCCGCGCGCAACGAGCGAGCTCTCAAGGAGATTCGGAGAAATTTTAAACGGGCGGGTGGCCGGGTCGCGATCTGCGCGATCGATGTCGCTGAACAAGGCGCGGCTGATATAATCGCCGAGGTCGCGACCGATGTGTTCGGGGGCTTCGACACCTGGGTCAATGACGCCGCGGTTACATCGTACGGAACGCTCGAGCAGCTCGGAATGACTGAGCAGCGTCGCATTTTCGACGTCAATTATTTCGGGATGCTCCAAGGCTGCCTGACGGCAATCAAGCACTTCCGGTCACGCGGCGGTGGGGCGATCATCAACTTGGGCTCGGTGCTGTCCGACCGCGCGCTGATCAAGCAGCCGGCATATTGCGCCGCCAAGGCGGCGGTTCGAGCGCTAACCGAAAGCGTTCGGATGGACGTCGAGCGCGAAGGTCTTCCGATTTCGGTTACGCTGATCAAACCGAGCGGAATCCACACGCCCTTTCCGGAGCACGGGCGCAACCACATGGACGCCCCGCCGAGGACTCCACAGATCATCTACGGCCCCGAGCTGGTTGCCGATGCGATCCTGTTCGCGGCCGAACATTCGCGCCGCCAAATTTACGTTGGCGGCTACGGCTTCACGCTTTCGCTTCTCGCGTGGCTGTTCCCGCGGCCCACCGACCGGATCATGGAATGGCTGCTGGTCCGGACTCAGCAATCAACCGACGAGCCGGGCGATCCCCGCGCGCGCGACAATCTGTTCGAGCCGAGGAAGGACGGCAGCGTCGAAGGGTCGCAGGATTTCGCGGTCAAGCGCTGGAGCTTGTTCCTTCAGGCGCAGAAGCACCCGCTGATCGCGGCCGGGATCCTCGGCTCCGGGCTGGTTGCGGCGGGCGCTTCGCGGCGGCGGATTTCAAAGAAGCAGGCGCACAAGGAAAGGACATGAGATGACCAACGGCGACATCGATCCCGCGCATGAGCATCCGCAAAGCACCGCCCGGATCGCGGGCCACCCGATCCACCCGATGCTGGTTCCGTTCCCGATCGTCGGTTTCATCGGCGCGTTCGGCGCGGACGTCATGTTCGCGATGAGCGGCGAACCCGGCTGGGCGACGGCGTCGCGCTGGCTGCTGGCGCTTGGAATCGCGTTCGCGGCGCTGGCCGCGGTGGCCGGGCTCACCGACTATTTCGGCAGCGAGCGGATCCGCCGGATCCCCGACGCCTTCAAGCATATGCTCGCCAACGTGACCGCCGTGGTGCTCGAAGTCGCGAACCTGTTCCTGAGGCTGGGCAATGACGATTTCATCCGCTCGACCGGCCTCTACCTCTCGGGCCTCGTCGTGCTGATCCTGCTCTACAGTGGGTGGAAGGGCGGTGAGCTCGTCTACCGCCACGGAGTCGGAGTGCGCGACCGCCATCGCGGCTGACCGCCGGGCTTCGACTCTCCGCGGCCTCGGTGCTATCGCCACGCGGGGGGAGAAACATCATGGATCGACGGCAATTCCTGACCACTGCGGCAGTCGGAGGAGCCGCGGCGCTCGGCGGCGGCTATGTGCTCGCCGGACAATCGACGGAAGTGCCTTCCGCCGACGCCTCCTGGGCGGACATCAAGCGCCAATTCGATATCGCCCCTGGCATCGTCCAGATGTCCAGCTTCTACCTTGCCTCGCACCCCAAGCCCGTGCGCGACGCGATCGAGCGGCACAGGCGCGGGCTCGACCAGGATTCGCACAGCTATATCGAGCACAATGTCGGCCCGCTCGAGCGCGCGATCCGCGAGCAGGCCTCGGCCTATCTCGGCGTCAATGCCGATGAGCTTGCCTTCACCGACAGCACCACGATGGGCTTGGGCCTGGTCTATTCGGGCATGAAGCTGAAGCCCGGCCAGGAAATCCTGACCGATACGCGCGACCACATCGTGACCGCGATCGCGACCGATTATGGCGCCGAGCGGACCGGGGCGAAGGTCCGTCGAGTCCCGCTCTATGCCGATCCGTCGAGGGTCAGCGTCGATGAAGTCGTTCGCAACGTTCGAAGCAACCTGCGCGATAACACGCGCCTTCTGGCGGTCACCTGGGTGCATTCGGGCACCGGGGTCAAAATGCCCATCGCCGCGATCGCGGAGGCGGTCCGGGCCCACAACCGCGGCAAGCCGCGCGAGCAGCAGACCCTGCTGTCGGTCGACGGGGTCCACGGCCTTGGAATCGAGGATGTCACCCTCGCCGAGCTCGGGCCCGATTTTTTCATCGCCGGAACCCACAAGTGGCTGACCGGGCCGCGCGGCACGGGACTCGTGTGGGCAAAGCGCGACGCCTGGCCGCTGATCCAGGCGACGATCCCGACGTTCGATCCGATGTGGCGGCCGGGACCGGTCGAGCAGATGCCCCTGGCGGCGATGAACACGCCCGGCGGCTTCCACAGCTTCGAGCATCGCTGGGCGCTGACCCAGGCGTTCGATTTTCACCGTTCAATCGGCAAGGCACGGATCGCCGAGCGGATCCATGCGCTCAACAGCATGGCCAAGTCCGAGATGGAGAAGATGCCGAAGGTTAAGTTGCACACGCCGATCAGTCCCGATCTGTCGGCCGGAATCATCGCGTTCGAGGTCGCCGGGTTGAGCCCCGAGCAGGTCGTCCACAAGCTGCACGAGCGGGGAATCATCGCCAGCGTTACGCCGGGATTCTACAATCCGCTGCTGGCTCGCGTGGCGCCGAGCATGCTGACGATTGAGGAGGACGTGGACCGGACCGTAAGGGCAATCGCGGCGCTGTAGACCGGCCGCTCAGAGCAGTCGATGCGCCGCAAAAAATTGCCTCGAAATCGATGTTCGCCGCTGGTAACCGAACCGCGTTCGCCTTCCTGAACGAGTGCCATGCGACCGGAGGGTGAGAATTCATCATGTTCGCGATCGGTGGTTGGGTTTTCGATCCATCGACTCGCCGGCTGTGCGGGCCGGAACGAGATGGCCGAATCTCGCCGAAGGCCGCAGCAGTGCTCGAAGCCCTTGCCGAAACTCCTGGTCAGGTCTGGACCCGCGACGCTCTGCTTGAACGGGTGTGGCCCCATGTAACCGTCACCGAAGAAGTGCTGACGCACGCAATTGCCGAGCTTCGCCGAGCGCTCGGCGATGACGCCCGACAGCCGACATATTTGGAGACCGTCCACAAGAGTGGGTATCGACTGCTGCCTCAACCCATCGGCGATCCACGATTACGTGGGCGAAACGCCGGGGCGAGCGATCTCGAATGCTACGCAATGTATCTCGAAGGCGAAGCGCTTTTCGATCGTGGCCACAAGTCCAATACCCGAGCGGCCGAGGCCCAATTCCGGCAGATCATCGCCGCAAATCCCGAATATGCCCCCGCTTATGCCGGACTTGGGAAATCGCTGACCTTCCTTCGCACCTATTACGAACCTGGCGGAGGTGACCTGGAGGAAGCGTTAAGCTGTGCCCGCATTGCCAAGCGGCTCGATCCGCGGCTGGCGCAGGCCTACGCCGTCGAAGGCCTGATTTTCGCGATCGGAGGGAAATTCGACGAAGCCTATGGCTTGTTCGGGCGGGCGCTTCGCCTGGATCCTCGTTCGGGAGAAAATCACTATCTGTTCGGACGGGCCTGCTTTGCCGAATTGAGGATCGAGCTGGCCGCGCCCATGCTCGAGCGGGCGGGTGAGCTTCGCCCGGACGATTATCATGCTCTGATGCTGGCGGGGAAAGCCCGCGAAATGCTCGGTCAGGACGAACTTGCCCGCCACAACTTCCAGCTCACCATCGGGCGCACCAGACCCTATATCGACGCGTATTCGTGTGACACTCGTGCGTTGTGCGCCGACGCACGCGCTCGGTTTCACCTTGGCGAGATTGACTCCGGATATACCGCACTTGGTCTTGCGGCGGCGGACCACGAGCCCTGTTACCACCTGGCGTGCGCATTTGCCCGAACGGGCGAGACGGAGGCTGCGCTGGATCATCTCGAGCAAGTGATAGACAATGGCTGGAGTCACAGCCGCTGGCTCGCGCGCGACCCGGATTTCGCCGCCTATCGCCACAATCCGAGATTCAAGCGAATTGTGCGATCAATCGCCAATTGTTGACCCGTGCAACGCGCGCCGGACGTTCCTCACCAGTTCCAGACGCGTTCATAGCTTTTGAATAGCTGCGGCAGCGCTTTGCGGGGAATGATTTCGACGATTCGAAGGAAACCGGCTGAATCGATCGACCGCACTTCGAGATCCTCCCGGACCGCAAAGACCTTCGCGCCGGTTTCGGCAAGATCGCGGACTTGGCCATGGACATCAGGGCCGTGCGTTTGGATGCGTTCGCCAATCCTGACCGGATCGACGGATTGCTCGCGCACGGGATAATTGACCGCTGATCCGCACAGCAGGATGTCCGCCTCTGCGCCGGCATTGCGCAGGCAATGCGTCAACCAGACGATCGTATCGTCCTGTTCCTCGATGGTCGCGCGATAGCCGCTCGACACGATATTCAGGAGTTTCATGCCAATGCTCCTCAAGCCGTCGCGACGACGAGCGTGTTGTCGGATGCCTGGGCCATCTTCCAAAGGTCGGCCGGAGTGCCGCGCTGGACCCCGCCGATACACTCCGCTGCGCCGCGCTCGTCGACGCACAATCCGCAATTCACCCAGTTGAACGCGACCCCTTGTTGGCGCGCCGTCGCCATCAATGCTGCGACCCATTCGCGCGGAAGAGGATGGTCCTCTTCGTCGATGTCGCGGCCGTGAACGAGATTGGCGTGCGGTTGTTGGTGCTGGAAGGGCAAGAGAACGGCCCCCTCGTACGCGAAAATGTTAATGGCGAAGCCGCGCCGGATCGCGGCATCGATGGTCCGAAGCGCCGTCGTCGTTCGCGACGATTCGAACGGAGCGTCCATAAGGACGAACGTGAGTGTCCCCTTCTTCACCACTACCTCCAAATGACGGTGGCCGACGAGCCGAGCTTGTCGACGATGAGATTGACGTCGTGAACGGTGATGCCAGGACGCAGCTGGCCGTTGCGAATGCCGCGCTCTGCCAATGCAAAGCCGTCCGCTGCGACGACCACGCCCGCCGTGAGCGCGCGCTCGATTGGTGCCGCGCCAGAGCCCAGTGCGTTGAAGACTCCGTTCTCAGTCAGGAAAATGGTCGACGGGACCCCAGCTTCGACCATGCCAGCTGCAAGCTCTGTCATGCGTGCTGGATCATGATGCTCAGCCGCATCCCGAGTTTCGACGATCAAGAGTTCCTTCATATCGCTCCACCACTTGCTAGTGGGAGGCGGATAGCTCCGCGCGCGCCGCGAAACCTGAAGGAAACCGACTCTTTTTGTGAAGTTTTTAGCCGCGCCGCGATCTACAGGGACCTCACTCGCGCGTGCCGAGACTGTCCTCATACAAGCTGAGCAAGCGAATGTGGCCGTCGCTGGTCCCGGCGACGTAAATGTCTAGCCCGGGGACATAGTGGACGCCTGATCCGATGGGAAAGCCCGGGTATTCCAGGCCGGCGCGGCGAGCCACGGGTGCCGAGCCCCTAGCCACGGCCACTTCGAAGATACCCGCGCGGTAGTTTCCCGCCGCAACGGGCATGTCACCCAGGGGTTGCTCGAGTTCCCTCTGCGCTTCCGCCGGTCGGCCTTCGGCGAACTTGACCAGCGCGCGTTGCAGTCGCTGCTGAAACGCAGGCGCAAGCGAGTTATTGGTGACCATCGCAATCGAGAGCCTGCGGTCGCGATCCCAGTAAAGCATGTGGTGGAAACCTTCGTGGTGGCCGAGATAGTGGCACCGCCGCCGGTCCGGAGCGCAATACCAATTGCCCCAGCTGAGCCCGGAGGGATTGCCGGCGATCCGCGCCGAGCTCGTCGCGGCATAAAGGAGGGGTTCGAGGCGCCCGTTCCCCCATTGCTGGCCCCACTGAGCGAGCTGAGAGGCGGAGATGCTGATGTTGGCCGAGCCGTAGAGCCGCTCATCCTCGTAGCTGTCCGCGCGCTGAGGACCGTCGCCGGCGATCCGATAGCCGATGGCTCGGCCTTTCCAATCCGCCAGCCGTGCCGGCCGCAGACCGGCGTCGGTTGGCAATGCTGCATGCTCACGGGCGACCTCGAGATAGGTCCTTCCGGTCACCCGTTCGATCAACAGCGCCAATGCAATGTAGCAGACGTTGCAATATGCGAAGCCAATCCCCGGTGCGAAAACGCGCGGGCGGTGGATGGAATCCGCAACCAACTGCTCGTTGGACTTGCCGACAAGCGCTTGTTCGGATTCGTCGGCAGCCAGACCGGCCGAGTGGGCGAGGAGATGGCGGATCGTCACGCCGTTCCACGCGAACTGGGGAAGATAATCATCGACCGGCGCCTCGAGATCGATGATTTTGTCGTTTGCGAGGCTCAGAACGATGGTGGCGGTGACTGGCTTGGCGAGCGACGCGCTATCGACAGGGGTATCCGGCGTGAATGGGCGGTCCGTGAAGGGATCCGCGAGCCCGTATGCGCGCGAGAAGTCCTCGCCGTTGGAATCTCGGATTACGACGGCACCGCTGAAGCGGCCCTCGGCCGCAAGGCGCTGGAGCGCTTGATGCAGTCCGGCGGGCTCCGCTGCGGTCGCCGTCGCCGTAACAAGCAGCGCGAGGGCGAATGCGGCGCGGATCATCCCCGGCTTTCCAGGGCGCTGGCGGCTTCGTCGACCAGCTCGCGGAGGATTTCGGCGACCGGCTCTTCGCGGGTCACCATTCCGACCGACTGGCCGGCCATGACGCTTCCGGTTTCGACATCGCCGTCGATCACCGCGCGCTTCAGCGCACCGGCCCAATAATGCTCGATCTGGAGCTGGGCCTCGGCCATTTCGACCGCGCCCGAATCGAGCAGGGAAGCGACCTCGCGCTGCTTGGCGGTGAACCGCTCAATCTCCTTGTTCTTGAGCGCCCGGACCGGGATCACCGGGAGCCGCGGATCGATCTGGATCGACAGGACTGCGTCGCGGGCCGAAGCGCGGATGAACGCCTTCTTGAAATTCTCGTGCGCGATGCACTCGGTGGCGCAGACGAAGCGAGTGCCGAGCTGGACCCCCACCGCGCCCATTTCGAGATAGGCGGCGATCGCCTCGCCGCGCCCGATCCCGCCGGCGACGAACACCGGAATGTCCTTCGCGACCACCGGCAGGATTTCCTGCGCGAGAACGCTAGTCGAGACCGGGCCGATGTGGCCGCCGGCCTCCATGCCTTCGATCACGAGGGCGTCAGCGCCCGAACGGATCAGCTTTTTCGCCAGCGCAAGCGCGGGAGCGAAGGCCATGAGCTTGGCGCCGTTGTTCTTGATCCGCTCGATTGCGCCGCCCGGCGGAAGTCCGCCGGCGAGAACGACGTGGCTGACCTCGTGCTTGGCTGTAACGTCGATCAGCTCGCTCAATTGCGGGTGCATGGTGATGAGGTTGACGCCGAACGGCTTGTCGGTCCTGGTCTTGGTTTCCGCGATCTCGGTATCGAGCAGCTCGGGGCTCATCGCGCCGCAGGCGATCACCCCGAACCCGCCGGCGTTGGAGATGGCCGAGACCAGGTTGCGCTCGGAAATCCAGCTCATCGCGCCGCCCATGATCGCGACCTCGCACCCCAAAAACTCGGTCCCGCGGTGCATCAGCTGCTTGAGGCGCTTGTGACCCGCACTCATTGTACGTCCAGCCCAAAGGCGGTGTGGAGCACGCGGACCGCGAGGTCGAGCTGGTCTTCGGCGATGAGCGCGCTGACCTTGATCTCGCTCGAAGAGACCGCGAGCAGGTTGATCCGCCGCTCGGCCAGCACCTCGAACATCTTCGCCGCGAGCTCGGGGTTGGAGCGGATTCCGACGCCGACGATGCTGACCTTGGCGACCGCATCGTCGGTCACCAGCCGATCGTAGGCCACGGTTTCCTTCAACCCTTCGATGGTCGCAACCGCTTGCGCCAGGCTGACGCGCGGGACAGTGAAGGTAAGGTCGGAACTTCCGGTATCGGGAGTCGCGGCGTGCACGATCATGTCGACCGGGATCGCCGCCGCCGCGAGCGGGCCGATGATTGCGGCGACCGTCCCGGGCTGGTCGGGGACGCCGGTCACGGTGATCCGCGCTTCGTTTCGGTCGGCGGCGATTCCGGCGATGAGGTTGCGTTCCATGGTTCCTCCCGAAAGCTCGGCGACGATGTCGGTGCCGGGCACATCCTCGAACGCGGACAGGACCCGAAGCGGCAGTTTCGCGCGCATCGCCAGCCCGACAGAGCGGACCTGGAGCACCTTTGCCCCGACCCCCGCCAGCTCGAGCATTTCCTCGAACGTGACTTGCTCGAGCTTGCGCGCGTTTGGGACGATCCGCGGGTCGGTCGTATAGACGCCATCGACGTCGGTGTAGATGTCGCAGCGGTCGGCCCCGACGCCGGCGGCGATGGCGACCGCGCTGGTATCCGACCCGCCGCGGCCGAGCGTTGCCACGCGCCCGTCCTCGCTCACCCCCTGGAAGCCGGGAATGACCGCGACCGTCCCAGCGCTGAGCGCCTCGTCGAGCAGCACATTTTCGACCTTCTCGACCCGCGCATTGCCGTGGACGCCCGAGGCGCGGACCAGTTGCCAGCCCATGAAGCTCCGTGCGTTGAGGCCCATCGACTGGAGGGTCATGGCGAGCAGGCCCGCGGTCACCTGCTCTCCGCTGGCGACGACCACATCATATTCGCGCGGGTCGTGAAGCGGCGCGGCCTCGCGACAATATTGGACCAGACGGTCGGTTTCCCCGGCCATCGCCGAGACCACCACCAGCACCTGATTGCCGGCCTCCGCCTCGCGCTTGACCCGCGCGGCGACGCTCCGGATCCGCTCGATCCCGGCCATTGACGTTCCGCCGAACTTCATCACGATCCGGGACAATGCGGCTCCTTGGGTCGAACGCCGCGCCCTGTTAGGGAGAGCGCATGAGCGAAACAAGCATCCTGCCTGGCGAGATCGAGCAGTTCTCGAGCCACGCGGGCGACTGGTGGGACCCGGATGGGTCAGAAGCAATGCTCCACAAGCTCAACCCTGTCCGGCTCAAATATCTGCGTGACCAGGTCGACCAGCATTGGCAGGCCGACGAGACCGGGTTCCGGCCGCTCGAGGGCAAGACGGCGCTCGACGTTGGCTGCGGCGCCGGGCTGCTGGCAGAGCCGTTGGCCAGGCTGGGAGCGCGGGTTACGGCCATCGACGCGTCGGAGGAGCTGATCGAGGCGGCCAAGGCACATGCCGAGGCCAGCGGACTCGCAATCGATTATCGCGCCTACGCCGTCGAGGATCTGAGCGGCCAGTTCGACCTCGTCACCAGCCTCGAGGTGGTCGAGCATGTTGCCGAGCCCGGGGCGTTCGTTGCCGCGCTTGCCGCCCGGCTTGCGCCTGGCGGGCTGCTGGTGATGTCGACTCCCAACCGCACCGCCTGGTCGCGGCTGCTCACCGTCACCCTCGCCGAAGGATTCGGCCGAGTCCCGCGCGGAACCCACGATTTCGCCAAGTTCATCACCCCGGACGAGCTATGCGCGATGATCCGGAACGCCGGGCTACGGGTGATCGATGTCGAGGGAATCGCTTTCTCGCCGCTCAAGGGCCTGCACCTCAGCGACGACACCAAGCTCAATTATCTGGTGAGCGCCAGCGGGCCGGCCGCTAAACCTCAAAAATCGACCTTGTCGTAGTGCGCGGGTGGCACGATCACTTCCATCCGCTCGCCGAGCAATGGGCGGAAGCCGGGGCGTGACTTCATCACGCTGTACCAGTCCTTGGTCTGCTTGTGCCCGCGCCAGTCGAGCGCGCCGAGATAGTCGATTACCGAGAGGTGCGCGGCCGCGGTGAAGTCGGCGAGGCTGAGGCCCGGGCCGGCGAGCCAGCGGCGGTGGTCGAGCAGGAAATCAAGATAATCGAGGTGCTCGCTTGCCACGCGCATCGCCTCGCGCAGCACGCGGGTGTCGGGGCTTTCGCGGTTGACCAGGCGCTTCCTCATCCGCTCGTACATCATCGGTTCGACCGCCTCACGGTAGAGCTTGATGTCGAACCATTCGGTCATCCGCCGGATTTCGGCTCGAAGTACGGCATTGCCGTGGATCATCGGCATGCGGTCGACGGTCTCGTCGAGATATTCGACGATCGGCTGGCTCCCGATCAGGGTGACGCCCTGGTCGGGCTCGACCATCACCGGGGTTTCGCCGGCGGGGTTCAGGTCCATGAACTCGTCGCGCCGCTCCCATGGATTTTCGCGCACCAGCTCGTGGCCGATGCCTTTTTCGGCGAGGACCAAGCGGACCTTGCGCGAGAAAGGACAGAGCGGGAATTGGAACAGCTGCCACATGGGATGGGGCAGCTATTAAAGCTTCGCGGCGGCGCGTCTAGCGCTTCGGGTACGTCGGGTCGGGCATGTTGGCGGCGGCGCGCTCGACCGCGCGCTCGACCTCGGACAAAGCGCGGGTCAGCGCCGGCAATGCGTCGGCCAGCGCGTTCATGCCCTTGGCGATGGCCGGGCCAGCCTCGCGCACCTTTCGTCGCACGGCCTCGGGGTCGCGGCCCTGTTGGCGTTCCAGGTCGCCAACCGTTAGCGCCCGCTCCGCCGCATTGGCCTTGCGGCCTTCGAGCGCCGCCTTCGCTTCGCCGACCTTGAGGTCGAGCAACGCACCGGTCAGCGCTTCGAGCGAGCGGTCGATCCGCTCGGCCGCGGCGGGATCGCGCAAGGCCTGCTCGATAGCGCTCGTATCGGGAGCAGCGGCCGCCGGGGTGGCGAACAGGACGAGCAACAAACCAAGTTTACGCATTTCCCTACTCCGATGCGCGCGAAGGCACTGAAATAGCACGGCAATGCGGCCGACCCAAGGGTCAGTCCTCGGACCTTGTCGATTCTTCCTTTTCGCCAGCCTCGTCGCCGTCGTCCTTGCTCTCCGCCTTCTTCGGCGGCTTGGGCAGATGGGCGGTCGCGGCTTCGACCTTCTTGAATGCGGCCGGCATCTCCTTGACCATGGCCGGAACCGACTGGATCAACGCCAGCATCACGTCCTTGTCGATGAACAGGGTCACCCATTGCGCGGCGAAGGCGCGACCCGGCTCGGTCTCGAGGAAGGCGGCGAGGGGCGCGAGCTGGTCGGACGTGAAGCGCCGCGCGATCGACTTGGTGAGGCCTCCGCGGAACTTGGGCTCGATCGGCCTGGCGATCCGGCGGACCTCGTCGCCCACGACGGTCATCGTAATCCGCATCCGCTCCTCGAAATGGGGGTCCTCGGCCTTGAACATCTCGCGGAATGTCGGCGAGGGCGGGTCCGGCCCTTCCTTGACGTCCGGCGCCGGCTTGCCCTCGCCGACCATGGTCTCGGCGAGCGCGCCCATCAGGTCCGATGGACGCATGTCGAGGAACATGTCGCTGAGCCCGTCCTTGCCGCCGATCATCGAGTCGATCATCCGTCCGTAGGTGCCGTCGGGCCACAAGGAGGCGGCGACGCGCGCGGCGAGCGCCTGCTTGGCCGGGTCCGCGGGCGCGGCGGCGATAGTTGTCGAATTCGGCGCCCCCAGCGCGGGTGTCGCCGCCCAAATCGCCGTCACGGCCAGGAACATCATTCGTCTTGTCATGCCCGCCCCCAACATTTGCCCCGCGCGCGACCATAAACGCGAAACGGGGCCCGGAGGAAGCTAGCTGGTTGGCGTGGCCCCAAGCGACTTGACGTAGTCGGCCACGAGGCGCTTGAGCTTCGCGTCGAGATCGTCCTGCGTCGCGCGCATCGCGTCGATCCCCAGCATGACCATCGTCGGTTCGACTTCGCGCGACCATTTGCGCGACTTGACGATAACTGGGTCGGCCGCAATCTCCCTCAGCCGGGCAAGCTCAACCAAGGTGAATTCCTTGGCGTACAGTTCCGCGGTCCGCCGTTTTACGTCTGGCAGCTTCTCGCGCATCGTCTCCTCGGCGTGACTGCGCATGGTGTCGCGCATTTTCCCGATGAAATCGTCGGGCAGAGTGTCACCAAATTGTTTCTTCAATTGCTCGGTGATCACGCCGAGCATGGCCTCCGTGCCAACGTCAACCGAATGCATGGTCGCCGACTCGAAATTCTCCGCATCCAGCAAGCGGATGGCCTCGGCGACTCGCGCGGGGTCGGCGGCCCCTTGCGCTTCGGCCTGGACTGTCCCGGCCGGAGCGAGTGTGAACAGCAACGCTAGGATGAGGCAACGCATGGACAATCTCCACTTCGGCTGCGGAGCTTAGGCGCGCCGAAGTCGAGGTCAATCAGCGGCCTGAAAGCCAGATCAGGGCGACGATTCCGACGACGATGCGATACCAGCCGAACGGGGCGAAGCCGAAGCGCGTGACGATCGCGAGGAAGCCCTTCACCACGATGAAGGCGGTGACGAACGACACCAGGCTGCCGAGCCCGATCCAGCCGAGCTGGTTGTCGGGCATCGCGTCCCAATGCTTGGCAAGCTGAAGCACGGTCGCTCCGGTCAGGGTCGGAACGGCGAGGAAGAAGCTGAATTCCGCCGCGGTCTTGCGGTCGATTCCAAGGCTCATCGCGCCGAGGATGGTCGCGCCTGAGCGGCTCACCCCGGGGACCATCGCCAGGCACTGGATCAGGCCGATGGTCGCCGACTGTTTGAGGGTCAGGTGCGAGACTCCGCCGCTCTCCGTGGGCCTGACGAGCCGCTCGAGCACGAGGATTGCCACCCCGCCGATGATCAGCGCCCAGGCGACGACGACCGCGTTGGCGAGCAGGAGCTCGAGCTGGTCGCCGATGGCGAGGCCGATGACGACCGCGGGAAGGAAGGCGGCGAGGATGTTGCGGACGAACGCCCAGGCATCGGGCGAGCGGTGGAACAGGCCGAGCAGGACGTCCCAAAACGTCCGCCAGTAGATCAGCACCACCGCCAGGATCGCGCCGGGCTGGATGGCGATGTTGAACAGCGCCCAGGCCTCGGCGTCGAAGCCCAGAAGCTCCGTGGCGAGAATCAGGTGGCCGGTCGAGGAGACGGGCAGATATTCGGTGACACCCTCGACGATGCCGAGGATGATGACGAGCCAGAGGACGGGCACTTAGCTGGGCACCGAGCGGGTCAGGTCGCGCTTGGCGAAGCGGCCGCCGGGGCGGAAGCGGCCGAGCCACTCGCCGGCGACCGCGGCGAGCGGCGTCGGGTCGATGCCGAAGTCGGCGAGGCCCTTGGCGCCCTTGGCGACGACATTGTCGCGGCCGAGCATCAGCCACTGGTCGCGGGTGATCGGGGCGCCGGGGAGGAAGCCCAGGCGCGACAGAATGTCACCGGCAATGT
Source organism: uncultured Alphaproteobacteria bacterium (assembly GCA_963722545.1). Classification (GTDB taxonomy): domain Bacteria; phylum Pseudomonadota; class Alphaproteobacteria; order Sphingomonadales; family Sphingomonadaceae; genus Sphingomicrobium. The sequence goes on from CAVRMK010000002.1 coordinate 46,619, forward strand.
CGGGAAGCTCGACCAGCTCGGGCCGCTGTCCGGTGACCCTGAAGACCGCCTGGAACAGCTCGGCCATGGTGAGGATCTCGGGGCCGCCGATCTCATAGGTCCCGCCGCCGTGCGCGCCGGGGTTGAGCGCCGCCCGGGCAATCACCTCGGCGAGATCGACGACATAGACGGGTTGGAAGCGGGCCCGGGGCTTGAGCACCGGGACGAGCGGCAGCCGGCCAAGCCCGGCGAAGCGGTTGGTCAGCTGGTCGCCCGGACCGAACACCAGTGAAGGACGGATGATCGTCGCGCGCTCGAACGCCGCTCGAACCGCCGCTTCGCCGGCCGCCTTGGTCCGCCCGTAGAGCGCGGGCGAATTCGGGTCCGCGCCGATGGCGCTGATGTGAACCAGCGCGGCCGCGCCCGCCGCGGCCGCGGCCTCGGCAACGTTGCGGGCGCCGTCGCCGTGGACCTCGTCCATATTGGCGAACGACCCGACGAGGTTGATGACGATGTCCGCGCCGTGAACCGCGTGGGCGACGCTTGCCCGGTGGGTCACATCCGCGGCGCGATAGCCGATCTGGCCGACCTGCCCCAAGGGCTGGACCGAGTGCGCCGAAGCCTGGTCGCGCTGCGCGACCAGGATCCGCGCGCCCTTGCGAAGCAGGATTTCGCACAGCTGCCGCCCGATGAATCCGCCGCCGCCGAAAATCGTGATCAGGGGTGGGCGGTCGATCGGGAGCATGGCCTCGTCCAGCTGCTTCAAGCGCGCCGTCCTTGCGGCAAGACGCGCCCACAGGCAAGCCGCGGCCCCTATCCGGTTGACAAGGCGAAGGCCGGGCTTTTAAGCGCCGCCCCCTGCCAGACAGACGACGCACCGTGCCCAGGTGGCGGAATTGGTAGACGCACCAGCTTCAGGTGCTGGCGCTCGCAAGGGCGTGGAGGTTCGAGTCCTCTCCTGGGCACCATTGCGCTAGGCTGATCTCATGCCGCTCTACAGAATCGATGATGTCGCCCCGACCTTGGCTCAAGGCGCGTGGGCGGCGCCATCGGCCGACCTCATCGGCGATGTCCGGCTCGGCGAGCGCTCGAGTGTTTGGTTCGGCGCCGTCATCCGCGCCGACAACACGCCAATTATCATCGGTCAGGACAGCAACCTCCAGGACGGCGCGATCGGCCACAGCGATCCCGGCTTCCCGCTGTCGATCGGCGCGCGCGTCACCGTCGGCCACCAGGCGATCCTCCACGGCTGCACCATCGCCGACGACGTGCTCATCGGAATGGGCGCGAAAATCCTCAACGGCGCGACGATCGCGAGCGACTGCCTGGTCGGAGCCGGCGCTTTGATCACCGAGGGAAAGAGCTTCGAGCCGGGGATGCTGATCGTCGGTGCGCCGGCGCGCGTGATCCGGCCGCTCACCGATGCCGAGAAGCAAGCGCTGCGAGCGTCTGCCAACCTCTATTCCGAAAAGGCCGCGCGCTTCGCCGCGGCGCTTTCCCCAATCTAGGGCGCGGCACAGAACTTCTGCTGTTCCTCGGGCTTCGAGCGCATCCTTGTCTCGATGTAATAAGCCGCGGCGTCGCGGACATAGGCTTTCTTGTCCTCGGCGATGAACGGGGCCGCGTTGGTCATCCAGCCCTCGACGCATGTCGCAACCGGCACATCCGCCCGGCCGCACTCGGCGAGGCGATCGAAGGCGGACTTCCAGGCCAGGAATTGCGGCTTGGTCATCGGCGCGCCGTGGCCGGGGATTAAAGTCTGGAAGTTGACCGCGGCAATCTCGCCGAGCGCCTTCGACCAGCCCTCGACGCAGGCCGTGTCCATGAACGGAATGATGTCGACGACGAGGTCGCCGGCGATGATCATCCTTTCCTCCGGGATGACCAACCAGACGTCGCCCTCGCTAACCGCGAAAGGGGCGAGGCGAGTATCGATGGTCCGGCCCGCGATCCGGCGTGGACCGCTGTGCGTAACCGGAGCGGTCGGCCGTCCGAAGGCCGGCTGGTCGAGGAAGGCCTGGGCGCGGATCATTCCGGGCCGCTGCGCCGCGGGCGCGATTCCTTCTGCCAGCGCCTTTTTTGCCTGGGCGCGGCCGGGCGCGATGAAATTCTCGAACAGCTTGCCCTCGATCGCCCGGCTGGCGAAGATCGGGACTCCGGGATAGGCCTTGAGCAGGTCCATGTTGCCGGTCGTGTGGTCGAGGTGCCAGTGGGTGTTGACGATCGCCGCGACGGGCCTGCCAGACGTTCGGGCGTAAGCGAGAACTTTCTCGGCATGCTCGGGGTGCCGCCCGGTGTCGACGACGATCAGGCCTTCCGGAGCATCGAGGATGACGCTGTTCCCGTCGGGGCCCTTGGTCTCATAGACACCGCCGGTAATGAGATGATGCGTGGCCAGCGGTTCGGCACAGGCCGCGGCAGAAATGCCGAGCATGAACGTGGCCAGGAGCGGCCCCAGAAGCTGGGTCATTCAAACCTCCCTCGGCCCCATCCGACCCAAAGCAGAGCGGGTCGGAGGGCAGGGCGGGGTCGCTTTTCGACGAGCGGTGCCTGCATTCGATCAAGGGCCGTTCCCGCGAGTGCGACGATCGGGGCGTAGAAATTAAGTTACCATTTACGATGCCGGGGCGCTCCCGTTGCCGCCGAATCGAGCAAGCGGCGGGCCAGGGCGAACTGGATTCCCGCCCGAAATGCGCGAAGCTTGATGCTTCGGGACTCGGGGCGGATCATGGACCAGCACCTCAAGCAGCGGCCTAATCATTACCAGACATTGGGGTTGAGGCCCGGCGCCCGAAGCGAGGAGATCGAGCGGGCATTCGCGCGGCAGTTGAGCGCGTTCACGCCGCGCCCGTTCGGCTCCGTCACCGCGGTCAGCATCGCCTATGAGACGCTCCGCGACCCGGCCCGCCGGCGCGCCTATGACCAGTCGATCGGCATCGAGCCGCCCCCGCCGCTCACGCGGTTCATGGTTCCGGCGTCGGGGACCATGAGCTTCATCGGCTCGAGTCACACGGCCGCTCGGCTGGCCAGCCTCGAGCGGGCCTCGAAACCGCCGCCACAGGTCGAGCCGGAAGCGGTCGAGCCGCCACCGGTCGAGCCGCCACCGATCGAGCCGGAACCCGCCGAGCCGCCAGCGCTCGAGCCGGAAACGACCCCTCGGGCTGAAGCCGATAGCGTCGGCAATTTCCTTGCCCAGTCACTGCGCCTGTCGGGCCGCGAACCCTTGTCGGAGCCGCCCGCCGCGCTCGCGCCCGCCGCCTTCGCGTTTGAAACGGACGCGGTCGAGAGCGAGTCCGGCAGCCTCAAGCCAGTCGTACTGGGCGCGGTCGCACTGGTGGCTGCTGCCGCCCTGCTCGGTGCCTTGGGCGGCATGGTGTCGATCGAGGATGTACCGGTCGAGGATGCACCGGCATTGGCTGTGGTCAAAGCGGATCTTCCGCCAGCCGGTCCAGCGCCCACTGCAACCGCGCCGACACCGCCGCTGATCCTGACACAGGAACGCGCCGCTGTCGCCCGGCCGACGGTCCCTTCCACGGCGCCCGGTCGAGCCGCCGCGCCAGCGGTCCGCGAAGAGGCGGTGAGCGTGCCCGAGCCGGTGACGGCCGACCTTGCGGAGGCATCCCCAACGCAAGCCGTAGAGGGGGTACCCGCGGTGGCGGCCCGGCTGCCGATTGCCGATGCGACCGTCGCCCGGACGATTCGGCGAATCGGCTATCCCTGCGGGTCGGTCGCCTCGACCGCGGCGGGCGCCGACGCGGGGGTGTTCGTGGTGACCTGCACCTCGGGCCACAGCTACCGCGCCGCGCCGGTCAACGGCCGCTATCGCTTCAAGCGGCTGTAGGGGACTTCACTCCTCGGTCTGCATCAGCACCGTCTCGCCGATCAGCAGGAACAGGAAGAAGGGCGCCCAGGCCGCGACCAGGGGCGGGTAAGCGCCGGCGTTGCCCATCGCCAGGCTGAAATTGTCGGCGACGAAATAAGCGAAGCCGAGCGCCATTCCGATCGAGGCTCGGAGCAGCACCTGGCCCGACCGGGCGAGTCCGAAGGCCGCGACCGCGGCGAGCAGCGGCATCAGCACGGTCGAGATCGGCCCGGAAATCTTGTGCGCGAGGCCGGCCCGCGCCTCGTCCGTCGGACGGCCCGCGGCCTCGAGGTTGGCGATTCGGCTGCGGAGGGTGCCATAGTTGAGCTCGTCCGGATCGACCTTGGCGATGGTCAATTGCTCCGGCGTCATTCCGGCCAGGCCGCGCGCCTCGGGCAGCTTGCGCATCAGGCTCATCGTCGAATCATAGACCGCGACCTTTTCGAGCCGCCAGTCGCCGCGGGCGGGATCGGGAACCGCGCGTTCGGCGTCGATCACCCGGGTGAGCACCCCGCCCTCCCGCTCGTAGATCGTGACCCGGCTGGCGCGAAGGTTCGGCGCCCGGCCGGAGACGATTCCAATCCGCACGAGATTGTCGCCGGACAATACCCAGACGTTGCCGTGGACCCCGCTGTCGGGCGGGATCGGGCGATAGTCGTTGGCGGTCCAGGCGTTCACCTGAGCGGCGGACTTCACCACGACGGTCTCGTTGAAGGCGAAGAGGAGGACCGCGACTCCGAGGCTGGCGACCATCAAGGGAGCGAGGATCTGGTGCGCCGAAAGCCCCGCGGCCTTCATCGCCACCACCTCGCTATGCTGGTTCAAGGTGACGAAGGCGATCAGTGTGCCGAGAAGGACCGAGAAGGGCAGGAAGCGCGAGACGAGCAGCGGCAGCCGAAGCGCGACATAGTGCCACAGCTCGGCATCGCCATTGCCGGGGACCTCGAGGATCTTGCCCGATTCCCCCAGCAAATCGAGAGTCATCAGGATGAGGACCAGCGCGACCAGCACCGCCAGGCTTCGCGTGACGAACAGCCGGGCCATGTAAAAGGCCAGGCTTCGCGACGGGAAAAAGCTGAGGTTGATCATGCCGGGCCGGCCTTCGGAAGAAGGCCGCGCAGCGCCCGCGCAATCCGCGCCGCGACGCGCTCGAGCGTGCCGATCGGCTGGCCGCCCGGCCGATGCGCCAGCACGTGGTACATCCACAGGACAATGCCGGTGAGGACCACGAACGGGACCCACAAGGCGAGCGCGGGGTTCAGCCGGTCACTGGCCCCGGCCGCCTCGGCATATTGGTTGACCTTGTGATAGGCGACCACGATCACGATCGAGAGGAAAATCCCGAGCGCCGAGCTGCTTCGCTTGGGCGGGACCGCCAGCGCCACCGCCAGGAACGGCAGGACGAACATCATCATCACCTCGACCAGCCGGAAGTTGAGGAAGGACTGGGCCTGGAGCATTTCGGAGCGGCTGCTGGCGCCGCCGCCATAGCCGATGCGCCACAGCTCGTGGAGGTAAAGCTCGTCCGCCTGCGATTTGCCGCGGCTCCGGAACTGGTCGATGACCGGCAAGGCGATCGGCAGGTCATAGCTGTCGAAAGCGAGAGTCCGCGGGGTCGAGAATTTGGGATTGTCCTGGACCAGCCGACCCTTGGTCAGCCTGAACAGGATCGTGTCAGGGTCGTCGGTGGCGAGGAAGCGTCCGTGCTCGGCGGTCGCCGCGATCCGCGTGCCCTTCTGCTCGGTCGCGACGAAAATTCCGTGGAGCTGCGTCCCGCCCCGCTCGCTTCGGTCGATCCGAAGGGTGAGCTTGCGCCCGAGGTTGTTGAACTCGCCGACCTTGATTGCGGCGCCGAGCGCGCCCGACTTCAATTCGAACCGCAGCCCCTCGTAGCGATAATGGGTGTAGGGCTCGAGATAGCCGACGATGAACAGGTTGAGCGCGGCAAGCGGGACGGCGTAGAGAAACGGAACGCGCAGCAGCCGGCCGTAGCCGACCCCGATCCCGCGCAGCGCGTCGAGCTCCGACGACAGAGCGAGCTTGCGGAACGCGAGGAGGATCCCGAGCATCAGCCCGATCGGAATCCCGAGGCTGAGATATTCGGGCAGGAGGTTGGCGAGCATCCGCCAGACGACGCTCAGGGGCCCGCCGGCGTCGACGACATATTGGAACAGCCGAAGCATCTTATCGAGCACCAGCAGCATCGCCGCGAGGATCAACGAGCCGACGAGCGGAACCGCGATCTGGCGGGCAAGGTAGCGATCGATCAGCTGTAGCCGGGGCAAATGCGGTCCCTAAGTCGTTCGAGCACCATGATTTGGCCGCAAAGGCAGCCGATAGCGGTCAAGCTATAGCGAAGGTGCGCGTGAATTCATGGTGAAAATCGCGACAGCGACGGAGCAATCCTCAAGCCAGGCGGGTGCTTCGGCGCCGGCCGGTCCGCGCCCTCGCATCGCCTTGCTGTCCAACCCCAAGTCCACCGGGAACCTCGCGCAGCTTCCCCGGATCCGCGAATATTGCGCCGACCACCCCGATATCTTCCATTATGAGGTCGAGCACGCGCACCAGATCGGCGAGGCGATGCGCACGATCGCCCGGGTGCGGCCCAAAGTGCTGGCCATCAACGGCGGCGACGGGACCGTACAGGCGGCTCTGACCGAGCTCTACAACGGCGGCCATTTCGGCGACTCTCCGCCGCCCGTCGCGGTTCTTCCAAGCGGCAAGACCAACCTCATCGCGCTCGACCTCGGGGCGCGCGGCGATCCGATCGAAACGCTCGAGAAGCTGATCGCGCTCGCCCAGTCCGACCTCGCCCCCTACACCGTCGCGCGCGAGATGATCGCGCTTCGTCACGGAGTTCCGGGGAAGGATCAGAGGCCGGTCATCGGCATGTTCCTTGGCGGCGCCGGGCTCGCCGACACGATGCTGTATTGCCGTGACAAGATTTATCCGCTCGGGCTGCCCAACGGCCTTGCCCATGCGATCACCGCAGTCGCTCTGCTGCTCAAGATTTTCTTCAAGGCCAAGGCGAGCTTTCTGCCGCCCGATTTCCAGCCGATGGCAGTGTCGGTGCGTGAGCATGGCGAGTCGCTGACCGGGCGGTTCTCGCTGCTCGCGGTGACGACGCTCGAGAAACTGCTACTGTCGGGTGAGCTCGGGGGCGGGCGCGCAGGTGCGCTCAAGCTGCTGGCGATCGAGGAGAAGCCCTCCTCGCTGATCCGCGCTTTCGCCGCGAGCCTGAGGGGCAAGCTCGGGACGACCAAGGTCCGCGGGGTCCATTTCGAGCAGGCTGACGAGATCACCATCGAGGCCGAATATTCGCCGGTCATCCTCGACGGCGAGACCTTCCGGGTTGAGCCGGGGCGCCCGATCAACCTGCGCCCGGCCCTCCCATTGTCCTTCGTCAGGCTCGCGGCCTAAGACCAGCCAATGAATGCGCTCCGCGACCTTGTCGCCGAAGAGCTGGCGATTCCGGTCGATCCGCGAGTGACCGCCTTTGCCGAGCACATTGCCGGCCGCCACCCGGGGGCGAGCCGGGCAGTTCTCTTTTATGGATCGTGCCTTAGGCAGAAGACGCTCGACGGGCTGATGCTCGATTTCTACCTGGTCGTGTCCGATTACCGCTCGGCCTATCCGAAGCGGTGGCTGGCGGCGGCCAACGCGCTCATCCCGCCCAACGTCTTTCACGTCGAGCATGACGGGCTTGTCGCCAAATATGCGGTTCTGAGCGAGCAGGATTTCGACCGTCTGGCCGGTCCCAAGACCCGCAATGTCTCGGTTTGGGCGCGCTTCGCCCAGCCTTCGCGCCTGGTGTGGGCGGCGGATGAGGCCGCGAGGCACAAGGCAATCGAGGCGATCCTTTGGTCCGCCCCGACCTTGCTTGCCGCAGCCGGCCCGCGTGCGCGCGAGCCGCTCCTCGACCGATGGCGGCGAGCGTTCGCGCTCACATATTCGGCCGAGCTTCGGGCCGAGCGCAATGCGCGGAGCGGCTCGGTCGTTGACGTGGATCCCAAGCGCTACGAGCGCTTCGGCGAGCCGGCGCTGCAGGTCGCGCGCGCTCTGCGCGGGACTGTGTCGACCGGTTGGCTGGCCCGGCGCATCCAGGGGAAGCTCCTGTCCGTCGCCCGCCTCACGAAGGCCAGCCTCACCTTTGCGGATGGCGCCGACTACATCGTCTGGAAGATCAATCGCCACGCCGGCACCGACTTCAAGCTCAAGCCGTGGCAGCGGCGCCACCCGTTGCTCGGCGCGCTCAGCCTTTTGCCGCGGCTCTTGAGGAGCGGGGCGGTTCGCTAGGGCGCGACAAGGCCGCGGCGACGGCGCTGGCCAGCCCTCCGACCGTGAATGGCTTGCGCAACAGCTCGTGGTTGCGAAGGTCGTCGGCCTCGCCTTCGCCGGCATAGCCGGTGACGTAGAGGACTGCGAAGTCGCGGCCGCCATGCTCCTTGAGATGCCGGATCAGTTCGGGCCCGGTCATCTCGGGCATGATCACGTCGCTGATGACGAGGTCGAATTCCTGACCCGCGAACTGCTCGATTGCCTCGGCGCCGCTGGCGCAGGCGACGGGCTCGTAATCGAGGTCCTCGAGCGCATCGACGGTCGCTGAGCGGACCCGCGGGTCGTCCTCGACCAGCAGGATCCTCGCGCCTTTGACGTGCGCCGCGGATTCGTCGAACGACGGCGGCGGGCTGTGCAGCCGGACCGGAGCGCTGACCTGCGACTTGGGCAAATAGATGGAGACGCAGCTTCCGCGCCCCACCTGGCTCTCGATCCCGACCTCGCCGCCCGACTGGTGGGCGAAGCCGAAAATCTGGCTCAGCCCGAGGCCGGTGCCCTTGCCCACCGGCTTGGTCGTGAAGAAGGGCTCGAACGCGCGCTCGCGCACTTCGGGGGTCATTCCGCAGCCGGTGTCGGTGACGCTGATCTTCACATAGTCGCCGGCCTGGATGTCGCCGACCTCGCTGGCAGCGAGATGCACGTTCTCGCTGGCGATCCTGAGCAGACCCTCGCCGCCCATCGCGTCGCGGGCGTTGACCGCGAGGTTGAGGATCGCATTCTCGAGCTGGTGCGGGTCGACATAGCTCGGCCAGGTCTCGGGCTCGAGGTCGACCTGGACCGTGATCCGTTCGCCCAATGTCCGGTCGAGCAAGTCCGACATTCCGGAAATGAGCGTCCGGCTGTCGACCACTTCGGGAAGCAGCGGCTCGGACCGGGCGAAGGACAGTAGGCGCCGGGTCAGCGCGGCGGCGCGGGTCGCCCCCTCCATCGCATTGTTGAGATGGTGCGAGACCTCGCGCTTGGGACCGCTAAGCCGCCGCAGGGCAAGGTCGATCCCGCCCACCACGACCGCCAGCATATTGTTGAAGTCGTGCGCGATCCCGCCGGTCAGCTGTCCGACCGCCTCCATCTTCTGGACCTGGCGGAGCTGGGCTTCGGCCGCCTCGCGCTCGGCCGCCTCGGCCTTGAGCGCCTGGTTGGCCTCCCACAAGGCCTGGGTGCGCTCGCGCACCGCCTGCTCGAGCGCCTCGGCGCGTTCCGCCTCGGTCTCTGCCTGGGCGCGCGCCTTGACGCCCTGCCGCAGCGCCTGGACCGCGACCACGCCAAGGAAAATCGCCCCGATTCCGACGAGGATCCCGAGCCAGCTGAGATAGTCCGTCAGGCGGTCGGCCTGGGCCGAGAACAGCAGGCTTTGCTCGATCTTGGTCCGAAGCGACTGGCGTTCGCTGGTGATAATCTCGTTGAGCTTGGATTCGAGCTGGCGTCCGGTGTCGGAGCGTCCGGCCTGGTAGAAATAGGCGATTCCGGTCTGGCCGCGCTTGGCGATCGCAGCCCGAGCGGCAAGCGCCAGCTCCTGGCCGCGCCGGTCGTAGATTTGGCGTAGCTCGGCGACCCGTCGCTGCTGGTCGGGGTTGCCACGGACCAGCTTGCGGAGCTGCTCGATCTGGTACCCCGCGAGCCCCCAGTCGTTCGAATAGATGGCGCCGCTGGTCGCCGCATTCTCGTCGAGGACGAAGCGCGCCAGCGCGGCCTCGGCCTTGGCGGTGTTCGAGCTGACGTTGCGGACGGCGAGAGCGACATCATAGCTGTGGCGCTCGGCCGACAGCGCCTGTTCTCTCGCGGCGTTGGCGGTGCTGACCAGGGCGACCATCACGAACAGGACGAGGGCCGCAATCATCCCGAGCGCCGCCGCGCCCCCGCGACCCCAGTCGAATTGCCGGTCCTGGTCGTCTGCGGTCATGACGCCAGTCTAACCTTCTCGTCCCCCAGACGGAACCCGCTCCCTGCGCCTGGCAGACTCAGCTGATGCACCCCGTCGCTCGCCCCGCCGCAGCGAACATGCCGAGGATTTCGCCGACCTGCTCGCCCGAATGCTCGGCGCACAGCGAGCAGCGGAGCAGGGTCATGCCGGCGGGGGTCGCCGGCGGGCGCGCCAGGTTGACGTACAGGCCTTCCATCAGCAGCGCTTCCCACATCGCCGCACCGACCTCGAGATCGGGCATGATCACCGCGATGATCGCCGACTGCGGCTCTTCGGTGCCAAGCGTGAAGCCGAGCTGCTTCAACCCTGCATGGAGCCGCCGGGAATTTTCCCACAGATGATCGCGCTTGTCTTTGGCCCCCTGCAATTTGCGGATTGAGGTGGCGGCCGTCGCGACGACCGAAGGCGGAAGCGAGGCGGTGAAGACATAGGGCCGGGTCACCAGTCGCAGGATTTCGAACTTGGGATGGTTCGAGACGCAAAATCCGCCGACCGTCCCGACCGACTTGGAAAAGGTGCCGATGATGAGGTCGCACTGGTCGATCACGCCCTGCGCCTCGGCGACCCCGCGGCCGTTATCGCCGATGAAGCCCATCGAATGGGCCTCGTCGATCAGCACCGTCGCTCCATATTTCTTGGCCAGCGGCACCATCTCGGCGAGCGGCGCGACGTCGCCCAGCATCGAATAGACGCCTTCGAGGATCACCAGCTTCCCGGCCCCCTCCGGCACTCGGCGGAGACGCTTTTCGAGCGCGTCGGTGTCATTGTGGCGAAACGGAATGATTTGCGCGTCGCCCATCTTGCAGCCGTCGTAGATCGACGCGTGGCTGTCGATGTCGAGGATGATGTAATCGTCCTTGCCGGCGATCGTCGAAATGATGCCCAGATTGGCGAGATAGCCGGTCGAAAAGACCATCGCATGGTCCATCGCGTAGAAATCCTTGAGCGCCTGTTCGACCGCCTTGTGTCCGGCATAGGTCCCATTGAGGACACGGCTGCCGGTGGTGCCCGACCCGAACTCGTCGAGCGCCGTCTTGCCGGCGGCGATGACGTCCGGATCGAAGGTCATCCCCATATAATTGTAGGTTCCGAGCAGGATCGTCCGCCGGCCGTTGCAAATTGCGACGGTCGGGCTTTCGACCTTTTCCATGACGAGGCCGAACGGGTCGGTAATCCCGGTCGAAAGCAGGCCCTCGCGGAGCGCAATGACGTCGTCGAACTTGCTGAAAAGGTCGGTCAAAGGGGTCAGCCCTGCAGCTTTCCGAGCGCGTCGACCAACTGGCCGACATTTTCAATTTCGGCCTGCATGTTCATCGAGATGAGCACGTCGAACTCGTCTTCGACCGTGGCGACGAAGTCGAGCACGGTCAGGCTGTCCCATTCAAGGTCCTGGGCGAAGCGCGTCGCCTCGTTAACCGGGATGCCTTTCTTGTTGAACGGCTCGATCAGGGCGAGGGTCTGGGCAAGGGTCTGCGTTCGGTCGGGCATGGGCAAATCCGTTAATGGCGTGGCAACTCTTAAGCAACGCAATCGGGCCGGAATGGGGCAGGGGGGGGCGGGCCCGGGGCCGCGCGGATGCATGGCGTTGTCACTAATCGATGCTAATGTCCGCGCGCATCTATTGGGGGATAAACAATGCGCGTTCGCTTGCTCACCGCAATTTCGCTGATCTGCCTGACGCAGGCTCCCGCCGCCGGCCAGAGCTTGCTGAAGGGAGAAATCCTGAGCTCCCTCACCGTCCGGCCGCTGGCTCAGCCGCATCCGGTGCTGACCACCGACAACCGAGTCCATCTGGCCTATGAGCTCGCCATCGCCAACGTCAGCGGCACGCATCTGTCGATCGACAAGGTCGAGGCGCTCGATCCTTCAGGAAAGGTCCTTCGGACCCTCGATGGCGCGCATTTGAAAGCCATGAGCCACCAATATGCGAGCGACCCTGGCGAACTTCCGGCGGGCGCGAATGGAGTCATCGTGATGGACGTGAGCTTCGCCAATGGCGAGCCGCTGCCGGCGAGCGTCGCGGCGCGCGTCACCGCGACCCGCAAGGAGATGAAGGACGGTAAGCTCGTGCCGATGTCGCCCAACCCGATGGTCCCGATCACCTACAGCTTCACCGTCGCGCCGGTCGCGGTTGGCAAGCCCGCCAGGGTTATCCAGTCGCCGTTGCGCGGCTCGAACTGGGTCGCGTCGAACGGCTGTTGCGACCGCATCACCCCGCACCGCGGAGCATTGATCACCGTCAATGGGGTCATGCTTGCGCCCGAGCGCTTCGCCATCGACTGGGTGCGGATCGACGACCAGAACCGCGCGTCCGAAGGCGATTTCAAAAAGCTCGCCAACTGGCCCTTCTACGGCGACCCGATCTATTCGGTGGCCGACGGAACCGTGGTCAATCTCTACGACGAGGCCGACGAGCAGATTCCAGGGCCGCGGCCGACTGGAATCACCGTCGACAACATTGGCGGCAACATGCTCGTTGTGGACATCGGGGGCGGGGCCTACGCTTTCTACGCCCACCTTCAACGCGGAAGCCTCAAGGCCAAGCTCGGCGACACGGTCAAGGCGGGGCAGGTGCTCGGGCTGCTCGGCAACACCGGCAACTCGACCGCGCCGCACCTCCATTTCCATCTGATGGACGGGGTGTCGCCGTTGAACGCCAACGGGATCCCCTATGTCTTCCCCGAATTCACCAGCCGCGGGGTTCTTCCGGTCGGCGACGAGGATATGCTCGAGGACGGCCGCCCGGTGCGGATCGAGAACCGGCTGGCCGGGCGCCACGTCAACCAGTTGCCGATGGACAATGAGGTCATCGATTTCCCCGAATAAGGGGCTGCCTTGACCGTCAGGCGCGACCGGTGACCAAGCTTGTCGCCGGCGGCGGCGGGAAGGCGAGGGGGTCGACCGCGGCACCCTTGGAGCCGCGCGCGACTGCGTCGTAGATCGCGGTCCCGAGCGGGCTGTAGGTGACCGCCTGGGTTGCTGCGAACACCGCGACCGTCGCGCCGATGCCCCATTTCCATGCCGGGTGAACCGCTCCGCTGCGCCGTATGTCCGCCACCGCGCCGGCGATGGGGAACAGCAAAGCGACGGCGAATGTCGCCTCCCACGCCCAGGGTTGCATCAGCGGCAGCGGCAGAATCCGGCCAAATGCCGGCGCGAGAAGCAGCGCCATCGCGCTGAAATGGAGGCGCCGGTGCCACTCGGTCCGGCGGCGGAGGATGATCGCCGCAGCGGTCAGCGACGCAAATCCGACGATGGTGACCGGGTCGAAGATCAGGAAATGGAGAGGCTGGAAAAAGAAGGGCACGGTCGCGGTCCGGATCATCTGGACCGTCACGACGAAGGCCGAGACGACCATCGGCACGACCCACAGCGCGGCCAGCCAGCCGAGCCGCCGGTGCCATTGCATCCGGCCGGTCGCGACGAAGATGTTTTGGAGCAGATAAATGAACACCCAGCCCATGAAGAGCAGCGCGTGGACATGGACCCGGACCGGCGAGGCGAAGGTCGATCGGCCCATCGCCAGCTGGAACGAGAAGCCGGCGACGATGAGGACCGCCATCAGGATCGCGCCGCGCAGGAAAAAGCGTTCGTCGCCGATCGGCTGGTGAACCGCGGGTTGGGCAATCGTGGCCATGGCTGTCCCCTCCTGAGCGGCCAAATCTAGCGCAACCGGGCGGCGGTTTTCAAACCCAATTGCTGGGTTCTTGGCGGCTACAGCCAGCCGTTTGAGCGATACCAATCGGCGGTCTCCGCGAGGCCCCCTTCGGTCGGGATTTGCGGCGCCCACAGCTCGGGCGGCGCGGCGCGGGCGGGATCGACCAGCCAGTCGCGATGGAGGAAATAGGCCGCGCGGTCCGGTGTCAGCTTCGCCCGCTCGCCCCGCAGCAGGCGGTCGGCGCGCGCCGCGGCGCGAAGCAGCGGGGCGGGCGAGGACAGCACCAAGGGACGGCGACCCACCGCGCGGCCGAGCGCCGCGGCGAAGCTCTTGTGAGTCCAGCCGCCCGATCGGCCGTCGTCGGGCTCGACGAGGGTTGCCCGCGGCGCATCGCGATCCGCGAGCGCAAGCAAGAGGCGCGACAGATCGCCGGCGTGGATCAGCGAGAGCCGTCCCTCAGGCGGCATCAGGATCACGCCACGCCGGGCCATCTTGAACAGCTCGAGGGTCTCGCGGTCGCCCGGGCCATAGACCGCCGGCGGGCGGACGATCGACCAGTCGAGGCCCGAGCTCTCGACCAGCGCCTCGGCGCACGCCTTGGACCCGCCGTACATCGACAGTTCCGGCTCGCGCGCGGCAAGCGACGAGACGAACACAAAGCGCCGGATCCCGGCTGCGGTCGCCGCGGCGAGCATCGCCAGCGTGCCGGCAACATTGCCGTCCTCGAACCCGTCGCGGTCGCGCGCGTTGAGCACGCCCGCGACATGGATCACCGCGTCAGCGCCCTCGACCAAGCGCTCGAGCGCGGCACGATCGGCGAGATCACCGTCGACCCAGGACAAGGTGTTGCGAACCGATTGGGGACGACGAGTCAGCGCTGACACCCGGTGGCCCGCACCAAGCGCGGTTCGCAGGAGGTGCGAGCCGACGAAGCCAGTCCCGCCGGTGATCGCCAGCTTCACGCGGCCACACTCACAGCGGTGACCAGTCCTTGCCCGGTAACGCCGCCGCATGACGGGTCTCGTCCGTCGCGTTCGCAAGGCGCTCGATGATCGCGTCGAGCAGTGGGTCGAGCCCCTCCTCGAGCGGGGCGGAAATCGGGAAGACCTTCGCGCCTGACGCCTTTTCGAGCAGCTTCACCGCTTTTGTCCGCGCCTTGGGTTCGACCAAATCGACCTTGGAGAGGACGACGATTTCGGGCTTGTCCTCCAGTCCCGCGCCATAATCCTCGAGCTCGGCACGGATGACTCGATAGTCGCTCGCCGGATCCTCGGACGACGCTTCAATCAGGTGAAGCAGCAAGCGGGTCCGCTCGACATGGCCGAGGAAGCGGTCGCCGATCCCCGCGCCCTCGGCTGCGCCTTCGATCAGCCCGGGGATGTCGGCGATGACGAACTCGCGGCCCTTGTGGCGGACCACCCCGAGTTGCGGCTGGAGCGTGGTGAATGGATAAGCGCCGACCTTGGCGTGGGCGTTGGTGACGCTGTTGAGGAACGTCGACTTGCCGGCGTTGGGAAGTCCGACCAGGCCGACGTCGGCAAGCAGCTTCAGGCGCAGCCACACCCACATCTCCTCGCCCGGCGTGCCGGTCTGGTGCTGGCGCGGGGCGCGGTTGGTCGAGGTCTTGTAGCTGGCGTTGCCGCGCCCACCCATTCCGCCGCGGAGGAAGGTGATTTGCTGGCCTTCCCTGGTTAGATCCGCGAGCAGGGTCCGCGCCTCGTCGTCGGCGAGGATCTGGGTTCCAATCGGGACCTTGATGACCAGGTCCGCGCCCCCGGCCCCGGTCCGGTTGGCCCCCGCTCCGCCCTTTCCGCGCGGTGCGCGGAAATGCTGCGTGTAGCGGAAGTCG
The DNA here is from genome assembly GCA_963722545.1 of uncultured Alphaproteobacteria bacterium. Taxonomy (GTDB): domain Bacteria; phylum Pseudomonadota; class Alphaproteobacteria; order Sphingomonadales; family Sphingomonadaceae; genus Sphingomicrobium. The sequence goes on from CAVRMK010000002.1 coordinate 62,226, forward strand.
ATCAACGTATTGAGGCCCGGTACAGCCTCGAACACGATATCGCCGCCCTTGCCTCCGTCGCCGCCGTCGGGGCCTCCGAACTCGATGAACTTTTCGCGCCGGAAGCTGACCGCTCCGGGTCCGCCCGCGCCCGATCGGAGGAAAATCTTCGCCTGGTCGAGAAAATGCATCGCCGCGGGTTAGGGCGAGACTCGGATTTAGGCGAGTCCGGGGCGCTCAGCGGTGGTCAGGCGAAGGTCAACTCGCGCTTGCGGCGGGTGCGGATGTCGGTGACCTTGTCCACAAGGCCCCATTCGAACAGCATAAGGTCGGCCTCGTCGGGGCGGAGGCGGCTCAGGAACGCGCGGGCGAGCAGGATTCGCCGATCACGGGCTGCCGGAGTGACGGCGCGCTGAGCCGCGGCCAGCTCCTCGCTCGCGCGTCGACGGTAAAATCGTAAATCGGGTTCCAAATCCACCCTCCCGGAAACCAACGACTCCCCCAGAGTCGCTTAACCTAAATTAAATGGAACCCAGGCCGCGAGTCGAGTCCCCCCTCGAAAGCGGCTCAGAAGCGGTCGAGCAGCCGGTCGACCGTGTCCGCGGCCTTCGTACCTTTCGCGCGCTTGGGGGCCCGGGGCTTGCGCTTCTTTTCACCGGTCTCCTCCTCGGCTGCTCGTTCGAGCGCTCGCCGGACGAGCGCAATCTGGGCTTCGGTCAGATGCTCAATGCCGATGAACTGGGTCCGCGCATTTTTGATCGCTCGCAGCAATTCGTCGAGCTTGGCCTGGATCGCGGCCCCGTCGCGGTTCTGGCTGTTCTGGATAAGGAACACGGCGAGGAAGGTCAGGACCGTGGTCGCGGTGTTGATCACCAGCTGCCAGGTATCCGAATAATTGAACATTGGTCCCGACACGGCCCACACGATGCACGCCAGGGTCGCGCCAACGAAGGCGCTGGGATGGCCCATCCAGATCGCCGTCCTCGAGGCGATGTCGGAGAAGAATTTCTGCATTGCGGGCACGCAACGCTTTATCGCCCGCTTGGTGCCTTCCCTGCGCCCGAAGGCGCGTGATGAGCCTCGATCCGCGCCCGAAGCCGGTCGGCGGCAAGCTCGCGGGCGGTCTCCCGCTTGAGGCCGAGCGAATCGGCGATCGCGTCGCCGAGCAAGGCATCGCCGATCGCCGAGAGGACCAGCCCGAGCGTGGTCTCGGCGACATGATGGGTCTCGTGCCCGGCCGAAAGCTTGGCGACCACCTCGCGGATCGACTCGAGGATCGGGTCGAGCGCGTCGCGATTGCCGGTGAGGATCATCCAGGCGGAGAGGGGCCCGGCGCCCTCCTTCCCGAACGCATCGAAGACTAGATCGATGACGGCCCGCGCATCGGTCCGCCCGGCCCGCGCGCTTTCGACCTGTTCGGCGATCAGGCTGGTGACCGAATCCGCAATCGAACGGGCGAGCGCGCCCTGGAGCCCCGCGGCCGAGCCGAAATGATGGAGCAGGTTCGCGTGCGTCCGCCCGACCTTGGCCGCGACCGCTTTTAAGGTCACCGCCTGCGGCCCGTCGGCGAGCAGAAGCTCGCGCGCCGCATTGATCGCAGCCGACCGGCTTTCCTGCTGGGTCAATCGATTGCGTTTTATTGACACTATTGTCAGTTGTCCTATGATGTCGCCATGGCCAAGACCATTGCCCAGCGCCCGGCCACCTTGGCCATCATCCCCCGCGACCGCCGCTTCGGCGCGAGCGCATCGGCGGACCGTTTGTGGCACGGCGGACGGGTTGAAGCGACCGCAATCTACAATGCGCTCTCAACCACTTTTCCAAAGGGCGAGGCCTTCTTCGTCGAGAGCGTTCGGGCGTTCCGCGATGGCGCCCCGCCGCAGCTTGCCGAGGACATCAAGGGATTCACGACGCAGGAGGTGATCCACAGCCGCGAGCACGACCGCTTCAATCGCCGCGCCGAGGAGGCGGGATATGATTTGTCGAAACTCGACCAAAGGATCGAGGAACGGCTGGCGATCGGCCGCGGCCGCCCGCCGGCCGCAAACCTCGCTGCGACAATGGCGCTCGAGCATTTCACCGCCATCCTCGCCCACCAACTGCTCGCCGATCCGCGCCATCTGGACGGCGCCGACGCGCAAGCGGCCGAGCTGTGGCGCTGGCACGCGGCCGAGGAGATCGAGCACAAGGGCGTGGCCTATGACACCTGGCTCTACGCGACCGCCAACTGGCCTCGGTGGAAGCGGTGGAAGGTCAAGTCCCTGCTCATGCTCTTGATGACCCGCAATTTCCTCGTCGATCGGACGCAGGGCGCGCTCGAGCTGATGCGGCAGGACGGGGTGACCGGCGTGCGGGCCTGGACGAGCCTGCTCCATTACCTGTGGGTTCGACCGGCGATGTTCCGCAGGATCGCGGGCGCCTGGGCGGCCTATTTCCTCCCCGGTTTCCACCCGTGGAACCACGACGACAGCCATTTGCTCGAGGATTATGAGGCAACGGCGAAGGGTCGTGCCGAGCCCGCCAAGAAGGTCCGGCGAGCAGCCTGAGCTTTGAGCGCAAGCCTGCGGAGGCGCGTCCGGCCGACCTCGGCTAGGAAGTCTCGATGTTGATCGCCGAACGCCTCGAATCCCTCGCCTGGGACCGAATCCACGCCGAGCTCGACCAGCGCGGCTGGTCGCTGACCGGTCCGCTGCTGAGCGCAGGCGAATGTTCGCGGCTGATCGACTTCTACCCAACCGACGCCCGCTTCAGGAACACCGTGGTGATGGCACGGCACGGCTACGGGCGCGGCGAATATCGCTATTTCGATTATCCGTTGCCCGATCCCGTCGCGGCCCTGCGCCCGGCGCTGTACGAACGACTGGTTCCCATTGCCAACCGCTGGCGACCGGGCCTCGGCGCAGCCGCTCCTTTCCCGCCGACTCACGCCGAATATCTGGAGCAGTGCCACGAAGTGGGACAGACACGCCCGACGCCGCTAATCCTTCGCTACGGCCCGGGCGACTATAATTGCCTCCACCAGGACCTTTACGGGGACCTCATCTTCCCGCTTCAGGTCGCCGTCCTGCTGTCCGAGCCCGGCAAGGATTTCACCGGCGGGGAGCTGGTCCTGACCGAGCAGCGCCCGCGCATGCAGTCGCGTGTGAGCGTCGTCCCGATCCAAGCCGGCGAAGCGGTGATCTTCGCGGTCAATCACCGGCCCGTGCAGGGCTCGCGCGGAACCTACCGCGTGACCATGCGCCACGGGGTCAGCGAGTTGCTGAGCGGCAGCCGCTACACCCTCGGGATCATCCTCCACGACGCGGCGTAAGAATTACGCCGCGATTGCCTCGTCCTCCTCGACGGCAACGGCCGCATCGAGCCGGAGCTGCATCAGTCGCGCCGGATATTCCGTGCCGCGGGCGCAGCTCATCCGCGGAGCGACGATGCCGCGCGGGGCGAAGCCCAATTTCTCGAGGACCCGGCCGGAGGCGGGGTTGTCGAGGAAGTGCGAGCCCTCGAGCGCGGACAGTCCGAGCGCGCGGGCGATGTCGATTAGCGCCGTCCCGGCCTCGGTCGCGAACCCGCGGCCCCAATGGCTCCGGGCAATCCAGTAGCCGAGCTCGATCGCGCCGGACGGGCGCCGGCCGAGGCCGCATGAGCCCACGAGCTGGGGCGCCGCGACGGTTCGCTCGAAAATCAATAGCGAGGGAAGCACCGGATCGCGCGGTGCGGCCAGAAAGGCGGTCGCGTCGCGCATGCGGTAGGGCCACGGGGCGGTGGCGAGGTTGCGGACGATCTGCTCGTCCGCGATCGCGGCGGCAAGCGCCGGCGCATCCTCGGGAAATCCCGGCCTCAACAGCAATCTCGGCGTTCTCGCGAACATCGTCCCCTTCTCCTCAACTTCGCGAGCGCGCCTAAGCGCAGTCGCGTGACAGTTTCGGGAGAAGGATGTGAAAAAGGGGGCTAGCCCTGCCGGGCGGCCCCCTTCTCCCTTTTTGGTCTTGATCTAGATCGATCTCGTCCGGGCCGCCCCTCGTGGGAACGGTCCCTTTCTGACCGTTCCTATTTCGTCGCTTCCATGGTCGGCATAATGTGGACGTACTTGCGACCCAGCTTGCCGTCGCGGAACGCGACTTGACCGTCGGTAAGCGCAAAGAGGGTGTGGTCCTTGCCCATGCCAACGCCGGAGCCCGGGTGCCACTTGGTGCCGCGCTGGCGCACGATGATGTTGCCGGCAATGGCGTTCTGGCCACCGAACAGCTTCACGCCGAGGCGCTTGCTCTCACTGTCGCGGCCGTTGCGGGACGAGCCGCCTGCTTTCTTATGTGCCATCGTCTAGTCTCTTACTTCTTCTTCTTCGCCGGAGCCTTGGCAGCCGGCTTCTTGGCGGCCGCCTTAGCAGGTGCAGCATTTTTCGTCGAGGCTTTGGTTTCAGCTTTTGCCTCAGCCTTGGTTTCCGCTTTCTTAGCGGCGGGCTTTTTGGCCTCTTTCGCCGGGGCCGGCGCGGCGGCCTCGGCCTTCGGAGCCTCGGTCGTCACGGCCTCGGCCTTGGGCGCGGGGGCAGCCTTTTCGGCCTTGGGAGCCGCCTTCTTCGCCATCTTCTGATCGCCGATCGCGGTGATCTGCAGGATAGTGTGGAGCTGGCGGTGGCCCTGCTTGCGGCGGTAATTGTGCCGTCGGCGCTTCTTGAACACCGTCACCTTATCGCCCTTGGCCTGGGCGACGATCTCGGCCTGGACCTTGAGGCCGTCAGTCGATTTCAGGCTTGAGCCCTCGCCGGCGAGCAGGATGTCGCCGAGGGTGATTGTATCACCGGCATTGCCGTCGAGTCGCTCGACGACGATCTTGTCTCCGGGGGCAACGCGATATTGCTTGCCGCCCGTGCGCACGATTGCGAACATGGGCTCTTCTCTTTGTTCTCGTAAATCCGGTTTCCCGCGCGCGCTAAAGCGCCACGCACCGTCACCGGCGCGGGAAGGGTGGTCGCCTATGGCAGGGGAGGTCAGGTGTCAACCGCAGGGGACATCAATGGCGAAGCTTCGCCTTCAGCCGGTAGCGGCCGCCGACCGCGCCCTCGAACATCTCGGCGACCGCCGGATGGTCGACCGGCTCGCCGCTGTCGTCGGGCAGCAGGTTCTGCTGGCTGACATACGCTACGTAGCTGCTCTCGCTGTTCTCGGCGAGTAGGTGGTAGAAGGGCTGGTTCTTGGCCGGGCGGATCTCGGCCGGGATCGCCTCATACCATTCCTCGCTGTTGGCGAATTCGGGATCGACGTCGAAAATGACCCCGCGAAAGTCGAGCAGCCGGTGACGCACGACGTCGCCGATATCGAACCGGGCGGCGGGGATTCGGATCGAGGAACGCATTGGGCTCATTGCCCTAATCTAGGCCTGTTCGGAGGCTAGGCAAGGGGAAGCCGCGCTGCTAGAGCGCGCGCCGTCCGACCCGCCGGCCCTTTCGCCGGCTCCCGAGCGACCGATCCGGAGAGGTGGCTGAGTGGTCGAAAGCACCGCACTCGAAATGCGGCGTACGGGCAACCGTACCGTGGGTTCGAATCCCACCCTCTCCGCCATTCAGAGCTAGTCGAGCGCCGCTTCGACAATTCGCCGGCGAAGTGCCGCATCGGGAAGCGGCGCCGTGGCCGCTCGCAAATTGTCGAGCACGTGGCGCGGGTTGCGGGTGCCGGGTACGGCGCAAGTGATGGCGGCGTTGCCAAGCACATATTTGAGCAGAAGCTGCGCCCAGGAGGTGCATTTGAGCTCCGCCGCGAATGCCGGCAGCGGCTTGCGCCGGATGCGTGAGAAGAGCTCGCCGCCGGCGAACGGGCGGTTGGCGATGACCGCGATGCGGCTGTCGCGTGTCAGAGGCAGAAGGCGAGCCTCCGCCTCACGCTCGGCGACCGAGAGATTGAGCTGGACGAAATCGAGCTCACCGCCGCGGATGACCCGCTCCAGCGCCTCATAAGCGCCCAAATGATAATGGGTAGCACCGATGTAGCGGATTCGGCCGCGCGCTTTCAGCTCTTTGAGCGTCTCGAGATGAGTGTCGAAGTCGACCAAATTATGGACCTGAAGGAGGTCGATCACCGGCGCGCGCAGCTGTCGGAAGGACTCCTCGATCTGGGACCGGCCGGCTTCGCGGCCGCTGGTCCACACCTTGGTCGCCAGGAAGGGCTTGGGCAGCCCTTCCTGCTCCGCGAGCATGGCGCCGATTGCGTCCTCGGCGCGGCCGTACATGGGCGAGCTATCGATGACCCGGCCGCCCGATTGGAGGAACAGGTCGAGCGCGCGCCTGCCCTCGGCCCAGTCTTCGCCACCGTGCGCGATGTCGAACGACTGCCAGGTGCCCAAGCCGACGATGGGGATCTGCTCGCCCGATTTGGGAATGGCCCGCGACAGCTTCGCGGCGGCGTCCGGCTCAAGCGCAGGCATTTGCTCGGCCTCCTCGTTCGGCTGCTGTTGGGCGCAGGCAGTGCCCGACAGCGTCGCCACGGCTACTGCGCCGCCGAGGAAGTTGCGCCGAGTCCACATCATGACGCCGCGCGATCGTGCTTGCGCCCGAGCAGCCAGCCGGTTGCGCCCCAGATCCCCGCGACGACGGCGCCGACCGCCGCCGCGGCAGCCGCCGAGCCGATCGCGACGATCCCGACATTGGCCCAGGCGGCGATGACGTCGCCGCCGCGATAGACCGCGGTGTCGATGGCGTTCTTCGCCTTATATTTGATCTCGGCGTCGACATTTGTGAACAGCATCTCCCGACCTGGGCGGACCAAGGCATATTCGCCGACCCGGCGGACGATCATCACGAAGGCGAGCAGCGGGAAGGTCGCGGCGAGCGAAAGCAGGCCGAAGCCGAACATCATGACCAAGGGAACCGCGGTCAGCAGGACGGTAACGCCAAGCCGGCGGGTAAGGCGTCCGGTGACGAAAATCTGGACGAAGATGGTCAGCGACTGGACGGTGAAGTCGATGGCGCTGAACACCTGGGTCTGCCGGGTGCGGTCGGGGAAGGTCGCTTCGACCACTCGCGCCTGCTCGAAATAGAGGAAGGTTGAGACCGCGGTGAGGAGGATGACGAACACCGATATGCCGAGCAGGTAGGGGGAGCGCAGGATGAGGGTCAGTCCGGCCCAGATCGACCCGCCAATGCGGATTTCAGGCGGCTCGTCGCGGACCTCGGGGCTGCCGTGGCGCTCGCGCCAGCGGATCATGTGGCGGGCGGCGATCAGCGTGGTCAGGAGGAGCGCGGTCGAGACCAGGAGCAGACCGCCCTCACCAAGTGGGGCAACGAGGAGCCCGCTCAGCAATGGCCCCGCGAGGCCGCCGAGGCTCGCGCCGGCCGCGATCTGGCCGAATAGACGGTGACCCTGGTCGGCGTTGAACACGTCGGCCATGAGGCTCCAGGCGATCGAGATGACGAACAGGTTGAACACCGACAGCCAGATGTAGAAGGCTCGCGCCGTCCAGACATTGGCCGGATCGGTGATGAGGCTCAGTCCAAAGCCGGCCATCACCACCGCCGAGAAGATGTAGGTGGCGGGGAGCAGGTGCCGCCGCTGAACCTGCTTTGCCAGGGCTCCATAGAGCGGCACCACCACGAGCGTGGCCAGGAAGGTGCCGAGGTAGAGCCACTGCAGATTGTCGACGCCCCCGGCGATGCCGAACGTCTCTCGCACCGGGCGGAGCATGAAATAGGAGGCGAAGAGGAGAAAGAAGAGAACGTGGCCACCGAGCACGGCCGGCACCTCGTGCGGCTCCGCGACGATCAGGCGGGCGAGGCCGCGGCGGGCGCCGGTTGCGGGGTCAGAGGCCATCGATCAACTGCTCCATCCGGCGCCGCATCGCCGCGTCGGGAAGCGCACCGCGCGCCGCTCCCATGTTGTCGTCGACGTAGCGCGCTTGCGCCATGCCCGGGATGGCGATCGGCCGCGCCGGGTGGCTGACAATATATTTGAGGAAGAATTGCGCCCAGGTCGAAGAGCCGATCTCCGCCGCCCAGGGCGGGAGCGGCCGGCCTTCGGTCGCCTGGAACAGGCGGCCGCGGCCGAACGGCAGGTTGATCATCACCGCGAGCCCCTGCTCCTGCGCCAGGGGCAGGATGCGCTCTCCGGCATCGCGATTGTCGAGCGCATAATCGATCTGGATCACGTCGAGCGTCTCGCGGCGCATCATCGCCTCGAAGTCGGCATATTGCTGGTCGGACGAGGTGGTCGCGCCGATCGAGCGGATGCGCTTCGCCGCCTTGAGCTCGCGCAATGTAGCCAGCTGGTTGGTGACGTCGCGAAGGTTGTGGACCGCGATCAGGTCGATGATTGGGGTGCGCAGGTTACGGAATGATTGCTCGATCTGGGCTCGGCCCTCGTCCGGGCTGTCGGCCGCGACCTTGGTGGCGAGGAAGAGCTTGTCGCGCAGGCGAAGCTCCTCGACCAACTGGCCGATCACCGACTCGGCTCGGCCGTAGGAGGGGGCGGTGTCGATGACTCGGCCGCCCAGCTCGGCAAAGCGCCCGATCGAAGCGCGAAGCGGGGCCATCTGCGCCTCGCCGCTGGCTTCTGCGTAGCGTCGGGCGGTGCCGACGCCGATCACCGGAACCGCCTCGTTGGCGCCGGGGATCATGCGCGTGTGAAGACCGGCCATGGCTGCTCGCGGGGCAACTGCCGAAGCGCGCGCGCCGGCGAGCGGAAGGGCCGCCAGTGATCCGAGCAAGGTCCGCCGCGTGATCAAGGTTCCTCTCCCTCTGGGGTTTCCCGGAGCATGGCAAAAGCCGCGAGCGGCGCCGCATGGAGATCGACGAACGTCCGATTCGCGCGACGAGCGACGCGCTCACTCGATCGGGGTGAAGGTCCCATATTGGCCGCGGAAGAACAGCAACGGGTCGGCCGTGCGCAGGATGTCGAGCGCGATCACCCGGCCGAGCGCCATCACATGGTCGCCGGCGTCGCGCTCGTCCGCGACTTCGCACTCGATCGCCGCGACCGAGCCGTCGAGGATCGGCAATCCGTGAAGCGAAGTCGAGTGCGAGATTCCGGCGAACCGGTCCTCGGACGCCGAGGAGAAGCGGTGCGCGAGCTCGAGCTGATCGGAGCCGAGAACGTTGACGCAGAACCGCCCCGACGAGCGGATTTTTGGCCAGCTGGTCGACCATTTGCCGGCGAAGAAGCCGACCAACGGCGGTTCGAGCGAGACCGAGGTGAAGCTGCCGATAACGAGGCCGGCGGCGCCGCCGTCCGAGGGTCGCCCGGTGACCACGCAAACCCCGGTCGGATAATGGCCCAGGACCGAGCGGAAGCGGACTGGGTCGATCTCGATATAGGTCGTGTCGCTGGGGTTCGGCTCGGCCATTGACGACCTCATAGGGGCGGCGCGCACCCCGCGCCAAGCGCAAAGGCCCCGATGGTCAGGCGCGGCCGAGGCGTTGCCTCAGCTCGGCCAGCTCCCAATAATCGTTGCGGCTGAACGGCAGGAGCGGCTTCAGCGCGGCAAAGGTCGATCGGCCCATGGCCGCCTTGAAGCGAGCGAGATCGGCGAACGCCGCCGCGACCTTGGCCCGGTCGATGCTCGCATCCCCGGCGGCCTCCTCGATCATCGTCTCCTCGGCCTCTACGACGAGCCAGGCGAGGGTGCGGTAATAGCCGCGGATTCGGCCCGCCGGCTCGGGTCCCAATCGCTCCGCCAGCTCGGCGATCTTGCGGCCGCTGGGGCTGTCGGGCCAGCCGCCCGAATCCAGCGCGGCGAGCTGCAGAGAATGTTCGGAATATTCCTTTTCGAGCCAGCGCGACGCCTCCGAGTGTCCGAAATGGAAAATGGCCATGATTGCCAGCGGGGTTACGACCAGCGCCCCGAGCATCGCCGCCAGCGGCGCGTGCGGGAACTGGTTGAAGATGGTGTGAAGGATGACGGCGACGAGATAGCCGGGGACGAACCACCACAGCCGGAAATCGAACCGGTGGGACGGGTCGCGATGCTCGCGCTCGGCGAATTCGTGCGCGATTCCCGCAAACAGGGCCGTGGTCGTCCCGTGCATCAAAGCGGTCCCGCACCCTCGAACCAGCCAGGTTCCAATCCCATAATCCGGGAAGAGCGTCAGATAGAGAATGTTTTCGACTACCGAGAAGCCAGCACCGATCGCGAAACCGCTAAGGACCGCATCAAGTTTGTAACCTATACGGTTCATCCGAAATAATATTATGACGAATGCACCCTTGATGGCCTCTTCGATCCACGGCGCGATGAACCGGCTGTAGGTGGAAAAGCCGATGGGAAGCGTGTCGAGCATGCCGCCGGAGATCGGATAAGCGAAGACTGCGCCGAGGCCGCCGAGCAGGAGGAGCAGGATCAGCTCGCGCTTGCGCATCAGCGCGAAGGCGTCGAGCCAGGCGAACACGCCCAGGAGCACGAGCACCGGGAACAAGGCCAGGGCCCAATGGGCGGACCCGCTAATCAGCCACTCCATGACTACGCCCCTACATGATCTTCAACGATGCGAGCCATTCGGTCTTGCGGTAATGCCCGTCCTCGAAGCCGGCGGCGGCGCCAATCGAGAGGACCATCGGCAGCCTCAGCGCGATTGTGAAAGCGAGGTCGAGTTGACCGCCGACGCTCTGGTAGGTGCGCTTGTCGCCCTCCGGAGTCACCGCCGCCATGACGCTTGCAAAGCCCGCCGGGCGGATGAAGCCGAGGTAGAAAGCGGGGACGCCGACCTCGGCGAAACGGACGGGCGGAAGGTTGATCTCGCCGGTCGCCTTGACGAAGCGGCGTGCCGCGATCTCGTCGATCTCGAACCCCGGCATGCTCTCGAGCTCGCGGTAGCGTTTGACCGCCCGGTCATCGACATAATTGTTGCGGAACGAGCCGAAATAATAAGCGGCGAGCGGGCTCTCTTTCTTGCCCCCGGCAGCCCCGGCATGGACGTAGAGCCAGGTCGAGCTGTTGCCCCAGGGCAAAGCGGTGCCGACGTCGAACCCGCCGTGGAGCTTGGGGAAGAGCTTGCCCTGTGCCTCGTCGCCGCCCGCGGCGATCCGCGCGGCAAAGCCCTTCTCGCGGTCGACCGAGCCCTGCGACTGCTCGATATTGGTGTAGCGAACGCCGACTTCGGCCGAGCGGATTTCCCTGGGGCTGAGGACGTTTTGTGCGCCGGGAAGCTGTTCCAGCCCGAAATAGGCCGCGGCGGAGGCGAAGACGTCGAGCTGGCGCGGCGGGTCGTAGATCACCGGCTTGGAGTAGCTTACCAGGAAGGCGTCGCCCTTGCGGCTGCGCAGCACCGGGCCGGCGAGGTCATAGACGTCGGCGAGGTTGTGCCAATATTGCAGCTTCCAGTTGGGCGTCTGGAACTCGACATTGGCGTGGAATTTCTGCCCGCCTGTCACCTTGAACGGCGAATAAGCGAGGCTGATGCTCAGCTGGCGGAACTGCAGCGGATCGGCGACATGGACATAATAGCCGAACGCGGGCTTGCGCGCGTATCCCGAGACGATCGGATAATGGGCGTCGAAGCGCATCCGCCCGGTCGGGTTGTAGAAATCCCGCTGGGTGACGAGCGAGTCCAGCGGCACCTTGGCGGGTGAGCCGACTCCCCATTCCTTGAGCTCGGGGTTTTTCTTGATCACCTCGGTGCCGAGGAAGCGGACGTTGGCAAGGTCCTCGCGCACCTCGGGCGTGACGATCGACGGGTTGAAGCCGTCGCCGGCATAATCATAGACCAGAAGAGTCCCGTCGGGCTGGAGCATGGGCCGGAAGAAGCCCGTCGAGGCGTTGGTCAGGACGTCATATTTCTGGGTTGCGATATCGAACCGGAAGACGTTGGAAACGCCGGTATAATAGCTGTTGCCGAGCAGCGCTTTCCCATCCGGAGTGAAGGTGAAATTCTCGGGCAGCGAGGGCTCCAGCGCAAGCGTTGCAACAGGGCTGTCGCTGTCGCCCGCTTCGATATCCGAACGTTTCCAGACTTTGACCGAATTCTTGCCGTCGACCGTGCTGTAGGAGGCCGCGATCAGCTCGCCGTCGGGCGAGATGTCGAGGTCGAACACGATTTCGCCGTAGCGGAAGGTCTTGACTTGGTTGAAGCTGGTATAGGGCGGCGGCAGTCGGACCAGGGTCACGAAACCGTTCTGGTGGCGCAGGCCCCACAGGCTCTTGTCCGCGTGGTTGAGGGCGAGGTCGCCGATCCGGGCGTCGGTCAGCAGGCGCCGTTTCCGGCCGGTATCGACGTCGATCGCCATCAGCTCGCGATAGGCATAATTCTGGTCGGTGTAGAAAGCGGTCCGGCTGTCGGGGTCGAAGGCGACGCTGGTCACCTTGTAGAGCATCATGCCCTTGAGGTCGGTCAGCGGCTTCATCTTGCCGCTCGCGAGGTCCATCCTGCCGAGGAAACCGATGCGTCCGGGATAGCGGACCGCGGCGATCAGGCTGTTGGTCTTGGGGTCGACGAAGCCGCGCGACATCGAGCCGAGCCCTTGCGGCGAGAGGTGCCGGACCTCGGTCAGCGGATATTTGGCGAGGCCGTCGAGATTGTCCTTCTGGAACTTGTGCTCGAACGCGATCCACTCGTCCCACACCGAATCGAGCGAGCGGCCGAACACGTGGGCGAAATTGCTGGAGTAAAAAGCCTTGGAATCCTCGGGGCGCCGAAGCCACTCGACCGTCTTCTCGACGCCGTAGGTGAGGGCGAGGTACGAGAAGAAGCGGGTGCCGTAGAGATAGGAGTTGGCGCCGACCATGAAGTCGACGTTGGTCCCGGCGCTTTCGAGCCCCAGCGGCGAATAGAAGCGCTGGTCGTCGCGGACCTTGGCGCGAAACACCATTTCGTCATAGGCGCCCTGGGCTCGCCCGAGGCCGCCCGCCATCCACGTCTCGAAGAACACCGCGCTGCCCTCCATGTACCAGCGCGGGGTCAGGTTCCGCGGGGACGTGAGGAAATTGTAGAGGATCGATTCCGGATGCTTCTGGATAGGCGCCGGCTTTCCGCCAAGGAACCGCCGCCAGAACGCGTCCTGCTTGTTCCACACGTCAATTGCGGCGACGTGGGCGAGCTCGTGGTTGGTCAGGGTGAAGAACCGCTCGCCCGGAGAGAAGGTCTCCATCGACAGCGACAAGGGCGCGACGTCGAGCAGCACCATGTTGCTTGGGCTCGCGAGCGCCGCGGCATTGCCGTAATCGGAGAAGTCCTTGAGCAGCACCGTCGTCCGGTCCCACGGCTTCCACCGGAAGACCTTTTCGTGGAACGCCAGGCCAAGCTCGAACGCCCGACCGATATAGGGCGTGAGATAGGTCTGCATCGGGTCGATGTAGAGCAGCGAGAGGTTTTTGGTCTCGAGCGTCGAGAGGCGAAAGCCCGAGCTGTCGGGCGGGACGTGGTCGGGACCTTCCTGCTGGTCGGTGATGGGCGGGGCGTCGGGATCGGTCGGAGCGGGCGTGACCGGTTCGGCCGGCGGCTCGCTGTCGGGCGGCGGCGGGACCGCATCGGGATCCTCGACCATGACCGTTGGATCCTCGGCCGGCGGCGGTGGGGGAGGGGGGCTCGACTGGGGTTGGGCGAAGGCGATCGCGGGCGAGAGAAAGAGGCCGAGCGCCAGCCCGCGTTGAGCGAGCCGGCGCCCGGACCCCATGAACCTCCCCCCGGTCGTGGGCCTACCGTGCGGCTAGGCCGCTATTGGCCCCGGCCTGATTGAGCGCCGCCGAGAAGTTCGGATTGGCCATCACAGCGGCAAGGTTGGGTTGCCGCGCGATCGCCTCCAGAGCCTTCGGATTGGCCGCCAATAGGGCGACCGCCTGATGCCGTCCCGCGATCGCTTCAAACGCCTTGGGGTTGGCCAGCATCGCCGTAAAGGCGTGCGGGTTGGCGAGAACCGCCTGCTGCGCGGCCGCGTTGAGTCGCCCCGAGGCCGCCGAAGCGGCGAGCAGCGAGTGAGCGTCGAGGGCCTGAAGCGAGCGCGCGGCATTGGTGAGCTGCGAGGCGTTGCTTGCCAGGCGTCCGAACGCCGCGGCATTGGCGCCGATGGCATTCATCATCTTCGGGCTGAACTCGCGCGCGTTGCGCGCCAGCGAGGCGAAGGCGACGGCTTGGTTGCCGATCGCCGAGAACACCTTCGGGTCGCGTTGAAGCGCCTGCATCGCCACGGCGTCGTTGGCCAGCCGCTGGAACGCGGCGGCATTGCTGGCGAAGCGTGCATCGGCAGCCGCGTTGGAAGCCGCCTGGCGGAACGCGTTGGCGTTGTTGGCGAAGCTGCTGAACTGGCGGCCGTTGGCCATGATCGCCTCCAATGCCTGCGGATGCCTCGACAGGCCTTCGAAGGCCTTGGAATGGCCGGCAATCGCTTCGAGCACGCGCGGCTGCGCCGACAGCGCGGCCAAACCGTTGGAATGCCCGGTTAGCGCCAATATGGCCGAATTGGAGATTCCAGCCGACTGCATCTGACGAGCGGCGGCGGCGGCGCTATTGACCGCTGCGGCGAGCCCCTGTGGCTGGCCAGCGAGCGACTTGAACGCTCCGGCATTGGCCGCAATCCCGCTGAACACGCCCGGATCGCGCCCGATGGCCTCCATCGCCCTGGCATCGTTGGCGATACGCTGGAACGCTGCCGCATTGCTCGCGAAACGCGCATCCGAAGCCGCCTTGGACACGGCATCGCGGAAGGCGTTGGCGTTGGCAGCCAGATTGGCGAAGGCCGGAGCGTTGCGAGCGATCGCCGACAGCGCGTCGGGATGCCTGGCGAGCGCCTCAAGCGCCGCCGAGTGGCCCGCAATCGCGTTCATCAAGCCCGCGCTTGCCTGCCGCGCCTGCGGTGCCGCCGCACGCGCCAGCTCCGCCGTCCGAGCCAGCGCGTCGAACGACTGCGGTTGCTTGGCGAGCGCGCTGAACGCCGAGGGATTGGCCATCACGGCGGCCATCACCTGCGGCTGAGAGGCGAGCGACCGGAACCCGGGGCTCGCGGCGAGCGCGCGGAAATTGGGATCGTTAACCATCAGCTCGAACACGTCCGTCTGCATCAGCTCGGCCACGGCGGTGTCGCCGAGCGTGACGTCGCCTTCCCCGACCTGCGAGGAAACGTAGCGGTCCGCCGGAGCGACGGTGCCCTCGCTGGGCCCGAGCGGCGGATAGACCCGGCCAAGGCCATAGGCGCCCAGGCCGACTGCGACGACGATCGCGCAGGTGAGGAGAAGCTTGCGGTTGTTCGGATTGCCGGTGGTCGGATTGGTAGTGGCTGTCGCCATGATGTGCCCCCATGCCTTTAAAAAAAAGCAGGCCGTTCTGGCCCCGGGTTAACGGAGAGTCAACAAAGCGCATCAAGTCCTGAATCGCCAAGCCATTGATAATTCGACAAAATCATCACGGAGGAGTCGGCAGGGCGTTCGTTTTTCGCGCTATGCCTTCGCAGTTCTTAACCAATTACCGAAATCGGGCGGAAACTGTGTGAGTCGCACAAGCAGGCGTTCTCAATGGAGGTAACCATGGACGCCCGCCTGATGTTCATTGCCGCCAGCGCGCTTGGCCTTGCGACGGGTGCCGTCGCCGAGCCGGCGAAATCGCCGGCGCCTGCCACCCCGGCGAAGGAGCGCCCGGTGGTTCTGGCCTCCGCCGAAGTGCCCGCTTCGCCGGCAGCTGCGACGACTGATACGGCCGCTCCGCCGGCGGCCCCGGCGCGCAAGCCGCGTACCGCGCGGGTCACGACCTGCCGCTGCGCCGATACGCCCAATCCCTGACGATTAGCTGTTTTTGAAGGTGGGGCGACCGGGCCCGGCGTCTCGTAAGAGGCGCCGGGCCTTGTCTTATTTCACTTCGCTTCGGCGATCGCCTGCTTCGGCGCGCGGATGATCGGCGCCTCGCCGTCGCCGACGATGGCGAAGGCCGACCAGTAGAATGGGTGCGAGGTGTCGGCCTCGTCCATCAGTGCCTGCTGCGACAGCCTCAAGGCGCGCGCCGTCGGCATTCCTGGCTGAGGCGAGAACAATCCCGCGATCAGCCGCTGCGTCGCGTTGAAATCGTCCGGGACCGGCCAGTGGCTGGCGATGACCATGCGCCCGCCAGCGCCGACGAAGGCGCGCACGAGCCCGTCGAGGGCCACGTCGCCGCCGCTCGCGAGCCCTGCGGCGCGAGTCGCCGCCGCGCTCGCGGTGCCGGCGGTGTCGCAGGCGGAAAGGATCACCAGGTCGGCGTCGAGATCGAGGTCGAAGATTTCGCGGAAGGTCAGGAGACCGTCCGAATCCTCGTCGCCGAAGCTGGTCAAGAGAGCCGGCTGGGCCGCGCACTTGGCCGCTCGGGCCGTGACCACGCCGTGGGTCGCGAAATGGATGATCCGATAATCGTCGAGGTCTGTTCGCTGCTTGAGGCTGGTGTCGGTGAAATCGTCCTGGGTGAGGACGAGCACGCCATTGGGATCGACCCGGCGGAAGATGTCGCCGGCGGTGTGAAGCTCGGTGGCGGCGATCGGCTGCGACCAGGAGGCGAGCGGGAGCACGCAATCGCGGTCCAGCGACGCCCGCACCGCGGCTTCGACCAGCTCCTTGGGCGGCGTATTATTGCCAAGGCCGAGATATTCCTTGGCACCGCTGGAGGGCGGGGCGTTGCGAAGCTGCGCGAAGGAGCGCGGCGACACCGCAGTGGAGATATCGCGGTCGCGCCCGAACCAGCGGATCCCGCGGAAATCGAACTCCGCGGCCTCACCGCCCGCCGCGGCGCGCTTGGTGTAGGTGTCGACGGAGGCCTGGTCCATCACCAGCAGGTTCGGGGGAAGCCGTAGCATCGCCCCGTCGGGCTCGACGATGAGGTGCGAGATGCCTGCGAGGTCGCCGCCGAACGGAGCGAACAATTGCTGGTAGATGGCGTGGCTGAGGCCGACGTCGAACGCGAAGGTCATGCGCTGCCCGTTCTCGACGGTCGAAATGGTCTCGCGGAGCGCGTCGACTTCCTCGCTCAGTTGCTTGGCGGTGACCGCGAGCTTGACCGCCTTGGCCGAGCTCGGCGTGACGAAGATTGCGAAAACGTCGGCCCCGACCACGGTCATCCGGTAATAAGCTTCGCCGGGGCGAAGCGTCTTCTGGAAGTCGGCGAGCGGGATCACTTCGCCGGCGACCGCGCGGTACCGCGGGAAGGAGGCAAGTGCGGACTGAGTCGCGACTTGCTCGCGCTCGCTCTGGGCGAGGGTTGCCCGGATCGCCCGGGCGCGGACGATTTCCTCGGGCGTCGGCTTGGGCAGGTCGTTGAACCGGGCAAGCTCGATCCTGGCTCGCTCGACCTGGCGGCTGAGCGACACGGCCTGACGGAACAGGCGCGAGGCTTCGTCGGTGCCGCCGGTGAGCTCGCGCGCCAGAACCGCCTGGGTCTGGGCGAGGCCCGGGCGGACCATCAGCTGGGTCGCGGCGAAAATCTCGGCGATCGCGGCCGGGTCGTTCTCGCGCTTCAGAAGCAGTTCGACATAGGGCTTGAGGACGTTGGCGAAAGTCGGCGGAAGATTGCTCGAGTCCGATTGCGACTGAACGATCGCGCGGAACATTTCCTCCGCCAAGGCAAGCTGCCCGGTGCGGGCGAGATAGCCGGCGAGGCGCGCCCTGGCGTTGAGCAAGGCGGCCGATCCGGGATAGTTGATCTCGAGCAGCGCGACGCCTTCGCGATAGAGCCGCTCGGCCTCGCTGCCATTGCCTCCGTGCTCGGCGATCGCGGCGAGATCGCCGAGGATTTGCGCGCGCATCCAGATGATCGATGCGACCTTGCCGCCCCGCACCGCCTGGAGTCGCTGGTCGGCCGAGCGAAGCGCCACGCTGGCTTCCGCGTCCCGATCGAGGAGGCGCAGAGCGGTGCCGCGCAGCTGGAGCGCCTGGCCATCGAGAATCTCGGCCTTTTCGACCGGCAGAAGCTCGTCCGCCTGGGCGCCGAGCTGAAGCCCGACGCGCGATTCGGCGTTGAGCCGCTTGGCCATCGCATCGTCGATTGTCGCCGACGTCGCCGGGCCCGTGCCGCTGCTTCCGGCAACCGCGGAGACCGTCGTGGGCATCGACTTCTCCAGCTCTTCGATCGCGCCTTTGGGATCGCCCAGGTTGAGCTCGTGAATGGCGCGGTAATTGCGGATCCGGCGGGTGACGATCGGGTCGCCGCCGCCCTGTTGCGCGGCGCGCGCGAACAAGGCTTCCGCCTCCTCGGCGCGTCCGAGGTTCGATTTCTGCAGCGCCTCGTTGACCAGCGCCTCGGTGCGGCTCAGCGGCGCTTCGTCGGAACTGCTGACCGCGGCGAAGAATTCGGCCAATTCGGCATAGCTTCCGGCATTGTTGCGGCGATAGGCCTCGGCGAGCGCCTTGGCCGGATCCAGCGTTCCCGCCTGGACCCGGGCGAAGGCAACCGGGTCGCCGACCCCGGTGGTCGCGATCGACACGTCGCCCTTGACCGGGGCGTCGGCGACCAGGCTGCGAAGAGCAAGGGTGAGCGCCGTGTCATAGCCCGCGAGGCCCTCGACCGCGAAGAAGTTGCGGCCCTGGCGGTACTGGTAGGCGCGGTAGCCGACATCGATGTCCTTGAGCTTGCAATCGATGACCTCGACCTGGCCGAGCCCGGCGAGCGCCTCGGTCCTTGCGGCGCCGCAATTGACCTCGTTGGCGCGGGCCGCAGCGAGCCGGCCGGGAGCGCTTGCAAGATCGCGCAGCTTGTACAGCTTTCCGACTGGAAGCGCGGCGTCGCGGCAGGTGATCGCATAGGCGCTGTCGAACATGCTGGTCAGCACCTTGTCGACGGCATTGCTCTGGGCCGAGCAGAAGGTCGTCCCGCCGGTGCCGATTCGGAAGCTGTCGCGGACGCTGATCGGAGCCGCGGCGGCCGGGCTCGAGGCGGCGGAAGCGGCGGTCGCCGCTGCGATTGCTAGGATCGATGTACGCATGAGCCTGTTCCTTTGATCAACGCTCCTCGGGGACTTCGGCGATGGTTCCGTCGCCACCGCTTGTCACCGGGTCGTAGATATTCGAATCGAGGTTCACCGGACCGGTGTTGAACGAGCCCGTCGAGGCGTCGAAGCCCTCGGACTGGCCTTCCTCTTCCTCTTCTTCCTGCGATTCCTCGTCGCGGCCCTTTTCGACCGCTTTCTTTTCCTCTTCCCTTTGCGCCTCTTCGGACGGCGGCGCCATCGAATCGATCGGTCCGAGCACCGATTCCGGGCCCTCGACCGGCGGCGGTGGCGGCGGAGGAGGCGGTGGCGGAGGAGGTGGCGGTGGCGGCGGCGGCGGCGGTGGCGGCGGCGGAGGTGGCGGCGGCGGTGGCGGCGGAGGTGGCGGCGGCGGCGGCGGAGGCGGAGGCGGCGGCGGAGGCGGCGGCGGAGGTGGCGGCGGCGGCGGTGGAGGCGGCGGCGGCGGTGGTGGAGGCGGCGGCGGTGGCGGCGGCGGTGGCGGCGGCGGAGGCGGCGGCGGTGGCGGCGGCGCCAGGCAGGTCGATGCCGGGCACTCGTTGACCGCGGAATTTGCTGTGAAACTGCTGCCCGGAGTCGCGACAGGAACAGTCTCCGCAAACTCCTGGTTGATCACTTCGGTCCCGTCGGACTTCTCCTGGCGCGCGTAGATATACATGTCCCCCGGTCCATTGCCGGTGGTGGTGATGGTGAGCCCGTCGTCGCCGACGGTGATCCCGCCCATGTCGGCAGAAGTGTTGCTGTTCTGGACCAGGAAGGTCTCGCTGAAGCTGACGCTGACCCCGCCGGCGATGATGGAGCCGAGCGGATCGGGCGAGCCGTCGTTGACTGCCAGCGCGGCGTCGCGGCCGGCGAAATTCGGATCGACGAGCAACTGATCGATGATCGAGGCTTGAGCGACCCAAACGTTATCCGCATTGAGAACCAGCTGGCCTGATGGGTAAAAGCCCTCAACCTGGTTCGGTGCGGACATGGCGATTGTACCGGTGTCGGTGTCGATGATGATGTTCTCACCGGCGTTGAGCGTCAGCGTGTCGGTCGCCGAGGCATTGTAGTAATCGACGTATCCCGTGACGATGATCGAGCTCGCGGTGTTGAGGGTCACCGACGCGGTTCCAAAGGGCTCGCTCTGTGACGAGAAGAGAGTCCCCTGAATCTCATTATCGCCTACAAAGATGTTTGGAGCCGCCGTTTCTACGTTTGTGCTCAAACCATTGATGACGACGTTCAGCGCCTCGATGTCGCCATCTTCGCCGAGCGAGTAAGCGCCTAACGGCAGGGGGTCGAGGAAGTCGCCGAGATAGACCCCGACGTCGTTGACCGCGTTGAGGGTCAGAAGCGTGGTGACGCCAAATTCCCCGAGGAATGCGCCGTCGACGATCTCGATGTCGTTCGACGTGACGGTGATGGTCGGGGCGCTCAGCCTGCCCTGGAACAGCGCAAGGCCGAGCGTCTCGAGGTCGACATCCCCGCCGGCGGAGACGTCGCCGATGGTGAATCCGGACGCCGCATAAGCGTCGATCGAGTCGACAACGCCGATCGTCCCGCCGCCAATGGTGGTGAGATAAAGCCAGTCGGAGGTCAGATCCATCGACTGCGCGTTAATTGCGCCGGTCGTGTCCGCATTGCCGGCCTGCAGGGTGATCGTTCCGCTCGGGCCGGTCGCGTTGATCGTCGCGACTCCGAGATCGGCGGCCGTGCCCTGAATCGCCACGACCTCCACAGTTCCGCCGCTCGAATCGCCGTGGGCGGATACGCCAAAAGTGCCGAACGCTGCGCTTCCGATCTGGCTGTCGAAGCCCAAGCCAGTCTCGAGTCGGAAGGTGCCGCCGCCGGTGGTGCCCGCGACGTCGGCGTCGAGCGTGTCGGCAGCGATGCTCCCGCCCCACGCATTGAGATTGATAGCCCCGCCCTGGCCGGCAATCTCGACTCCGCCGCCGGCACCCAATGTACCGTTAGCGAGCAGCGTCAGATGGCCGAGGTCGATCTCGGTCAGAATTCCCGATTCGCCCGAGTCCGAATTGATGGTGATCGACCCGCCGAACGCGCTTCCGGCGAAGTCGCCGTCGCCGCCCGTCGCGTGGGTCTCGACCAGGAATCCGCCGGCGCCGGTGATTGAACCGCCGTTGACCGCGTTAATCGTGACGTCTCCGCCAAAGGCCGATCCGCCAATTCCATCCGCGCCGGTGGCGTCGCCGCCTAGGCCAATCGTCAGGATGTTGAACTCGCCGGCGATGGTCATGGTCCCGGTGACGGTGACGTTGCTCTCGCCGCCAAAGCCGTCTCCGCCAAAGCTGACGCCGCCGGCCAGCAGATGATCGGGATCGTCCACGGTGTCCCAGCCGCCGTAGCCGCCATTGCCCATGAAGCCGTCGACCGTATTCAGCGTTCCCGAGACCATCAGGTTGGAGGTGCCGCCAAACCCGTCGCCGCCCGCGCCGCTGGTGCCGATTCCGCCGAAACCGGAGGCGGTGACCTGAATGCTGCTCGTATCGACAGTCCCGTCGATCGTTACCGTCGAACTCGCCGCCGAAACCGTCGCCGCCATCCGATCCGTTGCCGCCAAATGCGGTGGCGTTGGCGAGGAAGATGCCGTCCGGCGTATTGGGTGACGGCACGCCGACAATATCGACCGTGGCGCCGAAAAGAACGTCGATCGACGCTGTCCCGCCAAAAGCATCACCGCCAAGACCGTCGGTTGAGCCGGTTCCTCCATCGCCGCCGAACGCTCGCGCAAAGGTCTGCCACGACTCGGCGATCAGGCTTCCCTGAACCACGGTCTGGGTGTCGCCGCCGAATGCAATGCCGCCGTCGCCGCCGTCGCCATCCGTCCCAACGCCGCCATTCCCGCCTTCTCCGATCGCGAGCCCCAGCACGTTGAGCAGGTCGGCTGAGCCGCCGATTTGGAACAAGAGGTTTCCGCCGAAGCCGTCGCCGCCGTCGCCGCCATTGGCGCCGCTGCCCCCAGCTCCGCCAACTCCACGCAAGATCATCTGTAGATCGCTCATCTTCATTGAGCCAGCGACATCCAGGCTGACGTCGCCGCCGAAACCGGTGCCGCCGGCACCGCCGTTGGAGCCGCCCGCGCCGCCTTCGCCGCGAGCGCGGACGATGACGTTGCCGCCCCGAAGGCGTCCGTCATTGCCGTCGTCGCCGCCGTCGAGCGTGCCGCCGGCCGCAACGGTCAAATAACCCTCGCCGCCATAGCCGTCGCCGCCGTTTCCAGTCAGTCCGGCGCCGCCGATACCATGCGCGCTCGCGTCGATATTGCCGGTGATGATGGCCTCGCTGTCGGGCGCGACGTAAATTTCGACCACGCCGACATCGATGAATTCTCCAAAGTTGACGTTGCCGTCGCCGCCATTGGCCCCGACCCCGCCGATGCCGTCCGCGATCAGCAGGACATTATTGGCGATGGTCGTTCCGGAAACCGACAGAAGCGTATAGCCGCCGATGCCATCGCCACCGTCGCCATGGTCCGCGCCGCCATCGCCATTGTCGCCAGCGCCGCCGGCGCCGCCTTGGCCCGCGGCGATCACCGTCAGATCGGCGAAGTCCGAGATTCCAGTCCGGTCGGTGACTTCGTTGGGGTTGTAGTTCCCTGCCTGCGCGGTCCCGCCGTAGCCGGTTCCGCCGTCGCCGCCGACCTGGCCCGTGCCGCCCAGCCCTCCGGTCCCGCCGAAGCCGGAGGCGCTCATGTTGACATTGGCAAGGGTAACCGAGCCACCCGCGGCGTCCGTGAGGACATAGCTGCCTGCGGTGTCGAACCCGGAATAGGTTCCCCCAGTGCCAGTGCCGCCGGTTCCCGCGGCGATGTTGTCGCCGTTACCCGCGCCGCCCGTTCCGCCGTGGCCGTCCGAATTGAGAGTCGCGTTGCCACCCGTGATCGTGCCGGCGCTATAGACGGTGCTGCCCTCTACTACGGTGTCGGCCTCGATGTAGGTAAGCCCGCCGGTGCCGTCGCCGCCCATGCCGCCGAATCCTTCGGCCGCATCGCCGCCCACGCCCTCAGCGAAAAGCTGGATCGGGCCGTTGACGTCGATGGTCCCCCCGACCGCGCTGATGCCGGTCTTTCCGCCCTGTCCGAAGCCGCCGGTGTGGCCCTCTCCGCCATAGCCGCCCGCGAACATGTCGACCGAGCCGTTGACCGTGATTCCTCCGCTGGTTCCCTCGCTGAACAGACGGGCCTCGCCGCCTTCGCCGGTGCCCCCGACATCCTCGACGCCCGCGCCGCCTTGGCCGCCGGTGCCATTCGCGAAAACGGTGAGGCTGCCATCGAGCAGGATCGTACCTTCGCCTGATACCATGTTGAACGTGCCGCCGTCGCCGCGGCCTCCGCTATAACCATCGAGAAGCGTGTCGCCCCCGGTTCCGCTGACGTTGGCGAAGACTTCCCCGGTCGAAATGGAGCCTCCTGAAGCGGACCGAATCAGCACGTCACCGCCGGTGGCGTCCCCGCCTGGACCATCGCCATTATCGCCGGCCTGGGCATTCGCAAGAATGGTGACGCCACCGGTCGTGATCGAGCTATTGTTCGTCGCCTCGATGGTCACGGTGCCGCCGGAGGCATCGCCGCTCGCGACAATAGCGCTGACGTCGATGTAGAGATTGCCGACGATGTCGATCGATCCGCCGAGATCGGCGTCGATAGTCACGTCGCCGCCACCATTTTCGCCCAGATTGGGGTCGGCGAACGTATAAAGCCCGGCGAAATCGCCGACGGTGATATTGTTGCCGCCGGTTGCTTCCAGGCTGACCGCCCCGAACGTCGACTGGAAGATGATGTCTCCGGCGAAATCGATCGACCCGGTGTCGGCGATGGCGGACACGCTCTGGGTCGCGATAGCGGTGACGTCTGAGGTGAAGGTGCCCGGTCCGATGTCGATGCTGGCGTTCTTGGTTTCGGGGCTATACGTCGAGAAATACAGCTCGTCGTTGATGTCGTAATTGGGGGCCCAGCCGGACGACAGGATGATCCGGCCGTTGAGCTCGGTCGCCGATGTCGCGTCAAACCCGATCGTGCCACCAAGCAACATGGTCAGCGCCAGGTTTTTCGGAACCGCGACCATATAGATGTTTTGGCCCGTCGTCGGGCCGGTGGTCGATCCACTGTGGACGATGCCGTTGCCGTCGTTCGTGCCGCCGTCGACGTCGACCTCGATGTTGAACAGGCCCTGGTCCATGGTCATGGTCAGGTTTTCAGCGGCAACCAAGGCCGCCGACTGGCCGACCCGGATCTCACCCGCCTGTACGACCCGCGGAGCGACGATCGCGATATAGTTGCTCGCGGTCAGCCCGCCTAAGCCAGTGGCATTGTTGGTGATCGTCCCGCCGTCGCCGACCTGCTTCGAAAAGTCGGCTGTAAATCCGCTGGAGTCGGCGGACCAGCTGTCGATGGTCAGCGAGGTCAAAAGAAGCCCGCCGACATTGATCACCGCGCCCGAGCCGATCAGAATTCCGCTCGGCGCGTAGAACCAGATGTTGCCGCCCGTCGAGCCGCCCATGACCGTGGACGTCAGCGTGCCATTGAGCTGGATCGGATTGTTCGGGTCCGCTGGAGTGATGCGGTTGAGGACGGTATAATCGCTCAGGGTAGTCGAGCTGAAACCTTGGGTCGCGTTCGACGGAAGGAAATCGTTGGTCGTCGCCGTCCAGTCGATCGTGGCAGTCGAGCTGCCGACGACGATATTATTCGTGCCGACGCCGGATACCGTTCCAGATGCTGGCGTCCCGGAGCCATTGAACTGCGCCCATGCCCGATCGGGATTGGCGAGCGCGATGGCGATTGCCAGGGCGGCGGTGGTCGCAAGCTGGTTTCGGCGGCCCTTCAGCGGTCGATACGCGCGATACGCATTACAAGCAGGCGTCATTTGTAACTCCATGGCCACAAGCGGCTGGTCAGCGAAATGAGGAAACGGGGATCGGGCTTTTTGTCGTCAAGGCCGACCTTGGTCATCGGAAGAGCGAGGGTCGCATCGAGCGAAAAGCGGTCGAACACGACGCGCGCGCCGCCCCCGACACTGTCGAGATGGTTGGACTGGTCGAGTTCGACCAAGCGGTCCTCGTTGCCGACCGCTGAGTGGTCCCAGAACACGAAGCCCTCGATCGCCGGGCGTTTGGCGCTGGTCGGGATTCGAGTCCCGTAGCGAAGCTCGAGCTGGGTTCCGAAGCCGCGGTCGCCGAGCAGGGAGCCGGGGTCGTAGCCGCGGCCGGTTGTATAGTTGCCGGCCGAGAATTCCTCGAAGCTCAACAGCGGCTTCCAGGCATATTGGCCGCGCGCGCCGAGCGCGAACGTGACCTTGGGCATCGGCCGTAGCTCGCCGTAAAAGGTGCCGCGAAGGACGGTCGCGTCCGACTGGCCCTCGAGCCGGCTCGGGGGAACGTTGCCGACGCCGAGACAGCCCGCTCCGGTCGGTCCGCAATCGGGCGTGGCATTGAGGATGTGCAGCCCCTGCCGAACCTCGGCGATGGCGGAAATCCGCCAAGGCGGCTCGGCCAGGGTGAAGGCGGCATTGTCGAACTCGTCGTCGATCGCGTCGAGCCCGAGGCGGAGGAAGGCCACGCGCAGGCGGTCGCGGGTCAAATCGATATTCTCGAGCTCGACGTCCTGGTTGGCGATGTCGAGTCCGATGCCTCCGCGAAGCGTGTGCGAGAGACTGCGGATCAGCGGATATTCGGCCTGGATGGTCGCGAGCAGGGTACGGGCTTCGATGTCGACGTCGTCGTTGAAGTCGTCCTCGACGGTCGGCTTGGCCCAGGCATAAGTGAAGGTCCCGCCGATGTTGAGGCCTTCGCTTCCGAGCCGGAAGTCGTGGCCGAGCTGGACCGTTCTTTGCTCCTTGAAATCGCTGGTGGTGAAATACGCCAGGGTGGTCCGGTCGCCGAGGCCGGTAAGACCGAACAGCTGGCCGCGAAGCAGTCCGCCCCAGCGGCCAAGCTCGCGCGAGCCGTAATTCTGGATGTTGACGTCGGCGAAGGCGGCGGTGCGCTGAACGGTGACGTCGCCGATCACTTCGCCAGGGGCGGTCCCGGCGGGACGCAGGGTCAGCCGCACCAGATAGCCGGGGATGTCGCTGGCCAGCAGCAGATAGCGCTCCGCCTGGAAGCGGTTGAACACCTCTTCCTCGGTCAGTCGATTGAGGTAGCCGGCGATGATCGCCTCGGCCCCGCTGGCGTCGCCGCGGACCTGGACCTTGGTGAGGTGCGCCATCAGCACGCGGAAACGGACGACCCCGTCCTCGATCCTTTGTTCGGGGATCTGGACCGCGGCAATATAACCCTGGTCGCGAAGGATGGTCGCGGCGCGATCGCGGATTTCGCAGACGCTCGCGATCGGGAGTTCCTGACCGACGAGCGTGGAATAAGCCGGCTCGAGCTCGCCCGGCGAAACCTGCTTCAGCCCTTCGAACTCGACCCCTTTGAGGGTGAATCGAATGGCGGCGAAATCGGGACTGTCGAGTGCGCAGGGCGAGCGTTCGAACCCGCCCTCGACCTCCAGGCCCGGACCGCGCCGGTCGGTCGGCGGGGTCACCGGCCGGGTGACTTCCTCGCGCGTTGGCGGAAGGATGTCGGTCGCCGACTGGGCGTGAGCCGCGCCGGGCGCGGCAAGCGCCGCGGCACCGAGTAGGAAACGCCAACGCGGCCCGTGGCCGAAACCCAAATTGCGAGCAATCGCCATCCGTCCGGGGCCCCCATCCCCATTGGAAACGCCACGAATCGAGGGTAGCTTTTCCCGTTTTTTTAGAGCCCATTAGCCAAACAAGGGCAAGGATTTTTTAACATTCTTTAACAGCTCGTTGACCATGATGTCCCAGATAGGAACGGCTTTGGCGCGGGTGCGATCGTTGGCGCTCCGCAACTTCGGCAGCGGACTCGGCGTTTCCTGAAACGATGTATCGGCCAGCACTGAGCACCAGGGACAGGACCGGCGCGATCGCGGCGGTGCTCGCGATTCACGCGGCCTTGATCTTCGCGCTGCTCAACCTGTCTGGGACGATCGCGCTGCCCGATCCGCAGGATGCCCTGGAGATCATCGATATCGTCGAGCCGCTGAGCGTGCCGCCGCCGCCGCCTCCGCCGGCGCCGCAACCTTCGCCGGACCGGCCCAAGGAGCGAGAGGGCGGATCGTCACCCAAGAATATCGAGAGCGAGGCGACACCAGTGGTGGCGCCCAAGCCGGTGGTTCCGCCGCAAATTCCCAATCCCGTGGTTGTCGCGGAAACGCCACGCCAGGGCGCCGAGGCGACCCAGGGCGCGTCGAACGTCGTCGGCCCGGGAACCGGCTCGGGCGGAGTCGGGACCGGGACCGGGAGCGGCCGCGGCGGAAGCGGGCCCGGCGGCGGCGGTGGCGGAGTGGCGGTTCCGCCGCGGCTGGTGCGGGGGATCACCGCGCGCGACTATCCGCCGGCGATCATGCGCAGCTGGCCGCGCGGCGGGATGATCTTCCTGCGTCTCCGGATCGAGCCCAATGGAAGGCCGAGCCGCTGCGACGTGATGCGCGGCTTCGGCAATCCCCAAGCCGACCAATGGACCTGCAGCCTGGTGATGCAGCGCGGCCAGTTCCGGCCGGCGGTCGATTCGCGCGGCGTACCGGTCGCGGCGTGGTTCGGTTACCGCCAGGCCGATATTGGGCGATAGGCGTGGCCAAGCCGCGGCCGAGCCTTTAGGGGTCCCGCTCCTGTCGAAGGGGAATTCCTGCAATGATCGAAGCTGAATGGTGGGACTATGAGTCACTCGACGAGATGGCCGAGGCCGTCGCGGGCGATGTCGGCTTCATCGTCGACAGCGCGGTCAGCGCCCGCAACGACGCCCTGATCGCGCTCCCGGGCGGCCGCACCGGGCCGGCTGTGTGGGCGACGCTCGCCCGCCAGACATTGCCGTGGAAGCGGGTTTCAATCATCCCGACCGACGACCGGCTGGTGCCGGTGACCGACGACCTCGCCAATGTCCGCGCGCTGGCCAAAGCTTTCCTTCCCTTGGGCGCACGGGTGATCCCGCTGACCACCGAAAAAGCCGACGACTACCGGCTTGCGGGTAATGCCGCCGACGCCCGGCTCCAGGACCTCTCCTGGCCGCCCGATCTCGTCTGGCTCGGCATGGGCGCGGACGGGCACACCGCGTCGATTTTCGCGGGGCCCGATTTCCAGGCCGCGCTCGACGCTCCCAAGGCGCGGCGCGCGATCGGGGTGATGCCCGACCCGCTGCCCGCCGATGCTCCAGTGGCGCGGGTCACTTTGACGCGCTCCGCGATCCTCGGCGCGCGCACTGTGCTCATCACCATCACCGGAGCGAACAAGCGCGAATTGCTCGAAGGCGCGATTGCCGACGGGCAAAGCTCGAAGCTTCCGATTGGCCGCGTACTGGCCGAGGCCGAGCAGCCGATCGACATCCACTGGTGCCCGTGAACGCCTAGAAGTTGCCCTTCACGGTCAGCGTGAAGATCGGTCCAATTTTTTGCTTCTGCCGCTGGACGAACAGGATCGGGGCGGAGTCGCGGAATCCGTCATAAACGGTGCGGTTGAAGATGTGCCGCCCGCCCGGGAGATTGCCGGCGGTGAAGCGCACGCTCAATCCAAGCACTTCCTTGTGCTCGACGAACAGGCTCCCGAAGAACGGTCCCTCCCACGAGCGGAAGACCTCGGTCAGATAATAGTTCTTGGTGTTGTGGTAGATGCTGAGGCCGCCGCCCCAGGCGATGTCGGTGCGAGCGATATCGTGGCGAAGGTTGAGGTTGCCGGAATAATCGGTGATCCCGCTGATCGGGCGCGGCTCTCCGGTGAGCGGGTCCTTGACCCGGCTTCGGGTTGCGGCGAGCCGAAGGTCGAGCTTGGCCCCGGACCAGCCGATCGGATCGAAGTTAATGGTGCTGGTGAACTCGCCGCCGATCCTCGTCGCGCGGGGCAGGTTGCCGATCGACTCGCCGTCCTCGCCGATGGGCACGATGTCGATGATGTCGTCGATGCGGTGATAGAACAGCTTGAGCCGCGCGCGGCCCCACGCCCCGAGCTCCTTGCCCGCCTCGCCCTCCAGCTCCCAGCTTTGCGGCGGGACGAGGTCCGGGTTGCCGGCATTTTCGCGTTCTTCGTTGAGGTTCAGCTGGGCGAGAAAATCGTAGAAGCTGATCTGGCCAACGCGCCGGCTGAGCTTGAGGCTGGTGTCCCAATCCGCGGCCGGCCGCCAGGCGAGCGAAATGCTGCCTTTGGGGCGGAAGAACTTGCGCGGCGGATCGTCGCGGTCGAGGCGCTCGAGCTTGGAGATTTCGCCGCCCGCGACGAGCTGGAGATCGAGCTTGGGCGACAGCGGCCGGCCAAACGTCGCCGTCGCTTCGTAGCGGTGCTCGGCGACCTCTCCCGAGCCCTCCGGGAACGGCACTTCCTCGAACTCGCCGTCGGATGAGAGGAGGAACAATTCGCCCTTCTGGTCGAGCGTGTTGACGGCCCGCTCGAGCGTGACCTGCCAGTCGTTCGCGCCGGTCTTCCAGCCATATTCGCTGCGCAGGATGAATTCGAGCAAATGGGCATCGCGGAAAAAGCGGATGCCGTCGTCGTCGATCCCGCTTTCGAACACCGTAGTCTGCGTGGTGATGGTCGGCTCATGCTCATAATGGTGGAGGCCGATGAACTTGAGCCGGCCGGGTCCAAGCGCGAATTCAAAATCGCCGTTGAAGTCGAGCATGTAGCCGCGCTGGGTCTGCTCGACGTTGCGGAAGCGGTCGTCTGGCCCGTCGCGGCGGCGCTTCTCGAAGGAGCCGAAATCATACCAATAGGGCCCGTACTGGACCGACAAATTGGCGACCGAACTTCCGGGCAGGTCGATCTTGGTGCCGACCCGCATCTTGGGCTGGTCGAAGTCGGAGAACAGCCGGCCGACGCGCCGCTCGATCAGGGTTCCGCCGGAGTCGTAGATCAAATCGTCGGGGCCGCCATAAGCGCCGCGGCTGGCGACGCTGTTGTCGACCGAGAGCGTATATTCGACAGGGCCTTCGCGGTCGGTGTAGCTGACCGTCCCGCGGAAGAAATTGGGGTGCGAATAATGCGCCCGCGCTTCCGGCTGCCAGGTGAACTGGCCCTTGCCGCCGACGTCCTTCTTGAGGATGACGTTGGCGACGAGGCCGGACAGGCCAGCGATCCCGAGCTGAGCCGCATCGACGAGGTCGATCCGCTCGACCGACGAGGAATCGGTCAACCTCAGTTTCTGGACCGCGCCGCCTGACTTGTCGGCAACCCGCTCGGAGTTGATCAGCACGTTTTCGCTTGCCTGACCAAGACCGCGCTCGGTGGTCGCGGTGCGGATGGTGAAGCCCGGCACCTGGACCAGCATGTCGTAGGCGGTCTTGGGCGAGAAGCGGGCGAAGAAGGCCGCCGGGAAGCTGCTTTGGCTGCCGATCGTCGCGGGCGCGGCCGGTGCCGCGGCCTCTTGCGCCAATGCCGGGCTTGCAGCGAACGCAACCGCAGCGATCGAAAGACGCTTCACTCCCCTGGTCATCGACGGATGGGCGGGCAGTTAGGCCGCGCGCGCAATCCGGCTTCGATCAACCGACAAACGGTTCGTCAGGCGAGGGGCTTCCCCGCAGTCTCCTTGAGGAACAGAAACGACACGACGACCGAGATGGCGGTGAACACCACCGCGTACCACAGCCCGCTGTAGATATTGCCGGTCACCGCGACCAAGGCGAAGCTCGTCACCGGCAGGAAGCCGCCGACCCAGCCGGTCCCGACATGGTAAGGCAGGCTCATCGCGGTGTAGCGGATCCGGGTCGGGAACATCTCGACCAGCGCGGCTGCCTGAGGCCCGTACAATGCCGTCGCGGCGACGACGAAGCCGAGCAGCACCGAAAGCAATTGCGGGTAATTGATGTCGGCGGGGTCGGCGCCCTTGGGGTAGCCCGCGGCGGTGAGCGCGGCGCCGATCGCTACGGCAGCCGACGCCTTGGCCGCCTTGAGCCCGGCATCGTCGAGGCCCTCGCCTCCGGTGACTGAGACCGATTGCCCGCCGGCCACGACGCGAGTCGCGCCGTCGCTCGAGGCCCTTTCGGTGTAGCTGATTCCGCGCGTGATGAGCGCGCTCTTGGCGAGGTCGCAGGCGCTGGCGAACTTGGCGGTCCCGGTCGGGTCGAATTGCGCCGAGCAGCTCGCCGGGTCCGTCTCGACCACCACCGGAGCGCGCTGCTGGGCCTGGTCGAGCGCCGGATTGACCGCGTCGGCCATCCAGTGCGAGCCGGGGAAATAAAGCGCCAGCGCGAGCAGCATCCCGCCGAGCATCACCGGTTTGCGCCCGACCCGGTCCGACAGCCAGCCGAAGAAGACGTAGAGCGGGGCGCTGACCAGGGTCATCGCGATCAGCAATAGATCCTTGCTCGCGCCGGGCAGGCCGAGCGATTTTTCGAGGAACACCTGCAAGTAGAAGAAGGTGAAATACCAGACCGCGCCCTGGGCGCACATGATCCCGAAGAAGGCGACCAGCACACGTTTCAAATTGTCCTTGCGGGCGAAGGATTCGCGCAGCGGCGCGTGGCACAATTCGTCCTCGTCCTTCAGTTTCTGGAACGCCGGGCTCTCGGACAATTTGGCGCGCATCCACACCGAGATGGCGAGGAGGATCGCCGACAACAGGAATGGGATCCGCCAGCCCCAGGCGGCGAAGTCCGCTTCGCCGAGCGCTGTGCGGGTGGCGAGGATTGCGAGCAGGGCTGCGAGCAGGCCGAAGCTGGCCGAGGACTGGATCCAGCCGGTCGCCGCGCCGCGCTTGGCGTCGGCGGAATGCTCGGCGACATAGATTGCCGCTCCGCCATATTCGCCGCCGAGCGCGATCCCCTGGAGGATGCGCAAGATGATCAGCAGGATCGGAGCGAGCGCGCCGGCCGAGGCGTAGGTCGGCAACAGGCCGATGAGGAAGGTCGCCCCGCCCATCAGCGAGACGGTGATCAGGAACGCGCCTTTGCGGCCCATGCGGTCGCCGAGCGCGCCGAAGATCAGGGCGCCGAGCGGACGGAAGGCGAAGCCGACCGCGAACAGCGCCAGCGCAGCGATCAGCGCCGCGGTCGGATCGAGCCCGGCGAAGAAGATCTTCGAGATGACCGGTGCGAGGCTCCCGAAGATGAAGAAGTCGTACCATTCGAACGCGGTGCCCGCCGAGGAGGCGACGACCACGCGCTTCATCGACCAGGGCTTGTCACCATTTGCTGCAGTTTCGGTCATCACGCGCTCCCCGAGGGATGCGATAGCGAGAGAGAAGGCGCGCTTAAAGTCACTAAAGTCACGGGGAATGGCGCCATTTTGAGCCTTGGGCGGGCGCGGGCGCTGGCGGGATGACGGGAAGGACCGGTGGCCGCCCGGGGAGTGCGGCGCTGCCCCGGAGCGGGCCTTACGCCCGTCAGGACAGACTCCTAACGCAAAGTAAATCGCGGGATTGCCCACTTTTACAACGCCTGCGCGATATTGCGGAGCGGAAACCGGGGTGCGATCAAGCCGAATGCCCGTGCCTTCGCCCGACATCCCGGCCTTTTTCGACGCTCGCCAGCTCGAGCACCGGCCGGCGCTCGAGCTGCACAACGGGAGCTGGGCCGATCATGCCGAAAAGGCGGCCCGGGCGGAGACCATCCTCGCCCAATTTCCGAAACACCGGCCAGCGCGCGATCATGGGCTGGAGCCGATCCTCGGAGTCCATTGCGCCGATTATGTCGACTTCCTGCGCTCGGCGCATTCGGAGTGGCTCGCCGCGGGGCGGAGCGGGGATGCGATCGGCTATACCTGGCCGGTGGTGCGGCGGCGCGCGCTCCGGCTCGACCGAATCGACGCGCAGCTGGGCCGCTACAGCTTCGACGCCGCGACTCCGATCACGACAGGGACCTGGGACGCGGCCTATTGGAGCGCGCAAACGGCGCTGAGCGCGGTCGTGGCGGTGGTCGAGGAAAAGGAGGCGGTCGCCTTCGCCTTGTGCCGGCCGCCCGGCCATCATTGCGGCCGCGATTATCTCGGCGGCTATTGCTACCTCAACAGCGCGGCAGTCGCGGCGGCGGAAGCGGCGCAACGCGGGCGGCGCGTGGCGATCCTCGATATCGACTATCATCACGGCAACGGCACCCAGGACATCTTCTATGAATCCGGCGACGTGCTGTTCGTCTCGATCCACGCCGACCCGGCGACTGACTATCCGTTCTTCTGGGGGCACGCCGACGAGCGCGGAATCGGGGCGGGGGCGGGCAAGACGCTCAACCTGCCGCTTCCGCGCGGAACCCGGATCGATGCGTATCTGGATGCGCTCGACCAGGCCTGCGAGTTGGTCGCGGCGCACGGCACCGACCTGCTCGTGATCTCGTTCGGCGCCGACACGTTCGAGGACGATCCGATCTCCTTCTTCGAGCTTCGCGAGGAGGATTATGCGCGGATCGGAGCGCGCGTCGCGGCGCTCGGAATCCCGACGGCGATCGTCATGGAAGGCGGCTATGCGATCGTGGCGCTCGGCAGCATCGTGACGGCGTTCCTGTCCGGTTTCGGGCAAGCCGCCAAGCAATTCGCATAAGCTTTCGTTCTCACCCCGCGAGGCGTATCGCGGCATCGGGTGGGGCAGGGGGAAAGCAATGAACCGAACACTGATGTGCGCGCTCTTGGCGGGCGTTCTCTTGTCTGCGTGCCAAAAGACCGACAAGCCGGTCGACGCGGCGCAAATCGAAGCGCAGCTGAAGCAGACCGAGGCGGCGTGGAACAAGGCCTATGCCGCGCGCGACGGGGCAGCGGTCGCCAATTTCTACAGCGACGATGCCGCGCTCGCCAATCCGTTCGCGCCTTTGTCCACCGGCAAAGACGCGATCGCCAGGGACAACAAGGCCTTCGCCGCCGATCCCAACATGTCGGTCGAATTCGCCAGCGACCGGGTCCAGGTCGCCGCGTCGGGCGACCTAGCCTACTCCCGCGGCCATTACACGATGACCATGACCGACCCGGAGACCAAGAAGCCGGTGACCGGCAAGGGCAATTACCTGACCGTCTGGCAAAAGCAGAAGGACGGCAGCTGGCGCGCGGTCGAGGACTTCATCACTCCGGGGCCGGCGACAGCGGGAGACACGAACAGCTTGTAATCGCAAGCGTTTCGGCTAGTCGCTGGGTCAGTTGAGTTGCATCTCGGGGGGCGTAATCGTTGGCCAGTCCGACCATTGATGGCACCGCGCCCTCGCGGGCGGGGACGCTGGAAAGCGTTGCGGCAGCCGGAACCGCCCAAAGCGAAGCCTTGTTCCGGTTCCTCGACGAGCTCGGCCAGGGAACGGCGCGCTCAACCGACGCCGACGAAATTTTGGCGATCACCACCCGGCTGACCGCGCAGCACCTCGGCCTG
Source organism: uncultured Alphaproteobacteria bacterium (assembly GCA_963722545.1). Taxonomy (GTDB): domain Bacteria; phylum Pseudomonadota; class Alphaproteobacteria; order Sphingomonadales; family Sphingomonadaceae; genus Sphingomicrobium. The sequence goes on from CAVRMK010000002.1 coordinate 96,398, forward strand.
TCCAACTGCGCCTATGCCGACATGGACGAGGACCAGGACGGCTTCACTATCCGCGGCAATTGGCACGCGCCCGGATCGCCCTCGATCGTCGGCCATTACAGCCTGGCCGACTTCGGCCGGCTGGCGGTTCAGGAATTGAGCGCCGGGCGCCCGCTGGTCATCAACGACAATCTCAAGGAATTGTCGCCCGAGGAAGCCAGGACCTTCCAGGACATTGGCATTGCGGCGACCATCTGCGTCCCATTGGTAAAGGGTGGCCGGCTGACGGCGTTGATGGCGATCCACGACAAGGATCCGCATGACTGGTCGGATTACGAGCTGGCGGTGATCCAGGAGGTCACCGACCGGTCCTGGGCGCATGTCGAACGTGTTCGGGCGCAAGCGCGGCTGCGCGAGTCCGAGGCCAAGTTCCACGCGATCGCCAACTCGATCGACCAAATGGTCTGGTCGACGAGGCCCGACGGCTACCACGATTATTACAACGAGCGCTGGTACGATTATACCGGCGTTCCGCCCGGATCGACCGATGGCGAGGAATGGAACGGCGTATTCCATCCCGACGACCAGGAGCGGGCGTGGAGCGTGTGGCGGCACAGCCTCGAGACGGGCGAGCCCTACCATATCGAATATCGGCTGAGGCACCGCAGCGGCGAGTACCGCTGGGTTATCGGCCGCGCCCAATGCGCCCGCGACGAGGACGGCAAGATCACCCGCTGGTTCGGCACCTGCACCGACATCCACGACCTCAAGACGGCCGAGGAGCAGATCCGGCGCAACCACGACACATTCTACAACCTCATCCAGAACAATCCGTTCGGGGTCTATGTCGTCGACTCCGAGTTTCGCCTGGCGCAAGCGAGCCAGGGATCGCGAAAGGTGTTCGAGGGCATCGAGCCGCTGATTGGCCGTGATTTTGCGGAAATCCTGCGCATCGTCTGGTCAGAATCGTTCGCAAGCGAGGCGATCGCGCGGTTCCGCCATTCGCTCGATACCGGCGAGCCTTTTGCATCACCGCGAACGGTGGAGACTCGCGGCGACCAGCAGACGGTCGAAGCCTATGATTGGCGCATCGAGCGGATCGAGCTGCCCAACGGCAAATATGGAGTCGTCTGCTATTTCTACGACCTCAGCGAGCGGCTCGAGTTCGAGCAGAAGCTGAAGGCCAGCGAGGAGCGCTACCGCCGCATCTTCGAGCAGACCAGCGACCTCATTCTCACCACCGACCTCGATCGCTTCATCACCGATTGCAATCCGTCCGCGGCCAAGGCGGTGGGTTTCAAGCGCGAGGAGGTGATCGGCCGGCGCACGTCCGAGTTCATCTCCGCCGAAGATTTCGACCGCGGGACCGAGGCGATGCGCGAAAAGCTCGAGCATGGCGGGACCACGCGCTACGACGTCCGGGTCCGAAGCCGAAGCGGCGAGTGGCTGTTCTGGGAGATCAACTCGGGCCTGACCTACGGCGAGGACGGGAAGCCGGTCGGGCTCCACGTCGTCGGCCGCGACATCTCCGACCGCAAGCGGTTTGAGCGCCAGCAGCAGATCCTCGTCGGCGAACTCAACCACCGCGTCAAGAACACGCTGGCGATCGTCCAGAGCCTCGCCCACCAGACCTTCGCCAAGGAGGCGAGCAGCGCGGCGATCGCCAGCTTCGAAGGACGGCTGCAGGCGCTCGCCGCGGCGCACAATCTTCTCACCTCCAAGAGTTGGGAAGCGGCGTCGATGGCAGAGGTGGTGACCGAGTTGCTTACCCCCTTCTGCGGCCCCGAGCGCTTGGTCATCGATGGGCCGACCCTGATGCTCCCGCCCTCGACCGCGGTCGTGCTGGCGCTCGCGACCCACGAGCTCGCGACGAACGCGGCCAAATATGGCGCATTGTCGAACGACATCGGGCGGGTTTCGGTGCGCTGGAAGGTGGACCGGGACAAGCTGACGTTCGTCTGGAGCGAGACGGGCGGACCACCGGTCGCGTCGGCGTCGCGGACCGGCTTCGGCACCAAGCTGATCAAGCGGACCCTGGCGGCGGAGCTGAAGGGCACGGCCGTGCTGGAATTCGAACCGGCCGGGCTCATTTGCCGGGTCGCGGCGCCGCTTCCCAATTGGCCAGAGGAGTGAGCGGACGATGGGCTCATCGCGCGCTCGGTTTCGGGGCGGGACTGTCCGCTAATCGAGCTTGCGGATGATCTCGTTGTACCGGGCGACGGTCGCTCCCAAGCGCTTGACGGATATTCCCAGCACGAGGCTCAATCGGGGCGGCCCTTGAGCAAGTCTTCGACCACGCTCGGGTCGGCGAGGGTCGAGGTGTCGCCGAGTCCCGACGTCTCGCCCTCGGCGATCTTGCGCAGGATCCGGCGCATGATCTTGCCGGAGCGGGTCTTGGGAAGCGCGGGCGCGAACTGGATTTTTTCGGGCGCGGCCATTCCGCCAATCTCCTTGCGAACCTCGGCGACCAAATCCTTGCGCAGCGCTTCGTCGCCCTCCTCGCCGGCGTTCAAGGTGACGAAGGCGTAGATCGCCTGGCCCTTGATGTCGTGGGGGAAGCCGACGACCGCGGCCTCGGCGACCTTCGGGTGCTCGACCAGAGCGCTTTCGACCTCGGCCGTGCCGATGCGGTGGCCGGAGACGTTGATCACGTCGTCGACGCGGCCAGTGATCCAATAGTAGCCGTCCTCGTCGCGGCGGCAGCCGTCGCCAGTAAAATAGAGGCCAGGGTAGGCGGTGAAATAGGTCTGGAAGAAGCGGTCATGGTCGCCCCAGACGGTGCGCATCTGACCGGGCCAGCTCGAGGCGAGGCAGAGGTTGCCGCTCGCCGCGCCATCGAGGATGTTGTGATTGGGGTCGAGCAGGAGCGCGTCGATTCCGGGCAAGGGCTTGGTCGCGCTGCCGGGCTTGAGGTCTGTGGCGCCGGGGAAGGGCGAGATGAGGATTCCGCCGGTCTCGGTCTGCCACCAGGTGTCGACGATCGGTAGTCGCCCATCGCCGACCACGCGCCAATACCAGTCCCAGGCGTTGGGGTTGATCGGCTCGCCGACGGTTCCGAGGAGGCGCAGCGAGTTGCGGCTGTGGCGAGTGACCCAGTCGTCGCCCTCGCGCTCGAGCGCGCGGATCGCGGTCGGCGCGGTGTAGAAGATGGTGACGCCGAGGCGGTCGATGGTCTCCCAGAAGCGGCCGAAGTCCGGGTAGTTGGGCACGCCGTCGAACATCACGCTCTTGGTGCGCATCATCAGCGGGCCGTAGACGACGTAGCTGTGGCCGGTGATCCAGCCGATGTCGGCGGTGCACCAAAAGATGTCGTCCTCGCGCGCGCCGAAGATCCAGTCAAAGGTGGTTGCGACCCACACCGCATAACCGCCGGTCGAGTGCACGACGCCTTTGGGCTTCCCGGTCGAACCCGAGGTGTAGAGAATGAAGAGCGGATCCTCGGCGTTCATGACTGCGGGCTCGCAGGTCGTTGAGAGTCGGTCGCGTTCCGTGGAATAAGAGATGTCGCGGCCGGGCTTCATCGACACGCCGGCGCCGGTGCGGGTGACGACGATGACGGTCGCGACGTCGTTGTGTTCGAGCGCGGTGTCGACGTTGCGTTTCAATGGGATGCGCTTGCCGCCGCGGACCCCTTCGTCGGCGGTGATCACCGCCGCTGCGCCGCAGTCCGCGATGCGGCCGGCGAGGCTGTCGGGCGAGAAGCCGCCGAACACCACCGAATGGACCGCGCCGATTCGCGCGCAGGCGAGCATTGCCGCGGCCGCCTCGGGGATCATCGGCATATAGATCATCACCCGGTCGCCGCGCTTCACCCCGCGCTCGAGCAGCAGGTTGGCGAGGCGGCAGGTCTCTTCGTAGAGTTCGCGGTAGGTGACGGAGCGCCCATCTCCGGGCTTGTCGGCCTCGAAGATCAGAGCGGTGCGGTCGCCATGCTGGGCGAGGTGGCGGTCGAGGCAGTTGACCGAGAGATTGAGCTCGCCATCCTCGTACCAGCGGACGTGGAAGTCGGCCTGGTTGAACGACCAGTCGCCGGCACGCGTCGGGAATTTGGCCCAGTCGAGGCGCTTCGCCTGGTCGAGCCAGAACCGGCCGGGATCGGAGCGCTCGAGGTCGTGGAGCTCGGCCAGTTCGTTCGGCCCGATCCGGGGCTCGAAGTCGGCCGGCACCGGATGGACCGAAGAACTCATAGGCCGCGGCTCATGTCGATGACGAAGCGGTAGCGGACGTCGTTGCGCAATAGTCGCTCGTAGGCATCGTTGACCTCATTCATGGCGATGAACTCGCACTCGGGGTAGATGTCCTTCGCCGCGCAAAAATCGAGCATTTCCTGGGTTTCGGGAATGCCGCCGATCGCGGAGCCGCCGACGGCTCGGTTCCACCAGATGAGGCTGGCGCCACGGAAGCCCGGCATTTCGTTCAACGCCCCGACGATCACCATCCGACCCGAGCGGCCGAGCAAATGGAGATAGGGATCGATCTCGTGGCTGACCGGGATGGTGTTGAGAATGAAGTCGAAGCGGGTCGCGGCGGCCGCGAGCTGGCCGGGGTCGGTCGAGACGATCACGTCGTGCGCTCCGAGCTCGCGCGCGTCGGCGCCCTTCTCGGGCGTGGTGGTGATCATGGTGACGTGCGCGCCCATCGCCGCGGCGAGCTTGACCCCCATGTGGCCGAGCCCGCCGAGCCCCACCACCGCGACCTTGTCGCCCTCGCCGACCTGGTACTGGCGAAGCGGCGAGTAGGTCGTGATGCCGGCGCACAGCAGAGGCGCGACGCGCGCCGTGTCCATGCCTTCGGGGACCTTGAGCACGAAATGGTCGCGGACAACGATATGGTCGGTGTAGCCGCCCTTGGTGATCTCGCCCGTGTGCCGGTCGGGGCTGTTGTAGGTCTGGGTGCAGCCTTCGCGGCAGAACACCTCCCAGCCTTCGAGGCACTGGTCGCAGGCCATGCAGCTGTCGACCATGCAGCCAACCGCGACGGTGTCGCCGACCCGGTGGCGGGTCACCTCGGCGCCGACCGCGGTCACTTCGCCGACGATCTCGTGGCCAGGGATGACCGGATAGCGGGTTCCGAACCAGTCGTTGCGCGCGGTGTGGAGGTCCGAATGGCAGATGCCGGCGTAGGTGATCCTGATGGAGACGTCGTCGGGCCGCAGCGCGCGCCGCTCGAAGTCCATCGGCTTAAGGGGCGCGTCGGGGGCGTCGGTACCCCATCCTTTGGCGGGAGTGGGCGATCCGGTCTGCTCGCGCGCCGAGCCCGGGGTTGGTTCAATCGTCGTTGCCATAGGATTCTCCTGTCGCCGCTCGTTCGAGAACGCGCCGCGCCTGGAGAAGGTGCGGGCGATCCACCATCCTGCCGCCGACCGAGAGCACTCCGGCGTGGGGTTCTGCTTCGAACGCGGCGACGATCGCCTCGGCATGGGCGATGTCGTCGGCCGATGGGGAAAAAGCCGCATTGATCACCGCGACCTGGTTGGGATGGATGGCGAGCTTGCCGGTGAAGCCCTCGCGCGCAGCGGCTTCGGCTTCGGTGCGAAGGCCCTCGGAATCGCGGAAGTCGGCGAACACGCCGTCGACCGGCTGGACGCCCGCCGCAACCGCGCCGGCGAGGCACAGCGAGCGGGCCATCCTGTAGGTGAAGCTCAAGAATCCGTCCGAATCATATTTGCTCGATGCGCCGAGCGCGGCGGACAAGTCCTCGGCTCCCCAGCTCATCGCCGCGAGCGGGATTCCGGGCAGGCGGTAGCTCATCAGCCCGAACAGGCTGGCGGCCGTCTCGGTGACGATAGCGTGGATGGGGATGTTGCCGGTGCGGCTGGCGAGCTCTTCGACGTCGGTGCCGCACTCCGCCTTGGGCAGGACGATGCCGTGGATGGCGCTATTGGCCAGCACGTCGAGATCGTCCTTGTGGAATTCGGACGTCAGTGGATTGACTCGGACCCACAGCTGCGGAGCAATTGATTCGGGCCGCAGCGAGCGGACGATTTCGCGCGCCGCTTGCTTGTGCGCGGCTGCGACGCTGTCCTCGAGATCGAGGATCACCGCATCGGCTTCGCTGGCGAGGGCCTTGGCGATCTTGCGCTCGCTGTCGGCGGGGACGAACAGCCAGGAGCGCGGCTGGCTCATTGCGGCCGTTTCTCGATCAGTGCGGTGCGCTTCATCGTGCACACAGTCTCGCCGCGCTGGTTGATCGCGCGATGCGCCCAAGTGACGATCCCCGCGTTTGGCCGCGACTTGCTCTCCCTGAGTTCGAGAACTTCGCTTTCACACCTGAGCGTGTCGCCGATGAACACTGGCGCGGGCAGACGGACCTCGTCGAAGCCGAGGTTGGCGACCAGCACACCTTGCGTCGTCTCGGCAACCGACACCCCGACCAGCAGGCTGAAGGTGAAGCAGCTGTTGACGAGGATTTGGCCAAACTCGCTTTGCCCCGCGATTTCAACGTCGAGGTGGAGCGGCTGCGGGTTGTGGGTGAGCGTCGAAATCAGCAGGTTGTCAGTTTCGGTCACCGTCCGGGTTATCGGGTGCGCGATCGCGTCGCCGATAGTCCACTCGTCGAAATATTTGCCCGCCATGCCAGCCTCCCTATTGAGCGAGCAGCAGCTCGGCAATCGATTCGGTGATGGCCGCGCCGTCGAGGCGGTAAGCGGCGTAGAGGTCGGCAAGATTGCCGGTCTGGCCGAACTTCTCCACGCCCAGCGGCGCAACCCGCTGGCCGAGGACTCCCCCGATCCAGCTCAATGAGGCGGGCGCCGCGTCGCACAAGGTGACGAGTCCGGCGCCGGGCGCGAGGCTCGTGAGCAGCGTCTCGATGTGGCTGGCCTGGCGGCCGCCTCGCCAGCGCGCCGCCTGCGCCGCGGTCCAGCCGCGATGAAGCAAATCGGGCGAGGTAATGCTGAGCAGGCCGAGGCCGGGGATGTCGGCGCGGAGTTCGTCCCATGCGGCGAGCGCCTCGGGCATGACCGCGCCCATGGCGACGATCGCGGCCTCGGCGCCGTCGGCGGGCTCGCGCAGCCAATAGCCACCCGCGAGCGCGCCAGCTTTCCAGTTGTCGCCATCGCGCTCGACCTGGGCCACGGCGCGGGTCGAAAGACGCAGGTAGGTGGATTCGCCAGCGGGATCGTCGATCAGCCGGAACGCCTCCTCGATCATCGCCGCGAGCTCGTCGGCGAAGGCGGGCTCGTAATGGCGCAGGCCAGGCTGGCCGAGCGCGATCAGAGGCGGGTTGATCGACTGGTGCGCGCCGCCTTCGGGGCCGAGCGTCACGCCGCTGGGCGTAGCGACGAGAAGGAAGCGCGCGTCCTGGTAGCAGGCGTAGTTGAGCGCATCGAGACCGCGGGCGATGAACGGGTCGTAGAGCGTGCCGATTGGGAACAGCCGCTGGCCGAACATATCGCCCGAAAGGCCCGCCGCGGCGAGCATCAGGAAGAGGTTGTTCTCGGCGATCCCGAGCTCGATATGCTGGCCCTTATTGTGCGACGCCCATTTTTGCGCGGAAGCAATCTTTGCATCGGCAAAGACGTCGCCGATCCCGTCGCGGCGGTAGAGGCCGCGCTGGTTGACGAAGCCGCCGAGATTGGTCGAGACGGTGACGTCGGGCGAGGTCGTGACGATCCGGTCGGCGAGTTCGCCGCCGGCCTTGGCGAGGTCGAGGAGGATGCGGCCGAAGGCGGCCTGGGTCGATTGCTCCTCGCCTCTGGGCGCGCGGATCTCCGGGATGGCGATCGTGCCGAAACTCCGCGTGCGCTTGTCGCGGGCGATCCGGCAGCGCTCGATCATCGCCTCGACTCCGGTCCGGGTATTGTCTCCGAGCCCCTCGAGCGGTTCCCACTCATGGTCCTCGCGCACGCCCATGGACTCGCGCAGCGCCGCCATCTGAGTCGGATTCATCAGCCCCGAATGATTGTCCTTGTGGCCGGCGAAGGGGAGGCCGTGGCCCTTGATCGTCCAGGCGATGAACAGGGTCGGCGTGTCGTCGCGCGACGCCTCATCGAACGCTTCGACCAGGCTTTTCATGCAATGTCCGCCGAGGTCGCTGAACAGCGCGGTTAGGGCCGCGTCGTCGTTCGCTTCGAGGAACCCTGCTGCTTTCTCGCCGAGGTCGGTTTCGAGCCGGGCGCGGATCGCCGCGCCACCCTGGTAGTGCAATGCGCTGAGATCGGCGTTGGGAAGCGCTTCGAACCAGTCCTTGAGCGCTTCGTCGCGGGACAGCGCGGCCGCGAGCTTCTTGCCGTACTTCAATTCGACCACGCGCCAGCCGCAGGCGCGGAAGATTTCGTCGAAGCGCTCGAACATCTTGTCGGCGCTGACCGCGTCGAGGCTCTGGCGGTTGTAGTCGAGCACCCACCACAAATTGCGGACGTCGTGCTTGGCGCCCTCGATCAGCGCTTCGTAGATATTGCCCTCGTCGAGCTCGGCGTCGCCGACCAGAGCGACGAAGCGGCCGCGGTCCGCTTCCGCCATCCAGCCATGGCCGGTGAGATAGTCCTGAATGAGGCTCGAAAAGAGGGTGATCGCGACTCCGAGGCCAACCGAGCCGGTCGAGAAATCGACCGGGATGCTGTCCTTGGTCCGGCTCGGGTAGCTTTGCGCGCCGCCGAAGCCGCGGAAATTCTCCAGCGCTTCGCGGCCTTGCGTGCCGAGTAGATAATGGATCGCGTGGAGCACCGGTCCCGCATGCGGCTTGACCGCGACTCGGTCATTTTCGTCCAGCGCGTGGAAATAGAGCGCGGCCATGATCGCGGTCATCGACGAGGACGACGCCTGGTGCCCGCCAACCTTCAATCCATCGGCAAAGTCCCGGACGTGATTGGCGTGGTGGATGGTCCAGGCGGAGAGGAAGCGCAGCCGCTCCTCGATCGCCTTCAAAGCGTTGATGTCTGGGGCGGTCCGCTTGAGCATGGTCGGCGCCGTAGCGCGGAGCCGGACAGCGGGGAAGCCGGGCCGGTATCGCTTTTTCGGACTCGGGTGTTAAGCTTCGGCCCATCGTCATCGGCAGCAACGGGGGAATTGTCATGGCCACTCTATCGATGCCCGCAGTCCGGCCGGACCGGTTGTGCGGAACGCCGCGCGCGCACGCGCTCGACCGCTGGATCTTCGTGGTCATGGCGGTGTGGTTCATCGCCATTACGCTGACCGGCTTCATCCCCAATTCGCTGATGAAGATCGAAATGGTTCGGGTCGGTGCGCGCCCGCCATTCCCGCTGGTCCTCCACATGCATTCGGTGCTGATGGGGTCGTTCCTGCTGTTCCTGCTGTCGCAGACCTGGCTGGTGGCGACCGGACGGACCGCGCTTCATCGCCGGCTCGGCCCGGTCGGCGCAGTGCTCGCGATCGCGCTCGTGGTCGTCGGTTTTGTGCTCGTCCCGACCATCTACCGGGAGGTGTGGGGAGCTGCCCACTTCGGCCCGCCGCGGGTCGCCGAGGCGATGAGCGCCTTCCTCCCAAATCTCGAGAATATCGCGCTTCTCCAATTCCGCATCGGCTTCCTGTTCCCGATCCTCCTGTTTCTCGGCCTGAGGGCGCGGCAGCGCGATTCGGGGTTCCACAAAAGGATGATGATCATCGCCCCGGCGACCGCGCTCCCGGCCGCGTTCGACCGCATCACGTGGATCCCGCACACGCTTCCCGAAAACCCGCTATCGCCCGATCTGTACGTGCTGTTCGCCTTGGCGCCGATGTTCGTCTGGGACGTGATCCGCAACCGGCGGGTGCACCCGGCCTATCTCGTCTTCCTCGCCGTCGCGGCGCCCTTCACCATCGCAGTCCATATGTTGTGGGACACGCCCTGGTGGCACGCGGCGGTGCCGAAGATCATGGGGGTCTAGGCCGCGGCGCGCTCGTCCTGAAGCGCGTCGTAGCGCGCCTGGGCGGTGTGGATCGCGCCGACATTGTCGAGCGCCCAGGTGGCGAGGCCGCAAATCGGCGCTTGCAGCGAACGGCCGAGCTCCGTCAGCTCATAATCGACGCGCGGCGGGATCGACGGGGTAACCGTGCGGTTGACGAGTCCGTCGCGTTCGAGGTTGCGTAGCGTAAGGGTCAGCATCCGCTGCGACACGCTGGGGATCTCGCGGCGCAATTCGTTGAACCGCCGCGGGCCCTCGCCCAGCGTCTGCACCACCAGAACCGTCCATTTGTCGCCGATCCGCGAAAGCAATGTGCTGATCGTCCGGCACACCGGATTGCTTGGGTCTTTCATCGGTTCTCTCCTTGTGCCCGAGCACAAACTTGTTTGCGGGCCACAAAAAAGTGCGTTCTTGCGAGCGTTTCGTAGGTAGTTACTTAGGATGCCTCAGTACCGATTACATCCCTAGGAGGCAATAGTGACCATCCTTCATATCGACAGCAGCATCTCGGGCGAAGCCAGCGTGTCGCGGCGCCTCACCTCGACCATCGTCGAACGCATGGCGATCGCAACGGATTCGATCCTGCGCCGCGATCTGGCGGCCGAGCCGTTGACCCATCTCGTCGAGCGCGGCGAAGACGCGCACCTGCTCGACGAGTTCATTGCCGCGGACACGGTGGTGATCGGGGCGCCGAGCAGCAGATCGTCGCGCTCGCCGCCTGACGCGCCGGCGACTCGTCCTGCCGTAAACCGGCGAGTCGTTCCGCAGACGGCCATGGGCCGGTCATCCGCGGGTCATGTTGATGGTCCAAGGTCTCAGTCTCTCGAAGGAGCGGAAACAATGATCGACGCCGGCAACAATTCCTATCGCAGCGAGCGCTCGGAGCAGCTCGACTATTGGCTCCGTCGCGCCGAGCAGGAATCGATTGCCGCGATCCGCTCGACCAACCTGATCGCCGCACAGCGGCACGACGCGATGGCCCAGGCCTATTCCGCGATGGCGCGGACGCTGCTCGATTCGCGGGCGGGATGATCCGGCGAATTGCCCGATGTCAGCGCCGAAACGATAGCGATCTGTATTGTCTAGTCATGCACTAGAGCGTGACTCAGCCGGTTCGCTCCCCTGTGGCCGGTTCGTGGGGGCAGGTTGCACGCGCCTGCCCCACCTCCCTCAAATCGTCAGAACGCCGCGCTGAATCGGCACGCAAGGGCCACCGACCAACGCCCGACCGTGGCGAACGCTGGCGACAATGTCGCTTCGCCGGCCCATCTCGACGCCCTGGACGATCTCGTAGCGACGCTCCTCGTCGGTCCCATCGAGTGTCGCGAGAAAGGCGGCGAGCGCGGCCGCGGCGCTTCCCGTCGCGGGGTCCTCGGGAATGTTGCTCAGAGGCGCGAACATGCGCGTGCGCACTTTCGACGGATCGCCCGGGTCGCGGACGTAAAGGTGAAGCGAGAAGAAGTCGTCGGGCGGATGATAGCGCTCGACCGCTTCGACGAAGGCGCTTGCAACGGGCTTCGCCCGGGCCAATGCGTCGAGCGAGGCAAGCTCGGCGGTGTAAAAGGGGAGGCCGACCGAAATCGCCATCGGCCCGTGGCTGACGGTCGCGACCGACTCGGGCTCGAGCATCGCGCAGGCCGCGACGGTCTCGACGTCGATCTCCTGGCCGATCGACAGCGGCTTGGGCGCGGTGATCGCGGTTTGCAGCCCGGAGTCCGAGCGTTCGACGAAACATTCGACCGGACCGGCCTTCTCGTCGAAGACGAATCGATCGCCGGCTTCGCGGCCGAAAATGCCGCCGTTCGAGGCGACGAAAAAAGCCGCGCCGACATTGGGGTGGCCGGCGAAGGGAAGCTCGGCGACGGGCGTGAAGATGCGCGCCGTCGCGATCGCTTCGCTGCCCGCCGGCGGCGGCAGCATGAAGACCGTCTCGGACAGGTTGAACTCGGTCGCGATGGCCTGCATCGCCGCGGAATCGAGACCCCGTGCGTCGGCGACGATGGCGAGCGGATTGCCGCCGAACGGCCGACTGGTGAAGACGTCGAGCGTGACGAAGTCGAACGCGGCCATGAGCTAGGCAGAAAGCAGGCGTACCGGGTTCTCGATGAAACCCTTCACGTCCTGGAGGAAGTTCGCCGCGTCCCAACCGTCGACGACCCGGTGATCGCAACTCAATGACAGGTTCATGCACTTGCGCGCCTCGAGCTCGCCGTCGACAATCAGCGGCAGCTCCTGGAGCTTGTTGACCGCGACGGTGGCGACCTGGGGCGGAGCGATCACCGGGGTCGAGGCGATGCCGCCCATCGGCCCCAATGAGGAAATGGTGAAGGTCGGGCCCGAGAGCTCCTCGCGGCTCGCCTTGCCGGTGCGGGCGGCCTCGCTGAGGCGCAGGATCTCCGACGCAAGCTGCCACACGCTCTTGCCCTCGGCATTGCGGATCACCGGGACCATCAGCCCGGCCTCGGTCTGCGTGGCGACGCCCATGTGCACCGCGCCGTGGCGGGTGACGACATTGGCATCGTCGTCATAGGTCGCGTTAAGCATCGGCCATTTGTCGAAGCCGCGGATGAGCGCGGTAATTAGGAAGGGCAGGAGTGTCAGCTTGGGGTTCGAGCCGCGGTCGCGGTTCATCATCGCTCGAGTCTCCTCGAGCGCGGTGACATCGAACTGCTCGACGAGCGCGAAATGCGGGATGCGGCGCTTCGCCTCCTGCATGTTCTCGGCGACCTTGCGGCGCAAGCCGACGACCTTGATGACCTCGTCCTGGCGCGGCGCCGCGCCGCGGCCCGTGACGGTCCCGCCATTGTAGAGCAAATATGCGTCGAGGTCGGCGTGGCGAATACGGTCGGAGGTGGTCTTGACCTGGCCAAGGTCGATTCCGAGGTCGCGCGCGCGGGCGCGGACTGCGGGGGAAGCCAAGACCTTGTCGCCATGGCTTTCCTCGCGCTTGGCGACCTCCGGCTCGGCCTTTGGGGCAGGAGTAGGCGCCGGGACCGGCTCGGGCTGAACATCGTCGGCGGCGACGACCGGCATCTCCTTCGCCTGTGTCGGGGTTGCCTCGACCGCTCCGTCGGCAAGCGGGCGCTCGGCCTCGCTGTCGGCGGCGGGCTCGTCGGCGCGGTCTTCGCCTTCGGTCTCGATCACCGCGAGCACCGAACCGATCGGGATCTGGTCGCCGACTTCGCCCGCGAGCTCGACCACCTTGCCCGCGACCGGGCTTTCCATCTCGACCGTCGCCTTGTCGGTCATCATGTCGGCGATCTGCTGGTCCTCGCCGATGACGTCTCCGACCTTGACGTGCCAGGCGACGATCTCGGCCTCGGCGATTCCCTCGCCGATGTCGGGCAGCTTGAATTTATACAATCCCATCAGTCGGCCATCACTTTCTCGAGGGCTTTCTTGATCCGTTTCGGGCCCGGGAAATAGGACCATTCATAGGCATGCGGGTAGGGCGTGTCCCAGCCGGTGACGCGCTCAATCGGGCTTTCGAGATGGTAGAAGCAGCGCTCCTGCACGAGTGCGACGAGCTCGGCGCCGAAGCCGCTGGTGCGCGGAGCTTCGTGGACGACGAGGCAGCGGCCGGTCTTCTTGACCGATTGCTCTATCGTGTCGAGGTCGAGCGGGACGAGGGAGCGCAGGTCGATGACTTCGGCATCGAGCCCGCGTTCCTCGACCGAGTCGAGCGCGACATGGACCATCGTGCCGTAAGCGAGGACGGTGAGCGCCTCGCCTTCGCGGACCACCCTGGCCTGGCCGAGCGGGATGGTGAAATGACCCTCGGGGACCTCGGCGTCGGCATGCTTCGACCAGGGCGTGACCGGGCGGTCGTGGTGGCCGTCGAACGGGCCGTTGTAGATGCGCTTGGGCTCGAAGAAGATCACCGGATCGGGGTCTTCGATCGCGGCGATGAGCAGGCCCTTGGCGTCGTGCGGGGTCGAGGGGATGACGACCTTGAGCCCCGCGATGTGGGTGAACAGGCTCTCGGGGCTCTGGCTGTGGGTCTGGCCGCCGAAAATGCCGCCACCATAGGGCGACCGGATGACCATCGGCATCGGCCATTCGCCGCCGGTGCGATAGCGCATCTTGGCGACCTCGCTGACGATCTGGTCGTAGCCGGGGTAGATGTAATCCGCGAACTGGATCTCGACCACGGGCTTGAGGCCGTAGGCCGCCATGCCGACGGCGACGGCGACGATTCCGCCCTCGCTGATCGGCGCGTCGAACGCTCGGCTCTTGCCGAACTCCTTCTGCAACCCCTCGGTGACTCGGAAGACGCCGCCGAAATAGCCCGCGTCCTCGCCGAACACGACGACGTCCGGATCGGCCCGCATCGCGACCTTGTGGGCATCATTCAATGCCTGGATCATGTTCATGACCGGCATCAGTCGCGGCTCTCATCAAGCGCTTCGTCACGCTGCTCGGCGAGGCTCTGCGGCATCTCGGAGTAGACATCCTCGAACATGCTGCCGATGTCGTGCTTGCCCTGCTCGGGCAGGATCCCGAGCTTTTCGGACTCCTTCTGCGCGGCGCGGACCTCTGCTTCGGAGTTCTGCCTCCGCCTCCGCATGCCGCTCGTCGTCCCATTCGCCGAGCGCGATCAGGTGCGCCTTCAACCGCTCGATCGGGTCGCCGAGCGGCCAGGCCTGGGCCTCGGTCTTGGGGCGGTAGCCGCTGGGGTCGTCGGAGGTCGAGTGGCCCTCGGCTCGGTAGGTGAAGAATTCGATCAGCACCGGCCCGGCGTTGGAGCGCGCGCGCTCGGCCGCCCATTTGGTCGCCGCATAGACCGCGAGCGCGTCATTGCCGTCAACGCGCAGGCTGGCCATGCCGTAGCCGACGGCACGCTGGGCGAAGGTCGCGCGCTCGGCACCGGCGATCCCGGAAAAGCTGCTGATCGCCCACTGGTTGTTGACGATCGCGAGGATGACCGGCGCCTGGTAGACCGCGGCGAAGGTCATGGCGCTGTGGAAGTCGCCTTCGGCGGTGGCGCCGTCGCCGATCCAGCCCATCGCGATGCGGCTGTCGCCCTTGATCGCCGATGCCATCGCCCAGCCGACCGCCTGGGGGAATTGCGTGCCGAGATTGCCCGAGATGGAGAAAAAGCCGTGGGCCTTGTCCGAATACATGATCGGCAGCTGGCGGCCCTTCATATGGTCGCCGGGGTTCGAATAGATCTGGTTCATCATCTTCACCAGCGGATAGCCGCGCGCGACGAGAATGCCCTGCTGGCGATAGGTCGGGAAATGGATGTCCTCGCGGTCGAGCGCGAAGGTCGCGGGGATGGCGATCGCCTCCTCGCCGGTGCACTTCATGTAGAAGCTGGTCTTTCCCTGGCGCTGCGCGCGGTACATGCGGTCGTCGAAGATGCGCACCGTGATCATGTGGCGAAGCATCTGGCGAAGCGTTTCCGGGTCGAGGCGCGGGTTCCACGGCCCGACGGCCCGATGGTCGTCGCCGAGCACCCGCACGAGGTCCGTGGCGAGGGCGTGAGTCTCCTGCGCCGGAGCGGCGCTGTCCGGGCGCGGCGCGGTGCCTGCGGCGGGAATCGCGAGGTCGGAAAAGTCGGGCGTGTCGCCTGGGCGGAAACGCGGCTCGGGCACGTGCAGCGCGAGCTTCGGCGCATTGCGGCGCAAACTGGGGTCCTTGTCGCTCATCTTACGCGCGTTCGCTTAGTCGCCGGGAGGCCAAGCGGCAACCTTGGCCGGCGGGTTGCAAGTCGCCAGCTAAACGGGCAGCTTCGGACCATGCGCTACCTTGCCTGGCTGCTGCTCGCTGCTCCTGCGATTGCGGGTTGCGCGTCCCAAATCCCGCAGGCTGCGCCAGTAGCGACGATTGAGCCGCTGACCCTGGTCCCGACCATTTATGTCTCGCGCCATATGCGCAAAGGCGAGGGCGACGACCCGAGCCTCAGCGCCGCGGGCGCGGCGGAAGCGGTGCGGCTCGCCGAGCTGCTCAAGGACCGGGGGATCGCGGCGATCTTCGTCACTCCGACCAAGCGCTCGCGCGAAACCGCGCAGCCGCTGGCCAAGGCGACCGGGGCGCCGATCGAAACCTATGATCCGCGCGACAATGCGGCGCTTGCGAAAAGGGCCGCGGCGATCCCCGGCTCGATCCTGATCGTCGGCCATTCGAACACCGTTCCCGAAATCGTTGCCGCGGTCGGCGGCAACCCGCCCGGCCCGATGACCGAAGAGGATTTCGGCCGCCTGTTCGGGGTCGAGCGGGCGACCGGAAAGACCGTGGAGACCCGGCTCTAATCCTCGTGGCCGACCGCCGTGGTCGCGCCTTGCGTGAACGACATGCCCGCGCCCTGCTGGAACCAGAACAGCCTAGTCCGGTGCGTGCCGCCGGCGACTGCGTTCAAATCCCGGTCGAGCAGCATTCCGTCGAGCATCGTGTAGCTGATGCTGAGCGTGTCGCGGATGTTCTCGAGCGGGTTGCGATCGAGGATGACGAGGTCGGCAAGCTTGCCGGGCTCGATCGAGCCCAAATCGCGGTCCATGCCGTGCGCGCGCGCCGGGTTGATGGTCGCGGTTCGAAGCGCCTCCATGTTGCTCATTCCGCCCAAGGTGAACGACCAGATGTCCCAATGCGCGCCAAGGCCCTCGCGCTGGCCGTGGGCGCCAATCGAGATTGGGATTCCGAGGTCGCTGATCGCCTTGGTCTGGCGGCTGGTGAAGACGAGATTGTCCTCTTCCTCGGGGATGATCACCGGGCGCCGGGCGCGCGCGTCGATGAGGCCGCGCGGAGCCCATTTGGCAGTAATCGGCTCAGCCCAGGCCCGGGTATGCTGGTACCAGTGATATTCGCCGAACGGCCCGCCGTAGGCGACGACCATCGTCGGGGTCCACGCGGTTTTGGATCCGCGCCACAGCTGGATCACGTCGTCGTAGATGGTCTGGACCGGGAGCGAATGCTCGATCGTGGTGTGACCATCGACGATCTGGTTCATGTTCATCATGAACATCGACCCGCCCTCGGGGGTGACTTCGACGCCGAGGTCGCGCGCGGCGCGCATGATCATCTGACGCTGCTCGCGGCGCGGCTGGTTGTAGCTCTTGATCGAGATCGCGCCGGCATCGCGAAGCCGGCGGACGTTGGTCATGGCGTCGTCGAGCGATCCGATCTCCGCCATGAACGGCGTTTCGGCGCCATAGACGATGGTCCCGGT
Organism: uncultured Alphaproteobacteria bacterium; assembly: GCA_963722545.1. Taxonomy (GTDB): domain Bacteria; phylum Pseudomonadota; class Alphaproteobacteria; order Sphingomonadales; family Sphingomonadaceae; genus Sphingomicrobium. Next base: position 113,389 of record CAVRMK010000002.1, read on the forward strand.
CGAGAAGATGCGCGGTCCGAGCTGCTTGCCGGCTTTCTGAAGCTCGGCCGAGGCGAACACTTCCTGGGTGTCGGCGCTGGGGTCGTGGACCGTGGTCACACCGTGGGCGAGGCCGTTGTAGTAGATCCAGTTCTGGTCGGGGACGACGCCGTCCGAGGCATGGGGCCCGTGCCAGTGCGCGTCGAAGAAGCCCGGGAGGATGGTCTTACCAGCTAGGTCGATGGTTTGCGCGCCGGCCGGGATGGCGACCGAGCCGGCCGCTCCAACGGCGGCGATCCGGTTGCCCTCGATGACCACAGTGCCGTTCTCGATCACCTCGTCGCCGCGCATGGTGACGAGCCGTGCGTTGGTAAGCGCGATCCGCCCGGTGCGGGCGGGCGCGCTGGCGGTGAAGCCGAGGTTGGCGACGGGCGGGACGGCGCCGGTCTTGGAGCCGTCGAATCCGGCGAGGTCGAGGCGGCGGGCGTAGAGGTTCGAGGCATTGCTCCAGTAGAGCGTGCGCCCGTCGCCCGACCAGCGGAGATAGACTCCGGCGTCGGTGCTGACTCGGGACTGCGGCAGCGCCTTCGAGTCCGCCGCGATGTCGATCGAGCGGCCGGTGCGCGCGAACGGCATGACATAAGCGTGATAGCGCTCGGTCCAGGCGACGAACTGCTCGTCCGGCGATAGCGCAAATTCGGCGGAGTTGGTGCCCTTCAGGTGGGTGACGGGATCGGCGCCGGCGATCGAGATCGACTTGAACACCTGGGCATCGCCATCGGCGTCGACGAAGAAGACCCGCTCGCCGTCGCGGCCGAATTGCGGCTGGCTGCCGGTCTTGGACAGGCGCTTGGGCTTCCCGCCCGAAAGCGGCTGGACGTAGATGCCGGGGTCGCGGCCCCACATCGGGGTGGCGAGATAGCCGTCAGAGCCCTTGCGGTAAGCGATCATCCGCCCGTCGGGCGAGAAGGCCGGCTCGCGGTAGTAACCCGGTTCGCTCGTGACAGTGCGGCCGTCGCCGCCGTTCGCCGAGACGACCTTGATTGAGCCGCCCGTGTCGTCGTCCCAGGTGACGTAGGCGATCTGGCGGCCGTCGCGCGACCAAGTCGGGAAGGCTTCGCGCTCGTCGGCGCGGGTGAGGCGGCGCGGCGCGCCACCGGCGATGTCGCGGAGCCACAAGTTGCCGAGCGCTTCATAGACCACCCGTCGCCCGTCTGGGCTAGGGGTTGCGAAGCGAGTCATCTTTACATCGAAGCTCGGGTCTCCAATGCGCTTTGGCACCTGCTGCGCGTCATGGACGAAGCGAGAGTTGGTCACCCGGAAGGGAATGTCGGCGACCGCTCCGCTGGCGACGTGGACGCGGCGGATCTTGCCGCCGCCCCAGAAGACGATCGAGCGATTGTCGGGAGTCCAGCTGATCCCCGGATAGACATTATGGATCGCCCAGGTCTCCTGCATGTCGCGGTCGAGCGCGTCGGTCAGCTGGCTGATCCGTCCCGAGGCGAGGTCGAACAGCATGAGGTTGGACTTGCCGCGAATGCGGCGGATGAAGGCGAGCGTCTTGCCGTCGGGGGATGGCGTCGGGCGGATCGCCCCGCCGGGCCCGGAAACCAAAGTCTCGACCTCGCCGGTCTGGCGGTCGAGCCGCTGGATGACGTAGATCTGGCCGTTGACGTCCTTGCTGTACTGGAAGATTTCGCCCGGCGTCGCGTCGTCGGAGAAATAGAGGTAGCGGCCGTCGGGCGAGAACACCGGCTCGTTGGTGTCCTTCTGCTTGGTCCGGGCCTTGGTCATCTGCACGCCCGAGCCGACCCCGGTGCGGTGGAACAGCCACATCTCGCCCGAGCCCATCGAGCGCGCCGAAGTGAAGTGCTTGCGCGCGACGATGTAGTTGCCGTCGGGGGTCCAGTCGGGTCCGTTCAACAGGCGGAAGGTCTCCTTGGTGATCGCGCGCGCGCCCGATCCGTCGCGGTTCATCACCCAGATATTGTCGCCGCCGCCGCGGTCGGAGGTGAAGGCGATTTCGGTTCCGCTGGGCGAATAGCGCGGCTGCATGTCCCACTGGAGGCCGGTGGCGAGCGGACGCGCCTCGCCGCCGCCGATCGGCATGACGTACAGGTCGCCGAGCAGGTCGAATACAATCTCCGTCCCGTCGGGGGAGACGTCGAGGCTCATCCACGTGCCTTCGCTGACGTTGATTGGGACCTCCTTGCCGGGGCCGAACGGCTTGGCGACGTCCCATTTCTGGTCCGTCTTGCCGCCTTCGGGCGAGGCGACGATGTTCGGCGGCTGCGGCTGGAACATCGGCTCGGCGCGGCCCGGCTGCGGAACCGGCGGAGCGACCGGCGGGGTCGGCGCCTGGGCAAAAGCGGGGGTCGCGATGCAGGCGATCGAGGCGAGAAGGAAAACGGAGTGGCGCATGTCGGGTCCCCCGGGACAGAATCGGTGAAATTTCGCGCACTCTGTGGAACCGACCGCGGCCGCCCGCAACCGCCGGAGCTGCCGTTCGTCGAACGCTGAGGCGCGTTGACGATCGGCTCAGGCCGAAGCTAGGGCCGCGCGATGGACGAGACCGAAAACAACGACGCTCTGCCCGACCGGCTGAGCCTCGACCCGCGCAGCCCTTTTTACGACGAACAGCCGCTCAGCCGCGGAGTCGGGATCCGGTTCAACGGCAAGGAAAAGACCAACGTCATCGAATATTGCGTGTCGGAGGGGTGGATCCGGGTGCCGGCGGGCCGGAGCCTGGACCGCCACGGCCAGCCGATGACGGTCACCCTGAAGGGCGAGGTGCGGCCTTATTATGACGATGCGCCGCCGGCGGACGACGACGCCGCATAAGGCTTAAAGCGTCGGGTCGCGATCGACGGTGAAGTCGGCGCGGCCGCGGGCGCGCCGCTCGCGCCACTTGTTATAGCCCCAGCCAGCGGCCGCGAGCGCGGCCAGCGCCGGCACGCTGCGCCGCGCCAATGCCGCGGCTCCGAATCCGAGAAGCGCACCCCTTGCGCCATTATTGCGACCGGCGACCTTCTTGCCCAGCCAGGCCCCTGCAAGCTTACCCAACATCCTTTGAACTCCTTGGCGAAACCTTCGCGCAAAGGACGCGCGAGGCTCCGCGCCAGTTCCCAACCGGGATTGGGAAATTCCGCCCGGGACTTGGCGAAAAATCCCACATGGCGCGGTGGCGCGCAGGAATATTGGCGGATTTTCGGGATTGGCACGGCTCTTGAATAGGAATGGGTGTGGCCCGCCGGACATTCCCGGGGGCAGTGAAAAAGGGAGAAGACACATGACCGCACAATCCACCCTCGGCCGAACCCTGGTCGCAGTCGTCGCCGCGCTCGCCATGTCGAGCGTCACCGTTGGAGCCGCGATCGGCCCGGCCCAGGCCAATGCCGCCACCGGCTCGACCATCACCCTGTTGAAGGCCCCCATCAATGCCTGATCTCGAAGTCCTCGAAGCGCGGGCCCCGGAGCGCACGCCGCGCTATGACGCGGAACCCGTGACGCACCGGGCCGCGCCGGCCGCCGGCTGGCTCAATGGTCCGGTCTTCAGCCGCGCCCGCGACATTTTCGCGGCCAACATGACCGACCTGCTCGACCGCGCCGAGGACCCCGAGCGGATGATCCGCATGATTATCCTCGAGATGGAAGAGACATTGGTCGAGATCCGCGCCAGCGCGGCACGCTCGATCGCCGACATCAAGGAAATGCAGCGCTCGCTAAAGCGGCTCGAGTCGATCAGCGGCGAATGGACCGCGCGCGCCGAGCTGGCGCTGGAAAAGGACCGCGAGGACCTCGCCCGCGCCGCTCTGACCGAACGCCAGAAGGCCGACGAAATGGCCGAGAGCCTGGGCACTGAGATCGCCCAGCTCGACGGGCTGCTCAAGACTTACGAGGCGGACATCGCCAAGCTTCAGGCCAAGCTGCGCGAGGCGCGCGGCCGCCAGAATGCGATCGCCGCGCGGTTCGAAGGCGCGCTGTCACGAGCCCGCGCCAACGAGGTGCTGCACGGCAGCCGCACGCAGGACGCGCTCGCCAAGTTCGAGATCCTCGAGCGCCGCGCCGACTTCGCCGAAGGCCGCGCCGACGCGCTCGGGCTGAGCGGGCCGAAGAGCCTCGAGGAAGAAATTTGCGAGCTTCGCGCCGCCGAAGCGGTCGACGTCGAGCTCGAAGCGATGAAGGCAAGCCTGGCCGCGCGCCGGGGCTGAGGAAAAAGGGGACCTTAAGAATGCGCAAGATTTATCCATATTCGCTCAAGAGCGCCGACGCCAAGATTGCCGGAGTCTGCTCAACCCTGGGCGCGATCGCCGGGATCGACCCGACTTTCGTCCGGATCGGCTTCGTCGCCTCGGCGATCTTCCTCAGCTTCCAGTGGACCCTGGTCGCTTATGCCGCGATCGGAATCTACCTGGTGATCAAGAAGAAAAAGGCGATGTCGGGCGACCGCAGCGTCAGCGAGTTCGACCGCATGGGCGACATCGCGAGCCGCCGGCCGAGCGTCCACGCGATGCGCACCGAGCTCGACACCAACGACCGCCGGCTGATGGCGATCGACCACCATCTCACCACCCAGAATGACGAGCTGGCGCGCGAGATCGAGGCGCTCCGGCAGGAGGAGAAGTGATGGACCCGCTGACTCTCGCGACCCTTTCGGCAAGCATCATCACCGGGCTCGGAGCCGCGGCCTGGGCCGGCCTCAAGGCGTGGAACGGATGGCTCGACTATAAAAGGCTCGAGCTGGGCCAGGGCTGCGCCGAGCGCGGCCTGCCCCCGGCGAGCGGAAGAATCGAGATCGCCGACCTGCGCGAGCGAGTCCGCAAGCTCGAGGCGATAGCCGCCGGGATCGACCTCTAGGGCCAGCCGAAGGCGAGCCAGCCGCCGAGCGCGGCGAGCGCGACGATGCCGAGTACGTTGAGCTTCGACTTCCACAAATAGGCAATCGCCAGGCACGTGGAGAACACCAGCGCGCCAAGCGGCAGCGACGGCAGTTTGGGTATCAGGCCGAGCGCCAATTCGAGCGCGGTGGCCGCGATCAGCCCCACAACCCCGGCGGCGACGCCCTCAAGCAAGTCGTGGAGGCGCTCGTCCTCGGTGACCCGCTCGATCGACCGGGTCAGGACCATCCCGAAAAAGAAGGCGGGAAGGAAGATGCCGACGGTGATCGCCACGGCGCCGGCGAGCCCCGCGACCTGGTAGCCGACGAAGGTCGCGAAGATGATCAGGGGCGCCGGCACGATGCCCGACAAGGCGAGCCCGTCGAGGAACGTCTGGTCGGAAATCCAGCCGCGCCCGACCGCGTCCCCGCGCACGAAGGGAATGGCGGTATAGGCCCCACCAAAAGTCAGAAGGCCCGCCTTGAGCCCCGCCCACAGCAACATGGTTGCGCCCGGCGATTGCTCGGCCGCGGCGGGAGACGCGATGACCGAAGGTTCTGCCCCGACCCCGACAAGAAAGGTAAGCAGCGCAGCGAAAGCGACGACGAGGACAGCCGGAACCGTGCGCCCGGCGGAGGCCAGGGCATATGCGATCCCGGCCGCCGGTAGGGTGATCCAGAAGCTCGCGCCGACAAGCGCGCCGACAAAGGCCAGCGCCGCGAGCGCCCACAGCCACGGAGCGACCAGCACATGTTCGCCGATTCGATGCACGGCGCGGACGATGATCGCGATCACCGCGATCTGCATGCCGAGGAAGATGGCTGTCAGCGGCGGCTGATCGAGCGCGATCCGCGCGTAGAGAGCCGACAAAGCGAGGACGAGCAGGAACCCCGGTAGCATGAAGCCGAGGCCGGCGAGCAAGCCACCCAGCCGGCCGGCCCGCAAAGTCCCCATGTGCACGCAGAGCTCGTGCGCCTCGGGTCCGGGGAGCACCTGATATGCGGCGAGCAGCCGGTTGAATTGCGCCGCCGAAATCCACTGCTGTTCCTCGACCAACTCGCGGCGGATCATCGCGATCTGCGCCACCGGGCCGCCCCAAGCGAGGAAACCGAAGCGCAGGAAGCGAAGGAAAATGGCGAGGTGACCGTCCATGAACCAAATCCCTAGTGTAACACTCGGGTTTAGTGCATCACAGATCGCCACGCTGCGCAAGCCCAGGCTCAGAACACACTTGTTTTGATATATTGTATCCCGTATCGGAACCGCTGCGTTCGTTGGAGCCTCGCGTGATCGCAAAAGCAGTGTGGATGATTTCGGCGGCGGTGCTGGCCTCGCCCGTCTTGGCCGAGCCGGCACCGACGCCCCAGGACAGCAGAAAACAACCGGCCGCCGATGAACAGGCGCCCGAGGTCCCGGCCGAGGCGCCCGCGGCCGCTCCCGCCGCACCCTCTGCCCACGACGACCATGAAGGCGAGATCGTCGTTACCGGCCGTTATGTCGGCAATCTGGACCTGCTCGCGGGCACGGCCGTCCTCGACGGGGTCGAGCTTCAGCGCGACATGCGCAACCAGATCGGCGACACGCTCGCCAGACTCCCCGGTGTGTCCGCGACGAGCTTCTCGCCGGGCTCGTCGCGGCCGGTGCTGCGCGGGTTCCAGGGCGAGCGGATCCGCGTGCTGGTCGACGGAATCGGTTCGATCGACGTGTCCAACACCTCGGCCGACCATGCGGTCACCATCGACCCGCTGACCGCCGAGCGGATCGAGGTGCTTCACGGGCCCGCCGTGCTGCTGTTCGGCGGCCAGGCGATCGGGGGCGCCGTCAACATCATCGACAAGCGCATCCCCCACGTGATCCCCGAGAAGCGCTTTCACGTCGACCTGATCGGCGGGCTTGGAAGCGCGGCCGACGAGCGCTCGGTCGGCGGGGCCGGCGACTTCGCCCTGGGCGGCAGCGGGCTCGTCGCCCACATCGACGCCAGCTGGCGTAAATCGGATGACATGCGCACCGGCGGCTATATTCTGTCGCCGCAGCTCCGCGACGAGCAGTTCGCGATTGCCGAAGAGGAGTTTGAGGAAGGCCATATCGAGGAGGCCGAGGAAGCGCTCGCGCTCGCCGACCTGCGCGGCAAGATTCCGAACAGCCAGACCAAGCAAAATTCGATCGGCGGCGGACTTTCGCTCATTCGCGACAATTTCATGATCGGCGGCTCGGTCAGCCGCTTCGAGAGCAATTACGGCGTGCCGATGCGTCCCGGCGCGGAGCATGCGCACGGTGAGGAAGAAGAAGACGGCGAGCACGAGGAGGACGCGCCCGTCACCATCGACCTCGGGCAGACCCGCTACGACCTTCGCGTCGAATATGAGTTCGGCTCGGGCCTCCTCGACAAGGTCCGCTTCCGCGGCGCCGCAGCCAAGTACAAGCACACCGAGTTCGAGGGCGAGGAAACCGGCACGGTCTTTCGCAACGACGGCATCGAAGGCCGTCTCGAGCTGGTCCAGCGCGACCAGGACGGCTGGAGCGGGGCGAGCGGCGCGCAATATTTCCACCGCGATTTCGAAGCGGTCGGAGCGGAAGCCTTCCTTCCGCCGAACAAGGTCAAGAGCGCGGGCCTGTTCACGCTTCAGGAGTGGACGCTCGGCCAGCTTGGGCTCGAGGCGTCGGCGCGTTTCGATTCAACCAACGTGCGCTCGCGCGAGCTCGGCTTCGATCGCGACTTCAGCGCGCTGTCTGGCGCGCTCGGCGCGTCCTACGAAGTCGCGCCAAGAGCCAAGATCGGAGTTAACCTGTCGCGCACCGCGCGGGCGCCCTCGGCCGAGGAATTGCTGTCCAACGGTCCGCACATCGCGACCCAGGCGTTCGAAATCGGCGATCCCGATCTCAAGAAGGAAAAGAGCGTCGGGGCCGAGGCCTATTTCCGCCTCGAGCGCGGCGACGTGCAGTTGGCGCTGACCGGCTTCGCCAATTGGTTCGACGATTTCATCTATGAAGACGCGACCGGCGAGGAAGAGGACGGGCTGCCGGTGTTCCGCTACTTCCAGCGCAAGGCGACCTATTACGGGTTCGAAGCCGAGGCGTCGGCGAAGATCGGGCGAGTGGGAGGCTTCGATCTCGTCGGGGATGTGGTCACCGATTATGTCCACGCGAGGATCAAGGATGTCGGCCCGGCACCGCGAATCCCGCCGTTCAGGCTGCTCGCCGGCGTGGAGGCGCAGTCGTCGCATTTCGAGGGCCGAGTCGAAGTCGAACGGGTCGCGAAGCAGAACCGGGTGCCGGAATTCGAGACGACGACTCGCGGCTTCACGTTGGTGAATGCGTCGCTGGCTTGGCGGCCGTGGGGCAAGGAGCGCGAAACCGCGATCGTGCTGTCGGCGAACAACATCTTCGACGTCGAGGCGCGGCGGCACGCGTCGTTCACCAAGGATTTCGTGCCGCTGGCTGGCCGCGACATTCGCCTGAGCGCGCACCTGAGCTTCTAGCGATTTGATAGCCGGGCCGCGCCTCGGCTAGGTCCGCTTCATGGGCGCCGGCCACTCGCACGATCACGTCCCGAAGGACTACAGCCGCGCCTTCGCGCTCGGAATCGTCCTAAACCTTGGGATCGTCGTTCTCGAGACGGTCTTCGGACTTCTCTCGGGCTCGATGGCCTTGCTCGCCGACGCCGGGCACAACCTCTCCGACGTGCTCGGCCTGGTTGTCGCCTGGGCAGGCGCGGCAATGGCCCGCAAGCGCGCCTCGCCGCGCTTCACCTACGGGCTCAAGAAAGGCTCGATCCTCGCCGCTTTGACCAACGCCCTGATGCTGATGATCGCGGTCGGGGCGATTTCGACCGAAGCGGTCCGCCGGCTACTCGATCCCGAACCCGCGCACGCGCCGACGATGATCTGGGTCGCCGCGCTCGCCATCGCGATCAACCTCGCCACGGCCATGCTGTTCGCGCGGGGGAGAAAGCGCGACATCAATGTGCGCGCCGCCTTCCAGCACATGGCCGCCGACGCCGCCGTCTCGGCGGGCGTGGTCGTCGCGGGCTTGCTGATCCTGTGGACCGGCAAGGCGTGGATCGACCCGGTCGTCAGCCTCGTCGTCGCCGCCGTAATCTTCTGGGGGACGATCGGCCTGCTGCGCGAATCGGTCGGAATGTCGCTGATGGGGGTGCCGTCGGGAATTGCGCTCGACGAAGTGTCGGCGGCGCTAGCCAAGCTGGGCGGGGTCGAGGCGGTCCACGACCTCCACGTCTGGCCTTTAAGCACGACCGAGACCGCGCTCACCGCGCATCTCATCGCGCCTGGGGTCGAGGCGACCGACGATTTGCTCCGGCTTGCACAGGCGATGCTTCACGACCGATTCGGGATCGAGCATTCGACGCTCCAGATCGAGCGCGAACATATCGGCGACTCGCACTGCTGAGCGCAAAATTCGGGCGCGCGAGGCCCATAAACGAGTAAACCCCGGCAACCGAAGCTGCCGGGGTTCCATGTTCCTTTGGCCGAAGCCTCTGGAACACGTCCTCTTGATAGCCGATTCGGCGGGCTTGGCGAGTCCTAAGTTGGCCTCTGCGACGATAATCGGGGGCGAATCGGTGGATAAGCCTGTGGGACTCGCTTTTTTGGGCGATTCGCGGCGAGTCGCGTTGCAGCCGGATGGCGAAGAAGACCCTCCGCATCGCGAGCTACAATATCAACGGCATCAACACGCGGCTCGAAATCCTGCTCGGCTGGTTGGCCAATTTCGGGCCCGACATCGCCTGCCTACAGGAGCTGAAATGCACCAACTCGGCGTTTCCCGAGGCGGCGATCCGCGAGGCGGGATATGCCGCCATCTGGCACGGCCAGCAGCGCTGGAACGGGGTCGCGATCCTCAGCCGTTGCGGCGCGCCGGTGGAGACCCGTCGGGGACTTCCCGGCGACCCCGACGACAGCCACAGCCGCTATCTCGAGGCGGCGGTCGCGGGGCTGCTCGTCGGCAACCTCTATCTGCCCAACGGCAATCCTTGGCCGGGCCCGAAGTTCGATTACAAGCTCGCCTGGATGGACCGGCTCGCGGCGCACGCGCGCGGGCTACTAGAGGCCGACGTTCCGGCGATGCTGATCGGCGACTATAACGTCATCCCGACGCCCCATGACGTTTACAAGCCCGAGCGCTGGAAGCGCGACGCTTTGTTCGCGCCTGAGGCCAGGGCGAAGTTCGCGGAGCTGGTCGCGCAGGGCTGGACCGACGCCATCCGCCACCTCCATCCCGATGAGCGGATCTACACCTTCTGGCCCTATTGGCGGCAGTCGTTCGAGCGCGATGCCGGCATCCGCATCGACCATGCGCTGCTCAGCCCGGCCTTGGCGAAGCGGCTCAAGGCCGCGGGCGTCGACCGGACTCCCCGAGCCCTTCCCAAGACCAGCGATCACGCCCCGATGTGGGTGGAGCTCGAGCGCTAGCCCGCGGTCACGCCCTTGACGTTGTCCTCGCTGTTGCGGTCGACGTAGAAATTATAGGGGTCGATGCCGGCGAAGGTCGGTTGCGCCTTGGTCCGCAGGACTATGACTTGCCGGCCGTTGCGGATCGGCTCGCGCTTCATCGCGATGACGTTGGCGCGGGAGAATTCGCCAAGGCCCGGCCGGGCGGTGAACAGCCCGACTTCGATCTGCTCGTTCAAGGGCGCCTTTTTCTCCTCGCCCTTGCCCGCGGCATAATATTTGCCGGCCTCGAGGGTGAGGCGAGTGACCCATTCATTGCCCTGTTTGCTCGTCGTCGCGTCCTTGACCTTGAGGTCGTAGACCGTGATCCGCTCGAACAGATCGGTGATCAGCTGCTGGTTCTCGGCGCTCTTCGCCTCCATGCGCAGCTCGGCGATGAAATCGACCGAGCGATAATAAGGCGGGCCGCTGAAGCGATATTTCGCCAGGAAGCGCTGGAGCGCGCGGTTGACCGCGTCCTCGCCCAGCCGCTCCTGCAGCAGATACATGACCAGCGAGCCCTTGCGGTAATGGATGTAGCCCTGGTTCTCGACCCGGTAGAGCGGGACTTCCTCGACCACGTCGCCCTGCCGCCCGCGGAGATAGGAATCGAGCTCGTACTTGAGGAAGCGGCGGATCTTCTCCGGCCCGTAGAGGTGCTTCATCACCATTAGCGCCGAATATTGGGCGAGCGTTTCGCTGGTCAGCGTTCCGCCCTGCTGATCGGCGCCGACCACCTGGTGCGCCCAGTACTGGTGCCCGATCTCGTGGGCGATGACATAGGTCGTCCAGTCGATCTCGTTCGGATCATCGGTGTCGGCGACGAAACCGATATTCTCCGAATACGGCATGGTGCCGGCAAAAGCCTGGGCGAAGCTGGCGTAGCGCGGGAATTCGATGATCCGCGCGAAATCGAACTGATAGGGCCCGAAATTCTTCCGATAATAATCGAGCGATGCGGCCATTGCGCGCACCATCTTGGGCACGTTCCAGTCGTGGCCCTTGCGGTAATAGACCTCGAGCTCGATGCCGTTGTGCATCTTCCGCGCGATTTCGTAGTCGGCTGACTGGATCGAGAAGAAGTGGAGGATCGGCGCCTTGCTGACGAAACGCGCGGTTCGGCGGCCGTCCCTGGTCACGTCCGATACGCGTTTCCCCGGAGCGACTGGGGTCTGTCCGGCGTCGGTCGTGACCGTGATGTCGGAAGTCACCCAGTCGACGTCGATATAGCTCGATCGTGTCGCGCTCATGTCTTCGAGCTTGGCCATGCGCAGCTCGGGGTCGAGGCCCTGGCGGCGACGCTGGGTGCGGTCCTGGAGCAGGCCCGACCGGTTCATCCCGATTTGCGGGGCGAAACTACCGTTGTTGATGAACGTCCCATTCTCGATGACGTCGGTGTTCGGGTTGCCGGCGGGGAAGCCGCGGTGCCAGACGCGCGACTTGAAGGTCAGCGCGGCCTTGGCACCCGGAGCCAGCGGCTGCTCAAAGCGATAGATGCGGTAACCATGGTCCTTGTCGTCGAGGACGAGCTTGGCCCCGCTGACGTTTAGAGCGAGCCATTCGACATTGCGGTCGCCCTGACGGACGTGGACCTCGCGCAGCGGCGCGTCGGTCTTGTTCTGGAGGTTGTAACGGCCGTCGACGACCAGGCGCCGTTCCTTCGGGTACAGCTGCGCATTCAGCGTGACGTGGGTCACCGCGGGCTGCTCGAGATTCTCATATTTGAGATATTTCTTCTCGAGCTCGGCGGTCTGCTTCTCGATGTCGTCGGCGGTGAGATAGGGGTTGAGAGTCTTGATGTTGTGATAGGCGTAGGCCCCGGTTGCGGCCATCGCCAAAGCGGCGACCCCGGCAATCGCAAGAGGCTGCGCAAGCGGCCGGCGAAGCGCGCGGCGCGCGCGGACCCTGAGGCCAAGGTCGGTCCCGCGCGGCCACAACAGATGTGCGGCGACCAGCAGGATGACCGCGAACAAGGCCCAGTAGAGCTGGAGCGTGCGCTCGCCGATCCAGAAGCTGCCGATGCCGACGAAGTCGCTGAGCGGGACGCCTGGAGTCCGGCCGTAGGTGTAGAGCGGGTTCGAATAGCCCATGTTGTTGAGGAAGATCGTCCCGACGAACCACACGAACAGCAGGCCCCAGCCGACATATTTGTTGGGGCTCAGGACCTGAATGAAGACGGCAAGGACCGCGAGCAGCAAAGCGTCGATCGCGGCCGGAATGATGAACCAGGTGAGATAGCTGCCGATTCCGAACTCGCGAGCGCCGCCGAGCGCCTGATAGGCGAGGCCGGTCAGCATGCCCGCGAAATTGACCACGATCAGGACGAGGAAGATCGCGATGACCTTGGGCACCGTCATGATCCACGCCGGGAGCGGAGTGGAATCGATGAGTTCGTTCATCTTGCGGTCGCGCTCGCGCCACACCAGCTCGCCGCCGTAGAAGCCGGCGATCATCACCAGGATGATGGCGAACCCGCCGCGCACCGCGTCGATGGTGGCGGAGACGATCGGATGGTCGGCGGTGCCGTAGGCGCTCTGCCCGAACCACAGGAAGGTCGCGGTATTGCCGATCGCGAACAGGGTCAGGATGAACAGGCCCGGGCTGGTCAGGACCTGGCGGGTCTCGACGCGCAGGCGAGTCATGAACTGAGTCAGGCGCGATGGCCTGGCATCGGCCGCGCGAACCGCGCCACCGCCGAGCGTCGGTGTAACCGCCGCAAGCTTCGCTGCCGCCGCGTCGCGCTTGGCCAGCCTGCGCAGCCGGCGCTTGGACGGAGCGCGCTCGGTCATGGTGAAGCGCCACAGAGTGAAGCCGAGGAAGGAGAGGCCGAGGAAAATGGTGAAGATGCGGTTGAAGGGCAGGAAGCCGACCAGATCGATCAGCTTCGTATTCATCTCGGCCTGGGTCCAATAGCGGGTGATGTCGTCGGCCGCGCCGATTCCGATCGGGTCGAAGCGCGCGAACATCTCGCGATATTCGATCTGGTTGCCGACCACCCCGTTGGTGATGAGATAGCCAATCACGATCACCACCGCGCCGATGTAGCTGGCCATCATCGAGCGCAGCACCGTGGCCAGCGCGAACAGGATCGCGCACATCGCGAACAGGTTGGGGATGGCGAGGATCAGGAACGGCCACAGATAATAGGACAGGACCTGCGGGCCGACCGTTTCCGGGTCGACCCAGGGCATGACCGAGCCGGTGAACATGCCTATCGGGACGGCGAGATAACCAATGCAGGCGATGATGAAGCCGCCGATGAAACGGCCCAGCACCAATTGGCGCGCGGTCACCCGGGTAGCGCGGACGACCGGCGCAAAGCCGCTATTGTCGTCACGGACGATGGCGTTTGCGACGAAGGCGGTGACCACCAGAAGGTAGAAGATGGTCAGCACGCCGGTCGCGATGGTCAAAGCAAACGGCGAATTCTCCTTGACCGCTCCGGGCGTGCCGATGCTGACGTTCTCGCTGGCGGTGAGCCCGAAGCCGAGCAGGAAGAAAATCGCCACCGCGACCCAGAACACCGGGTTCTTGAGCTGATAGCGGATTTCGAATGCGGTGATCCCCAGAAGCATCTTCATCTCCTGGTTCTAAGCGGCGCGGCGGAGCGTCGACAGCGTCGCGAAATAGACGTCCTCGAGTCCCCCCTCGACCGGCTCGAAGCCCGCGGGCTGCGCGTCGGCAAGGACGTGGACGATCGTGTTGCCGGCGAACAGGCGGGTGGAGATCACCTCGTATTTGGCCTGATAATCCTCGAGCTCGCTATGGGGGATGGTTTTCTTCCACACCCGCCCGCGGGTCGAGGCGATGAGGTCGGTTGGACGCCCGTCGAGCTGGACCCGGCCATTGGCCAGGACCGCCATGCGCGGGCACAGGTCCGCGACGTCGTCGACGATATGGGTCGAGAGGATGACGACGACATTGTCGCCGATCTCGGCAAGCAGGTTGAGGAAGCGGTTGCGCTCCTCCGGGTCGAGGCCCGCGGTCGGCTCGTCGACGATGATCAGCTCTGGGTTGCCGATCAGCGCCTGGGCGATCCCGAAGCGCTGGCGCATGCCGCCCGAAAAGCCGGCGATCGCCTTGTTGCGGACCGCCCACAGGTTGGTTTGCTGGAGCAGGGTCTCGACCACCGCCTTGCGGTCGGAGCGGTCGGTGATCCCCTTTAGGACCGCCATCTGGTCGAGCATCGAATATGCGCTGACCCGCGGATAGACTCCGAAGTCCTGCGGCAGATAGCCGAGCGTTCGCCGCAGCGCCTCGGGGTCCTTCAGGACGTCGATCTCGCCGAAGGTGATCGTTCCCGCGGTCGGCTCCTGGAGCGTGGCAACAGTGCGCATCAAGGTCGACTTGCCCGCGCCGTTGGGCCCCAAGAGCCCGAACATGCCGCGTGGGATCGACAGGCTGACATCGTCGAGCGCGACCGTGCCGTTGGCATAAGTATGCGAAAGATTGGTGATTTCGAGCATCGAGCCCCCCATTGGCCGACGGTCTGCATAGGGACCGACGAGGCCTTGGCTCAAGGCTTTGTTCGACGGTTCGACGAATGGAGGAGCGGGCGCGAAAAAGTCGGCAGCCCAGAAATGGTAAACCCCGCCAACCGAAGCTGGCGGGGTTCCATGTTCCTTTGGCCGAAGCCTCCGGAACACGTGGATATAATGCCCGAATCATCGCGAAGTTCCAGCACAAATTTGGACCCGGACGAGATTTCCGTTGGCGAGTTTGTGGATAAATGCGGGGATGGTCCTCTAGCCGCTAGGCCGAGCCTTCGGTCTGGAATCCGAACCGCTCGGATGCTCGAGCGAGCAGTTCCTGGAATTGTCGGTCGTCGCGAAGGCAATCCAGATCCGTGTCGGCAAGGGCAGCGCGCAGGTGGTTGCGCGACTGCATCAATGTCGTCGACAGCAGCGCTAGCGCAGCCTCGCTGTCCTTCATGTAGCTGCAAAGGATGCAAGCAAAGTTGTATCGCATATTGTGATTGTCGGGATCGAGCAGCTTCGCCCTCTCGATCCATTCCCGCGCCCTGCCATGCTCGCCCGTGATCGCCAGGCCGCCCGCAGCGATGCCCAAAGCGGCCCCGTTGCTCGGGTCTTCGGCGAGCGCTTTTTGCGACTGGCTGACCATCATCATCGCTCCGCGCTGCACCCCCTCGGCATCACCCAGTGCCTGCAAGCAGGTGACGAGCAGCGCCCAGGCGTGGAAATCGCCCTCCATGATGTCGCATGCCATCTCGTAATGACGCTTGGCATCCTCGATGCGCCGCTGCGCGAGGGCAAGCCGTCCGGCTTCCTTGTTCACGGACCATGAATCGGGATCGAGTTTCAGCGCGCGCTCGATTTCCGCCACTGCTTCATCGAGCCGTCCCTGTTCGGACAGCCGCCGGGCGAGCGGGCAATATGCTTCGGCAATCGCCGGATCGAGCGACAAGGCGGTATTCGCCGCCGCGAACCCGTCGTCCAAAGGCTCGTCAAAATTGTAGCGCAGGCTCGACTGCGCCATTGCCAGTAGCGCCCACGCATCGGCGTATTGGGGATCGAGTTCGACCGCTTTGCCGCAGATCCGCATCACACGCTCTTCGCGCCGTTTGTCGCCAATGTTCCCGGTGATCCAGAACTGCCGGGCCAGCAGGTACATGTTGTAGGCCTCGACATTGGTCGTCCCGCGGCGTTCGATCGCCTTCTTCTCCTTTGGCAGGAGCTTGAGCTTCAACGCCGCGACGATGGCCTTCGAAATTTCGTCCTGGATCGAGAAAATGTCGTCGAGGTCGCGGTCGTAGCGGTCGGCCCACAAATGGTCGCCGGTCTTGCCGTCGATTAGCTGGGCGGTGATCCGGACTCGCTGTCCGGCCTTTCGGACGCTGCCTTCGAGGACGTGGCTGACCTCGAGCTGGCGGGCGATGTCGGACACTTTGACCGACTGGCCCTTGAAGGTGAAGGCCGTGTTGCGCGCTACGACCCCGAGCGCTGAGATCTGGCTGAGGTCGGTGGTGATGTCCTCGCTGATCCCGTCGCTGAAATATTCCTGCTCGGAATCGCCGCTCATATTCTCGAAGGGAAGCACGCAGATCGACAGCCGGCGGGGGTTGTGGGGCGCGGGTTTGGCCGGCGCAGGGGTGAGCGCGGCGATGCTGTCGTGAAGCTTTCGCCATCCGGTGTGATCATCCTCGCCGCTCCAGCCGGTGAGGCTCGCGCAATGGATTTGGTTGAACGGAAGCGGGGGCATGGCATCGTCGAGCGACGCCTGAACCAGGGTGCCGAGGTTGCGCGCGGCATCGGCCTCAGCGCGGACCCACTGCGATTTGGCGGCCTCGGCGGACCACAAGACGACGACGGCGTGGGCGTCGTTGAGCCGCTCCTCGATCACCTCGCCATAGGTGCGGTGTGCGGGAAGCTGGTCGTCGCGCCAGACCTTGAACCCGGCGGCCGCGAGCCGATCGGCGACCCTTTGCGCGGTCGGTTCGTCGGTCTTCGAATAAGAGATAAAAATGTCCGCCACGATTGCCCCCGAGTGCGCCCGCGGGCGGTTATTCCGCGGTGGTCGGGTCGATCATCGTCTTGACCTCGACGATCTTGTTGGCCGGGAAGCCTCCGCGCTGGGCATGCTCGCGGATGAGGTCTTCGCTCGGCGCGCGATAAATGCAGTAGATCTTGTTTTCGGTAACGTAGCTGTGGACCCACTGGATCTGCGGCCCGAGCTCGCTCAGGACCTTGCAAGATGTCTGTGAAGCCATCTTCAGGTCCGCCGGCCCGAGCTTGCCGACTCCGGGCATTTCACGCTCGATGACATATTGCGGCATCATCACTCTCCCGTCGCGCGTTCATGCGCCAGTCGTTTGAGGGTGGCAAGGCCTTGGGCGGAGCGCATAAATCGAGAAAGATGGTGCCGGATGAGGGAGTCGAACCCCCGACCTTCGGTTTACAAAACCGCTGCTCTACCAGCTGAGCTAATCCGGCCAGTCCCCGTGACGCCCGCGGCCTTTGTCTTATAGCACGCCGAAGGTCCAGCCTTCACTCCGCGCAAGCTCTGGGGTGAGGCCTTCGGGGTCGAAGGCGCGCGGCTCCTCGCGGACCAGCGCCCGCATGCCCGCCGCGGTGACCAAGGCGTCGGTCTGGTGGTCGTCCGGCTCGAAGCGGAGCCGGGCCGGCGGGCTGCCCAGGGCCAGGAGCGCGCGATTGAGTTCGGAGCGGGTTCGCAGCTTGGTCCCGCGCATGCCTGCCCGGCGGAGATAGATCCGGGTATAGATTTCGACCACTGCGCTGCCGTCCGCGGGCAACGAGTCCATCGGCCAGATCGCGACCTTGCCGCTAAACCGGTTGAGCAGACGCATGCCCGAAAAACTCGCCTTGGCGACCTGTGCGGCACCGATCGCGTCATAGGCGCTGGCGGTCTTGCGCCCGCCCTGCGCGTTGAGGCGGGCGTCGCACTGGCGAAAGTGCATGAACTCGGACTTCACCCCGTCGGCGATGCCGAAATAGAAATGCCGCCGGTGCGCCTGCTCGAGGAAGCTCGCCGCGCCCAAATCCTCGTCGTCGCAGCGACGTTCGACATAGGCCCAGAACTCGCGGGCGCTGCGCGGAATCTCCGGCTCGCCGGGCAGATATTCGCCGCGCTCGTGGATCGGCGGGGCAAAGGAGAAATCGAAGCCGAACAGGCTCGGTTCCTTCGCTGCCTGGGCGAGCAGCCAGTCGCCGACCTCCGAGCGCGACCAGACGTGGCCGGGGCGGACGAGGCGTGGGGCCGTATCGCCGCGCGCCTCGGCGATGGCGATGCCCTTGTGCCGGCGACCCTTCGCGCCCGACCAGTCGATCGCGAAGAAAGCCTCGAACCGCGGCCTCACATCATCGGCGGCTGGCCGCCCTGGTCCATCCTCGGGGGCTGGTGCGGGCGCGGCGGCGAGCCGCTCGATTGCCAGCGGTCGAGCTGACGCGCCGCCCAGTCGCGCCCCCCGAGCCCGAAGGCGAGTGCGGTGGCGATCGCGGCCGAGCCGAGGATCAGCCCGAACGCCATCATCACGATCTCATTGGCGAGGCCCATGAACGTGAGGCCGATGGCGGTGAACAGAGCGACGATCGCATATTTGACGATGGTCTGGGCATAGCCCGCCTCCCCCGTCGAGCTTCCGACGAGGTTGGCGAGGATCCGTGCCAGGAACAGCCCGACGACGATGATCACCGTGCCGAAGATGACCTTTCCGCCGAGCTCGGTGACCTGGAACAGCAGGACCGCGATGCTGTCACCGCCGAGCCGCCGCGCCGCTTCGATCGCCGCCGCCAGGAGGATTGCGGTCATGGCGATGGCGCCGACCACGCGCGAGGGATTGGCGCCCGCAGGCATGATGCCGAGCGCCCGGACCCAATTGTCGAACCCCAGGCTGGGCAGGACGGTTTCGATCAAAGTCTTGACGAACTTGCCGATGAGATAGGCGATCGCCAGCCACAGCAAGGCTGCGAGCACATTGGGAATCGCCTCCGCGATCATGTTGAGCATGTTCTTCGCGGGCTCGCTAACTGCCTCGATCTGGAGGATGTCGAGGGCGCCGATCGCGGCGAAGATGATGATGATCGCGCTGACCGTCATTCCGACCGCACGGGCGATCGTGTTCCTGCGTCGGTATGGGCAGCGAGGCGTCGTCGCCGGCGCGGCGCGCGGGCGGCTCGTCGCCGAGCTTGAGGCCGGCGCGGCTTGCAAGCTTCTCGAGGTTGAGCGCTCCAAGCGCCGCCTCGATGATGTGGCGGACGATCCGTGCGAGGATGAGGCCGGCGAAGAAGAACAGGCCTGCCCCGAGCAGCTTGGGAATGAAGGCGAAGACTTCGTTGGTGAGCGCGGTGACCGGGGTCAGGACGCCCGACAGGCCGAGCGGCTGGAGCGCCGCGATCAGCCCGACCAGCCATACGATCCAATATCCGAGGCGGCCGACTTCTTTGCCGATGCGCTGCTCGCTGGAGTGCGGGTCGCGCTTGAGCAGCGGGACCCGGTTGATGATCTTGGCGAGGCCCCATTGCACCGCCTTGGCGACGAAATGGGTGGCGACGAGGATGAGGATGGCGAGCAGCACCCGCGGCCCCCACTCATAAAGCTGATTCTGCCAATAGTCGGCCGGAGTCGTGTTCTGGTACATTGCTCATCCCCCTGTGTCGGTCGGCTCGTTCCCCGTTCTTAGCGCCTTCCGGCGCTCGTTCCAAAAGGCGATTCGCTCGGCGATTCGGGCCTCGAAGCCGCGGTCGCTCGGCGTATAAAAGGTCGCCGGCTCCATCCCCTCGGGCCAATAATCCTGGCCCGAAAAGCCCTCGTCGGAATCATGATCGTAGGCGTAGCCCTTGCCGTAGCCGATGTCCTGCATCAGCCGGGTCGGGGCGTTGAGGATGTGCGCCGGCGGCATCAGCGATCCGGTCTCGCGGGCGCTCCTCCAGGCGGCCTTTTGCGCGGTGTAGGTCGCATTCGATTTGGGCGCGGTGGCGAGATAGAGGCAGGCCTGGACGATCCCGATCTCGCCCTCGGGCGAGCCGAGGAAATCATACATGTCCTTGGCGGCAAGGCACTGCGCCAGAGCATTGGGGTCAGCGAGCCCGATATCTTCGACGGCGGCCCGGGTCAGGCGCCGAAGCACGTAGAGAGGCTCTTCGCCGGCGACCAGCATCCGGGCGAGATAATAAAGCGCGGCCTGGGGGTCCGACCCGCGGATCGCCTTATGGAGCGCGCTGATGAGGTTGTAATGGCCCTCGCGGTCCTTGTCGTAGATCGGCATCCGGCGGTGCAGCAGCTCGCTGAGCCCGGCCGGGTCGAGTGGCTCTTCGATCTCGACCGCGAACAGGGTCTCGGCCTGGTTGAGCACGAAGCGGCCGTCGCCGTCGGCGCTGGCGATCAGCGCTTCGCGCGCCGCTTCGGTCAGGGGCAGCACGGTCTCCATCGCCGCTTCGGCGCGCTCGAGCAGCTTCTCGAGCGCCTGATGGTCGAGGCGATGGAGGATCAGGACTTGCGCGCGCGACAGCAAAGCAGCGTTCAATTCGAAGCTCGGGTTTTCCGTCGTCGCGCCCACGAGGATCACGGTGCCGTCCTCGACATAGGGCAGGAAGCCGTCCTGCTGGGCGCGGTTGAAGCGGTGGATTTCGTCCACCAGGAGCAATGTGCGCTGGCCGGCGCGGGCCGCGGTCCGGGCCTCGGCGAAAACCTTTTTCAAGTCCGCCACGCCCGAGAAGACCGCGCTGATGGCGACGAAGCGCAACCCCACCGCGTCGGCGAGCAGCCGCGCGATGCTGGTCTTGCCGGTTCCCGGCGGCCCCCACAGGATCATCGAGCTGAGCTTGCCCGCGGCAACCATTCGGCCGATCGCGCCATCGGGCCCGGTGAGATGCTCCTGGCCGACGATATCGCCGAGTACTCGCGGGCGAAGCCGGTCGGCGAGCGGGGCATTTTCCGCCGCCGCTTGCTCGTCCCTCGCCTGGGGCAGCGATTGATCGGCGAACAGATCGGCCATTGCGCGGTCCATAAGCGACAATCGCCGCGATGTTTCCAGCCCTCTTGCATTCGGATAGTGCTTAGATATATCTTAGACACATCTAAGACAGGAGCAGTCACTCATGCCGCAACATCGCCGTCACCGCTCGGAACGACCGATTCCGCCGATCCCACCCATTCCCCCGACCCCGCCGATGGATTGCGAGGGCGCGCGCTCATTCCGGTTCGAGGATCTCGCTCGGCTGTTTGCTGGCGGCTCGCGCGGGTTTCGCGGCGACTGGGGGCCGTTCCATTTCGATTTCGGCGAGGGGTTCCGGGGTTCAGGCCGCGGCGGCCGCCGCTCCAAGCGCATGTTCGAGGGCGGCGAGCTTCGCCTCGTGCTGTTGAAGCTGATCGCCGACGAGCCGCGCCACGGTTATGACTGCATCCGCGCCATCGAGGAGCTGACCGGGGGCGAATATGTACCGAGCCCGGGGATCATCTATCCGACTCTGACGCTGCTCGAGGATATGGGCCTGATCGAGGAGTCGCCGAGCAAGGCGAGCCGCAAGCCCTACCAGGTGACCACGGCCGGCCGCGACCATCTCGACGAGAAAAGCGAGGAGGTCGAGGCGCTGTTCGAACGGCTCGAAGAGCTGGCGCCGAGGGAAAGTCATTCGGCCGGACCGGCGATCGGGCGGGCGGTCAAAAATTTGATGACCGCGCTGAGCCACCGGGTCGGGCGCGATGGCCTCAACGACGAGCTTCTGCACGAAATCGCCGCCATCCTCGACGAGGCGGCGCAGAAGATCGAACGCGCGAAGTGATTCTTTAGCGGGCGCTGCGTCGCGCGAATCGCTCGCGCTTCTCGATCACGCGCGCATAGACCTTGAGCACGGCCGAGTTGATCTCGTCCCAGTCGCGCGTCCGGGCGTCCGCCAGTCCCGCGGCCCCGTGCCGCTCGCGCACCTCCGGGTGGCGGACGTAGCGTTCGAGCGCGTCTGCATAGGCCTCGACGTCGCCCGGGTCGCACAACACCCCGTTGCGGTCGTCCTCGATCAGGCTGGTCGCGCCGGTCGCGGTGGCCGCGACCACCGGAAGCCCGCACGCCATAGCTTCGAGCGTGACGTTGCCGAACGCCTCGGTCACCGACGGGTTAAGGAACACGTCGCCGCTGGCCAGCGCCCGGGCGAGGTCGTCGCCGACCTGCTGGCCGACGAACACTCCGTCGGGCATGCGCTTTCCGAACCAATCGCGGGCCGGGCCTTCGCCGATCACCAGAGCGCGGTGCGGGACCCGCCGCTCGGTCAGCACGTCGAGCGCCCCGGCGAAGTCGTCGAGCCCCTTTTCGAGCACCAGCCGGCCGAGGAAGATGACCGCCAGCTCTTCGTCCCGAATGCCGATCGACCGGCGCCACGCCATATCGCGCCGGTCCGGATTGAATTGTTCGCGGTCGACGCCCCGGCTCCAGATGTGGATGTTCCGGCTCATCCGCTGCGCCCGAAGCACTGCCGCGGTCGAACTCGGCCGGAGCGAGGATCGCGTCGCAGCGGCGGTAGAGCCGCCGAAGGATCGCGCGAAGCGCGGGTTCGAGGAATTCGAGATGATAGTAACTGAGATAGGTCTCGAAGCGGGTGTGGACCGAGGCGACGGTGGCGATGTTGCGGGCCCGCGCCCAACTCACCGCCCGGTGGGCGGCGACGTCGGGACTCGAGATATGGACGATGTTCGGGGCGAACGCCTCGAGGTCGCGGCGCGCCTCGCCGCCGATCCCGGTCGGGATCCGATATTCGCGGCGCCTCGGGATGCTGACCGAGCTCAGGCCCACCAGGTCGCCGGTCGGGGGGAAGGCGGGCTTCTCGACCACCGGCGAATAGACCCGGACTTTGGCGCCCTGCCGCAGCAGATAGCCGACCAGCCGGTTGAGCGCCTGGTTGGCCCCGTCGCGGACATAATTGTAATTGCCCGAAAAGAGGGCGATTCGAAGCTCGTCGGGTTGCACCGGCAGGCGCATAGCGGCGACCGGGTCAAAGGCAAAGGCAAGCGGCCGGAGTGAGCGTGGAGCAAATCAAGACCGGCCTTCTCCCGATCGCCCGTAACGATGCCCGGCTGATCGTCCTCGGAAGCCTTCCCGGCGACCGCTCGCTGATGGCACAACGCTATTACGCGCACCCGACCAACCAGTTCTGGCGGCTGCTCGGATCGGCCATCGCCGAGGACCTGCAGGCGCTCGATTATCCGGATCGGCTCGATCGGCTTGCGGAGCGCGGGATTGGCCTGTGGGACGTGATCGGCTCGGCGCGGCGCAGCGGAAGCCTCGACCAGGCGATCCGCGAGGCCAATCACAACGCGCTCGGCGACTGGCTCCGCGGGTTTCCTGATCTGCAGGCGGTCGCATTCAACGGCCGCACGGCCGCCGTAACTGGGCGCCGGGCGCTCGCCGGGCTGCCGCTGTCGGCCACCGTCATCGAGCTTCCCTCGTCGAGCGCCGCCTTCACCGCCCCGCTCGCCGACAAGGCGCGCGCCTGGGCGGCCCTCGCAGCCTATTGCCGCCCGCCCTCGGCGAGGCCAAGATAGTGGCGATGGACGAGATCGAAGAGCTTGAGGAAGAAAACCGGCTGTCGATGGTCGACGAGGCGCTGGTCGCAGGAACCATCGCCAATACCAACGGGCTGCTGGTGATCCTCGCCAAGCTCATCGCCAAGGGCATATTCGACCGCTCCGACCTCCAGGCGTTCTCGGACTCTTACTCCAAGCCCCTCGACCATGGCGGGATGCGCGAGAACGAGCTGGTCAGCCAGATGCAGGACCAGATGGAATCGACCCTCGCCGAGCTGATGCGCTATTTGAGCGAGCGCGAGCAGGAGGGCTAGACGTCGAAGGCGGTGAGGATCGGGCAGGCGCCTCCGCGCCCGCCCGCGCAGTCTGCCGCAAGACGTTTCAACGAATCGCGCGCCGTCTTCAGCCTGCCGATCTGCTCGTCCAGCGCGGCCACCCGGGCGAGCGCGAGGGCGCGGGCTCGCTCGCGATCGTCGGCGGCGTCGAGGGCGAGTAGCTCGCGGATCTGCTCGAGGGTGAAGCCGGCGGCCTGGGCGTGTCGGATGAAGCGCAGCCGCCGCAGATCATCGGCCGAGTAGCGGCGGATGGCGCCCCCGCGCTCGGGCGTTGGGAGCAATCCGCGGCGCTGGTAGAAGCGGACGGTTTCCACGCCCACGCCGGCGGCGGCGGCGAGCTTGCCGATGGTCATCGAAACCAGGCCTTGACTCTGTACCATGGTACAGACGCTATATAAGGGGCCGGCACGCATTTTGGAGTCTTTTATGTCGGACCATTCGAATCACGCCCATTCCGCCCACACCCACCATCATGGCGGCGGAGGCGGCGCGCTTAAGACCTCGGCCCAGGCGACCCTCCACTGCCTCACCGGCTGCGTCATCGGCGAGGTCGCCGGACTGATGATCGGGGTCAGCCTCGGGCTCGGCGTTTGGCCGACGATCATCCTCGCCACCCTCCTCGCTTATGGGGTCGGCATGACCCTCGGGCTGATTCCGGTCATGCGCAGCCAGGGGGTCGGCCTTCTCGGCGCGCTGCGCATCATCTGGCTCGGCGAGGTCATCTCGATCGGGGTGATGGAGATCGTCATGAACTTCGTCGATTATCAGATGGGCGGAATGACCGCGCCCTCGGTCGCATCGTGGATGTTCTGGCGTGGAATTGTCTTCGCGGTGCCTGCGGGCTTTGTTGCGGCCTGGCCGGTCAATTACTGGCTTCTGAAGCGCGAGATCAAGGCGGCCTGCCACTAGGGCCAGGCGGCGCGATTGACTAGCCCGGCCCGAGGCCACATATGCCCGCCCGCACCGGCAACGGCCCCTTCGTCTAGCGGTCTAGGACGTCGCCCTCTCACGGCGAAAACACGGGTTCGAGTCCCGTAGGGGTCACCACGACTTTGGCAGCCGGGCCATTTCCTGGCGAAGCCGCAGCCCGAGCCACAGCGTTCGCGGGGTCGCGCGCTCTGCCGTGCCGTCTTCGGCGAGGCCCGCGATTACGGTCGCGTCGAACAGGTTCTGCGCGCGCCCGATCAGCTCGAGCGTCCTTCCGAGCGGCCAGGCGACGAAGGCATCGAGCGTGGTCGCGCGCGTGAGCCGCCGCTGGTTCAAGTCGTCCTCATATTGACCCCCGACATGGCGGAGCTGGATGGAGGCTGATCGGCCCAACTTGCTCCAACCGATCCCGGCGGCGGCGGTGAAGCGCGGAGTCTGGGCGGGCCGAAGCCCCGCGAGCGCTGCCGCTGGCCCGTCGGCGCGAACCCTGGCGTTGCTGTAGCTGGCGCCGAGCTGCGCCGACCACGGCCCGCGCCGCGCATCCGCCGACGCTTCGAGCCCGTCCACCCGGATCGCGCCGATATTGCGCCGCTGGCGGTACTGCCCGGCGACGAAGCCAACTCCGGGAAACACGCCCGGCCCCTGGCCGAGGGTCACGTTGGCGATCGAATCCTTGAGGCGATTGGAAAAGCCGGTCAGCGACACGCGGATTGCGCCGTGGCGGTAATCCACCCCAATTTCCGCACCGGTCAGACGTTCGGGGTCGAGCAAGGGATTCGCCGCGGTCGCGTCGGGACCGGCGCGGAACGGGCGGAACAATTCGTTGAGCGTCGGCATGCGCCAGGCGACATAAGCCGCCGACCGTAGCGACCAGCCGTCACCGGCGTCGAGCGCAGCCCCGGCTCGGCCGGTTTCGCGCCAGCCGCTTCGGCGCGGATATTGATCGTCGCGGGTCGCCGCCCCCGTCGCGAGCAGGCGCTCGACCAGCTCGCCCTCGTCGATGATCCAGCGATCGAGGCGCGCGCTTCCGAACAAGGTCAGGTCGCCGCTCGTGAATGATGAGTCCGCGAAAACCCCCATCGTCACTGCCTCGCCACCCGCAATCCGACGCCGGGTCGGCTGGCCAGCCGAATAAGCGAACAACTCGCGCGATTCGCCGTCGGTTAGGCGCGCATCGGCTCCGAGGCGGAACTCGAAACCCCCGCTGGTCGGCGGGCGCAGGTCGACGCTTCCACCAAGCCCGCGCGAGGGCACCGAGTCCTGGAGCGACACGCGCTGAGCGACGGTGCGGTCGTCATCGACGCTGGCGAAGCTGCTTCTGAGGTTGCGCCACTGGGCATAGCCGAGCGCCGACCAACCCCACGCGCCGCGCCCGACCAGGCGTAGCGACAAATCGGCGCCGCGAGTCCGGTTGCCGGTGAAAGGTAGACCCCGGGCGCGACGATCGAAAAAGCCGAGCCCGCCGATTTGCGCCTCGGTCTGGCCTCCGAGTGGAGTGACCCAGCGGGCGCGGACGCTGGCCTGACCGTAGGGCGCGTGGCGGTCGATCGGCCCGCGCGTACCCTCCGTAACGGGCACGAATCCGTCGCTTCGGCTGCCTTGGGCGTCGAGCGTGACAATGCCGCGGCCGACCTCGGCGCCGGCATAGACACGGCCACGGAGCGATTCGCGGCCGCCGCCTTCGAGCGCGGCGTCGAGGACGCGGTCCGAACGGCTGCGCAGATCGATTACGCCGGCAAGCGCTCCGGGGCCGAATGAGACGATCCCCCCGCCGCGGACGATTCGAACCTCCTCCAGGCCTCCCGGATCGTACGCCGGCCAGTTGATCCAGCCGCCAAAGGGGTCCGACTGCGGGACTCCATCGAGCACCAGCAGGGCGCGGCTTGAGGCGTTGCCGCCGAGCGCCCGGAGCGTGACCCCCTGGCTGGTCGGATGGCCGCTGGTCGAGTCGGAGCGTCGGAACAGCTGCAGACCCGGGACCGCGGTGAGGATCGAGTTCGAGCGATTGGGCGGCACTGTCGGAAAGCTGGCTTCGATCGAGTTGGTCGACCTGGTGCGCGCGCTCGGCGAGGGTCTCGGGAAGCGCATTCCCGGTGACGACGATCACCGAGGCAGGCGGATCTGGGGGCAGCGCCAATTGCATCAGAGCCGCAGGTTGTAGCGCGCGCAATGGGCCGCGCGCGCCTGTTTCGACCAAAGGTCGATGATTGACGCTCGCTTCGCCGCAGCCGCCGGAGCCTCGGCAATGATCGTTCGTTCTCCCACCACGCCGCCAAAGGGAGTATGAGTGATGCCAAGACGACGCGAGGAGGGATATAGCGACAAGGCCGGGGCGGCCGCCATCGGAATTGGAGTCGCAACCGTCGCCGCGGCCGCGGGCGCTTTCCTGCTGTCGCGCTCGTCGCGCCGGCCGGAGATCGACACCGACGCACCGCACTGGACCCTCGACAAGGCCGCGCAGGGCGAGCGCTCGGTGGTCGGCAAGACCTTGCTCATCAACGCCCCGCGCGAGCGGCTGTTCAAGGCCTGGACCCGGGTCGAGGACTTCCCGCGCTTCATGGAGAATGTCGAGCGGGTCGAGGATCTGGGCGATGGAGTCTCGCGCTGGACGATCAAGGCTCCGGCGGGCTCCGACGTGACGCTCGTCAACCGCATCAGCGAGGTCAAGGACGGCGAATATATCAGTTGGCAAAGCGAGCCGGAAAGCGACGTCGCCAATAGCGGCAAGGTCCGCTTCGAGGATGCTCCCGGCGACCGCGGGACCTTGGTCTCACTGATCATCGGCTACGAGCCGCCCGGTGGGCCGCTCGGGAAGCTGTTCGCCAAGCTGTTCCAGCGCGAGCCGGCGATCCAGGCGCGGCGCGACCTGCGTCGTTTCAAGCAGTGGATCGAGACCGGCGAGGTCGCGACCAACGCTTCTCCTTCGGGCCGCGAGTCCGAAGCCCCCGACCAACCCCGAATCTGAAGGACCGACCATGCGCGCCGTAACTTGGCAAGGCCGTCACGACATCCGTGTCGAAACCGTTCCCGACCCCGAGATCGTCAACCCGCGCGACGCGATCCTCAAGGTCACCTCGACCGCAATCTGCGGCTCCGATCTCCACCTCTATGACGGCTACATCCCGACGATGCGCGCGGGCGACGTGGTCGGCCACGAATTCATGGGCGAAGTGGTCGAAGTGGGGCCACGCTCGACCCTCAGGAAAGGCGAGCGGGTCGTCGTTCCGTTCACGATTTCGTGCGGCAATTGCTTCTTCTGCGAGCGCCACCAATTTTCCGCCTGCGACAACAGCAACCCCTCGGAGACGTCCGACGTGTCCGAGCTTCTGATGGGCCATCCGATGGGCGCCGCGTTCGGCTACGCCCACCTCACCGGCGGCTATGCCGGGGGCCAGGCCGAATATGTCCGGGTGCCTTATTCGGACGTCGGGCCGGTGGTCATCCCGGACGGGCTCGACGATGACAAGGTGTTGTTCCTGTCCGACATTCTCCCGACCGGATGGCAGGCGGCGCTTAACGCCGAGATCGAGGCCGGCGACACCATCGCCGTGTGGGGCTGCGGCCCGGTCGGGCTGTTCGCGGTCCAGTCGGCGCTCCTGCTCGGCGCCGGGCGGGTGATCGCCGTCGATCATTTTCCGGCCCGGCTCAAGCTCGCCCGCGACCTTGGCGCGGAAATCCTCGACTACACCCAGGCCGACGTCCGCGAGGCGCTGGACGAGATGACCGGCGGGATCGGCCCCGACGCCTGCATCGACTGCGTCGGCATGGAAAGCCACGGGCTGACGATCGACAATGTCGTCGACCAGATCAAGGTTTCGACCTTCATGGCGACCGACCGGATCCACGCGCTTCGCCAGGCGATCCTCGCCTGCCGCAAGGGCGGGCGGCTGTCGATCCCGGGGGTCTATGGCGGCTTCGCCGACGCCTTCCCGATCGGCCAGCTGATGGAAAAGGGCCTGACGGTGAAGAGCGGCCAGACTCATGTCCAGAAGTTCACCTCGGAGCTCCTGGCGATGATCGCGGATGGTGCGATCGACACCACCTTCCTCATCTCCCACCACGCTTCGCTCGAGGACGCGGCGGAGATGTACCGCCACTGGCACGACCACCAGAACAACTACACCAAGATCGTGCTCAAGACCGACCTCCCCAAGGGCGAGATCAAACAGGTCCAGGCGGTCGAATATGCCGACGCCTGAGCGCAACGCGAGCGCGGGTCGGACGTTGAAACCCGGCAAGTGATGGAGAGAGTAATGGCAACGCGTACAAGCAATCGGAGCAACAGCACCGCCAGCCGCGGCCGCGGCGGCGCAAGTAGCCGGAGCAGCTCGAGCCGGTCGAGCTCGAGCGCCTTTTCCTGGGGCGAGAGCGGCCCGATCATCGGCGCTGCTTTGGCCGGGGCGGCAATCGGGATCGCGGCCAATTTCGGGCGCAAGTTCGTGACCCAGGCGATGTCGGCTGCGGCCGGCGACTGGGACGAGGTGCTCGCGACCGAGCATGACATGACCCTGGCGATCTTCGACAAGCTGCTGGCTACCGACCAGACCCAGACGTTCAAGCGGACGATGCTGCTCAAGCAGCTGACGCATGCGCTCGACAAGCATGCGCACGAGGAGGAGATGGTCATCTATCCGGCGCTGCGCGAGGCGGGGCAGAAGGTCGAGGCCGACGAGCTCAACGGCGAGCACGGCTATGTGAAGACCTTCCTGTTCGAGCTCGACCGGATGGAGCGCGACGATCCCTTCTTCCTCGAGAAGGTCCGCGAGTTCCGCGGCCTCGTCGCCCAGCATGCGAAGATGGAGGAGGAAGAGGTCTACCCGGCGCTCAAGAGCTCGCTGGACGAGGAGCAGAACGCCAATCTCACCGCGATGATGAATCGCGACGGATTCTGGCAGGCTTGAACGTCAGGCGCGGAGGCGCCGCGCCGCGATCCACTCGGCGATTAGCCCTGCGATGCGCGGAGCAGCGCGGCCGTCGCCGTAAGGGAATGCACGCCGGCTCATCGCCGCGAGGCTGCCCGGGTCGCCGATCAGCGACCGGACCTCGGCGACGATCCGGTCCGGGTCGGTTCCGACGAGGCGAGCATTGCCGGTCGCCAACCCCTCGGGCCGCTCGGTCTTGTCGCGAAGGACGAGCAGCGGCACTCCGAGCGCTGGAGCTTCCTCCTGCATCCCGCCCGAATCGCTGAGGATCAGCGACGCGTCGCGCATGTGCGCGAGCATGTCCGGATGGCCGCAAGGCTCGACCAGCTCGATTCCGGCTCGACCGCCGAGGCCTTGGCGCATGGCGGCGGCGACATGGCGGTTGGGGTGAAGGACGAAGCGCACGTCGGCGAGGCCCGAGCCGCCGATGTCCGCGACCGCCTCGGCGATCCCCTTGAGCCCGGCACCCCAACTTTCGCGGCGGTGGCAGGTGACGAGAAGCATCGGCCGGGCCGCCTCTCGCAAGCTCGGCGCAGGAAGCCTCGCGGATGCCTCGAGAACGGCGTCGATTCCGGTGTTACCGGTGACGAACGCCGCACCCGGCGCATGTTCGGCGGCGAGGTTGGCCGCAGCGGACTCGGTGGGAGCGAAGAGCAAGGTCGCACATTGGTCGATCGCGGTGCGATAAGCTTCCTCGGGCCAAGGCGAGGCGAGATCTCCGGTCCTGAGGCCAGCCTCGACATGGGCGACCGGGATCGCCCGGTCGATCGCGGCCTCCGCTGCTCCGAGCGCGCTCGACGTGTCGCCCTGGACGACGACGAGCGCCGGGGGAGGGGCGAGCCTTGGGCCGAGTGCGCGGCGGACTTGGGCGACGTGGGCATCGGGGCAGGGGCGGCCGGGGCAATCGAGGTCGATCCGCCGGAGGTGCCCGAGGCCGAACTCGGCCGGGTCGAGCGCCGGGTGCTGGCCTGTGAGCGTGAGCACGCACTCGAGTCCATGCTCCGCGAGCGCGGACGCGACGGGAGACAATTTGATGGCTTCGGGTCTGGTGCCGACGACCAGCCAGACTTCAGCGTTACGCAGCACCCCCCCTAGCTCGGCTGAAGGAAACTGCCTCCATTATGGATCAAGCGCAAGCGCGCCGGT
This sequence comes from uncultured Alphaproteobacteria bacterium, assembly GCA_963722545.1. GTDB lineage: Bacteria > Pseudomonadota > Alphaproteobacteria > Sphingomonadales > Sphingomonadaceae > Sphingomicrobium. The sequence goes on from CAVRMK010000002.1 coordinate 144,012, forward strand.
CTCAGGCCCTAGCGGAAATTGTCCGAATAGGCCTGGATCTTGAGCCGTGGCGGCGGGGCCGGGACAATATGATGGTCGAGGCCATGCTTGCGGCAATAGTCGAGCGCCGCCTCGAGCGTCGGGAATCCCAGCCGCACCTGGGTCTTGGTGTCGCCCGAGCCGTTCCAGCCGGTCAGCGGGTCCGGCCGCTGCGGCTCGCTGCGCTCGAACTCGAGCGTCCACGGCGCGGCGGCGGCGCGGCCCGATTGCGTGGTGCGGCGTTCCGCCTCGAGAATCCTGGCGACGGTCATCGGCGCCGGCGGTGCCAAAGCAGCGCGCCCAAATCAAGCGCCGCGATCATTGCGGAATCTCGACATGCCCGCCGAAGCCGGCGCGCATCGCCGACAGCAATTGGTCGGCGTAGCTGAACTCGACCCGGCTGCGGAAGCGCGCGAACAGGCTCGCGGCGAGGACGTCAACCGGGACGGCTTCCTCCATCGCCGCGTCGATCGTCCAGCGGCCCTCGCCCGAATCGGCGACCCGGCCGGAATATTTAGACAAAGTGTGGTCCTCGGCGAGCGCGATCGAGATGAGGTCGAGCAGCCAGGAGGAGATGACGCTTCCGCGCCGCCAGACTTCGGCGATGTCGGACAGGTTGAGCTCGAAGCGGAGGTCGTCGGGGAGGTTCGCCTTGGACCGCTGCTTAAGGACGTCGAAGCCCTCGGCATAGGCCTGCATCATCCCATATTCGATACCGTTGTGGATCATCTTGACGAAGTGGCCCGCTCCGCATGGCCCGCAATGGACATAGCCGTGCTCGGCCTGCCAGCTCGGCGCGTCGGGGAGATTGCGGGTGCGGGGAATCGTGCCGATGCCGGGCGCGAGGGTCAGGAAGATCGGGTCGAGATGTTCGACCGCGGCCTTGTCGCCGCCGATCATCATGCAATAGCCCCGCGTGAGGCCCCAGACGCCCCCCGAGACGCCGACGTCGACCAGGGTAATTCCGCGCTCGGCGAGGAAGCGCGAACGCTCGATGTCGTGCTTCCAGAAGCTGTTGCCGCCGTCGACGATGACCGAGCCCTCGGGTGCGATTGCGGAAATCTCGCGCATGACGCTTTCGGTGATCGCGCCCGCCGGAAGCATCAGCCACCAGATTTGCGGGGTGTCGAGCTTCTCCGCGACCTGCTCCAGGCTCGATCCGCCAAGCGCCCCGAACCCGCGCGCATCGTCGAGCGCCTCCGGGTCGCGGTCGAACGCAACGACCTTATGCCCGCCTTCGATCAGGCGCCGAGCCATGTTCCCGCCCATCCGGCCTAGGCCGATCATCGCGAGCTTCATGTCGATCCTCCCTCGTCGTGACGCCGGAACTTATGGTGCAGGATCGGGGACAGGGCTAGGCCGGCTCGCGCCTTGATCGCAGGGCCGGGCCATCCCACCTTGGCGCGATGCATGCTCCCCACCGCCCGGACCAGCGATCGACGCTCCAGGCGCGGCTCGCCGATGCCGCCGCCCGCGGCGTTCGGATCGCCAAATATATGGCGCTGTCGTTCGCGCTTGCGGTGGTCGCGGGGATCGCGATCGGGGCGGTCGTCGCCGACAATGCCTTCGTCCAGATTTTCATTACCGTACTCTGCGCCTTCGGCCTGTGGCTGCCGATCCTGATCGGCGCTTTGGCGGTGGATTCTCGGCTCGAGCGGTGGCGCTCGCGGCCCAGCCGGCCCGGCGCCGCGGTCATCGAGGCGACCGCAGTCGACGCCTGTTGGACCCGGCTCAAGCGGGCCGCGCCCGAGCAAAGCGACCGGCTCGGCGCAATTCAGCGCTCGCTCGCGTCCTCGCATTCCGCACTGCGCGATGCCCGGCTCGACCCTGACGCACATGATTTGTGCGTGCTGATCGACCGGCGGCTTCCCGAGCTCATCGACCGTCAACTCGATTCGCTTCCGCCCGAAGACCGCGGCCGCCGCGAGGCGATAGGGTCGCTCGTTGACCTGGTCGAGCAATTCGCGCGCCATTGCGGGCGCAAGCGCGACGGCCGGCCGGACGGGGCGGATTATGACGCCGAGGTGCTTCGCCGCCGTTTCGAGGAGCAGCTGGGCCGCCCCCCGATCGGCCTTCAATAAGCGCGCGCGACCGCGAACTCGGCGGTCTCGGCGAGCGCCGCCTTGGCCTTGCCCGAGGGGAAGATCGCCAGCGAGTCGATCGCCCGGCGGGCGTAGTGACGGGCGCGTTCCACGGTATCGTCGAGGGCGCCGCTCGAGTGGAGCAGGTCGACGGCGTGGGCGAGGTCGGCTTCGGCCGCCTGCTCGCCCGAGATCGCCGAGCGCCAAAAATCGCGCTCCGAGTCGCTCCCGCGGGCGAAGGCGAGGATGACGGGCAGGGTCATCTTGCCGTCGCGGAAATCGTCGCCGACGCCCTTGCCCATCGTCTTGGCGTCCGAAGCATAGTCGATCGCGTCGTCGGTGAGCTGGAAGGCGACTCCGAGGTTGCGGCCATAGGATTCGAGCGCGAGCTCGGCCTCCTCCCCAGCCTCGGCGACGATCGGCGAGACCCGGCAGGCGGCGGCGAACAGGGCCGCGGTCTTGGCGCTGATGATCGCCAGATATTGTTCCTCGCCGGTGGCGATCTGGCGCTGCGCGGTCAGCTGCTCGACCTCGCCTTCGGCGATGACCGCGCTGGCGTGGCTCAACACCTTCAGCACCTTGAGGCTGCCGTCCTCGACCATCAACTCGAAGGCGCGGCTGAACAGGAAGTCGCCGACCAGAACGCTCGCCGGATTGCCCCAGATGAGGTTGGCGGTGCGGCGGCCACGGCGGAGCCCCGAGCCGTCGACGACATCGTCGTGGAGCAAAGTGGCGGTGTGGATGAACTCGACCGCCGCGGCGAGCTTGTGGTGGCGGGTTCCCGGATAGCCGAGCAGCTCGGCCGTCGCGAGCGTCAGCATCGGCCGCATGCGCTTGCCACCGCCCGAGATGAGGTGCCCGGCGAGCTCGGGAATCAGCGCGATCTTGGATTGCATCCGCTCGAGGATCACCGAATTGACGCCGTTCATGCCGTCGGCGACGAGCGTGATCAATGGCTCGAGCGAGGGCTGGCGCTGAGTTTGCAGCGTGTGGATGGTGGCCGGCACGCCGCCGCCCTAGCCGCCCAGCCGCGAATTTCCTAGGCCGCCGCGGCGCCGCTCGGCAGCGACAGTCGGGCGAGCAGGCCGCCGAGGTCGGCGCTCTCCTCGAGCGCGATGCGGCCGCCATAAATTTCGGCGACATCGCGGACGATGGCGAGGCCGAGGCCGGTGCCCGGCTTCCCCGTGGTGTCGACCCGGGCGCCGCGGGTGAACAGCTCGCCGCGCCTGTCCTCCGGGATCCCGGGGCCGTCATCCTCGACCAATATGTCGATATGATCGGCGTTCGGGGCGACGGTCACGAATACGCGTCCACCGCCATATTTGGCGGCATTCTCGATCAAATTGCCGAGCATCTCGTCGAGGTCTTGGCGCTCGACCCGAACCTCGGCCGAGCGGTCCCCGGCGATGTCGATGGTGATCCCCTCATGCATCCGCTCGACCGCGCGCTGGACCGCTTCGAGGCTGTCCCACACCCGCGCCCGCGCCTGGGCCGAGGCGCGCCGGCCGATTGCCCGGGCGCGAGCGAGATGATGGTCGACCTGGCGGCGCATCGCGGTGGCCTCGCGGCACACGACGTCGGTGAGGTTCGGGTCGGCCGCGGTCGCCGCGTTGGTGATGACGGTGAGCGGGGTCTTGAGCGCATGGGCAAGGTTGCCGGCGTGGCGCCGCGCCTCCTCGGCCTGCTCCTCGCTATGCGCGAGAAGCTGGTTGATCTCCTCCGTCAGGGGCCGGATCTCGCTCGGAAAGTCATCGCCGATCCGGGTTTTCTCGCCCGAGCGGATCGAGGCCACTTCGCGCCGCACCCGCCGCAGCGGCCACAGGCCGTAGACCGTCTGGAGCGCGGCGAGAATCAACAGGCCGAAGCCCAATGCGGCGAAGCTCCAGCTCAGTGTCGAGCGAAGCCGGCGGATCTGTTCGTTGATTGCCTCGCGCGATTGGGCGACCTGGAATCGCCAGCGAACGTCGCTCCCGGGCAGGACCGCGTCGCGCTCGACGATTCGCAGCGGCTCTTCGTCGGCGGAAGTCGAAAATTCATTGCTGTCGTAGAGGTGCGGCTTGGAATCGCTGTGGCCCTCGCCGACGCGGAGCCGACGGTCCCACAAGGAACGCGAGGGGAAGGCGTCGGCACCTTCGCCGCTGATCTGGAAATAGAGTCCCGAATAGGGCTCGAGGAAACGCTGGTCGGCCGGCGGCCGATTGAATCGAACCTCGCCGGTCGGCCCGATTTCCGAGGCCGCGACCATCGAGTTGAGGATGAACACCATTTGCTCGTCGAAGCTGTCGACGAGCGACTTGGACAGGATCCGGTCGAGGGCGAAGCCGCCGATGAGCAGGAGTGCGCCGATCCAGATCGCGGCAATCCCGATCATGCGCCGAGTCAGCGAGCCGGTGCGCCCGCGCGAGGTTGTGGGCGTGCGAGAGGGCGCCGCCTCTATCGAAGCGGCTTCCTTGTTAATTGCCGGGATCCTCCAGGCTGTAGCCGAGCCCGCGGATGGTGGTGATGACGTCGGCGCCGAGCTTCTTGCGGATGCGCGTCACGAACACCTCGATGGTGTTCGAATCGCGATCGAAGTCCTGGTCGTAGATGTGCTCGATGAGCTCGGTGCGGCTGACCACCTTGCCCTTGTGGTGCATGAGGTAGGAGAGCAGCTTGTACTCCTGCGCGGTGAGCTTGATCGGCTCGCCGGCCTTGCTGACCTTGCCCGAGCGGGTGTCGAGGCGGATGTCGCCGGCAATGAGCTCGGAGCTGGCATTGCCCGACGAGCGGCGGATCAGCGCCCTCAGCCGGGCGATCAGCTCCTCGGTCTGGAACGGCTTGGCGAGATAATCGTCGGCGCCGGCGTCGAGCCCCGCGACCTTGTCGGACCAGCTGTCGCGCGCGGTCAGCACCAGGACGGGCATCTTGCGGCCCTCCTTGCGCCAACGGTCGAGCACGGTCAGGCCATCGACCTCGGGCAGGCCGAGATCGAGGATCACCGCGTCATAGCTTTCGTTGGAGCCGAGATAATGGCCGTCCTCGCCGTCGGTCGCGAGATCGACCGCATAGCCCGCGCCTTCGAGGGTCGAGCGCAGCTGGCGGCCGAGATTGGGTTCGTCTTCGACAATCAAAACGCGCATTCAAATGCTCCCCGGGGCTGTCTGTCTTGCCGCCGACAACCGATGGGCGCGGCAACGGTTGCTTGGCCGGAACGACAGGCTGCAAGTGGGAGAATGCGGCGAAAAGTCAATCGCGCGAAGGGCAAACGGCCCCAAAAGGCGGCTTAACGTGGCCGTGAGCGACGCAGGATCCGCCCGCTTCGGGCATCGACGTCGACCCAGATGACCTTGCCGTCCTGGATGAACTTGAAGCGGTAGACCCCGCCGTTGAGCTCGGGGCCGAGGTAATCGGCTCCGCCCATGAACGGCAGCACCTTGCGCTCGAGCTGGGGCAAAGGCATCGATCGCCCCTCCTGGATCGCCTCGAACGCGCGGTCGCTATCGCGCCGCGGATCGGCCAGCGCCGGCGAGCTCATCAGGCCTGCGGCGAGCACCGCGGCGGGAAGGGACTTGAACAGGGTCATTACGCGACTCTTCACTGGCGCCTTTCTAGCACGAGGCATTGAATAGGCTATGAATGATCGGGCATGGGGCGGTTCATCGCCGGGGTGAAGGGAAAAGGATGAAATTTGCCAATAGGTTGAAGGCCGCGGCCCTGCTTGCCGCGGCGATCGTTCAGGCGCCCGCCAACGCCTTCGCCGAGGGCTTCGAGACGGTCCCCGCGCGCCAGCCCGGCGAGGGCGAGGGGCCCTATCCAACGCTGGTGATCCGCGGCGCCCTACTGATCGATGGAACCGGCGCTCCGCCGCTCGGGCCGGTCGACATCACCATCAAAGGCAACCGGATCGCCGCGATCGACGCCGCCGGCACTCCCGGACTGCCGCTCAAGCCCGACCGCGAGCCCAGAGGCGCGACGAGAGAAATCGACGCGACGGGGATGACAGTCCTTCCCGGCTTCGTCGACGTCCACGGCCATAATGGCGACCCGAGCAAGGCGCCGAACGCGACTTATGGTTATAAATTGTGGCTCGCGCACGGCGTCACCAGCGTGATGGGCGTCCCCTTCTATTTCGGCGAGCCGCGCCGGGCGCTGGACGAGGCCGCACAGAGCGCCGCGAACCGGATCGTCGCGCCGCGCCTCTACCCCTATGCGGTGATCGGCGACCTGTGGGACGGCGGCGCGATCGACAGCCCCGACCAGGCGCGCAAATGGGTCCGCTGGGCCAAGCGCAACGGCTATCTCGGCGCGAAATTCTTTAACAGCGAGCCGCCGGCGGTAATGGCCGCGGCGCTCGACGAATTGAAGAAACAGGGGATGGGCTCGGTCGCGCACCTCGGCCAGGGCGGGGTCGCGCGGACCAACGCGCGTCAGGCCGGGGCGATGGGCCTGGGGGCGGTCACGCACTTCTACGGCCATTTCGAAAGCGCTGCTGAAGGACCGCTCGCTGCCGGCCTATCCCAACGACTACAACATGCTCGACGAGCAGGACCGCTTCTACAATGTGTCGAAGCTCGCCGACCAGATCCACGAGCCCGGGAGCGCCGAGTGGAACGCCTATTTGCGCGAACAGCTCGAGCACGGAGTGACCTTCAACCCGACGTTCGAGATCTATTCGGCGAGCCGCGACGTGATGCGCGCCAAGAATGCCGACTGGCACCGGCTCTATACCCTCCCTTCGCTGTGGCGCTTCTTCCAGCCGAGCCGCGATGCGCACGGCAGCTATTGGTTCGACTGGACGACCGAGAAGGAAGTCAGCTGGCGCCGTTTCTACCGCCCGTACATGCAGCTGATGAACGACTATAAGAACATGGGCGGGAGGGTCACGGTCGGCTCGGACCCCGGCTTTATCTACCAGACCTGGGGCTTCTCCTACGTTCTCGAGCTCGAGATGCTCCAGGAGGCGGGATTTTCGCCGCTCGAGGTGATCCGCTCGGCGACCAGCAACGGCGCGCACCAGATTTTCGATCCGCGCGGCATCGAGCCGCCGATCGGGACGGTCGAGGCCGGCAAGCTCGCCGACCTCGTCATCGTTCCCGGCAACCCGCTGCAGAATCTGAAACTTCTCTACGGCACCGGGTTCGACAGGCTCGGCGCCGACAATAAGGTCGAGCGCGTGGGCGGCGTCAAATGGACGATCAAGGACGGCATCGTCTACGACGCGCCGAGGCTGCTCGAGGACGTCGCGGCGATGGTCGCGGCGAAGAGGACCGAGGAGGCAGCGGCTGGGAATTGAGGGTCGCGGCGCAGCTCGCCTAAGGGCGCGCCATGGCGGCCCCGATCCTCTCCTACGAAGACCTCGGCCTCGTCCAGGGCGAGGGCTGGCTGTTCCGCCACCTCGACATCTATGTCGGGGCGCGTGACCGGCTCGCGCTGATCGGCCGCAACGGCGTCGGCAAGACCACCTTGTTCAAGTGCCTGGCCGGTCTGATCGACACCGACGAGGGCAAAAGGACGATTGTCCCTGGCACTCGCGTGGTGCTGCTCGAGCAGGATCCGGTGATGAGTGGGCATGCGACGTTGCTCGACTGGGTTCTCGACGGTGAAGACGCCCCGGCGCCGCACGAGGCCGCGGCGATCGCCGGGCCGCTCGGGATCGACCTCGACCGTCCCGTGACGACCGCCAGCGGGGGCGAGCGGCGCCGCGCCGCGATCGTCCGGGCGCTGGCCCAGGATCCCGACGTGCTCCTGCTCGACGAGCCCACCAACCATCTCGACCTCGCTGCGATCGAATGGCTCGAGGATTGGCTGGGGCGCTTCAAGGGCGCGTTCATCGCCATCAGCCATGACCGCACCTTCCTCGCGCGGCTGACCAAGAGCTGCATCTGGCTCGACCGCGGGACACTGAGGCGCGCCGAGATCGGCTTCGGCGGCTTCGATGCCTGGACCGAGCGGGTCTATGAGGAAGAGGCGCGGGCGGCAGAGAAGCTCGACGCCAAGCTCAAGCTCGAATTGCAATGGCTCCAGCGCGGGGTGACCGCGCGGCGTCGGCGGAATCAGGGCCGGCTGGCCAAGCTCAATGAGATGCGGGCGCAGCGTGCCGCGATGCTGGGCGCATCGGGGACGTCCAAGCTCGCGCTGGCCAAGGACGACGTGAAGTCGAAGACGGTGATCGACGCCGAGGGCGTATCGAAAAGCTTCGGCGAACGCCCGATCATCAACAATTTCACTCTGCGCATCCAGCGTGGCGACCGGATCGGCATCGTCGGCGCGAATGGGGCGGGCAAGACCACCTTGCTCAAGCTTTTGACCGGCGAAATCGCGCCCGATGCCGGAACGGTCATGCGCGCGAAGACCTTGAGCGGAATCGTCATCGACCAGCAGCGCAAGCTGATGGAGCCGCAGAAGAGGGTCCGGGACGTGCTCGCCAATGGCGGCGACTGGATCGAGGTCCGCGGGTCGAAAAAGCATATCAAGGGCTATCTGAAGGAATTCCTGTTCGATCCCGCACTCGCCGACGCACCGATCGCCTCGCTGTCCGGCGGCGAGAAGTCGCGGCTGCTGCTCGCCCGCGAATTCGCGCGCGAGGCCAACCTCCTGGTGCTCGACGAACCGACCAACGACCTCGACCTGGAGACGCTCGACCTCCTGCAGGAGGTCATCGCCGATTATGACGGGACGGTGCTGATCGTCAGCCACGACCGCGACTTCCTCGACCGCACGGTGACGATCACCTTAGGGCTCGACGGCTCGGGCAAGGTGGACGTCGTCGCCGGCGGCTACGAGGATTGGGCGAAGCGGCGGACACCCAGCGGTTCCCCGGCGAAGGCCGGGGCCAAGGGCGATGCGAAGCAGCGCTCACGCGCTCCTGGACCCAGGCCTTCGCCGCCGAACAAGCTCAGCTACAAGGACCAACGCGACCTCGACCGCTTGCCGGGCGAAATCGAGCGGATCGAGCGCGAGATCGCGGCGATCGAGGCCGCTCTCCACGACCCCGATTTGTTCAGCAGCGACCCGAAACGCTTCGCCGCCTTGACCGAGACGCTGACGGGACTCCGCGCGACCAAGGAGCTGGCCGAGGAGCGCTGGCTCGAAGTCGCCGAAATGGTCGAGGCCAGCTCTCGCTGGCAGGCTTCCGACTAAGCCCGCAGCGCTTCAGGAATCATCGTGCAGCTGGTCGGCATGGGCAAGGACGTGCGCGGTCAGCGCGTCGATGAAGGAGCGGATGTGACGCTGCTTCCGTGCCGCCGCCGTCGCCAATATCCAGATGTCGGGACTGTCGGCCCCGCCGGCGTCGAAACATTTCAACAGCTCAGGGTCCTGGCGGCCGAGAAAGCACGGCAAAGCGACGAGCCCGAGACCCGCGCGGGCGGCGGATTGAAGGCTGGAGAGCGAGTCGCTGCGCCACACGACCCGCGAGTCCGGCACGGTTTGTTCCAGCCACAGCATCACCGAAAAGCCCGAATCCGAGCGATCGCTGCTGAGGATTGCGTGGCCTCTCGCGTCCTCGAGACTGCGCGGGCGGCCATTCTGCTCGGAGTAGCCACGACTACAGTAAACCGCCCAGGGCGCCTCGGCCAGGCGGCGGCCGATCAGCTCCGAGTTGGCGAGCCCGTGGATGGTCGCGCGCAGACGCCACGTCGGCCTCTTCCTTGGCAAGGTCGAGAAATCTGTCGGAGATGAGCAGTTGAATCTCGACGCTGGAGTGCGATCGCTGGAACTCGGCGACCGCAGGCCCGAGGAACAGGTTGGCGACCGGTTCGGCCGCGGTGACGCGGATCGATCCCGCGAGCCGTCTTGAGCGCGATTCGATCGACTCCCGGATCGCCGCCATAGTCTGTTCGGCTTGCTCCGCCAGCGGCAGGATTTCCCTCCCCGCGGGGGTCAGGCTGTAGCCGGTCCGCAACCGCTCGAACAATTTCACTCCGGCGGCCTGTTCGAGTGCTGCGACGCGGCGGCCGACGGTTGGCTGGCTGGCGCGCAACTCGCGTGCTGCGCCGAGCGTGGAACCCGCTCGAGCGACGGCGAGAAAAACCTTGATGTCGTCCCAATCGAACATGCCCGCATTATTCAGCGGTGAATAACCGGCGCGCAACATCAATGATTGAGCGCTGGCATGCGGCGGCGGTATTCTTCCTACTCCGCCGGCAGATGAAACTCGACAGCCGGCTTTCCGATGGGAGCGCACGATGCTTTTCAACGCACCGCGCGCCGAGCCGTTTGAGCTCGGCGTGCTCGGCACCGGCCGCATGGGAGTCCGGCTTGCGACAATGTTCGCGCGGGCCGGTCGCAGCGTCATTTTGGGATCGCGAAATCCGGATCGCTCCCGCTCGATCGCTGCCGGCTCGGGGACTCGAATGAGCGGCGGGTCATATGAGGACGCGGTCAAGGCTCAGGCCGTCCTGCCGGCGATCTTCATCCGCGACGGCTTGTTCGAGATCCTCGAACGCCTGAAGCCCGAGCTGGCGGGAAAGCTGCTGATCGACATCACCAACCCGTTCAACGCCGACTACAGCGACTTCGTAACGCCGTGGGACAGCAGCGGCGCCGAAGAGCTCAGCCGCCGCTTGCCGGAGGCCCGGATCGTGGGCGCGTTCAAGAACGTCTATTGGGAGGTGTTCGACGAGCCCGTCTTTGGCGGACAGCTGAGCGATGTACTGGTCGTCGGGGACGATGACGACGCCAAGCAGCAATTCCTCAAGCTCGCCGGAGATACGCCCTTCCGCTATCTCGACGCGGGTCCGTTGCAAAGCGCCCGGACGGTCGAGCGGCTGACGCTGATCACCGGGCGGCTCGGCCAGCAGCTCGGCACCTACCCGCGGATGAACTGGCGCCTGCTCGGCGAGCCGGCGCTCGCCAAGGTTGCATGACCAGCCCTGCCCGCCATCCGGCGTTGCTCCAAGGCGCCTCGAACAACTCCACGGCGATCGTCATCCGGCTTGCCGAGCCGGCGGACGCACAGGCGTGCGGGCGGATCATGTTCGAAGCTTTCGAGAATGTAGCAAGGCGTCACGGCTTCACTCCCGATTTTCCGTCGATTGCTGCGGCCATCGAGCTCGCGCGGTCATTCATCTCTCATCCTTCGGTCCATGCGGTGGTCGCGGAAGAAGAAGGGCAGGTAGTCGGGTCCAACTTCATCAACGAAGGCGATTCCATTCGAGGGATCGGGCCGATCACGGTCGATTCGGCGCACCAGGGCACGGGAATCGGCCGCAAGCTGATGGAAGCCGTGATCGAGCGGGCAAGTGGCGCGACCGGCGTCCGGCTGCTCCAGGACTCGTTCAACATGGGCTCGATTGCGCTCTACGCGGCGCTTGGGTTCGAGGTTCGCGAGCCGATGCTGGTCATGGCCGGCCGTCCTGCGACCTCGATTGTTGGTTCCGCTGCGGTGCGTCCGATGACGGCGGAAGATGTCGATGCCTGCAACGCGCTGTGCAATCGAGCGCACGGCTTTGCCCGCGCGAGCGAGCTGAGCGACGCTTTGCGCCTTCTCCAACCGCTCGTTTGCGAACGGGATGGCCGGATCACCGGCTATCTGACAGCTCCCACATTGTGGATCGTCAATCATGGCGTCGCGGAGACCGACGGCGACATGAAAGACCTCATTCTCGGCGCCTCCAGGCTGCTCCCGGATCAGCTGTCATTCCTGCTCCCGGTGCGGCGGTCGGGCCTGTTCCGCTGGTGCCTCGAGGTGGGCTTCAGGGCCGCAAAGCCAATGACGCTGATGAGCATTGGCGAGTATCGGGAGCCCGAAGGCAGCTATCTCCCGTCCGTCTTCTATTGATGGCAGAAAAGGAACCAAGCCATGAGCGCGTTCTTCCTGTTCCATAACAAGCGGGTCAACGACCCCGAAAGGCTGGCTCGGTACAAGGATGCTGTGGCGCCGCTCGTCGCAAATTTCGGCGGGACTTACCGCGTCATCGGCGGCAATCCCAAGGTCGTGGAAGGAAACTGGGGTCCGGAATTCCTCGTTTTGATCGAGTTTCCAAGCGCCGAGCGCGCGGCATCGTGGTATGAGTCCGACGATTATCGCGAGCTCAAGGCTGAGCGGCTCGCCGCGGTTGATAGCGAGGGACTAATGCTGACGGGACTGGACGAAGAATGACAGCACCAGAGGTCATCGACATTGCCGCCAAGCTTGGCACCTTCGACGATCACTGGAACCCGCGAGTCATCGCCGACTACAATGGAAACGATGTGCGCGTGTCGAAGCTGCTCGGCGAATTCGTCTGGCACAGTCACGCCGACACAGACGAGCTTTTTCTAGTCCTGAGGGGCGAGTTGAAGATCGAGTTCCGGGACGGCGTCCGAACCCTTAAGGCCGGGCAGATGCTAATCGTACCCAAGGGCGTCGAGCATCGGCCGGTGGCCGAGGAGGAATGTGAGCTGCTCGTCTTTGACCGCGCCGGTGAGTCGAATACCGGCACGACCGAGTCGACATTCACTCGAACAAAGCTCGAGCGGATTTAGGGCAGGGCGCCGCCGTCCCGGGGGCGTGCGCGCGGCGGCCAAATTGTCGTCGGGCTACGCCCCGAGCCGATATTGCTTCATCAGATCATAGAGCGTCGGGCGGCTGATCCCGAGCAGGCGGGCAGCGCCGGAGATATTGTTCTCGCTCCGGGTCAGGGCCTGGCGGATGGCTCGGCGGTCGGCGATCTCGCGCGCAGCGCGGAGGTTGATCGGGACCGCTCCGTCGCCTTCGCTGGCCGCCACGGTCTGGAGGTCGAGGTCGCCCGCCGTGATGAGCTTTCCGTCAGCCATGATAATCGCGCGCTTGACCCGGTTTTCGAGCTCGCGGACGTTTCCGGGCCAGGGATGGCCGTCGATCGCCTCGAGCGCGTCGGGTGCGAAACCGCGGACCGCCGGGTTTAGCTCGCGGGCGAAGCGGTTGAGGAACTGGCGGGCCAGCAGCACCGGGTCGCCGGCGCGCTCGGCGAGCGGCGGGATCGGGACGACGATCTCGGCCAGCCGGTAGAACAGGTCCTCGCGGAAGCGGCCGTCGGCGATCATCGCCTGCAGGTCCTGGTGGGTTGCGCAGACCACGCGGGTGTCGACGGCGATCGGGCTCCGCCCGCCGATCCGCTCGATCACCCGCTCCTGGAGGAAGCGCAGAAGCTTGACCTGGAGCGGCAAGGGAATGTCGCCGACCTCGTCGAGGAACAGGGTCCCGCCCTCGGCCAGCTCGATCTTGCCGACGTTCGACTTGACCGCCCCGGTGAAGGCGCCGCGCTCGTAGCCGAACAGCTCCGCCTCGAGCAGGTTCTCGGGGATCGCCGCGCAATTGATCGCCACGAACGCGCCCTTGCGGCCGCACTGGTCGTGGACGGCGCGGGCGAGCAGCTCCTTGCCGGTGCCGCTGGCGCCGAGCAGCATGACCGAGACGTCGGCGCCGGCGACCCGCTCGATCGTTCGGGCGACCTTGATCATTTCCGGAGCCGCGGTGATGATCGAGCCGAGCACAGGTTCGGACGCCTCGCCCTCGAGCCGGCGGTTCTCGGCCTCGATCCGGTGGAGGTGGAAGGCGCGGCCGACGATCAGGCCGAGCTCGTCGATGTCGACCGGCTTCTTGTAGAAGTCATAGGCGCCCATGGCGATCGCGCGGAGCGCGCTCTCGTGCGCGCCGTGGCCGGTGGCGATGATGACCTTGGTGTCTGGCTTGAGGGTCAGGATCTGCTCGAGCGCGGCGAAGCCCTCGGTGACCCCGTCGGGATCGGGGGGAAGCCCAAGGTCGAGCGTGACCACCTCCGGCTCATGAAGACGGAGCGCGTCGATCGCCTCGGCACGGCTCCCGACGATCACAACGTTATAGTGTTCGAGCGCCCATTTGAGCTGGCGCTGAAGCCCCTCGTCATCCTCGACGATCAGCAGGGTCGGCTTGGCCGCCGCGGGTTGAACCTCGGTCACGCGATCTTCCTTTCCTCCGAGCGATTGGGCTCGGCAGCGTCGATCAGGATGGTGAAAATGCTGCCCCGGCCGGGCTTGCTGTCGACCACCAGCCGGCCGCCCATAGCGGTGATCAGCGAGCGCGCCTCGAAGGCGCCGATCCCGAAGCCGGTGGCCTTGGTCGAGGCGAAGGGCTGGAACAGCCGGGTGCGGATGAAATCGCTGTCCATCCCGCCGCCCTGGTCGTGGACCGCAATGGCGATCTGCGCGCCGGCGCGGGACACCCGGACCTGGACCGGCTCGAGCATCGGGCTCGCCTCCAGCGCGTTGGCAATGAGGTTGCGGAGCGCCTTTTCGAGCGCTGCCGGGTCGACCTTGGCCAAGGCACCGCAATCGCCCGACAGCTCGACCTCGCGGTCGCCGCGGCATGCGGCGATGGCGTCGGTGATGATCGCGCGAAGCGGCCGGACCTCGAGCGCCTCGACCCGCGCCGGACCGTGCGGAGCGAGCCGGGCGAGCAGCTCGCTCATCTTGGTCGAGGAGGACTGGAGGGTCGCGACCATGTCGGCGCGGAAATCGGGATTGTCGGAATGACGCTCGGCGTTGCGCGCCAGCAGCGACATCTGGCTGACCAGGTTCTTGATGTCGTGGAGGATGAAAGCAAAGCGCCGGTTGAATTCCTCGAACCGCTGGGCGGTGGCGAGCGCTTCCTGGCCGAGCGCATCGGCGAGCGAGCTTGCCGCCTGCTGACCGGCGGTTTTCAACAGGTCGAAATCCTCCCAGTCGAGCGCACGCCGGTAGGCCGGCGTGGCGAGGACGACGAGGCCGACCAGCCGTTCCTCGTGAACCAGGGGAATCGTGATCCAGCAATTGGGATCGTCGAGAAGCCAGCTCGGCGCGAGCAGCGACTTGTCGCGCGCCTCGGCATAGCCGCCGCGAAGTGCCTCGAGCTCGAGGATCCGCTTGCTCGTCTCCATTCGCGGCCAGAAGGCCCCGGATTCGGCGAGCTTACCCGCCGCTGGAAGCGCCGAGGGCCAGTTCCAGCTGGCCGAGACGTCGACCGCGGGCCCTTCAGCGGAAAGAAGCATCCCGCCCGGTGCGTCGAGGATGTCGGCAAAGGCCTTGATGATCCGCTCGTTGAGCGGTTCCGACCCCAGTTCGCTGTGGCCGAGCGTGGCGGTGAAGCGCAGCCATTCGGAGCGATAGTCGTAGCGATGCTCGAACAGATGCCGGGCGAGGCGCGCCTTGACCCACCCGCGCGCCCGTCCGCTCGGAATGACGACCATCGCCCCGACCGTCATCGCGGCGAGGATCGCAACCGTCGCGATCGTCAGCCAGTCGCCGGCGCTGCCGCGCATCGCGGTGCTGAGGATCACCATCAGCGCGAAATAGGCGCACAAAGCGAGGATCGAGAGCGACTGGAAGCTGGCCGAGCGCGACAGCTTGACGCGCGCGCCATGGTCCTCATGCGCTCCGAGCGCGAACAACGGGGCGATGAGCAGCATCCACAACCCGCGCCATTCGTCGAGCCGGCTTCCATTGCCGAGATATTCGACCGTGTAGAGGTTGAGGTCATAGAACCACATCGCTGCAAGCCCCAGCATCGTCAGGCGCATCTGGGTTCGAGTAGCGGCCGCCGACTGGGCGTAGAGGTTGTGGACCAGGACGAGCGCGCCGGCGGCGGCGATCACGCGCAGGATCTCGCTTGCCGCGAGAACCGCGAGCGACCCGCTTTGCCCGGTCAGCACGGTCGCGACGAATTGCATGCCGAGCACCGCCGCGACCGCCCCGTAAACCAGGCCGACCCCGCGGAGCCGGCCATCGCTGGCGTTGCTCAGCGAATAAAGCACCCCGATCCACAGTAGGTTTCGCGCCGTCTCGGCGTGGCGGGCAAGCGCGCTCCCCGGCTCGATTCCGCTGAGCCACGCCCAGCAGGCGGTGAGCGCCAAGGCGGCGAGCATCAGCGCCTGGCCGGGCCGCTTGGCCGGCTGCGACACGCGCCAGATGAGCAGCGCGGCAAAGCCAATCGCGGCGAGCGCGTGGCTCCAGAAGCCGATCAGCGCCTGCATCGCCCGGGGCCTGTCAATTCCTCCGACATGACCCGGGTGTCGCTGAATTTTACAAACAAGTGGTGAACGAGAGCGTCCGAGAGGCGCCGAAATTAACGGTCGGTAACGGCAGGCGGGGGCTCAGGCGCGGCTGGGCGAGCTTCTCGGCGCGTCCGGAAGGCGTAAACTGGACCGCTTGGGAGGAGGGTATCGAGATGAGCTGGATGATCGGTCGGCAGGAAGCGCTGGCGGACCCGCTGGCGGCGCGGCGCAAGGTGATGGAGAAATTGCGGAGTCTTCCGGACCTCGAGGACCCCGAGGCCGGGGTCGTGCCGATCCTGATCGACGCGATCCTGCTCGCCGAGACTTATCGCGGCGCGCGCCACCCGATGCCGTTCGTGGATGAGCTGATCCACAGCGTCGACGCGCTTCTGCGCGAGCTGACCATCGCCGAGAAAGCGAAGGAATTCGTCGACGCCTGACCTCAGCTTTTCCTGAGGATGTCGAGCGCGAGCAGGGTCATCGCCTCGGTCGCGGTGCCGATCACCGCTTCGGCGTCGGGCGCCCAGAAGGGCGAGTGGAGCGAGGGCAGCTTGCTGGTGTCGCCGCCGGCCTTGTCCCACTGATCCTTCGGCGTTCCGCCGACCCAGATCAGCAAGCTCTCCTTGCTCTTGTCGGCGAGCCAGTAGCGGCTGAAATCCTCACCCACCATCGCCGGCTTGGGGCTGGCCAGCCGCGCCGTCCCGAAACGCTCAGTGAACAGGGCGCGGGCGCGGTTCGACAGCGCCTCGGTGTTGAACGTCGCAGGCGTATATTCGGCCTCGCGGATGGTGACGACCGGCATCTTGTCCTCGGGCATCCCGGCGGCAATCGCCTCGCCGCGGACGATCCGCCGGATTCCGTCGAGCAAGAGCTTGCGCGTTTCGGGGGTGTAGCTTCGGACGGTCAGCTGGAGCTTGGCCTCGTCCGAGATGATGTTGTGCTTGGCGCCCGAATGAAAGCTTCCGACGGTGACTACGGCGGGGCTCTGCGGGTCGTTCTCGCGGCTGACCAAGGTCTGGAGCGTGCCGACGATCCGCGACGCAAGCACGATCGGGTCGCGCGTATTCTGCGGCACGGCGCCGTGCCCGCCGACACCCCGGACGGTGATGTCGACGCTGTCGACATTGGCGAGCGCGTAGCCGGGCGTGACCCCGATGACGCCGGCGGGAAGGACCGCAGCGTCGTGGAAGGCGAGGATGTAATCGGGCTTGGGAAAGCGGGTGAACAGGCCGTCGTTCAGCATCGCGATGGCGCCTTCGCTGGTCTCCTCGCCCGGCTGGCCGATCATCACCAAAGTGCCCGACCATTTGTCCCGGGCCGCGGCGAGCCGGCGCGCGACCCCGATCCACGCGGTCATGTGCGTGTCGTGGCCGCAGGCGTGCATGACGTCGCTTTCGATGCCGGCGCCGGTCGTCGCCTTGACCTTGGAGGCGAAGGGAAGGCCGGTCTGCTCCTTAACCGGGAGCGCATCCATGTCGGCGCGGATCATCACGGTCGGACCGGGACCGTTGCGCATGACGGCGACGAGGCCGGTCTTTCCCACCCGCTCGGTGACGGTGAAGCCAACCTTGCGCGCCTCCCTCGCCATGATCGCCGAGCTTCGTACCTCCTGCATGCTGAGCTCGGGGTTGGCGTGGAAGTCGCGATAGAGCGACATCAGGTCGCCCGTGTCCTGGGCGGCCGCGGGAGCCGCGAACAGCAGCGCAGCAAAGGCGAGTTTGGACATCATTCCGGCACCAGCTCCATCACGTCGGTCAAGGATTCGAAATGCGGACTCGGCATCACCAGCCGCCAGCGCCGCTCGCCGATCCGCTCGATGTAGCCGGCGACGTTGCGGGACTCGTCCTGGCCATATTGCATGGCGCGCAGCTCGTCGCCGAGCACAAGGGTGCCGAGGAAAATCTGGCGCATCCCGTCATCGGGGTAGATCAACCCGACATAGCGCTGGGAGCCGGTCAGCTTGTCGAGGCGCTGAAGCGAGCCGTCCTTCCCGATCACGCAGGTGAAGGCCGGATAAGCGATATAATCGAGCAGGCCCTCGCTCTTGGCGCCGAGCTTGGTCACGCGGCAGCGATAGCGGCCGTTTGCGAGCGTGGGATCGGCGAGCGCCCCGTCGGGGTCGAGCAGGCGGCCCTCCCGTTCGAGCTCGGCCCCATGACCTGCGGCCCGCGCGGCTGCGACCGCCGCGACAAAGGCATCGCGCCAGTCACGCAGCCGCTCGCGGTCGTCTTCGGTGGACAGTTCGCGCCACGCCGGAGTGTAACGCGGCATCGCCGGCGACTGGCGGATCTCGGGCGGCCCGCCCGCGCAGCCGCCAAGCAGGAACAAGGAAAGCGCGGCGAAGATCGCTCGCTTGGTCATGCCGCGGTCCATCCTCCGTCCATCGCGAGGTTCGCCCCGGTGATCGAACCGGCTTCGTCGCCGCACAGGAACAGGGCCAGCGCCGCGACCTCTTCCGGGGTGACGAACCTCTTGGTCGGCTGGGCGGCGAGCAGGACGTCGTTGATGACCTCCTCGCGGGTCAGACCGCGGGTCTTCATCGTGTCGGGGATCTGCCGCTCGACCAGCTCGGTCCAGACATAGCCGGGCGAAATGCAATTGACCGTGATCCCGAAGCGCGCCGTTTCCAGCGCGACCGCCTTGGTCAGGCCGGCGACGCCGTGCTTGGCGGCGACATAGGCGCTCTTGCCCGGCGAGGCGACGAGGCTGTGCGCGCTCGCCGTATTGACGATCCGGCCCCAGCCACGCTCGCGCATCCCGGGGATTGCGAGGCGGGTGGTGTGGAACACCGCGCTGAGGTTCACGGCAAGGATCGACTCCCATTTTTCGGTCGGGAATTCGTCGACCGGAGCGACGTGCTGGATTCCGGCATTGTTGACCAGGATTTCGACCGGCCCGAGCTCGGCGGCGCAGCGCTCCATCATCGCGGCGATCGCGGCCGGGTCGGAGAGGTCGGCGCCGTTGTGGAGCGCGCCCAATTCCTCCTCGAGTGCGGCGATCGCGCCGGCTTCGCCGAAGCCATTGAGCATCACCCGTGCCCCGGCGCCCGCCAAGGCCCGCGCGATCGCCAGCCCGATGCCCGACGTCGATCCGGTGACCAGGGCGACCTTGCCGGCAAGCTTGCTCGTCTCGCTCATCGCTCCTCCTCTCGCGGGGAGGCGCGGCGATTGCAACCGTTACGGCCGTGGAGCATTCAGCCAGCTGGACAAAGGAGGGACACGCATGCGTCTGGACGGCCCCGGCAGCGACAATTTCGAGGACCGGACGGGCATGCCCGGAATCGGCGGCGGCGGCGGAAACCTCCTCGGATGCCTGATCCCCCTGGTCGCAAGCCGCTTCGGGATCATCGGCGTCGTCATCCTGCTGCTCGGCTATTGCGCCTTGACCCAGATGGGCGGCGGCGGGTTGCTCGGCGGGGGCGGCGGTCCCTCGCTGACCCAGACCGCGCCGGGCGCCCAGTCCCAGCTTTCGCCGCAGAGCCGGACGTTCCTGACCGCGGTGCTCGGCTCGACCGAGCGGGTATGGGGCGAGCTGTTCCAGCGCGCGGGCGCGACCTACCGGCCGACGACGCTCGTCGCCTACAAGGGCGGGACCCAGACCGCCTGCGGGATCGGCCAGGCGGTGATGGGACCCTTCTACTGTCCGGGCGACCAGCGCATCTACATCGATCCCGATTTCTTCAACGAGCTGTCGCGGCGATTCCAGGCGCCGGGCGATTTCGCTCAGGCCTATGTCATCGCGCACGAGGTCGGCCACCATATCCAGAACCTCGAGGGCACGCTCGAGCTGAGCCAGGCGGCGCAAGCGCGCGTCTCGCGCGCCGAGGGCAATGCGATCCAGGTTGGGGTCGAGCTTCAGGCCGATTGCTACGCCGGCGTGTGGGCGGCTAATGCCAAGGACAGCCAAGGCCGATCGGTGCTCGAAGCCGGCGACCTCGAGGAAGGAATGCGCGCCGCCGAGGCCATCGGCGACGACACGCTGCAGAAGCAAACGCAGGGCCGGGTGGTTCCCGAAAGCTTCACCCACGGCAGCTCGGCCCAGCGCATGGAGGCGCTTCGCCGCGGACTTTCGACCGGCGACCCGACGTCCTGCAAATATACGCGAGCGCTGTGATGCCGGCCGGCACCCGCTCGCTCTGGATGGACAGCGCTCCGGCGATCGAACGGCCGCCGCTGGCCGGCGATCAACGCTGCGACGTGCTCGTCGTCGGCGGGGGAATCGCGGGGCTATCGTGCGCCTACGAGGCCGCACGGCTTGGCCGATCGGTGATCCTCGTCGACCGCGACCAGCCAGGCCGGGGCATGACCGCGCGCACCACCGCGCATCTGTCGAGCGAGAGCGACGACTGGACCCACGTCCTGCTCGACCGCCAGGGCGAGGAGGTCGCGCGCCGCAACCATGAAAGCCAGGTCGCGGCGATCAACCGCATCGAGGCGGTGTGCCGCGACGAGGGCATCGAAGCCGGTTTCGCCCGGCTCGACGGCTTCCTTGTCCCGGCGCGGAGCGAGGACCAGGACCAACTCGACAAGGAATATGATGCCTGCCGCAAGATCGGCATGGCGGTCGAATGGGCCGATCAGGCGCCGATTGCGCTTCCCACAGGCGCTCGTGCCCTGCGCTTTGCCGACCAGGCGCGCTTCCACCCCTTGCTCTATTGCGCCGGACTCGCCGCGGCGATCGAGCGACTTGGCGGCCGGCTCCATGGCGGAACCGCCTATACCGGCCACGAGGAGAGCGCGGATTCGGTCCGAGTCGAGTTCGACAACGGCGCCAGCGTCACCTGCGAGGCGGCGATGTTCGCGACCAACTCCCCGGTCAACGCCAGGGTCGCGGTCCATACCAAGCAGGTGCCGATGCGGACCTATGCGATCGCTGCTCGAGTGCCGCGCGGCTCGGTCCCCGACCTGCTGTGGTGGGACACCCTCGAGGCTTATCATTATGTCCGGCTCCAGCCCGACGAGTCCGGCGACTGGCTGATCGTCGGCGGCGAGGACCATCGCAGCGGCACCGCCGACGACGGCGGCAAACGGTTCGAACGGCTCGAGGCCTGGGCGCGCGAGCATTTCCCGGGGCTTGGCGAGGTCGACTACCGCTGGTCGGGCCAGGTGATGGAGCCGGTCGATTTCCGGCCCTATTCGGGCCACACCCCGGGCTCGAAGCGGACCTACGTCCATACCGGCGACAGCGGGATGGGGATGACCAACGGAGTAGCCGGCTCGCTCAACTTCGCCGCATTGCTCGACGGCGGAAAGGCGCATTTCGGCGAGCTGTTCGATCCCTCGCGCAAGCCCGCCGACCGCACCAGCCTTGCCGAATTCGTCGAGGGCCAGGCGGGAGCGCTCGCCAATCTCGCCGAATATCTGACGCCGGGCGAGGTGGACTCGGCTGACGGGATCGCGCCCGGCGAAGGCGCGGTCGTGCGGCGGGGCGCGTCCAAGCTCGCCGTCTATCGCGGCGAGGACGGAGCGCTCGTCGAGCGCTCCGCCGTGTGCTCCCACGTTGGCTGCATCGTCCACTGGAACGGGACCGAGAAATGCTGGGACTGCCCGTGCCACGGGAGCCAGTTCGCGCCCGACGGCTCGGTGATCAACGGCCCGGCGGTGAGTCCGCTCTCGGCCGCCGAATAGGCTAAACCTTGACCAGCATCTTGCCGGTGTTGCGTCCGGAAAACAGGCCGAGGAAGGCGTCGGGCATCGCCTCGAGCCCCTCGAGGACGGTTTCCTGTGCGCGGACCTGGCCCGACTTCAACAGCGGCACCATCGCGGCAAAGAATTCGCCCATCCGCGGCTGGTAATCGGACACGATGAAGCCCTGAAGGCGGATGCGCATCGCGATCACCCGCGCGATGAACCGCAGCTTGGTTGGCTCGGCCGAATTGTAGATGTCGATCATCCCGCAGATGGCGAAGCGCGAATCCTTGGCCGCGAGCGCCAGCGCGGCGTCGAGATGGTCGCCACCGACATTGTCGAAATAGACGTCGACCCCGTCCTTGCCGACTTCCTTCACCGCCCGGGCAAGCCCCTTGAGCACAGGCCCGGCGCGATAGTCGACGACCGCGTCGGCGCCGAGCGAGCGCACCAGTTCGCACTTCTCCGCGCCACCCGCCGAACCGATAACCGTCATGCCCTTGGCCTTGGCGATCTGGACCACCGCCGAGCCGACCGCTCCGGCCGCGGCAGAGACGAACACGGTGTCGCCCTCCTTCGCCGACGCCGCGTCGAGCAGCCCGAAAAAAGCGGTCGCCCCGGTGATCCCGAGGATTCCGAGAAACTGCTGCGGCTCGGCGCCGACGTCGGGGAGCTTGAGCGTGCCCTTGGCCGGGATCACCGCCTCGTCTCGCCAACCGGCCATGTGCAGGACGAGATCGCCCTTGGCGAAGCCCTCGGCCTTGCTCTCGATCACCTCGCCGATCGCGCCGCCGTCCATCGGTTCGCCGAGCGCGAACGGCGGGACATAGCTTTTCACGTCGTTCATTCGCCCGCGCATGTAGGGATCGACCGACAGCCACAGGTTGCGCACCCGCATCTCGCCCTCACCGAGCGGCTTCAAGGCGAGCTCCGCAAGCTCGAAATTGTCCTGGTTCGGGAGCCCTTCGGGGCGGGACTTGAGGTGCCAGGCGCGCGCCATCGGGCTCTCCTTGAAATGGGGGAAGGTCGTTGATCTTGCGCTTACGCGCGATGGAGCGGCGAAAAAAGGCCCGGCCGTGAAGGGGAAAACACGGCCGGGCCGGCGCCCCCGGATTGCTCGTCAGGGGCAGGGGGTTCGGGGTCGGTCTAGCGGTACGTCCCCTCGAAGCTTCGATCGAGCATCCGCGGGCCCATTTCGCCCTGGTCCTCGCGCTCGAACAACGCACGGGAACGATTTTCGTCCCGCCACCGATTTTTTGCTTCGGAAGCATCGCAATCGAGGATCACCCGGTCGCCCTCCACGCGGTCGATATCCGAGCAGCTGAGCGAATGATGCACCCCGCCGCTTTCGGGATCCGACTTGGCAAGGATGATCCGGTCGCCGGCGACCCGGTCGACGGTCCCGACCGGCTCCTCGTCCCTGCCCACGACCTGCATATGCTCGCGAACCTGACCCAGCATCGCGCGCTTGGTCATGCGCTGCTCGCGCCAGCTTCCGAACTCACGCTCGAAGCGGCTCTGGTTCTCGCGCCGATATTCGTCATAGTCGCGGTCGAGCTCGTCGATCTGGCGCTGGCGCCAGCTGTGATAGTGCGGGTCATAATCCTGGCGTCCGCGCTGCTCCGTGCCCCAGCGGCCAAAGGCCCGGGGCTCGCCGAAGTCTTCGGTTCCGCCGAGGAATCCGCTGGCTCCGAAATAGCCCTCCCGGCCCATTTCGGGGCGGCCGTAACGCCCGCGCTGCCCGCGCTCGAAGCTCGAGCCGCCATAGACCCGATCGAAGCTCGATCCGCTCTGGCCGCGCTCACCGCGGTGCTCGCCGTGACGCCGGTGCTCGGGCTCGTCGCCGAACCAGGAGGCGATCTCGTCGCCCGCGCGCTCGAAGAAGCCGCGGTCGTCGCGGTCATAGCCGCGCTCGTCGCTGCCGCGGAACTGGTCGCGGCCATAGGGCTCGCGGCCAAAGTCGCGGCCGCGTTCAAATCGCCGGTTGCGATGATCGTCGCGATTGTAAGCCATTACTCGTCCTCCATGCTCGGTTGGGCCGGCCTTCAAGGGGCCGGCGGGAACAGGGATTGAAACGAATGTCCGCACCGCGCCGTTCCGGTATTCCGACCTTTGACGGCGAGGGAAACGACGGGCCGACGGCCCAGCGGGACAGGTGATTGCAAGGGCGTAGAATCGCCGCTAGGGGAGCCGCTCGCCCGGCCCGATCGCGGCCGGGCCCGCATGACTTGGCGGTGGCGCGGGGCTGTAGCTCAGATGGGAGAGCGCTGCAATCGCACTGCAGAGGTCAGGGGTTCGATTCCCCTCAGCTCCACCAGCCCAAGCCGTTGAAAACAACGTGAAATCATTCCCGCGATCATCGCGGTGGGCTGATCAGCAGTGGCCCGCCGCGCGATGTTCAGGAGCGCAGGTGGGGTCTGGAGCCGGGTCGGCGGGCTCCGCGGGCTTGGGCTTTGCTGGTGGCGATGCCGGCTTTGGGGCAGCAGGTTTCACCGCTGGTGCCTTCTCGGCGGCCGGTGCGGGAGGCGCCGGCGTTGTCACCTCGTTACTTGCGAGCGGACCCGAGTCTACGATCATCGCGTTCATGTCGTTCTCGGCGGCAACATTGTTGGCGACCTCTTCGCGGCCGCCACACGCCGACAGCGCCGAAACCAACGCCAGCGCGCTGATGCAATCGAATGCCTTCCTCATGTCCCTCCCTTCCTCAAAACCAGAACCGCACGCCGGCGAGCAAGTTGAAGCCGCCGGGATCCTCGCCCTCGGCACGCAGGAAGCGGCGCGTGTCACCGAATGCGCGCTCATATTCAACGCCGACATAAGGGGCGACCAATGGCGAGACCTGGTAGCGCAGACGCAGGCCGAGCGAGGCGCTGGATAGACCCGAACCGATCGCGAGCTCCGGCACATCCTGAAGGGACAGGTCGACTTCGGCTCGCGGCTGGAGGATCAGCCTTTGGGTGATGCGGAGATCATATTCCGCCTCGGCTCGAGCCGTGAGGTCGCCCTTGTTCGACAGGAACAACGCGCCTTCGAGCTCCCACCAATAAGGCGCGAGGCCCTGGACGCCGAGCACCAGATGGCTGCGGTCTGGACCCGGCTGCGGATCGTAGCGAACGCCAGCCTGGAGGTCGAACCAAGGATCGATGGCATGGCTCCACAGCGCCTGCACTTCGGCATGTTCTAACTTCTCGCCCCACGAGCCTTCGATCTCGCTCTTGAGCCAGAGCTTGTTGATGTCGCCGCCGTACCAGGCCTGGGCATCGAGCTGGTAGCCGTCCCGGCCCTCGCGGACGCGGGTTTCGGCGCGGTCGAAAAAGACCTTGTAGGCAGACAGGCCGCCATGTTCCTCGCGCAGGATATTGCGGCCACGCTGGCTCGCCTGCTCGCCCCAATAGGCATCCGCTGCATGCTTTGGCCCCGTCAGGGCTTCCGGCGGCGGCGGACCCGGCTGGGGCTCTGGGCCGGCCATGGCGCCCATGTCATGGCCCTCGTGCGGATCCGTGGCCCCCGTCTGCGTCGGAGTTGCCGTCGAAGGCGTGCAATGGCCCATTGCAGCATGTTCTGGCGGGCAGGAAGGGTCGCCTGCCGGAGCGGCTGGCTGCGGCTGAGGTGCCGGAGCGGGCATCGTGCAGTGGCCCATCGCCGCATGCTGCGGCCGTGCAGCGTCGAGCTGGTTGCCGGAGGGCCGGGCGGGCGTTGACTGGCCGGCGGCGTGCGGTCGGCACTGCTGGGCGGGAGACTGGCCGGCAGGCTGCGCAAGGGCGGGAGCGGCTAGTCCTGCGAGGAGGAAGGCGAGGACGGTCTTCATGCCCGCGCCTCCGTCCAGCGGCCGGACGCTGACCACGCGCATCATGCCCGCGTGCATGTGATAGAGCAGGTGGCAGTGGAACGCCCAGTCGCCGGGGGCGTCGGCGGTGAGGTCGAGGTCGACGAAGCCGCCCGGGGAGACCCGCACCGTATGCTTGAGCGGCTGGTGGCCGGGATTGCCGTTGACGATCTCGAAGAAATGGCCGTGGAGGTGCATCGGGTGGGTCATCATCGTGTCGTTGATGAGCCTCAGGCGGACGCGCTCATTCCGTGCGAACCGGTAAGGCTCGGGGTTCTCGCTCAGCTTCTCGCCGTCCATCGACCACATGAACCGCTCCATGTTGCCGGTGAGGTGGATGTCGATGCGCCGCGTTGGCACGCGCGTGTCGGAATTGGGCTTCAGCGCGACCAGGTCGGTGTAGTTCAGGACCTTGTGGCCGACATTCTCGAGCCCAATTCCGGGATGACCGATGCGGTTCATCGGCATCGGCGCGATCATGTCGACCCCGGGGCCGACCTCGAAATCGACCTTCGACTTGTCGCGCATGTCGTGGTCCATCGCCATGCCCGAGCCGCCGCCGCCGTGGGTCGAATGGTCCATCATGCCCATGTCGGCCATGGTCAGGGTCGGGCGTTCGCGGAGCGGCGGGACTGGGGCGCGCATCCCGGCGCGCGGGGCTAGGGTAGCGACGCCCATGCCCGAGCGGTCGATTCCTTCGGCGACGAAACTGTACGCCCGGTCCTCGGGAACGACGATCAGGTCGTAGGTCTCGGCATTGCCGATCTGGAACTCGTCGACCTCGACCGGGCGGACGTCGATCCCGTCGGTCGCGACGACCAGCAGTTTGAGGCCCGGGATGCGGACGTTGAAAATGGTCTGCGCGCCGGCGTTGATGATCCGAGGCGCACCCGCTCGCCCGGCTTGAACAGCCCGGTCCAATTCTCCGCCGGGCTGTGGCCGTTGATGAGGTAGGTGTAGGCCGCGGCGGTGACGTCCGAAATGTCCGTCGGGTCCATCCGCATCTCGGCGAACATCGCCTTTTCGTTCGGAGGCATGGCCACTGGCTTCGTCAGAGTCGATTTCTGGCGGTTGAAGAAGCCGCCTTCCTGCTTGAGCCGCGTGAAGAGGGTGTGCGGATGCATGAACGTCCAGTCGGACAGGACGATCACATGCTCGCGGTCATATGCGACCTGGTCGGGCCCGGCCGGGTCGATGATGATCGGGCCGTAATGGCCAAGCTGCTCCTGGAGGCCGCTATGGCTGTGATACCAATAAGTGCCCGACTGCTTGATCGGAAATTCGTAGGTGAAGCTTTGCCCGGCCGGGATTCCGGGAAAGCTGATCCCGGGGACTCCGTCCATCTGGAACGGGACGATGAAGCCGTGCCAGTGGATCGAGCTGTCCTCGTCGAGGCGGTTTTCGACCGTGATCCGGACGTTCTGGCCTTCCTTGAGCCGAAGCAGGGGCGCCGGGATCGTGCCGTTGATGGCGATGGCATGGCCGGTGCGCCGGCCGACCGGGAAGGCCGTCTCGGCGATCGTCATCCTTATGTCCTCGCCGCTCAAGACGCGCCCTGGGCCTTGGCGGCGGTTCCGTGGCTCACACTGCGCGCCCACGCCGGTTGCAGGCCTGAGGCCGCGGCGAGCGCCGCTCCGCCGCCGATGAACGAACGGCGGTCGAGCTGGAAATCATTGGTCATCAAGCGTCTCCGCACGCGCGAACGCGGCTGATAGCGATGTGGGAGTGGGGAGGGGCGCCGCGGTGACGGCGCCCCCGCCCCGATCAATGGCTGTCGTGGCCTTGATGCGCGCCGGACTCGGACGCGGCACCCTTGCCCTCGCCCTTCTTGTCCATGCATTCCATCTTGCCGTCCTTGCCCTTCATCTTCTCGCAACAGGCCTTGCAATCATGCTTGGCGTCGCCGTGCTGGCTGTGGTCCATGCCCTTGTGCTGGGCATGGGGGTCGGCCGCCGGGGCGGTCTGGGCGTAGGCGGGGATGGCAATCGCGAGCGCGATCGCGCCGATGATGGTCTTCATTACAAAAATCTCCGAAAAAATCCTGAGGTTCGAAATGTGAATCGAGCTTCAGCCAAGCTTCGGAGGCGGTGTCGCGGTCTCTGGGACAATCCCCTCGAAAGCGAAGGCGAAGACGATCGTCCGAAGGGCGGTACGCTGGAACAGCGGCGCCTTGGCAACCGGCTCCCGGGCCGGGATTGCGGCGCACATGGCGGTGCAGTCCATGGTCGCCGCCGGCGCCTCTTCGGAACCGGGCTGCCCCTCGCAATGGCCGGCGGCCATCGTATGATCGGCCGGCATCGCCGACGCGGCCGCGGGAACGCTGGCCATGCCGATCGGCATCAGGACCAGCGCGATCAGGGCCAACAATCTCAGCACGGCCGCGGTCATGGTGCGCACATAGGCCCTCGAACCTGTCGGGACAATGAGCGAGATTTCGATTGTGGCCGGAAACGCGCCTAGTTCGTTCCCGCCCCGTCGTCGGCGTCCATCACCGTCTGCTCGCGCCCGGTCGTGTCCTGGCTGACGCTGGCCTGCGTGACGAGGACGGTCGTCCCCGGCTTCATCGCGGCGCGCATCCTGGTCACGAACTCGTTCGGCAGCCTCATCTGCTCGACCCGCTCGGTCGAGATGATCTCGGCGGTCTCGCCGGTGAGATCGCTGACGCCGACCTGGATCCAGTGCGGATTGACCCCGCCGGCCAGGGTCATGACCTGCGCCTCGCTGGTCTGCTGGGCGACGACGGCGTTGGCGCGGCCAAGTTCGACTCCGTTGCGGAGCACTACGACCTGCTGGTCGCCGGTCGAGATGATGATTGAAATCGGCCCGTCGGGCGCAGCCGCCTCGTTCCAGGTGAAGGTGCCCTTGGGGGTCAAGGGCGTCGCCGGTGCGGGGGTGACCCCGGCGAGCGTCGGCGCGAGCACGCCCGCGACCGGCCGCGCAATCGGATCCTCGTGGCCGCCGGCAATGACCACCGTGCCGCCCATTTCCGTTACCGTGAACAGGCGCTTGGCGAATTCGAGCGGGAGGCGGACGCAGCCGTGGCTCGCGGGATAGCCGGGAAGGTTTCCGGCGTGCATCGCGACTCCGCGCCAGGTCAGCCGCTGCATGTAGGGCATCGGTGCATTGTCGTAGGTCGAGGAGCGGTGATCCTTGTTCTTCTGGAGGATCGTGAACACGCCCGTTGGCGTGGAATTGCCCTTCTTGCCCGAGGAGATGGTGCTGACCCCGATACGTACGCCATTGCGGTAGACGGTGGCGCGCTGGCGGGCGAGGTCGACATAGACGAGGGTTGGTCCATCGGGCGCGATCTCGGGATAGAGCAGCCATTCGCCGGGCTTCAGGTGGTCAGCCTTCTTGGCCAGCTCGAGCGATGCAGACTTGGGCGATCCCTGCGCCACCGCAGCGCTCGAGGCCGCGACCAGCAGCCCCGCCACAATCCCATGCACCATCCACCGCATCGCAAGCCCCCTTGAATTCCTATTCCGTCCCTTAGCCTGCGCTTAAGCGAAAAAAAATGCCCCCCAGCGATTGGCCGGGGGGCACGTTTGGCTGAAACGTCCGAGGACTAGTCTTCTTTGGTGTCGGTCAGGAACGCCGGGGCGAATTCGGGGCGGCGCCATCGCCGCCGCTCCTCGCGGCGTCCTTCACCCCTGGGGCCGCGGTCGCGTCCGCCGCGCTCGCCGCCTTCGCGACGCGGACCACGATCCCGGTCACGGCCGCCGCCACGACGGCGGTCGCCGCCGCGATCGCCGCGATCGCCACGGTCGCCGCGGTCACCGCGATCCCCTCTCGGCTCGCGCGGGGGGCGGGTGTCCTCGAGCTCTTCGCCAGTCTCCTGGTCGACCAGGCGCATCGACAGGCGGACCTTGCCGCGCGGATCGACCTCGACCAGCTTGACCTTGACCTCCTGACCTTCGGAGAGGACGTCGCGGACGTTCTCGACCCGCTCGTTCTTGATCTCCGAGACGTGAACCAGCCCGTCCTTGCCCGGCATGAAGGTCACGAACGCGCCGAAATCGACGATGCTCGCGACCTTGCCGGTGTAGATGGTGCCGGGCTCGGGCTCGG
This sequence comes from uncultured Alphaproteobacteria bacterium, assembly GCA_963722545.1. Classification (GTDB taxonomy): domain Bacteria; phylum Pseudomonadota; class Alphaproteobacteria; order Sphingomonadales; family Sphingomonadaceae; genus Sphingomicrobium. Next base: position 173,581 of record CAVRMK010000002.1, read on the forward strand.
CGACGATGCCGCGGATCCACTGGCGCGCGGCCTCGATCTGGGTGAGGTCCGAGCTGGCGATCTTGATCACGCCCTCATCGTCGATGTCGACCTTGGCGCCGGTCGTCGCGACGATCTCGCGGATGACCTTGCCGCCGGTGCCGATGACTTCGCGGATCTTGTCCTTGGGGATGGTCATGGTCTCGATCCGCGGCGCGTGAGCCGACAGCTCCTCGCGGGTGTGGTCGAGCGCCTTGGCCATCTCGCCGAGGATGTGCGCGCGGCCGTCGCGGGCCTGGGCCAGCGCGGTCTGCATAATTTCCTCGGTGATCCCGGCGACCTTGATGTCCATCTGGAGCGAGGTGACGCCGTCGGTGGTCCCGGCAACCTTGAAGTCCATGTCGCCAAGGTGGTCCTCATCGCCGAGGATGTCGGAGATGACCGCATAATCCTTGCCCTCGAGGATCAGGCCCATGGCGATGCCGGCGACCGGGCGCGCCAGCGGAACGCCGGCGTCCATGAGGGCGAGCGAGGCGCCGCACACCGTCGCCATCGACGACGAGCCGTTGGACTCGGTGATGTCGGAGAGGACCCGGATCGTATAGGGAAACTCCTCCGCGCTGGGGAGCATCGGACGGAGCGCGCGCCAGGCGAGCTTGCCGTGCCCGACCTCGCGGCGGCCCGGGGCTCCGAACCGACCGACTTCACCGACCGAATAGGGCGGGAAGTTATAGTGGAGCATGAAGCGCTGGTAGGACAGGCCCTCGAGCCCGTCGATCATCTGCTCGGCTTCCTTGGTCCCGAGCGTCGTGGTGACGATCGCCTGGGTCTCGCCGCGCGTGAACAGCGCCGAACCGTGGGTCCGCGGCAGGATGCCGACCGTCGCCTCGATCGGGCGGACGGTCTTGGTGTCGCGGCCGTCGATACGCCGGCCCTCCTTGAGGATGGCGCCGCGGACGATGTCCGCTTCCAGGCTCTTGACCAGCTTGCCAGCGACAAGCTGCTCCTGCGGCTCGGCTTCAGCGAAGGCGGTAGCGGCCTTGGCGCGGGCCTCGCCGAGCGCGGTCTGGCGCTCTTGCTTGTTCGTCAGCTTGTAGGCGGCCTCGACGTCCTTGCCGATCAGCTTTTTGAGCTTGTCCTTGGTCGCGACCTTGTCGTCGCTCGTGCTGAGCTCCCACGGGTCCTTGGCGGCCTTTTCGGCGAGGCCGATGATCGCCTTGCACACCTTCTTCGAGGCTTCGTGGCCGAACATGACCGCGCCGAGCATGACCTCTTCCGACAGCTCCTTGGCCTCGGATTCGACCATCATCACCGCGTTCGGGGTGCCGGCCATGATCAGGTCGAGCTGGCTCTCGGCGAGCTCGGTCTGGCTTGGGTTGAGGATATATTCGCCGTCCTTGTAGCCGACGCGGGCAGCGCCAATCGGGCCCATGAACGGAACGCCCGAAATCGTCAGAGCAGCAGACGCGGCGATCATCGCCAGCACGTCGGGCTCGTTCTCGCCGTCGTAGGAGAGGACATGGGCGATGACGAGGATCTCGTTATAGAAGCCCTCGGGGAACAGCGGCCGGATCGGCCGGTCGATCAAGCGGCTGGTCAGGGTTTCCTTTTCGGTCGCCCCGCGCTCGCGCTTGAAGAAGCCGCCGGGGATTCGGCCGGCAGCGGAGAATTTTTCCTGATAGTGGACGGTCAGCGGGAAGAAGTCCTGTCCCGGCTTGACGTTCTTGGCGGCGGTGACGGCGCACAGCACCACGGTTTCGCCGAGGGTCGCGAGAACCGCGCCGTCGGCCTGGCGGGCAACGCGGCCCGTTTCGAGCTTCAGGGGCTTTCCGCCGAGCTCGATTTCTACGGTCTTGATGTCGAACATTTTCATTCCTTTACCCGGCGGCCGGATGCCTGCCGGGGCAGCTTCTCGCGAACTAGCCGGTTCGCGGTCGGTCGAGGCGCTTGGTCTGGCCCCATCGAAGCTTCCACCGGATTGCGGGAGCCTCAATATGCGAAACGGCCCGCTTGGGGCCGTTTCAGGTCGGAACCCGCTTACTTGCGGAGGCCGAGTTTCTGAATGAGGTCGAAGTAGCGCTGCTCATCCTTCTTGCGGAGGTAATCGAGCAGGCTTCGGCGCTTGTTGACCAGCATCAATAGCCCGCGGCGCGAGTGATTGTCCTTCGCGTGGGTCTTGAAATGGCCGGTCAGCGTCTGGATTCGGCTGGTCAGGATCGCGACCTGGACTTCCGGGGACCCGGTGTCGCCCTTCTCGCGTCCGTGCGTCTTGATGATCTTGGTCTTCTCTTCGGCGGTAATCGACATCGGTTCACTCCTGTTCGTCATAAAGGTTGAACCCGCGCACGACCTTGAGGCCGTCGTCCGAAGCATCGACCAGGGCGACGGGCGTTTCGATCGTCCATCGCCAGGTTGAGCCCCGGCCGTGCGGGGATCCCGAACAGCATCTGACCGTGACGGAGCAGACGGGCCTGGTCGGGGGTGACGGGGAGGGCCGGGATGTCGTCCAGCGCCGCTATGAGCGGCATGACCGCCCCATCGAGTGAGCGCGCCTTAGCGGCTTCGCCCAGAAAGTCCAGCGAAATGGCCTGATCGAGGGAGAAAGGACCGGCGCGGGTGCGCCTCAGCATGGTGACATGGCCGACCGTACCGAGCGCCTGCGCAATGTCGCGCGCCAGAGACCTTATGTAGGTACCCTTGGAGACGGTCGCCGAAAGGGTGGCGCATTCGGCAGCTGCTTCACGAACGCGTGAGCGAGTGAACCGTCACTTGCCGCGGCTTCATCTCGAGCGTCTCTCCGGCTCGAGCGCGCGCATATGCCGCCTTCCCGTCGATCTTCAGCGCAGAATAAGCCGGAGGAACCTGTTCGATCTCCCCGGTAAAGCGTGGCAGGATCGCCTCGACTTCGGCGCTCGACGGCAAGACCTCGCTGGTCGCGACGATGGTCCCTTCCGAATCCAGCGTGTCGGTCTCTGCGCCGAAGCTTATGGTGAAATCATAGGCCTTGGTCGCATCGAGCATGCGCCCGGCGAGCTTGGTCGCCTCGCCGAGCGCGATCGGAAGCACGCCAGAGGCGAGCGGGTCGAGGGTCCCGCCGTGGCCGACCTTGGTCTTGGGCTCGCCCGCCTCGCGCAGCAGCCGCTTGACCGCTCCGACCGCCTGCGTCGACCCCAGCCCGACGGGCTTGTCGAGGATGATCCAGCCATGAAGCATCGCGCGGCGATACCGTCCAAAGTTTGTGCTTGCCAGCCGGCGTGACTGGCCTAGGCATGAGCGAAGGGCTGGGGAGCCTTGGGGATGAGCGACACGCGCAAACCTGCACGCGAGGGATCAAGCGGCGACGCTTACGTCTTCGTCAGCTACGCTCGCGCCGACGAAAAGCAGGCCAAAGCGGTCATCGCCGGCATCGAAAAAGCTGGATTCAGAACGTGGTGGGACGGGCTGATTCCCGGCGGTGATCGGTTCGGCGCCCGCATCGGGGAGGCACTCGAGGGCGCCGGCGCGGTGGTCGTCCTGTGGTCGCAACATTCGCTGCAATCGAATTGGGTGCAGGACGAAGCCGAGTGGGGACGGGACCATCACCGCCTGGTCCCGATTTCGCTCGACGGGTCGCTGCCCCCGCTGGGCTTCCGCCAGCTGCAATGTCTCGACCTGTCGCAAGGCGGAACGCGGGCGAGCAACCCCGAGATGCAGCGGGCGATACGCGCAATCGGCGACATGCTCGGCCGCGAGCACGACGACGAGGCAGAGGTCGTTGAGGAGTCCCCGGCGCGGGTGTCCCGGCGGACGGCAATGATCGGTGGCGGTGCGCTCGCCGCAGGTGCGGTCGGGGTCGGTGTCTGGCAGTGGACCCGACCGGACGGGGCCGCCGCCAACACCATCGCCGTGCTGCCTTTCGCCAATCTCAGCGGCGACCCCGCCAAGGCCTATCTGTCGGACGGGCTCTCGGCGGAGCTTCGAGCAACGCTTGCGCGCAACGCGGCGCTTCGGGTGGTCGGACAGGCTTCGTCGAACAGCGTCCGCAATCCCGTCGACGACAGCCGCACGATCGCGCGCCGGCTGAACGTCGCCAACTTGCTCGACGGCAATGTCCTTGCCGCGGGAAACATCGTCCGAATTGCGGTCGAGCTTATCGACGGGCGCAGCGGGTTCGCGCGCTGGTCGAGGAAATTCGAACGGCCGATGGACGATGTGCTTGCGCTGCAAAATGAGGTCGCTCAGGCGATCGGCGCCGCGCTTGCAATGCGCCTTGCCGATGGCTCCGCCAATGCGCGCGATGATGGTGGCGGGACCAAAATCCCGGCCGCGTTCGACGCGTTCTTGCGTGGCAAGGAATCTTTCGATTCGCAGCATGACGAGGCGAGCGACCGGGCGGCGCTGGCGGCGTTCAGCGATGCCGTGAGGATTGATCCGCATTATGCGGCGGCGCGGGCCGCTCGCTCGCGCAGCCTTGCGGTAATCGCCAATGCCTATGCCCAGGCCAAGGAGCGCCGCGGGCTCTACGCCGAGGCCGTGAGCGAGGCACAAGCGGCGGTCGCTGACGCTCCGCGCTTTGCCGACGCTTATGCGGCGCTCGGCTACGCTTTGTTTTATGGCAAGCTCGATATCATTGCCGCCGACGGGCCGTATGAGCAGGCCCGCCGCTTCGGCAGCGGCAGCGCCGACACGCTCGGCCTCTACGCCGTTTACAATGCGCGCCGGCGGCGGTTCGACCGCGCGATGGCTGCGATCGACCGCGCCGCCTCGCTCGACCCGATCAACCCCAGCGTGTTCAAGAACCGCGGCCGGATCCGCTTTGCCGCAGGTGATTATGACGGCGCGATCGCTGGAGCGCGCCGGTCGCTCGCGCTCAACCCGGACATCGGCGGGTCGCACGGCGACATCGGCAATGCGCTGCTACTCCAGGGCAAAACCACCGAGGCCGCCGCAGAATTTGGGCGAGAGAAGGTCGCCTTGCTGGCGATCCCAGGACGCGCGTTCGTCGCCTTGCGCGAAAGGCGCGGCGCTGATGCCAAGCACGCTTTCGACGAGCTTGTCCGTTCGCAGGGCGACAACGGGCTCTATCAGCAGGCCCAGATCCTCGCCCAGGCGGGCCAGGTCGATGCAGCGCTCGGCGCGCTCGAAAAGGCGGCTTCAGCGCAGGATTCGGGGCTCGTTTACCTGCTCATCGACCCTTTCCTCCAACCGCTCCACTCGGACCCGCGATTCAAATCGCTTCTGAAACGATTGCATTTCGTCTAGCGTCGCGAGTCGCGGAAGAGAGAAAAAGGGGAATAGTGATGCGGAAATTTTCAGCGGCGATGGCCGTCGTCGGGATCGCGTTCGCGCTTCAGGCCTGTCCGGCCCGGGACGATGGCAACGCCGCCGACGAAGCGGCTGCGGCCAATGCTACGAGCGATGCGGCGAACGCCGAGGCGGCTGCTGCGGCCGACGCGGCAAACGCGGCCGCGGCGAACGCCGATGCGGCGCTGGGCAATGCGGACGCCAATGCGTCAGCGGCGGCGGAAGGTGTCACCGAACAGGGTTCGACCGACCACTAGGGACTAATTCCGGCTCGTCCCCGCAGAGGGGCGAGCCGGGTCCTTCGGTCGAATTGCCGCTCCGGACTTCAATTCGGCGCGCGCGGCGGCAATCCACGCGGCATAGCTGCCGGCGTCGGTGAACACCGACGGATAATTCTTGAAGCCGCAACCCTTCGACCAGCTGACTAGGCCGACCAGCACGTCGCGGCCGCCGATCTTGCGCACCAATGGCCCGCCGCTGTCGCCGCGGCAGGTGAACACGCCGTCGGCGCTTGCCCCGCCGCTCAGCGCGGATTTCGAATACATGCACACCATGCCCGGCGCGACTTCGCGGCCGAACTTGCGTCTGCACTCGTTCAAACTGACCGAGGTCATCTCGCCATATTGGAGCACGTCGGCATTGTCCTGCATGCGCGCATCCATCCTCACCATGATGTTCCCGTTGGGCGCGACCGCGCCGGTAAATCCCCAGCCGAACCCGAGCGCATTGACTCCGCCCGGCAGCGGCCGGTCGGCGACGGGGATCGGTTGGGGCTGGGCCTTTCGAGACCCGCGATCCGGCTTCAACAGCAACAGAGCGATGTCGTGGTTCTGGAATTTGGGATCATAGTCGGCATGGACCGCAATCCCGGCGACGGCGAAGCTTTGCCCGCCCTCGCCCAGCTTGCGGCTGCCGAGCCGCACGCGGCGATCCTTCAGGACCTTGGCGATGCCGTCACCCGCATATTGGTCTTTGGCGACACAATGGGCGGCGGTCAGGACGAGGTTGGGACCGATCAGCGCCGCCCCGCAGCGGTGCTGGCGCTCCTCGTAGCTGCGCAATGCCAGGAACTGCGTCTTGTCTTCCGGTAATTTGGAGTCCGCGGCGATTTCCGCGTCCGTATAAGGAACGACCGAATAAAATTGCGCCATCCACACGGCCATGCTCGCGGTGACGTCGGTCCCTCCGCCCATCGTCGGCTTCGGTTTCTCGTTCACCACCAGCTGGAACGAGCGAACCGCGACATCGTCGTTCAGCGCGACTCCCGACAGCTTCGGGCGGCAGCCTTCCGGCGCAGGGTCAGAATTGCATGGCCATGTTGGCTTGAGCGGCGCCAGTTGGGCTAGCTCATCGACCGCAATTTCCCGGCTGGAGACGAGCAGCATGAGCCGCGGATGGATCGGATAATGATTTCCCACCGCCTCGGGGATGAACTCGACACTTTGGCCCGGCGCCAGCTTGTAACTCTTCGGTTCGCCGGCTTGACCCGGCGAGCCCATGCCGAGGTTGCCGTCAGCGGCGATCAGGCTGACGTAACGATCGCCGGTCGAGCCGTTGCGGACGGACAGCGCCTTGGCCTTCAATTCATGCACGATGGTGGGCGCATGTTTCGAGTCGAGCGAATAGCATGGCGCGTCGGCTTGTTCCTCGCTTTGGTTATCGACGACCAGGCAAACCTCGACACCCTGCAGGTCGCCGAGCGAGCGGTCGAGGACCGCGCGCACCCGCGCCGCCGCGGTCAGCTGAGCGGCCAGGCGCTCGCCGGTGCCCTCGATGCGGAGATTGCCGATCGCATAGTTGGCGCGGCTCGGGCTTCTCGATCGGCCTGTTGTCGCTGTCGAGCCTGTCCCATTGCAGGGATGGCTGGCGCAGGTCGTAGAGCAGGATGTCGAGCGGAAAGTCGGGCTTGGTGGTGATCAAATAATCGGCCGGCTCGTCATATTGCACGAACGGCAAGGCGCCGAGCAGCTCGCGGATCTCCGCATCCTGCTCCCCGACGGCGGAGTCGATCCTCACCCGTACCGTGCCGAGACGGGCAACGGGCGCAGGCGCCGCGAGCGCGGGCGGCTCGGCCTGATGTGCTATAGCGGTGCCGCTGGCGCCGGTCGCGGCTACGGCCAGCGACAGTCCCCATGCCCAGCGACGATCGCGCATTCCCGCTCCCCTTCGCTCTACGGGTCACTACACGCCCTCGCCCGCGCGGCGTCAACTGTCGCGGGTCCTTCCTAGCAATTGCCGCCCGTGGCCGGGCGAAAGCCGGAAATGCGCACGGCCTCGGCCGTCTTGCCCTGCCATTGCTCCATCGTCGGGACGCGGCTCGGGGGAAGGGTGCAGGTCCGCGCCGGGCTCGCCTTGCCCTGGCTGACCAGCTCGGCCTTGAAGGTCCAGCCCCGGCCGGTTCCGTTGACCGCGGTCAGCATCGTGCCGAGAAAGCTCTTCACCGTCACCATGATCTCGCCCTTGGCCGGCTTGGCGCTGCCCGCTACCTTGCGCGCCTTGACCGGCTCGCCCTTGTCGATCTGGAAGACCCAGCTCTCGCCCATTCGGACCGTGAGCGGCCTGGCTTCGGCAGCGAGCGGCGTAAGCACAAGCAACAAAGCGAGTAGCCATTTCACTGCCATTCGTCCTTCAGGATTGCGAATAGCACGGTGTCGCGGACGTGGCCTGTCCAAGTGATCCGGTCGGCGCGAAGCACGCCCTCGCGGACCGCGCCGATCTTCTTCATCGCAGCCTGGCTACGCGCGTTGCGGCGATCGACGCGGAACTCGATGCGGCGGATTCCGCATTCGAACGCGCTCGACATCATCATGTCCTTGATCCGGCGGTTGAGGCCGGTGCCGCGAAGGTGCGGCCGATAATAGGTCCCACCGATCTCGAGGCACTGACGGCCCTCGTCGATGCCGAGGAAGCTCGACATTCCGGCAAGCTCGTCGCCGTCGAACAGGACGAAGGTGCGGTTGCGCCTGCTGCTGCAGTAGAAATCGATGCTCTCGTCGAACCCGTCGGGCCCGAAATCATTGGCGTAAATCGCCCAGATGTCGGGATCCTCGGCGCAGGCCGCCTTCAGCGCCTCGCGGTGTTCCTCGCGGAACAGCTCGGCGCGGCAGTCATCGCCGCTCATCGGTTGCGAGAGGCAGTCGATCATTGCTCGTCGGGTTCGAACATCAATCCATCGCCGATCGCGGTCAGATCGAGCAATGGCTTCCTGGCGATGCGGCTTTCGGCTGTTTGCTGATCGTCGGATTCGACCATGCCGGTTGTCATCAGCTTCCGGCCGTTCAGATAGTTGATGCTGACCTCGGTCGTTTCGCCCGACCCGCGATGAACCTCGTCACGGTCGAAGCCGATCAGCTTGAAGCCGCCGTCCTGCCAGCGGAAGGTGTAGGCGGTTCCGCCCATCTCCCATCCGCCGGCGCTCATGAACAAATGCATCGCAACCTTCAAAGTCCCGTTCGCGACCTTGATCTCGTCGAACTCCTCGTCGGCATTGGGGTTCTCGTGGCGCGGGATGAGGCTGTGGTCGGCGAGCGCGAGCTCATAGCCTGCGCCCTTGCGAAAACCCGCGATCAGCATCCACGGGTTGGTGTCGTAGCTCGTCTCGGGATCCCAGCTCGGAGCGATCCGATTTGTGTTGCTGTCCATTCGCACGACCATCGCGAAGTCGGGATTGCCGTCGCGGTTAAGGTCGCCCTGCGCCAGCTGGACCTGCTTCCACCCCTTCGGGATGAAGCCCACAGGGGTCGCCGCGGCCTTGGCGATCGCCGGATATTGGACCGGCGGGATTTCCTGATCGCCCGGATCCTGCGCCATCGCGGCGAACAGGAGAAAGGGGCCCAGCATCAGTCTTCCTTGAGGTCCTGGGCGACATGCTCGGAGCGGAGCAGCCGGTCGATATGCGTGCCCTCGTCGAAGCTTTCGTCGGGAAGGAATTTCAATTTGGCCGCATATTTGGTCCGCACGCGGTGCGCGACCTCGCGCTGGAGGAAAGCGGTGTTCTGGCGAAGCGCTTTCAACACCGCCTCCTCGTCCTGGCCGAGGAGCGGCTTCACGAACACGGTGGCGTGGCGAAGGTCGGGCGACATCCGCACCTCGGTGATGCTGACGAGGTGCGACTGGAGTACGTCGTCATGCACTTCTCCGCGCTGGAGCAATTCGCTCAGCACGTGGCGAACCTGCTCGCCGACCCGGAGCAGTCGGACCGAGCGGCCTTCGGCGGTTTCCTTGGTGCGCATTGGCTAGAGCGTCCGGGCGCGTTCCTCGACCTCGAACACCTCGAGCTGGTCGCCCGGCTTGATGTCGTTGGTGTCGGCGAGAAGCACGCCGCATTCGAGGCCCGAGGTGACCTCGGCGACATCGTCCTTGAACCGGCGGAGCGAGGAAATCGTCGTCTTCGAGACGATCACGTCGTCGCGGGTAAGGCGCGCGTTGAGGCCCTTGCGGATATTGCCCTCGAGGACGAGCAGGCCGGCGGCCTTGTCCTTCTTGCCCGCGGGGAAGACTTCCTGGACCCGCGCGCGGCCGACGACGGTCTCGATGATCTCGGGGCCGAGCTCGCCCGCCATTGCCGACTTCACCCAGTCGGTGAGGTGGTAGATGACGTCGTAGTAACGGAACTCGACCTTGTTGCGGTCGGCGACCTCGCGCGCCTTGGCGTTGGGTCGGACGTTGAAACCGATGATCGGCGCTCCGGTCGAAGCCGCAAGCGTGACGTCGCTCTCGGTGATCGCCCCGACCCCCGAATGGAGCACGCGGACCTTGATTTCGTCGGTCGAGAGCTTGTTGAGCGCCGAGACGATGGCCTCGACCGAGCCCTGGACGTCGGCCTTGACCACCAGGGCAAGCTCCTTGGTCGTCGAGGCGTGGCTGGCGAACATGTTCTCCAGAGTGACCGGGGCGGAGGTCGTACGCTTGCGATCGAGCACGCCCTGGCGATAGGCGGCGACCTCGCGGGCGCGCGCCTCATTCTCGACCACGGTAAGCTGGTCGCCGGCCGCGGGAACCGCTCCGAGGCCGAGGACCTCGACCGGGACCGAGGGACCGGCCTCCTTCACCTGGGCACCCTTGTCGCTCAGCATCGCCCGGACCTTCCCCGAAGCGGCGCCGACGACGATCACGTCGCCGACCTTCAAGGTACCGCGCTGGACGAGCACGGTAGCGAGCGGGCCGCGGCCCTTGTCGAGCTTGGCCTCGATCACCGTGCCCTCGGCCGGCCGCTCGGGATTGGCCTTAAGCTCGAGGATTTCGGCCTGGAGCTGGATCGCCTCTAGCAATTTGTCGAGGTTGGTCTTCTTGAGCGCCGACACTTCGACGTCCTGGACGTCGCCGCCCATGTCCTCGACGATGATCTCGTGCTGGAGGAGCTCCTCGCGGACCTTCTGCGGTTTGGAATCGGGCTTGTCGATCTTGTTGATGGCGACGATCATCGGGACGCCCGCCGCCTTGGTATGGTTGATCGCCTCGATCGTCTGCGGCTTGAGGCCGTCATCCGCGGCAACCACCAGCACGACGATGTCGGTGACGTTGGCGCCGCGCGCGCGCATCTCGGTGAACGCCTCGTGGCCCGGCGTGTCGAGGAAAGTGACCTTCGACTTGTCGGGAAGCGCGACCTGGTAGGCGCCGATGTGCTGCGTAATCCCGCCTGCCTCGCCGGAGACGACATTGGCGCCGCGGATCGCGTCGAGCAGCGAGGTTTTGCCGTGATCGACATGGCCCATGATCGTCACCACCGGCGAGCGCGGCTTGAGCGTCTCCGGAGCATCGACGTCGGCCTCCGCCTGGATGTCGATGTCGGATTCCGAGACGCGATTGATGCGATGACCGAACTCGCCGATTAGCAGCTCGGCGGTATCTTGGTCGATGGTTTCGGTAATGGTGACCGGCGTGCCCATCTTGAACAGGGCTTTGACCAAATCGGCGCCGCGCTCACCCATGCGCTTGGCCAGCTCCTGGACGGTGATCGTCTCGGGGACATCGACGTCGCGGACCTTCTTCTCGCGCGGTCCGGCCTCCATGTGGTGGCGGCGTTCCTTTTCGCGGGCACGCTTCAAGGCTGCGAGGCTCCGGGCGCGGCTGTCGTCTTCGCCCGAAAGGGCCCGGCTGACGGTCAGCTTGCCGCGCTGGCGATGCTCGTCGCGGCCGCGGCTCGGGCGCGCCGGCTCCGACCTCTTGGGCGCCGGCACATGGCCGCCGGACGGGCGGCGGGCGCCGCGCTCCTCGTCGGGTTCAGCTAGGGTCTCCGGCTGGGCCTCGGGCGCGATTTCCTCGGGGGCAGGCGGCGCAGGCTCGGCAGAGCTCGGGCTCGTCGACCTTGTCGCCCGCCTTGCGATTCTCCTCGGCGCGGCGGCGCTCCTCGGCGCTCATCTCGCGTTGTTCGCGATCTTCGCGGCGGCGGGCTTCCTCGGCCTGGCGGAGGCGGTCTTCCTCGGCCTCGCGCTGCATCTTCTCGAGCTCTGCGCGGCGCTGCGCGATTTGCTCGGCCTCGGAGATCCGGCGCGGAGCGGGAGCGGCCGGAGCCGGCGCCGCGGGCTTTGGCGCTTCCGCGACCGGCTTGGGCGCCTCGACCGGGGGCGGGGCCTCGCCCGGCTTGGTGAAGACACGCCGCTGCTTGCGCTCGACCACCACCGTGTTCGAACGTCCATGGCTGAAGCTCTGCTTGACCTTACCGGTCTCGACCGTGCGCTTGATTCCAAGCGGCGGCCGGGTTCCGAGCTTCGGCTTGTCGGGCGTATCTGCCATTCTAGTCCTTCACATCCAAATCGGTCGAGCCAAGGCCGGAGGCGGCGTCGCCGTCGCCTGCACGACCTCGGTCGGGGTCACAAAAAGCACGCCACCGCGTGATCGCGTGGCTAACACGCGTCGCGGCGGCGGGATCGGTCAGGGCGACATGTACCACATTGTCGCGGCCAAGGGCCATCGACAAGATAGAGCGGCCCTCGGGAAATACCATCCCCTGGGCCTGCCCGCCGCCAACTCGCCAGGCCTGATCCATCCGCCGGCGGCCGTCGTCGCCGGCGTCCGCGGCGTGGAGGAGGAGCGAGACCTTGCCCGAGCGCGCGGCCTGTTCGATGCGGTCGGCGCCGGTGGCGAGGTTGCCGGCGCGCGCTTCCATCCCGAGGCGGTCGAGCGCGGCCTGGCGAAGCGCGGCCTCGGTTCGCTCGCCGAGGTCGGTCGGGATAGCCACCGCCTGGGTCTTGAACGCGCGCTGGAGCGCGGCTCTGAGCTTGCCCTTGGCATTGGCCTGGTCGAGCTCGCTGCGAGAGACCGCGATCCACGCGCCGCGGCCGGGCGCCCGGGCGCGGACGTCCGGCGCGACCTCCCCATCCGGTGACAATGCGAGGCGGATCAGGTCGTCGCGGCTGCCCTTGGCGCGGGTGAGAACGCAGGTCCGCTCGGGACCCGCGCGCTCGGCAGCCTCAGCGATGTCGGCGGCTACGGCCTCATTGCGGGGAGTCCGCATCGGCGGCCTCCTCGGTTGGCGCGGCCGGCGCTTCGTCTTCAAACCAGTGAGCGCGGGCAGCCATGATGATCTCGTTGCCCTGCTCTTCGGTCAGGGCGTAGTCGGCGAGGACTCCGCCCTTGTCCTCGGGCCGGTTGCTCGGCTCGCGGCGGCGCGGCTCGACCCGCTTGCGCTGGATCAGCTCGTCGGTGGCGAGGTCGGCGAGGTCGTCGAGGGTGCGGATCCCGGCCTTGCCGAGCGTGACCAGCATCGCCTCGCTCAAATGCGGCAATTCGGCCAGCGCATCCTCGACCCCGAGCGCGCGCCGCTCCTCGCGGGCCGCGGCTTCGCGCCGCTCGAGCGCCTCGCCGGCGCGGCTCTGGAGCTCGGCGGCGATATCCTCGTCGAGCCCCTCGATTCCGGCGATTTCCTCGACCTGGACGTAGGCCACTTCCTCGAGGCTGGTGAAGCCTTCGGCGACGAGCAGCTGCGACAAGGTCTCGTCGACATCGAGCTCGTTCTGGAACATCTCCGAGCGCTCAACGAACTCGCGCTGGCGCTTTTCGCTCGCATCGGCCTCGGTCAATATGTCGATCTGGCTGTTGGTCAGCTGGCTCGCGAGGCGCACGTTCTGCCCGCGCCGGCCGATCGCCAGGCTGAGCTGGTCGTCGGGGACGACGACTTCGATCCGGCCCTCCTCCTCGTCGATCACCACGCGGCTGACCGTCGCCGGCTGGAGCGCGTTGACCGAGAAGGTCGCGAGGTCTTCGGACCACGGGATGATGTCGATCTTCTCGCCCTGGAGCTCCTGGACCACGGCCTGGACCCGGCTGCCCTTCATTCCGACGCAGGCGCCGACGGGGTCGATCGAGCTGTCGTAGCTGATCACGCCGATCTTGGCGCGGCTCCCGGGATCGCGGGCGGCGGCCTTGATCTCGATGATGCCGTCGTAGATTTCGGGCACTTCCTGGGCGAACAATTTCTTCATGAAATCGGGGTGGGCGCGCGACAGGAAGATTTGCGGCCCGCGGGCTTCGCGCGATACGCGCAGGATCAGCGAGCGGATGCGGTCGCCGACCCGGACCATCTCGCGCGGGATCTGCTGGTCGCGGCGGATGACGCCCTCGGCGCGGCCCAAGTCGACGACGACATGGCCGAACTCGACGCGCTTGACGACCCCGGTGATGACCTCTCCGGCGCGGTCCTTGAATTCCTCATATTGGCGCTCGCGCTCGGCGTCGCGGACTTTCTGGAAGATGACCTGCTTGGCGGCCTGGGCGGCGATCCGCCCGAACTCGATCGGCGGCAGGGGATCGACGATGAAGTCGCCGAGCGCGGCGTCCTTCTTCAATTTCTTCGCGCCCTTCAAGTCGACCTGCTTGAAATGATCCTCGGCCTCCTCGACCACCTCGAGCACGCGCCACAGGCGCAGGTCGCCCGAGACCGGGTCGAGCTTGGCGCGGATGTCGTTTTCGGCGCCATAGCGGGCGCGAGCGGCGCGCTGGATCGCGTCTTCCATCGCCTCGATGACGATGGCCTTGTCGATCAGCTTCTCGCGCGCGACGGCGTCGGCGATGGCGAGCAATTCGGCCTTGTTGGCGCTGACTGCGGCGGGGAGGGTGGCCATGATTAGTCTTCCAATGCTTCTTCGATGGACTCGGCGCCCTCGGTGCTGAGCGGCGCGGTGGCGTTGATCAGTCGATCGGTCAAGACCAGCTTGGCCGAGGCGATCGCGGAAAATGGGATTCGCCGCTCGCCGGCCGAGCCGGTGATGCGGATGATGTCGCCGTCAAGGCCCGCGATGTCGCCAGTGACCTGGCGCGCGCCGTCGACGGTCTCGGCGAGCTTCAGCCGTGCCTCATGGCCCTGCCAGTCGGCAAAGTCCTTGAGCCGCGTCAGCGGCCGGTCGATTCCGGGCGACGACACTTCGAGCCGGTAGCCGCCTTCGACGGGGTCGCGTCCGGACTTCCTCTTCGGCATCGAGCACGTCACTGAGCCGCCGCGACAGCGCTTCGCAATCGGCGATGTCGAGCTGCCGCGTGTCGGGCCGCTCCGCCATGACCTGCAATGTCGGATCGCTTGTCCCGCCGATCATCGCTACGCGCACGAGGTCGAAGCCAAGGGCCTTGGCCTCGGGCTCGATCAGCTTGGTCAGCGCAGCGATATCGGTCACAGCGGTCTTTCGAAATTCAAAACATCTCTCGGACCGGCCTTCGGGGGAAGACCAGCCTCAGCATCGGCGACGATGTCGAGGAGAGGACAGCGATATAGGCGCAAGCCGGGCACCCGGCAACCCGGCAGTTCGGCCTAGTTGCCGCCCCACGGCGGCGGTGGTGGATCGACCGGCCGGGTGAGGTCGAACTCGACCCGGAAGAAACGGCCCGGGCGGCGCAGCTCATAAGCGAACATCCGCCTCGGCAGGATGTCGACCGCCCAGACATTTGCGACTCCCGCCGCATTGTTCTCGCGCAGGAACAGCTCCTTCGAGAAGGAGTCGGCGGGGAACTCCTGGCGCGCCGGCGTGCCCGGCGTGACCGTGTCGCCGCCATATTGGGTGACCTTGTCCTCGCTTCCGTCCTCGTGGCGGTGGTCGTGCTTGAGGCGATAGCCGGTCGGCGTGCGGGTGATGACCCAGGTGCGCGAGCGGTCGTCGCCGACATGGAACGGTACGCGGACCTCGTCGGCCGAGCATTGGCGCACGTGCATGACGAGGCGCTTTCCGGCGAAGCTCGAGTCCGCAGGGTCCGGCGGGCTGACGATCCGGCCTTCGAAGGCCTTGCCGCAATTGCCCTCGACGATGTTGGCTAGAAAGCTGGATTCGGTCCGCACCGTCGCGCATCCGGCGGTTGCGAGCAATGCGAGGGTGAGGAGGCGCTTCATCATTGGACGCTTTTCAACGCCTTGGCTTCCGAGCGGATGCGGATCGTGAGAATGATAGCGTTCAGGACGCTGAAGACCAGCGCCACTTCCCACAGCCCGAACACTAATGGAAGCAGCGCAATCTCAAGCGCGACCACCAGATAATTGGGATGGGCAAGGACACGGTAGGGACCCCTCGCGACCAGAGTCTCGCCGGGGACGACGATGATCCGCGTCGTCCAGCGCCGGCCGAGCGTCGCCAGGACCCAGATCCGCCCAAGCTCGACCAGTCCAAACACTGCGAGCAGCGGCAGGCTGATCGGCCGGCCCGGGGCCAGCAACCACAGGCAGGCCAGCCACGCGACGTGGAGCAGGACGATCAGTGGATAATGGCCGGCCGCGACCTCGTGGCCGCCGGCGGCGAGCAGCCGCTTCGTGTTGGCGCGCGCCCACGGCAGCTCGGCCAGCCGCTGGAGCGTGACCAGCGCGAGGATCAGGACGGCAAGGCTCACGCTGCTTCGAGCAAGGCCGCCGAGCAGGTGAAGCCGGGGCCGAAGGCGGTCATCAACGTCCGCTTAGGAAGTCCGCGCTCGATCAGCCGGTCGAGCACGAACAGCACGGTCGGAGCGCTCATATTGCCATGATCGTTCAGCACCTCGCGCTCGAGGTTGAGCTCGCCTTGCGGCAGCTCGAGCGCGGTCTCGATCGCGTCGATCACCTTGACCCCGCCCGGGTGGCAGCAAAAACGGTCGATATCGCTTCGGGCGATCGCGAGGTCGGAGCAAAGCTGGTCGACGGCCTCCGCGAGCTCGGCTTCGACGAAGGGCGGGATGGCGCGGTCGAACACCACGCCCAGCCCCGGGTCTTCGACCCGCCACCCCATGATTCCCAATGTGTCGGGCCACAATTTCTCACCTGCGCCGACGATCCGCGCCAGGCCGCCGCCATCGCCCGAGCGCACGACCGCCGAGGCGGCGCCGTCGCCGAACAGCGCCATCGCCACGATTGCTGCAGGGTCGTCGCTGTCGAGCCGGATCGAGATCGAGCAAGTCTCGATCGCGACCATCAGCCAGTTCGAGCCCGGCTCGGCCGCGGCGAGGCGCGCGGCGAGGGCAAGCCCGCTGACTCCGCCGGCGCAGCCGAGTCCGAACAAGGGAACGCGGCGGACATCGGGCCTGAGGCCGATGCGCGGTCCGGCGCGCGCTTCGAGGCTCGGGGTGGCGATGCCGGTGGTCGAGACCGTGACGACGCCGTCGATGTCGGCGGGCTGGAGCCCGGCGCGGTCGATCGCCGCCAGCGCCGCTTCCTCGAACATGGCCTCGGCCGCCTCGAGATAGACCCGGTTGCGCTCGGCCCAGCCGTGATGGCGCTCGTACCAGTCGATCGGGGCGACGAGGTTGCGCCGCGCGATCCCGGCATTGTCGAACACGCTCGACAGCCGGTCGAAAGCGGCCTTGCGCCGAAACGAGCGGCGACCGATCGCCTTGGCCTGCGGCTGGTCGATGAGGAACGGTGGAACCGCCGTCGCGAGCGAGAGTAATTGGGCTGCGGGCATCGGCGTTTCCCTTCCCGATGCGCGGCGACGAGAGCGTCAGGAGCAACGAGGATGACAACAATGTGGACAAGGGGCCAGCTATTGCAAGGTGCGGCCGCCCTCGCGCTGGCCGGATGCGGCGTGTCGCAGGCGCCCGAGGCGACCGCCGCCGAACCGCCGTTCGCGGTGGCCGAGGTCGCGACCTTCCAGAGCCCGTGGGCGGTCGACTTCCTGCCCGGAAGCGGAGTTCCAACGACCAACATTGCGTTGCTGTCCGAGCGCGCCGGGCGGTTGTGGCTGGTCGATGTCGCGACCGGCACCAAGACCGCGGTAGCGGGCGTGCCCCAGGCCAAGGTCGCGGGACAGGGCGGCCTCGGCGATGTCGTCGCCGATCCCGATTTCGCAGGCAACCGACGCATTTATCTGTCCTACGTCGAGGCCGGCGAAGGTGGGACCAGCGGCGCGGTGCTCGGCCATGGCACTCTCGAAATGGGCTCCGGCCAACCGCGGCTCGCGAACTTCAAGATCATCTGGCGGCAAAGCCCCAAGATCGCCGGCAACGGCCACTTTTCGCACCGGATCGCCTTCGGGCCCGACGGCTTCCTCTATCTGACCTCGGGCGACCGCCAGGAAATGTCCCCGGCGCAGGATTTTGGCGGCAACCTTGGCAAGGTCTTGCGGCTGACCAAGGAAGGCCAGCCCGCGCCCGGCAACCCGTGGGCCTCGCGCGGCGGGGTTGCGGCCGAATTCTGGACCATGGGCCACCGCAACATGCTCGGAATCGCCTTCGCGCCCGACGGCCGCTTGTGGGTGAGCGAAATGGGCCCGCAGGGCGGCGATGAAATCAACCTCGTCCTCGCGGGCAAGAATTACGGCTGGCCAAAGGTCTCGAACGGCTCGCATTACGGCGGCGAGGCGATCCCCGACCACAAGCCGGGCGACGGCTTCGAGCCGCCCAAGGTGTGGTGGAACCCTTCAATCTCGCCGGGTGGGCTGCTCATCTACACCGGCGACCGGTTCAAAGGCTGGAAGGGTGACGCGCTCGTCCCGGCGCTCTCGGGCCAGGCGCTGATCCGGGTCGATCTCGACGGCGACAAAGCGAGGAAGGCCGACCAGTGGGACATGGGGGCGCGAATCCGCGCCGCCGACCAAGGGCCGGACGGATCCGTTTATCTGCTGGTTGACGAGAGGAGCGGCGGCAAGCTGCTCCGTCTCACTCCCCGCTGAGTCGGTTTTCCTTGAGCCAGGCGAGGATCGGGTCGAGTAACGCCTCGGGCGTGCGGGTTCCGCCTTCCTCGCGATAGGCGGCATATTCGTCGGGAAAGCGCCACACCGAATGGTCATAGCCGTTCAGCGGTACGAGCTTGGCCGTGCCGGGCCGAAGCTGGTTGACGACATCGACGATGATCTTGTGGGATGAGCGCGGCTCGAACTGGTCGAACGAGGAATAAGCGACCATCACCGGCGCCTCGACCTTCGCCCAGGCTGCGAGAAAGTTCTTGTCCGCGGCCTGCCAGTGCCAGGCATAGGGCCGGCCGTAATGCGGCGGGGCCTCGGCGCCGCCGCGGATCGACTGCCACACGCCGGCGAGGTCGGGCCGTTCGGCCGCGATCTGCTCGGGCGTTTTCTTGCCGATAAGGTAGAGCTGCTGGAACGCGATCCGGCGGATCATCTCGTCGTGGATCTGCTCGGGCCGATATTTGCCCGACCGCTCGACATACAGCCGGTCGAAATTGATCATCCGCTCGAGATAGGTGGCCGCGCCGCCGCCGTGGACGACGATCCCGGCCACCTTGCGGCCCTGCGCGACCAGCGGAGCGGTGGTCGAGCCGAGGCTGCTGCCATAGATGACGATGCGGTCACCCTCGATCCATTTGTGCCGCGCCAGTTGGTCGAGCGCCTCGCGATAATGGCGGACCTCTGTGTCGTAATCGAGCTTGTCGCAGCCCGGCCCTTCGCTGTCGCCGGTACCCGAGCGCTCGACCCGGATCAGCGCCATGCCCGACTTTTGCGCGAGGCCGCCGAGCACCGTCAGGCGGTCGGCCGGAAGCGGCTCGAGGCTTCCGCACGACACCGCCTGGGTGTGGAAGATCGCCGGCAGCTTCTTGGTCGTTCCGGCGGGCCTTGTGACGATGGTGCGAAGGCGAATGCCCTCGGACGTCCGAACCGACCCATATTCGGTTTCCAGGCCGGGCAGGTCCTCGAGCGGCTTTCCCTCCTTGCGCGGAAGGTCGCCGGTTAGCCGGTTTTCGGCCAAGGCCATATTCGGCGCGAGGACCAGCGCCGCTGCAATCGCGATCTTGATCATCGCCTATGCCTGCCACGCCGCTGGAGACGTGTGGAGCACTGCGGGACGAAGGGACGAAATTCAGGCCGCGATGGCCGAGCGGAAGCGCTTGCCGACCTTGAGGTGCGTGCCGTCGCGAAGCACGACGTCGAGGGTCCGAACCCGCTCGATGCGGTCGCGGCGGACGAGGATCGAGCGGTGGATCCGGACGAAGCCATGATCGGCGAGCGCGCGCTCGGCGGCGTTCAGGGTCGTCCGGTGGAGGATCGTCCGGTCGCCGCTGCGAAGCTCGACATAATTGCCCGCCGCCCGGACCCAGTCGATCCGGGTGGTCGGAACCGGAAGTGCCGCCGCCGACGCGTCGTCGGCCTCGCGCTTGGCCCGAAGCCGGTCGAGCGCGAGCGCGACGAGCGCCACTGCGGCGAGCGCGGGAACGCGGCGCCACAACTCGAACCCCGACACGTCGGTGCCGAGTAGGATCGCACCGAACAGGACCGAGATCAGCGCCGCGCCGAGCAGCGTCATTGCGAAGCGGAGCGATGAGGTTGGGCGCTTGAGCGTTTCCAATGCGACCAGCCATGGCGCGACATTGACCATCGCCCAGCCGAACGAAGCCGCCAGCGTCTCGGACCTTCCACTCAGCGCCGAATAGCCGAGACAGTAAACCGCGACCGCGGCGGAGACGCCCGCGACCGCCAGCGCCGCCTGGACCGGCGACAGCGGGCGGGCGAGGGCGGCTGGGCTCATCGCATCAGTCCTGCGGCTGCGGAATCCGGCGAAGGTAGGGCTTCACCGTCTCCCAGCCACCCGGATATTTGGCCTTGGCGTCTTCGTCGCTGACCGAGGGCGGGATGATTACGCTTTCGCCCGGGCGCCAGTTGACCGGCGTCGCGACACCCTTGGTCTCGGTCAGCTGGACCGAATCGAGCAGGCGCAGCACCTCGTCGAAGTTGCGGCCGGTCGACATCGGGTAGAGCAGCATCGCTCGGATCTTCTTGTCCGGGCCGATGATGTAGACCGTGCGGACGGTCGCATTGTTGGCCGCGGTCCGGCCGGCGGCAGTGTCTCCGGCGTCGGCTGGCAGCATATTGTAGAGCTTGGCGACGGTCAGGTCCTCGTCGCTGATGATCGGATAATCGACCTTGTTGCCGCTGACCTCCTCGATGTCCGGGAGCCAGCCCTGATTGTCCGCATTGGGGTCGACGCTGAGGCCGATGATCTTGGTCCCGCGTTTGGCGAACTCGTCGCCGAGGCCCGCCATATAGCCCAATTCGGTCGTGCACACCGGGGTGAAAGCCTTGGGGTGGGAGAAGAGGATCGCCCAATTATCGCCGATCCAGTCGTGGAAATTGATCCGTCCCTGGGTGGTCTCGGCGGTGAAATCGGGGGCGACGCTGCCAATCGATAGGGTCATGTGAGTCTCCTTGACTTAGTCGACCGGAAGATACTCCGGTTCGATCGCGGTGCGCCGCTCGAGCCAGTCGGGAACGGGGAGGCCCTTCGAGCGCATGAATTCGGGGTTGAACAGACGCGATTGATAGCGCGATCCGGGGTCGCACAACATGGTGACGATGGTGTGACCGGGGCCCAGCTCACGGGCCAGGCGGATCGCCCCGGCGACATTGACCCCGGACGAGAGGCCAAGGTTGAGCCCTTCCTCGAGCAGCAGGGCATAGGTGATGCGAACACTTTCCGCATCGGGAATGAAGAAGCTGTGGGTGGGTTCGAACCCTTCGAGGTTGGCGGTGATCCGGCCCTGGCCGATGCCCTCGGTAATCGACGTGCCCTCGGCGCGAAGCTCGCCGGTCGTATAGAAGGAATGGAGCGCTGCCCCGGGGACGTCGGCAAGAGCGATGGCGATGTCGGGCTTGTGTTCGCGAAGCGCGAGCGCGACCCCTGCAAGCGTCCCGCCGGTCCCGATCGCGCTGACGAAACCGTCGACCTTGCCGCCGGTCTGCTGCCAAATTTCCGGGCCGGTCGTTTCGACATGGGCATCGCGGTTGGCGACATTGTCGAACTGGTTGGCGAAGATCGCGCCATGCTCGCTTTCCCGCGCCAGCCGCTCGGCGAGCCGGCCGGCGACCTTCACATAATTGTTCGGGTTCTTGTACGGGACCGCGGGAACCTCGACGAGCTCGGCGCCGAGCGTGCGCAACGCGTCCTTCTTCTCCTGGCTCTGCGTGTCGGGAATGACGATGACGGTCTTGAGGCCGAGCGCGTCGCCGACCATCGCCAGCCCGATCCCGGTGTTGCCGGCGGTTCCGTCGACGACGATCCCTCCGCGCTCGAGCCGGCCCTCGGCCATGGCCTGTTCGATGATCGCCTTGGCCGCCCGGTCCTTCACGGAGGCGCCCGGATTCATGAATTCGGCCTTGCCGAGGATTTCGCAGCCGGTTTCCTCCGACGCGCGGCGGAGCTTGATCAGCGGCGTGTCGCCGATCGCGGCCAAGACGTCGTGACGGACCTGCATCGGCGTCTAGCTAGGGCTGGCCGTGCGAAACACAAGGGTCACCGGCGGCGATAGCGCAGATAATAAGGCCGCCGCCCCTCGCGGCGGGCCTTGGCGCCGTAGCGGGTCTCGATCCATCCGCCCGGCGGCTCGAGGAATTCGGACGGCGCCCCGGCGAGCCATTCAAACTCGGCGCGGTGCCGCTGCATGACCATCAGCGCCCAGGCGAGATAGGTCGGATCGTCGGTCGCCAGCCGGAACTCTCCGCCGGGCCTGAGCTTGGCCGCGAACAGCTCGACCGGACGATCATTGACCATGCGCCGTTTGGCGTGCCGCGCCTTGGGCCACGGGTCGGGATGGAGCAAATAGAGGAAGGTCAGCGCGCCGTCGGGGACTCGGCCGAGCACGTCGAGCGCGTCGCCGCGCCACAGCCGGACGTTGGCGAGATGGCGGTCACGGACGGGGCCCAGCGCGGCGGCGACCCCGTTGAGGAACGGCTCGCAGCCGATGAAGCCATGATCGGGCAGCAAATCGGCGCGAAACACCAGATGCTCGCCCGAGCCGAAGCCGATCTCGAAATGCAGCGGGCGCTCCTCGCCGAACAGGCGCGCGGCAGTGACTTCGCCTTCGCCCGGAACCGCGATCTTGGGCAGCAGCTGGTCGACCAGCTCCGCCTGCCCCTTGCGCAATTTGTGCCCGCTCGATCGGCCATACAGCCGGTTGAGAGTCAGGGGATCGCCGGGCTTGTGCGCGGTCATGCCTCGCGCTCGCTAGACGATTGGAACGCCTTGCCGCCAGTGCTACATTCGCGCGGGGCCCGGAAATGGAGGGGAATATGCGCGCTGGGGGAATCAACTGGCTGTCGGTCCTCGCCGCGGCAATCGCCATCTACGCGATCGGATTCGTGATTTACGGCTTCCTCGTCCCGGAGGAATGGTGGATGGCCGCCTCCGGCATCACCAAGGAGCAGATCGACGCGACCGGAATGGCGCGCATGCCGTTCAGCGTGGTGATGCCGCTGATGACCGCCGCGTTCCTCGCCGTCCTGTTCAAGCTGGGCAGGGTGGTCGACGCCTCGACCGGAGTGAAATGGGCCGCGGTCGTGGCCCTGGCTTCGGCGATCCCGACGTTGCTGTACGGTTGGGTCTATGGAGTCGGGCCGTTCGAAGTCACGTTGATCGACGGCGGGCATCTGTTGCTCGGGCATCTCGCGGCCGGCGCGATCCTCGGCGGGTGGCGATGAATCGAGCGACCTCGAAACTTGGCCTTGCCGCGCTGGCGCTGTTGATGAGCGCCGCACCGGCGGCGGCGACGGAGAGCATGACCTGTTCGCCGCCCGGCGAGAACGTCCCGTTTGTCGGCCTCGCCATCGGGCATGCTGCCGAGCCGGGGGTCGCCAACGCTTTTTTCTCGGACGGGAAGGACGAGATCAAGGTCGCGGTCTCGCAAAGCTGGCTCGACGACGACAAGGTGTGGGTCAATCTCGGCGATCCCGACTTGATGGAGCTTTTGGTGAAGCTCCGCGCCAGCGGACCGCCCGGCAACATCCGCGGAACGCTCACCTACAAAGGCAAGACCTGGAAGGTCCGCTGCTCCGGCGAGGAGTGACTTAGGCGGCGAGCGCGGCCTTGAGCTCGTCGACCAGGTCGGTCTTTTCCCATGGGAAATCGTCGCCCTCGGCCTTGCGCCCGAAATGGCCGTAGGCTGCGGTCTTGGCGTAGATCGGCTTGTTGAGCTGAAGACAGGTGCGGATGCCGCGCGGCGTCAACCCGCCAAGCCGCCCGATTCCGGCGATCGCCTTTTCGATTTCGTCGTCGCCGACGGTCCCGGTGCCGTGGGTGTCGACGTAGAGCGACAAAGGCTCGCTAACTCCGATCGCATAAGCGAGCTGGATGGTGCAGCGCCGAGCCAAGCCGGCCGCAACGATATTCTTGGCCAGGTAGCGCGCGGCATAAGCCGCTGATCGGTCTACCTTGGTCGGATCCTTGCCCGAATAGGCCCCGCCGCCGTGCGGCGCCGCGCCGCCATAGCTGTCGACGATGATCTTGCGACCGGTCAGCCCGGCGTCGCCGTCGGGACCGCCGATCTCGAAACTTCCGGTCGGGTTGATGTGATAGACGGTCTCGTTGCCCAATAACTCGGCCGGCATCACGTCCCCGACCACGTCCTTCACATAAGCGTGTAGCTCGGCCTGCTTCTCGCCTTTGTCATAGCCGGGCTTGTGCTGCGTCGAGACGACGATCGCCGTCGCCTTGGCCGGCTTTCCGTCCTCGTAGCGGAGCGTGACCTGGCTCTTGGCGTCGGGCTCGAGGAAATCGACGCGGCCGTCATGACGGTCCTTGGCCATCCGCTCGAGGATCTTGTGGCTGTAATAGAGCGTCGCCGGCATCAGCTCGGGAGTCTCGTCGACCGCGAAGCCGAACATGATCCCCTGGTCGCCCGCGCCTTCGTCCTTGTTCGCGCCGGCGTCGACGCCCTGGGCGATATGGGCCGACTGGCCATGAAGATGGTTCTCGAAGCTCGCCGTCTGCCAGTGGAAACCTTCTTGTTCGTAGCCGATCCGCTGGACCGTCTGGCGGACGATGCGCTCGATCTCGTCGCGCGCTCCGGGGGCCCAGCCGTGGGTCTCCTTGAATTTTTCCTCGTCATAGACCGGTGGGCAGCGGATCTCGCCGCCGATCACGATCCGCTGGGTGGTGACCAAGGTCTCGCACGCGACCCGCGATTCGGGGTCGTGGCCGATGAAATAATCGACGATCGCGTCGCTGATCTGGTCGGCGACCTTGTCAGGATGGCCTTCGGAAACCGATTCGGAGGTGAACAGGAAAGAGCTGCGCATGAGCGGCCGCGGGTCCTCGTCTCTGAAAGATATAAGGAAGTCTTTATATGTCGGCGCGCCTCCTAGCGGTCGCGTCGTCCGAGCACAATGCCACCGATCATCAGGAGCAGCCCCAACAGGACTGGAATGAGGTTGCCGAAGCGCGCGAACGGGGTCGCGGTCGGTGCGGCCGGCGGAATCACCGCGTCGATCGCGCCCGCTTTCCGCCAGTCGATCTGCTCGACGATCTTGCCCTTGGCATTGATCACCGCGCTGATCCCGGTGGGGGTCGAGCGGATTACGGGTAGGCCTTCCTCGGCGGCGCGAAGCCGCGCCATCGCCAGGTGCTGCGGCGGTCCCCAGCTTCCGAACCAGGCGTCGTTCGACGGGTTGAAGATGAATGACGGGCGGTTCGTCTGGTCGACCACCCGGCCCGAGAAAATGATCTCGTAGCAGATCTGCAGGCCGACCCGGCCCCATTGTCCGCCGAGCTCGATCGAGCGCGGTCCGGGCCCGGCGGCGAAGTCCATGTCGCCGGGCGCGAGGCGGGCCAGTCCGATCGAGGACAACAGCTCGCGCATCGGCAGATACTCGCCGTAGGGGACGAGATGTGCCTTGTCGTAGCGGCCGATGACCTGGCCTCCGGGCGCGAGCACGAAGATGCTGTTGGTGGCGGTGTCGACGCTCGACCCGTCGGCCGACTGGATCGCGAGCCCGCCGGTGATCAACCGGTCGTTCGGTCCGAGGAGCGCGGCGGCGCGGGCGCGTTCGGCGGCGGTCGCGGCGGCTGCGGCGGGGCGGTTGTCCTGGAGCGGCGCGGTGACCGCGGCCTCGGGCCACAACAATAGCCGCGGCTCCTGGCTTGACTTGCCCGACAGTTCCGTCAGCCGGCGAATCGCGATCGCGTCATAGCCTTCGCGCCACTTGCTCTCCTGCCCGATGTTGGGCTGGACCACGCGCACGTTCATCACCGTCAGCGGGTCCTCCGGCACCGGAGCGGTCGGGAGCAGCCACGCGAACAGGGTTGCGCCGGCGATCAGCACCAGCGGAAGCCATTTGCGATGATATTCGAGCCACACCGCGCCGCCCAGCAGGACGACGATTCCGGACAGGCCATAGGTGCCGGTCAGCGAGCCGATGGTGATGAGGGGAGTGGGCGCGAGTGCCGCAGCAGCCGGGTTCCACGGGAACCCCGTGAATAGCGTCGAGCGCAGCCATTCGGTGATGATCCACGCGCCACCGAGCACGAGCACCAGGACGATCCGGTTGTCGCGGCCCCAGCGCCAGCCGAGCCCCGTCGCCAGCGCCGGGAACAAGGCGAGGTAGAGCGACAGCAGGACCACCGCGACCCAGCCCAGCGAGGCCGGCATCGCCGACTGGAAGGTGAAGGCGGTCGCGATCCAGTTCAACGACACGACGAACTGGCCGAAGCCGAACAGGAATCCGATGAGGATCGCCTGGCCCAGCCGCTCGGCTCGGTCGAGAAGCTCGAACAGCACCGCGAAGGCGATCAGCAGCAGCGGCCACCAAGCGACCGGCTCGAAGGCCAAGGCGGACACCAGTCCGACGACGAAAGCGTAAAGCGCGAGCAGCATGGGCCTAGTCATTGCGAGGAGTTAACGACGAAGCAATCCACAATCGACTCGGATTGCTTCGCTTCGCCTGTAGTGACAGGACGCTTCGAATGCCGCTTGCTCCCTTTCATCTCGCTTTTCCGGTCGACGACCTCGCCGCTGCGCGTGCCTTCTACGGCGGCCTTCTCGGCTGCGCCGAAGGGCGACGCTCGGAGCGCTGGATCGACTTCGATTTTCACGGCCACCAGATCGTCGCCCATCTTGCGCCCGGCGCGGTTCGGGCGCGGTCGTCCAACCCCGTCGACGGCGAGTCGGTGCCGGTCCCGCATTTCGGCCTGGTCCTGGCGATGGACGAATGGCGCGCGCTGGCAGCTCGGCTCGAGGCGGCCGGGACCGAATTCGTGATCGCTCCGACCATCCGTTTCGAAGGTGAGCCGGGTGAGCAAGCGACGATGTTCCTGCTCGATCCCGCCGGTAACGCGCTGGAATTCAAGGCGATGGCCGACCCGGCGAAATTGTTCGCGAGCGACTAGGCCTTCGCCGATGTTTCCGGCGGGTGAAGCCTCACGCGCTTGATCCTCCTGGCGTCGGCGTCGACCGATTCGAGCCTCCAGCCCGACGGGTGAATCACCGATTCGCCCGGCGCCAGGATCCGCCCGGCAAGCAGGAAGGTGAGCCCGCCGACGGTGTCGATCTCCTCGTCCTCCGCAGTCAGCCGCGCGTCGACCGCTTCGCGCAGTTCGTCGAGCTCGAGCCGCGAATCGGCCTCCCACAGCCCCTCGTCGAGCGCGACCAGGAGCCCACTCGCTTCTTCGTCATGCTCATCTTCGATCTCGCCGACGATCTCCTCGACCACGTCCTCGATCGTCACCAGCCCCTCCGTGCCGCCAAACTCGTCGACCACGATGGCGAGGTGAATCCGCTGGCTGCGCATCCGCGCGAGCAACTCGATCACGCCCATCGATTCGGGGACGAACAAAGGGTCGCGCTTGAGCGCCTCGATCGACCGTTCGCGCGACGGGTCGACCTTGGCCATGAACACGTCCTTGATGTGGATCATGCCGACGACGTCATCGAGGCTTTCGCCGGTGACCGGAAGGCGGCTGTGCCCGGCATCGGCGAAGGCCGCGACAAGGTCGTCGAAGCCAATCGTCGCCGGCACCGCGATGATCTCGCCGCGGGTCACGCAAATGTCCCCCGCGGTGTGATCGCCAAAATCGAGCAGGTTGCGGAGCATCTGCCGCTCGGTCGGAGTGAGGTCGCCCGCGACCGGGCGCTGGTCCTCGGCCTCCTCGATCGCTTCCTCGATCTGGTCGCGAAGGCTCGGCTCCGGGTCTCCGAAGATCAGGGCCTGGATCCCGCGCCACAGCCGCGATGCGCCGTCCTCGTTGCCACCGTTACGGCTCGCCATCAGCCGCGTGCCTCATAAGGGTCGGCAATGCCGAGCCGGGCGAGGGCGCGGACCTCGCGCGCCTCCATGTCGGCGGCGTCGCGCTCCTCGCCGTGATCGTAGCCGAGCAGGTGCAGGGTGCCGTGCACGATCAAATGCGCGGCATGATCTTCGAGCGGGATCGCTTTGTCTTCGGCCTCGGCGGCGCACATGCCGCGGGCAAGCACGATGTCGCCGAGCATCAGCTCGGGCCCGTCATGCTCGGCATCAAGCTCCGCCGGCCCGGCCATCGGAAAGGACAGGACGTTGGTCGGCTTGTCCTTGCCGCGCCACGCCGAATTGAGCTCGCGGACCGCTTCGTCGTCGGTCAGGCGAAGCGACAACTCGACCGTCCGGCCTTGGCTGCTCAGCTGTGGGAAGGCGCTCTCTGCGATCGCCGCTTCGGCAGCGGCGCGGGCCAGCGCCGCCCAGCCGCTGCTACTGTCCCACTCCGAGTCGGCTTCGATTGCCACTTCGAGCATCATGATCCTGGGCCTTCATAGGCCTCGACGATGCGCCCGACCAGCGGGTGGCGGACGACGTCGGCGGCCGAGAATCGGATCGTTCCAATGCCCTCCAGACCCTCGAGCTTGCCGATCGCGTCGGCCAGGCCCGAACTGGCGCCAGTGGGCAAATCGACCTGCTTGGGGTCGCCGCAGATCACCATTCGGCTGCGCATTCCGAAGCGGGTCAGGAACATCTTCATCTGCGCCGGCGTGGTGTTCTGAGCCTCGTCGAGGATGATGAAGGCGTCGTTCAAGGTCCGCCCGCGCATGAAGGCGATCGGCGCAATCTCGATTTCGCCCGAGGCGATGCGCCGCTCGACCTGCTCGGTCGGGAGCATGTCGTAGAGCGCGTCGTAGAGCGGGCGGAGATAGGGGTCGACCTTCTCCTTCATGTCGCCGGGAAGGAAGCCCAATCGCTCGCCCGCTTCGACTGCGGGGCGCGACAGGATCAGCCGGTCGACCGAGCCCGTGATCAGCTGCGACACTGCCTGGGCGACCGCGAGATAGGTCTTTCCGGTTCCAGCGGGCCCGAGCGCGAAGATCATGTCGTCGCGGGCCAGCGCTTCCATATAGCGAGTCTGGACCGGCGAGCGCGGGACGATCGTCTTCTTGCGCGTTCGGATCATCACCTTGGGCGGGGTCGCGACCTCGTCGTGGATGATCCCGTCGAGATTGGGCTGGGCGGCCATGCCGAGCACGGCCTCGACCGTCTCGCCGTCGACGTCCTCGCCCTGGTCGAGGCGATTGTAGAGGCCGATCAGAACGTCGCGCGCGCGCGCCGCATCATCCGCCTCGCCATCGATCTGGACCTTGTTCCCGCGGGCCGAAATATGCACGCCCAGCCGGTTCTCGATGGTGATCAAATGCCGGTCGTAATCGCCGAACAAAGGGCCGAGCAGATAGGGTTGCTCGAACTCGATCTCGAGCAGGGTGCGGTCGGCCACCGCCGCAAGTTCGGGCTTGCGGGCCATTAGGCTGCGACCTTCTTGCGCTCGGCGCCGGTCATGCTGCGCGGGCCGGCGGCGGTGAGCCTAACGGCGATGAGGTCTCCGGGCCTTGCGCCGGTCTCGGCATGGACCGACTGGAGCCACGGCGACCGGCCGATCATCTGCCCCGGATAGCGGCCTTCGCGTTCGATGAGGATGCGGGTCTCCTTGCCGACGGTCGCCCGATTGAACGCGAGCTGGTGCGCGTTGATCCGCGCCTGCAACCGCTGGAGCCGTTCATCCATTACTTCGCGCTCGATCTGCCCCTCCATCGCCGCCGCCGGGGTTCCCGGTCGCGCGCTATATTTGAACGAATAGGCCGAGGCGTAGCCGACCGCGTCAACCAGATTCAGCGTGGCGGTGAAATCTTCTTCGGTTTCACCGGGAAAGCCGACGATGAAGTCGCCGCTGATCGCGATGTCCGGGCGGGCCGCCCGCACCTGCTCGATCGTCCGCACATAGCTTTCGGCCGAATGGCTCCGGTTCATGGCTTTCAGGATCGGGTCGGAGCCCGACTGAACCGGCAAGTGCAAATATGGCATCAGCTTGTCGACCTCGCCATGTGCCGCGATCAGCGCCTCGCCCATGTCGGCGGGGTGGCTGGTGGTGTAGCGGATCCGCTCGAGCCCATCGATTTTCGCGAGCGCTCGGATCAGCTCGGCGAGTCCCCGCTCGGCCATCGCTCCATGCATTGACGTTCTGGCCGAGCAGGACTATCTCGCGCGCCCCGCCATCCACCAGCTGACGCGCCTCGGCAACGATGTCGCCCCACGGGCGGCTGATCTCGGCGCCGCGCGTGTAGGGCACAACGCAATAGGTGCAGAATTTGTCGCAGCCTTCCTGCACCGTCAGGAAAGCGCTGGGCGCCGAACGCCGGCGCGGCGGCATGGCGTCGAACTTGGAGATCGCCGGCATGTCGGTATCGACCGGGCGGGCGCCGCGCGCCGCCTGCTCGACCAGCTCGGGCAGCCGGTGATAGGCCTGCGGACCGACCACGACGTCGATCATGGGCGAGCGGCGTTTCGCCTCGGCGCCTTCGGCCTGGGCGACGCAACCGGCGAGCGCGATGAGCGGCTTGCTGCCGTCCTCGCGGCGAAGACGGCCGACGTCCGAATAGGCCTTTTCGGCGGCCTTCTCGCGGATATGGCAGGTATTGAGGACGACCAGGTCAGCATCCTCGCCCTGGGCAGCCGCGACCATCCCGCGCTCGCCCAGCAATTCGGCCATCCGGTCGCCGTCATAGACGTTCATCTGGCAGCCGAAGCTCTTGATTCTGAAAGTCTTGGGGGTCATTCGGCCCCGCCTATAGGCGACTGCCGGTCGGGCGTGAAGCCGAGCCTTGCGGCGATCGCAGCTTGTGCCTCGGCGGCGAGTTGCTTGCGGTCGCCGGAACGGGCGAGCGGCTCGAGAAGCCGGAGGGTGACCCGCAGTCTTCCCTTACGGCCCAAGACACGGCGGGCGTTGCGAAGCACCGGTTCCTGGTACCAGGCGATGTCCGGGGCCGCCGCACCATAATCGATCACAACTGGACGGAGGACGACGTCTCTTGCCGCATAATTGGCAGCCTCGAGTAGTGTTGAGCGGAACGGCAACAAGCGCGTGCCTGGACCAACCGTCCCCTCGGGAAAAACCGCAACCGGCTTGTCGCGTTCCAACGCCTTGGCAACGGCGAGCGCCTGGTCCTTGGCGCCCTTCACATGGGTTCGCTTCACGTAGACCGTCGCATTCTGGTCGGCGAGCCAATGGATCAGACCGTGGCCGAGATCGTCCTTCGACACGAAGGTGCAGCCGGTGGCGCCGCCGATCACCAGAATGTCGAGCCAGCTGACGTGATTTGGCAGGAGTAGGGTGTGGGGCCCCGCGCGCTCGCCCTCGACCCGCACATGGAGGCCAAGGGCATTTGCCGCGCCCATAAGGAAGCGCCGCGGCCAGGGTGAGGGTCGGCGAGTCAGCTTCTGGAAAAGGTGAAGTGGAAGGCACAGCAGGAACCAGCTGGCCAGGGCATCGACCCGCATGGCCATGCGCAGCGGCGCCAGCATGTCGGGCTTCGGCCTAGCGGTCGCGATCGAGCGCCACTCCGTATAATTCCATCCGGTGGTCGACGAGGCGATAGCCGAGGCGCTCGGCGATGATCTTCTGGAGCGCCTCGAGATCGTCGTCGCTGAACTCGATGACCTTGCCCGTCTCGACGTCGATCAGATGGTCGTGGTGGGTCTCGCTGACCGCCTCGTAACGCGAGCGTCCGTCGCCGAACTCGTGGCGTTCGAGGATCCCGGCCTCCTCGAACAAGCGAACGGTGCGATAGACGGTCGCGATCGAGATGTTGGGGTCGATCCCGGCGGCGCGCGAATGGAGCGTCTCGACGTCGGGATGATCCTCGCTGTCCGACAGGACCTTGGCGATGATCTTGCGCTGTTCGGTGATCCGAAGGCCCTTGTCGGCGCAGAGCTGCTCGATGTCGATCGTTCGGTGCATCGCTTCAAACTAGGGATGCACCGCCCGATCGTCCAGCTTGGAAGGGCCTTATTTGGCTTTCCGCTTGCCCCGCTTCGTGCCGAGCCCGATCGACTTGGCGAGGGTCCGCCTTTGCTCGGCATAATTGGGCGCGACCATCGGGTAATCGGCGTTGAGCCCCCATTTGCGGCGATATTCGTCCGGGGTCATGTTGTAATGGGTCATGAGATGCCGCTTGAGCATCTTCAATTTCTTCCCGTCTTCCAGGCACACGATGTAATCGGGCTTGATCGACGAGCGGATCGAAACCGCCGGGTCCTGCCGCGGTTCGGGGGCCGAAGCGGCCGCGGAAATGCCGGCCAGCGCCTGGTGAACGTTCTGGATCAGCACCGGCAAGTCGTTGACGGCCACGCTGTTGTTGCTGACGTGCGCGGCGACGATGTCGGCGGTTAGGGTCAAGAGCGTGTCGTCGTCGGCGTCAATATCGGCCATGGTCAAATCCTTGAGGTTCGAGCAGAGTTTCGGGGCTGTTCGGCCCGGCGACTGTCGCCCTATGCCTTTTGCCTTGGGCGGGCAAGACGAGGAGCAACGGCTGGTGGCTTTGTCTTGGGCTAGGGCGCCCGCGACAGTGTAATTGCGTCGTGCCGCCGGCCGTCGCCGCCAAAATAGTAACCGCGGCGCCGCCCAACTGGCTCGAACCCCAGGGCTCGGTACATCGCCACCGCCGGATTGCCATCGCGAACCTCGAGGTGGACCCGGGCCACGCGATGCTCGCGCGCGTCGGCGAGGAAATGGTCGAGCAGCATCCGCCCGACCCCCTTGCGGCGGTGCCCGCGGCTCACCGCGAGTAGCAGCAGCTCGGCCTCGTCGGCTACCCGCCGAGCAAGGCTAAAGCCCGCGCATTGCCCATCAGACGAGCGGGCGAGGATCAGCGATACGCCCGCCATCGGCAGGATTCCGGCGAGCTGCGAGTGGGTCCACGCTTCGCCGAACGTGTCGCCGAAGGCCGAGTCCATCACCCCCATCACCTCGGGCAAATCGTCGATTCCTCCTTCCGAGAGCGAGTGAATCGGGTTTGGCGCCGGGCTCGCCATTACGCCGCGGCCTTGGCGTCGGGCGGGCGGACATAGACGGGGCTCGGCGCGAGGCTTCGGAGCGCCTCGGGCAAATCGAGCACGCGGGCGGCCTCGGGCCAGGCCTCGATCGCCTCGCCCGACCCCCCTGCCTCGACCAGCTGGCGCGCACCCGAGCCGGCGACCCGGCGCGCGTCGATCGCCTTCGCCGCGGCGTCGGGGACCAGGCTTTGCGGAACGCCCGAGGGTTCGAGGCCCGCGCCGAACTGCTGGACGAACAATTGGCCATGCCCGCCGATCACCGCGACCGCGACCGGCTCGCCCCCGCTCTCGACCGAGGCGGCGATCAGCGCCAGCGACGAAAATCCGGCGAGCTCGCAATTCCAGCCGATCGCCAGCCCATGTGCGGCGGCGATTGCGACTCGAATGCCGGTAAAGCTTCCCGGCCCAACCCCGACCAGGATTCGGCTCGGCTGGATGTCGCCGATGAGCTCGGCGAGCATCGGCACGAGCCGTTCGGCATGGCCGCGGCCGATCCGCTCATCGGCGCGCGCGTGAAGCGTCCCGCCCGCGTCGAACAAGGCGGCGGTACAGGCTTCGCTGGACGTGTCGAACGCCAGGATCATGGGATGATGATGGGCGCAGACGGGCAGACCCCGCAACCCCCGCTAGACCGCCTCGATCGTTTCCACTTCGGGCACATAGTGGCGGATCAGGCTCTCGATCCCGCGCTTCAGTGTGATCGCCGAGCTCGGGCAGCCGGCGCACGCGCCCTGCATGGCGAGGAACAATGTTCCGTCCTTGTAGCCGCGATAGACGATGTCGCCGCCGTCCTGGGCGACGGCAGGCCGGACGCGCGTCTCGATCAGCTCCTTGATCTGCCCGATGATCTCCGCGTCGGCCGGGTCCTCGTCGAAATCATCTGGCGCGACGTGGATTCCGCCGGCGCTACCCGGGGCAAACAAGGGCGCGTCGGTGATGAAATGGTCTAGCAGCGTCTCGAGCACCAAAGGCTCGAGGTCCGACCAGTGGATGCCCTCCGCTCCGGTGACCGAAATGAAGTCGCGGCCGAAGAACACGCCCTCGACCAGCCCGCTTTCGAACAAAGCCTCGGCGAGCGGCGAGGCCTTGGCGCTCCCGGCATCGGGGAAGTCGCGCGTTCCCGCCTCCATCACCGTTCGCCCGGGAAGGAACTTGCGGGTCGACGGGTTGGGCGTTTCTGCGGTCCGGATCAGCATGGCAGCGATGTGGCCCTTCGCCGGCCTCCCTGCAAGGGAAGGAGCCTAAACGCCGAAGGGCGGGGCGCCGGCGATCACCCAGCGGGTCGTCGCGATCGCCGCGACCAAGCACAGCAGCGCCGCCCACCACCGGCCCGGCCGCATCGGCTCCGCCGCCGGATCGATGACAGCCTTTCCCGTCACCATCGGGCCGACGAGATTCCTGCGCTCGACCAAATGATAGAAAAGGACCGCGACCACATGCAGGCCGATCAGCACCAGCAGGACGTCGAACAAGACATCATGGGCCTCGTGCGCGAATTCCACCGCTTCCTCGCTGACCGCGAGCGACAATGGCCCTTCCGCGAACCCGTCGTCGTCGGCATTGAGCAGTCCGGTGGCGATCTGGAGCTTGAGCACGATCAGCATCGCAAGCACGCTGAGCGCGCCGAGCGGCGAATGGCCGACGGCCTTCCACGCGCGGCTGTTCCGAACATAAGCGAGGATCGCCCGCGGACCGCGGATGAAATTGCGGAATTTGGCGGTCGAGCTTCCGAAGATGCCCCACAAGACCCGGAAGACGATCAGGGTCAGGATCGCATAGCCCGAGTAAATGTGGATCTCGAGCTCGTCATTCTCGGCGGTCCACCAGCTCAGGCCGATCAGCGCCGCGAGCGACCAGTGGAACAGCCGGACCGGAAGGTCCCAGACCGGCTGCTTCGCGCCGTTCAACTCAATGGTCTTCCCGATAGAGGTCGTGGCACGCCTTGCACGACTTGCCGAGGTCGCCGAACGCCGCCTTGGCCGCGCCGGCGTTGCCGCCCTTCGCCGCGGCGTTGAAGGCGCTTGCGGCCTTCTGGAAGGCGGCGTGCTTGGCGGCGAAATCCTTCGGATTCTGCCAGATTTCCGCCTTGGCTTCGGTCTTGCCGACGTCGGGCCCGGTCCCGGCCGGGAACCAGCCGGCGGATTCCTTGGCCAACCGGTCGATCGTCGCGGCGGCGCCGGCGACCTTCTTCATGTCCGGCGACGACCCGCCAAGCTCGCGGCGGAGCGCTTTGAAATTGTCGCCGATCGTTTCCATGCTCTCGTGCCGGTGGTGCATCATCGCCTTGGCCTTGGCCGGGGCGATCGGCGCCATATTGACCCGCGCCTCGAGCATCCCCGGCTGCGCGGCCGGTTCGGATTTCGGCTCGGACTTGGTCGGTTCGGATTGGCTACAGGCAACCAACGCCAGCGCGGCGGTTGCGGCAAGCAATGCTCGGGTCATTCGGCCTCCTTCGGCGGAATCCAGCTGTCATCGATCATCTTGATAATCGCGGAGAAGTCTTTGGTTCCACCGCCGCGGTCGACGAAGCGCTGGTAAAGCTCCTCCGCCTCGCCGCCCATCGGCGTGTAGGCGCCGGCTCTCCTTCGCCGCGTCCATCGCCAGCTTCAGATCCTTGAGCATCAGAGCGGCGGCGAACCCGCCTTCATAGTTGCGGTCGGCGGGGGTCTCGGGGCCTACGCCCGGCACTGGGCAGTAAGAGGTCATCGACCAGCTCTGGCCGCTCGCCTTGGACGAGATGTCGTAGAAGGTTTGGAGGTCGAGCCCGAGCTTCTCGGCCAGGGCGAAGGCCTCGCAGGTCGCGGCCATGGTGGCGCCCAGCAGCATGTTGTTGCAGATCTTGGCCGCCTGGCCCGATCCCGCGCCGCCGGCGTGGATCACCGACTTGCCCATTTTCTCGAGGATCGGCCGCGCCTTTTCGAACCCGTCCTTCGATCCGCCAACCATGAAGGTCAGAGTTCCGCCTTCCGCCGCGGCGATCCCGCCCGAGACCGGAGCGTCGACCATCGTATAGCCCCGCAGCCTCGGCTTCTTCCTCGAGGGTCTTGGCGGTCGCGACGTCGATGGTCGAGCAATCGATCAGGATCGCGGTCTTCGGCGCCTTGCCGAACACATGGCTGCGATAGACCTCGGCGACGTGCTTGCCCGCCGGCAGCATGGTCACGACCGCATCGGCGTCCTTGACCGCTTCGTCGGTCGACCCGGCCCGCTTGCAACCGCGCTCGATCGCATGCGCTCAGCGCTTCCTCGCTGAGGTCGAAGGCGCGGACCTCATGCCCGGCCTTGGCGAGGTTGGGCGCCATGCCCCCGCCCATATGCCCCAGCCCAATGAACGCGATTCGTGGCATCACTTGCCCTTCCACTTGCCCGGCCGCTTCTCGACGAACGCGACCATGCCTTCCTTCTGGTCCTCGGTTCCGAACAGGCCGTGAAACAGCCGCCGCTCGAAGTTGATGCCCTGCGCCAGGCTCATCTCGAACGCGGCGTTGACCATCTCCTTGGTGGCGATCGCGGCGAGCGGGGCCATGCCGGCGATGGTCTCGGCGATCTTGAGTGCCTCTTCAAGCAGCTTGTCGGCCGGCACCACGTTCGCGACCAGCCCGCTGCGCTCCGCCTCCTCCGCGTCCATCATCCGCCCGGTCAGGCACATCTCCATCGCCTTGGCCTTGCCCACGGCCCAGGTCAGCCGCTGCGACCCGCCCATGCCGGGGGTGACTCCGAGCTTGATCTCGGGCTGGCCGAATTTCGCCGAGTCCGCAGCGATGATGAAATCGGCCATCATCGCCACCTCGCACCCGCCGCCCAGCGCATAGCCCGCGACCGCCGCGATCCACGGCTTGCGGGTACGCGTCACCTGCTCCCAGCCGGCGAAAAAGTTCGAGCCATACATGTCGGCGAAGAGCTGGTCCGACATCTCCTTGATGTCCGCGCCCGCGGCGAAGGCCTTGTCGGAGCCGGTGAGGACCAGGCAGCGCTGCTCCGGGTCGGAATCATAATCGGCGAAGACCGCGATCAATTCCTGGAGCACGGTCGAATTGAGCGCGTTGAGCGCCTGCGGCCGGTTGAGCGTGACGAGGCTCACCGCTCCCTTCTTCTCGACCAGCACCGTCTCGTATTCGCCCATTCGTAAGCTCCTAGAAATCGAACGGCCGCCATTCCTCTTCGGGAGGAAGGGGCTCAAAGAATTTGGCGACATCGCGCTCGCCGATCGCCTCGGGGCGCGAGGGATTCCAGTCGGGCTTGCGGTCCTTGTCGATCAGCAAGGCGCGCACGCCCTCGCGGAAGTCGGGATGGTGGATCAGCCGCACCATGATTCCATATTCCATCCGCATCTCGTCGACGAAATGGAGCTGGTAGGGGCTTTCCTGGAGCAGCTTCAAACTGACCTTGCACGCCATCGGTGACTTGGTGCGGATCGCCTCGGCCTCCTTTGCCGCCCATTCGTCGCCCGCCTCCGCGCCGC
Organism: uncultured Alphaproteobacteria bacterium; assembly: GCA_963722545.1. Lineage (GTDB taxonomy): Bacteria > Pseudomonadota > Alphaproteobacteria > Sphingomonadales > Sphingomonadaceae > Sphingomicrobium. The sequence continues at coordinate 210,751 of CAVRMK010000002.1, forward strand.
GATCGAGCGCGTCGAGAATGTCCTCGAGCTCGTCCGACGCGAAGTAGCGGTCGATTCGCTCGAGATTGCCGGCGATTCGCGGCGGCGGGAGATCTTCCTCGCTGAGTTCGTCGAGGATCGCCTGGACCCGGAACGGCTGGGCGATGATCCGCTCCTTGGCCTCCTCGAGCCGCTCCGACGGAAGATAATGGGTGGCGAGCCGGAGCTTCAGGCACTCCGAGCCGTCGAGCCGCGCCCCCGTAAGCGCCAGAAACTGCGCCATTCGCCCGCGCAGCCGCGACAGATAGCGCCCACCGCCGACGTCGGGGAAAATGCCGATCGCGGTCTCGGGCATCGCCAGGACGGTGCGCTCAGTCGCCACCCGGTAGCGGCACGGACATGCGATGCCGACCCCGCCGCCCATCGTCACCCCGTCCATGAAGGCGACGCCGGGCTTGGGATAAGTATATTCGAGGTGGTTGAGGCGATATTCGTCGAAGAAGAAGGCGCGCGCGGCCTCTTCGTGCCCGGTCACCGCCTGGGCGATGCTGACGACGTCGCCACCGGCGCAGAAGCCGCGTCCCTCGGTGTGGTCGATGAGGATGATCCGAACTTCGGGATCGTCGCGCCATTCGTGCAGCGCCGCGGCCATGTCGCGGACCATCTGGCGGTTGAGGCTGTGCAGCGCCTTGGGCCGGTTGAGGCGAAGGCGGCCCGAAAGCCCCTCCTTGACCGTCAAAACGTCGCGCGAAGTGGTCACCGCGTCCATCAATCCATCATCGCGTAAGAGCCGGGCGCAGTTTCGATCGGCTTCTCGGGCTTGCGCGCCGTGACCTCTTTCTTCGAGCCGTGATTGGCCAGCCACTTGGTCCACCACGGCCACCAGCTGCCGTCATTCTTCGACGCCTTGGACAGCCATTCCTCGGCGCTTTCGGGAAGCTTTTTCGGCCCGGTCCAGTAGCCGTGCTTGTTCCGGCTCGGCGGGTTGATCACGCCGGCATTGTGCCCCGATCCGCCGAGCACGAATTCGGCGCCGAGGTGCCGCGCGCCCGAATAGACCGCCTCCCACGCCGAGACGTGGTCGTCCTTGAGCGCGATCACCAGCATCGGGGTCTCGATCCTGGCGAGGTCGATCCGCGTTCCCGCGACTTCGAATCCCGCGGGGTCCTTAAGTCGATTGTCGCGCAAAAGGTCGCGGTTGTAGCTCTTCAAGAATTCGGCCGGGATCCGCGCGCCGTCCTCAAACCAGGTGAGGAGGTCGCTTGGCGGTGCGTCCTTGCCGAGGAGGTAATGGTTGATGACACTCGACCAGATGAGGTCGTTGGCGCGCATCGCCGCGAACAGCCGCTGCAATTCGACGCTGTCGATATAGCCCTGGCCTTCGAGATGGTCCTCGAGCGCGCCGAGATGGGCCTCGTGCACGAACGCCGACCAGTCGCGCATGTCGGCGAAATCGACCATCGAGCCGATCAGGGTCGCCGAATTGACCTCCTCGGCCCGGCCCTTGGCGGCGAGCCAGCCAACGGCGATCGCGGCCAGCGTTCCGCCGAGGCAGAAGCTGAACAGATCGGGCGCGGCCTTGGTCCGCTTGCTAGCCTCTTCGATCGCCTCGACGATCGCCAGCACATAATCCTCGACGCCCTTGTCCTTGTGCTCGGGGCCCGGGTTGACCCAGCTGATCACGAACACGGTGCGCCCCTCGTCGACCAGCCATTTGACCAGGCTCTGATTGGGCGTGAGGTCGATCATGTAGAAGCGGTTCACCAGCGGCGGCACGTAAAGCAGGGGCTCGGCGGCGACCTTTGCGGTGGTGGGATCGAACTGGATCAGCTGGAACAGCTCGCTTTGATAGACCACGCTCCCGGGGGTCGCCGCGATCGTCTTGCCCTTGACGAACACGCTCTCGTCGGTGCGGCGCTTGACGATCCCTTTGCCCGACGCGACGTCTTCCAGAAGATTGGCGAACCCCTGGACGAGGTTGGCGCCCTTGGTTTCCTTCGTTCGCTCAACCACCTCGGGGTTGGTGAAGGCGAAATTGGCGGGCGAGATGGCGTTGAGATATTGGTCGAGCAGAAGCCGCGCGGTCGCCTGGGTCTGCTCGTCGCCGGTGCCCTTGGAGACCATCTCGCGCAACTGCTTGGACGCCAACAAATAAGCGTCCCGGACGGAGCGGTAATACGCATCGTCCTGCCAAGCACTGGCCATGAAGCGCCGGTCGCGCGGCGGCTCGCCCGCCTTGCCCGAGAGCGCCGCGACCCAGAAGTCGCCCCATTCCTTGGCCGCTTCCATCTGCACCTGCATCAGGTCCTGCGGGCGCATGGCGAGGCTCAGCGCGACGTCGCTCGCGCTCCGCGCCATCGCGAACGGGTCGAATGGCAGGGTGGGTTTCACTGGCGGATCAGGTCGCGGCTGACGATCATCCGCATCACCTGGTTGGTGCCCTCGAGGATCGAATGGACTCGAAGGTCGCGCCAAAAGCGCTCGATCGGATAGTCTTGGAGATAGCCGTAGCCGCCGTGGAGCTGGAGCGCGCGGTCGACGATCGAGCTGCCATTGTCCGTCGCGAGACGCTTGGCCATGGCGGCGAACTTGCTCTTGTCGGGGGCGTTGGCGGTGACCTTGGCCGCGGCGACGTAGAGCAGGTAGCGCGCCGCCTGGAGGTCGGTCTCCATGTCGGCGAGCATGAACTGGGTGTTCTGGAAGTCGGCGATGGCCTTGCCGAACTGCTTCCTGTCCTTGGTGTAATTGACCGCCTCGTCGAGGCAGCGCTGGGCGCCGCCGAGGCTGCACGCGCCGATGTTGAGGCGACCGCCGTCGAGGCCCATCATCGCGATTCGGAAGCCCTCGCCCTCGACGCCGACGCGGTTGGCGACCGGCACCCGGACCTCGTCGAAATTGACCTGCGCGGTCGGCTGTGAGTGCCAGCCGAGCTTCTTCTCCTGCGCCCCGAAGCTGACGCCCTTCATGTCCTTCTCGATGACCAGGCAGGTGATGCCCTTGGGGCCCTCTTCGCCGGTGCGGACCATGGTCACGTAGATCTCGTTCTCGCCGCCGCCCGAGATGAACGCCTTGGAGCCGCTGACCACATAATGGTCGCCGTCGAGAACCGCCTTGGTCTTGAGCGCCGCTGCATCGGATCCCGACGACGGCTCGGTCAGGCAATAGCTGCCGATCCGCTCCATCGGGATCATCGACGGGAGATATTTCTCCTTCACCTCGGCCGAGCCGAAGCGGTCGATCATCCACGCCGCCATATTGTGGATCGAGATGAACGCGCTGGTCGAGGGGCAGCCATAGGCCATCGCCTCCATGATCAGCGCCGCTTCGAGCCGGCCGAGCCCGATCCCGCCCGCTTCCTCGCTGACGTAGATCGAGCCGAAGCCGAGCTCTGCGGCCTGCCGGATCGTGTCGCGCGGGAAGATGTGCTTCTCGTCCCACTCGGCGGCGTGGGGCGTGATCGCGTCGGCGGTGAACTTTTGCGCCATCTCCTGGATCTGGAGCTGGTCGTCGGAGAGTTCGAACTGATGCATGATGGCGCGGCCTCTAGCCCGCCGGCTCTTCCTCCAGCAAGCCCTCGAACTTCAGCACCTGGCGGACCGAATCGCGCTCCATCATCCGCGCCCGGAAGGCCTTGAGGTTGGGCCATCGATCGAGGCCCAGCATCTTCTCGGTCCAGCCGGTCATCACGAACAGATAGAAGTCCGGCAGGGTTGCGTGGTCGCCGAGGAGGAACGGACCCTCGCCAAGTTCTTTCTCGACATGGTCGAGCCGCTCGCCGATCTGCTTCTTGAAGAAGTCCTTGGTCTCGTCCGAGGCGTCGCGCTTGAACAGCGGCCCGAAGCTCTTGTGCAACTCGGTGGTGATGTAATTGACCCATTCGAGCACGCGATAGCGGCGGAAGTCGCCGATCGGCGGAAGCACCTGCTCGAGGCCCGAACGGTCGCCGAGATATTGGAGCACCACCGCATTCTCGGTCAGCACCTCGCCATTGGCGAGCTCGAGCGACGGGACCGCGCCCTTAGGGTTGATCTCGCGATAGTCCCGACCGCTCTCGGTGCGCTTTTCCTTGAGGTCGACCCGCTCCGCCTCGTGGCTGAGCCCAAGCTCGTGGAGCAGAATGTGCGGCGCCTGACTGCAAGCGCCGGGCGAATAATATAGCTTCATCGCTGTCAGCTCCGGTTGCCGGTGTCGTCGATGATATTGACCATGTCATCGCCGTCGCCGCGCTCTTCGGGCGAACGCGGGTCGGCGCCATTGTCGGGCAGCAAGTCGACGCTCTCGTCGGGCGGAAGCGCTTCGATGTCGCCGGGGTCGGCGGCGTTGATGTCGGTGATGAGCTGGTTGTCGTCGGGTTGCTGCTCGGCCTGGCACGCGGGAAAAGCGACCGCCATTGCAACGACCGCGAGGATCAGGGTCTTAGCATCGCGCATAATTATAGCTCGCTACCGGGTTGCGTTCGGTCCGCGTCAGTACCTCACCCTGGAGCTTGAGCGAAACATATTTGGTCCATTGCTGGCCTTCGCCGGTGAAGTTGAAATTGCCGCTGATGCCCTGGTCACCGGTTTCGATGCTGGTCCCCGGAACCGCGCGCGACTCGTAGAATTTCAGGCTGTCCGGGCCGATTTCGAGCAGGCCCTTGGCATCGCCGCGGTTCGAGATGCAGTCGGCCGGGGTGAGGCCCCACCTGCCGCGGATTGCCGCCGGAATCGGTCCCGCGACGGTGGCCGCGGGCCCCGGCGGCCCGCCGGCCAGCGGACCCGCGCTGTCGGTGGTGACCGGGGCCGGAGGAATTGCATTGGCCTCGTCGGCGACCGGGTCGCGCTTCTCGCAGGCGGCCATTGCGCCCACGACGAGCAGCGCGCTTAGAGGAAGGTGAATCGGCTTCATGCTGCCCAAACGAGAACTCGGACCCATTCGGTTGCCTTAGCCCATCGTCGGAATGACGAAGGCGTTGGCCGCCTCGCCGACGCCGCCGTCGGGCCAGCGCTGCGTGACCTTCTTGCTCTTGGTCCAGAAGCGCACGCCCTCGGGACCGTGCTGGTCGATGTCGCCGAAGCCCGAGCGCTTCCACCCGCCGAAGGTGTGGTAGGCGACCGGCACCGGGATCGGAACGTTGATCCCGACCATCCCGACATTGACCCGAGCCGCGAACTCGCGCGCGGCATGGCCGTTGCGGGTGAAGATGGCGACTCCATTGCCATATTGATGGCGGCTCGGAAGGCTGACCGCTTCCTCGAAGTCCTTGGCTCGGACCATCTGCAGTACGGGCCCAAAAATCTCTTCCTGGTAGCTCTGGAAGCTCGGCTTCACATGATCGAAGAAGGTCGGGCCGATGAAATAGCCCTTCTCGTGCCCCTGCAGCGTGAAGCCGCGGCCGTCGACGACCAGCTCGCCGCCCTCGTCGATGCACATCTGTATGTAATTCTCGATCCGCTCCTTGTGGGCGGCGTTGACCACCGGCCCATAATGCGCCTCGGGATCGGTCGACACCCCGACCCGAAGCCCTTCGATCGCCGGGATCAGCTTGTCGCGGAGCCGGTCCGCGGTCTCGTCGCCGACGGGCACCACCACCGGAAGCGCCATGCAACGCTCGCCCGCGCTCCCGAAGGCCGCGCCGGCGAGGTCGTTGACGACCTGGTCGAGGTCGGCGTCGGGCATGACGATGCCGTGGTTCTTGGCTCCGCCGAACGCCTGGACGCGCTTCCCGTTCGCGGTTCCGCGCGAGTAGATATATTGCGCGATGTCGGACGATCCGACGAAGCTCACCGCCATGATCTCGGGATGATCGAGGATCGCGTCGACCATCTCCTTATCGCCATGGACGACGTTGAGGATGCCGTCGGGAAGGCCGGCCTCCTTCATCAGCTCGGCGAGTCGAACGGGGACACTCGGGTCGCGCTCGCTCGGCTTGAGGACGAACGCGTTGCCGCAGGCGATCGCGACTGCGAACATCCACATCGGGATCATCGCGGGGAAGTTGAACGGGGTGATTCCGGCGACGATTCCAAGCGGCTGGCGCATCGAATAGACGTCGATGCCGGGTCCGGCCCCCAGCGTATATTCGCCCTTCAGCGCGTGCGGGATGCCGCAGGCATATTCGACCACCTCGAGCCCGCGCTGGATGTCGCCCTTGGAGTCGGCGACGACCTTGCCGTGCTCGCTGGACAGCAATTCGGCGAGCTCGTCCATGTTCGCCTCGACCAGCGCCTTGAAGGCGAACATCACCCGAGCCCGCCGCTGCGGGTTGGTCGCGGCCCATTCGGGCTGCGCCGCCCGCGCCGCCGTCATCGCCTTCTCGAGGTCGGCCGCGCTCCCCAGCCCGACTCGCGCCTGGACCTCGCCCTGGTTGGGGTCGAAGACCTCGCCTGAGCGTTCGCCCGAAGCGAAGCTGGAGCCGCCGATGAAATGGTCGATGGTGCGCAACATGGAGACAGGTCCTGCAGGATGGGGTGGTTGCGGCGTCCCTAATCCCGCTCCGGACCTATTTCCAGCCGCCTCTCACTCGGCGACGTAGCGCCATGGCTGGTCCGGCCCGTCGCGCATCCAAATGGTGAAGAAGGGAATTGCCGTCGGCTTGTCGCCGGTCGGCGCGACCTTCGGCCGGATCGTCCCGAACGTAATTCCGAGGTCGCCCGAGGGTGCGATCAGCGCATCGTCGGCGCTCCATTCGACCGGGGAGGGGCCGTCCTCCCCGCCCGACACCGCCGCGCCGATTGCGACGGGCCCGACCTTGACCCCGTCCGGGCCGTTGTTGATCGCGTCGCTGCGCCCATATTCGGTGAAGGCGCGGCCGATCCCCGCGACCTGGGCGCGGTCGGAGAAGGCCTTTTCGGCGGCGATCAAGCTCGCGCGCGCTGCCGCCGGGTCCGGCGCCTTGCCAGGCTGGACCGGGGTCGAGGTCGGCAGGCTCGCGATCTCGGCCTCGCCGGGTTGGCGCAGCGCTTGCTTCAGCGCCGCAACTCGCCATCCGTCCGCGCCCTTGACCCAATATGCGAGATAGCGGCGTCGGGCGATCTTGGGGTCGGCTCCGGCGATGTCGAGATAGCCGAAAGTGAAGCCATGCGTTCCGTCGCCTGAAATCCCGCTCTTGATCGATGTCCAGTTGGCCTTGGTGCCCTGGTTGGCCGGGTTCGCCTTAAGCGCCTCGAGCGCTGCGGCCCGGCCATTGAACGGCCCGCCCCGGGCGTAGAGCCGGGCATCGTCCGCGAGCATCGAGGCGATTCCTGCGGCCGGGTCGAGCGACTCGGCGGCCTTGGCCAGCCGCGCCTCTTCGCTGAGGAGATCGTTGAGCGCGGCGGGGGTTGCTTCGGCTGGAGCCGCAACCATGAGGAGAGAAACGGCGGCAACGGACTTCCAGAACATTCGACCCCCTTGCCCCGCTCCATCGATAAGCGCTCGGGCGCCAAGGTGACAGGGGTTTCGACCAACCTCGCTCGCCGCTCGACCAGCGGGCGCCTGGGCGGCTAGACCCACGACCGTGAGCAGCTTCGACACCGACCGGCCGGCCGAGCCCAACGTCCCGCTCGGAATGGCGCTTCGGATCGGCGCCGGCCTTGCACTCGCGATCATGTTCGCGGGGGTCAAATGGGCGGCGCAGCACGGCGCCGGCGTGGTCGAGAGCCTGTTCTACCGCCAGCTCGGGACCGCGCTCGCGGCGCTGGCCTTCGTCGCCACCGGGCCCGGCCTCGCCTCGCTCCGGACCAAGCGGATCGGCGGCCATGTCGTGCGCATGGGAATCGGCCTCCTCGCAATGGGCTTCAACTTCCTGTCCTTCGCCCTTCTGCCGATGGCCGAGGCAACCGCGATCGGTTTCTCGGTGCCGATCTTTTCGACCCTGCTCGCGGCGATCCTGCTCGGCGAGAAGACCGGAATCTGGCGCTGGGGCGCGGTGGTCGCGGGCTTTGCCGGTGTGATGGTGATCGTCCAGCCGGGCAGCGGCCATATCGCTCTGACCGGTGGGCTCGTGGCGATCGCCGCCGCGCTCACCACCGCCTGCGCGACCATCGCCATTCGTCACTTGGGCGCGACCGAGGCTGCCGCGACCACCGTATTCTGGTTCGGGGCAAGCAGCCTCGTGCCACTGGGCCTCGCCATGCCGTTCGTCGGACAGGCGCATTCGCCGGATGTGTTCGCCGTCCTCGGCGTGATGGCGATCGCCGGCGGGGCGGCGCAATTGCTCCTCACCGGCGCGCTCCGCTTTGCCCCGGTCGCTTTGGTCATGCCGATGGATTATCTCTCGCTCATCTGGTCGAGCATTCTCGGCTTCCTCGTTTTCAGCCAATTGCCGTCCGAATGGACCCTGGTCGGGGCGCCACTGGTGATCGGCGCGGGCCTGGTGATCTGGTGGCGCGAGCAGCGTCTTCGCCGCCGGACTCGCCCCGAGCTGGTCGAACTGGCAGACTGACACTCGGAACCGGAATGCGGGACACGCGCGTTCAAGGGGCGACGGAGGAACGACATGGCCGGCGGATTGACCCGCGACGGAGCGGTTCAGGACCAGATCGACGATACGGTGAAGGACGCGGTGCTCCGCGCCCGAGCGCTCACCCCGCAAGGCGAGAGCGCCGAGGACTGCGATGATTGCGGAGAGCCGATTCCGGAGAAGCGCCGCGCGGCCCTTCCGGGCGTTCGGACCTGCGTCGCCTGCCAGTCGAAACGCGACAAGGCGGTGACCCACTCGACCATCAACCGCCGCGGATCGAAGGACAGCCAGCTAAGGTGACCTCGGCATAATGGCCCGCAAGCAAAGCCCGGCGCTGCCGACCCGCCAGCAGGTGCTGGACTTCATCGCGACCTCGGACCAGCCGGCGGGCAAGCGCGAGATCGCGCGCGCGTTCGGGCTTCGCGGCCCGGACAAGATGGCGCTGAAGACGCTGCTCAAGGACATGGCGGACGAAGGGCTGATCGATTCGGCACCCGGCCGCGCCTTCCACAAGATGGGCGGGGTGCCCAAGGTCACGGTGCTGCGCATCGCCGACGTCGATGACGGCGGCAACGCCTGGGCCGTCCCCGAGCAATGGCATGCCGACACCCCGCCGCCGAGAATCCGCCTTCTCGAACGCGGCCGCCGCGGCGCGCTCGGCGTGGGTGACCGCGTCCTCGCCCGCACCGAAGAGAAAGGGCAGGGCTTCGTCGCTCACCCGATGAAGAAACTCCAGCGCTCCGCCGAATTGGTGCTCGGCGTGGTGCGCGAGGAGGGGCGGAGCTTCTGGCTGACCCCGGTCGACAAGAAAGAACGGCGCGAGATCGCCATCACCGACTTGAAGGATGCCCAGACCGGCGACCTCGTTCTGTGCGAGCTCTCGGGCCGTCCGCCGCGGGTCACCGCCCGCGTCGACGCGGTGCTCGGCGACCCGTTCGCCCCGCGCAGCTTCAGCCTGATTGCCATTCACAAATACGGCCTGCCGCACGAATTCCGGCCCGAAACGATCGCCGAGGCGGCGAAGGCCGCCAAGCAGCCGCTCGGCGAGGAGCGCGAGGACCTCACCCATTTGCCGATCGTGGCGATCGACCCCGCCGACGCCCGCGATCATGACGACGCCATCTGGGCGGCGAAGCGCGAGGATGGCAACGGCTGGGACGCGGTCGTCGCGATCGCCGACGTCAGCTTCTACGTCCGCCCCGGAAGCGAGCTCGACAGGGCCGCTCGGGCCCGCGGCAACAGCGTCTACTTCCCCGATCGGGTGGTGCCGATGCTGCCCGAGGAGCTGTCCGCGGACATCTGCTCCTTGAAGGCCGGCCAGCCGCGCGCGGCCATGGCCTGCCACCTGCACATCGACCGCGACGGGGAAATGAAGAGCTGGCGTTTCTCTCGCGCGAAAGTTTCGATCGCCGCAAACATTGCCTATGAAGACGCCCAGGCGGCGATGGATTGCGCGCAGGCCTCGGAGCCGGTGGAAGTGTCGTCGTCCCCTTGCTCCATGCCGCCGATCGAAGGCACTGTCCCCGCCCAGCTCGTCGAAACCGCCTTGAAGCCCTTGTGGGACTGCTGGCGGGCCTTGTTCGCGGCGCGGCAGAAACGCGGCCCCCTCGAGCTCGACCTTCCCGAACGCCAGGTGGTGCTCGACGAGAAGGGCCGGATCGCCTCGGTCGCTCCGCGCGAGCGGCTCGACGCCCACCGGCTGGTCGAGGATTATATGATCGCCGCCAATGTCGCCGCGGCGCGCGCGCTCGAAGCCAAGAAGGCGCCGGTGATGTACCGAATCCACGAAGCCCCGAACCGGGAGAAGCTCGTGGCGCTCAAGGATTATCTCGCCACCTTCGACCTCGAGTTCACCCTCGGCCAGGTGATCAAGCCGTCGACATTCAATCGGATCATCGAGCGAGTCGGTGACGGCGAGGGCCGGACCGAGATCATGGAGCAGCTCCTCCGAACCCAGATGCAGGCGCGCTACGGGCCCGAGCGGCTCGGCCATTTCGGGCTCGCGCTCGCCACTTATGCCCATTTCACCTCGCCCATCCGCCGCTATGCCGACCTCCTCGTCCACCGCTCCCTGGTCAGCGCCTACAAGCTCGGCGAGGGCGGGCTTCCGCCCGGCGACGAAGGACGGTTCGAGGAGATCGGCGAGAAGATCTCGCAGCTCGAGCGGCGGGCGATGGAGGCCGAGCGCGAGACCATCGACCGCTACGTCGCGGCCTTCCTCGCCGACCGAGTCGGGCAGATCGTCCAGTGCCGGATCACCGGTGTCCAGAGTTTCGGTTTCTTTGCCACGGTCGAAGGGCTCGGCGGCGACGGCTTGCTGTTCGTGCGCGACCTCGGGCGCGAATATTTCCGCTTCGACGAGGCGGCGCGCACCCTGGTCGGCGAGGACAGCGGCGACAGCTATCGTATCGGCCAACGGCTCGAGCTTCGCCTCGCCGACGCCAACCCGGTCTCGGGCTCGCTGCGATTCGAGCTTCCGGAAGGCAGTTACGGGGGCGCAGCACCGCAGCGCCGCGACCGGGTTCGACGAAAGTCGTCCCCGGATCGCCGCCCGAAGCCCGCTTCGTCCCGGCGGCGCCCCGGGCGCTGAACGGTGGATTAATCCCTTTTTCCGCCGGTCGAAAAGTTCGATTTCGATCAAGGCGCGGGCTCTGTCGGCGAGTCTGCAAGGGGCGGTAGTTTCCGCTGCGGCATGCGAATAAATGGATGCCCTCTCTCGAATAAGAAGGAGGGTTCCCATGTTGAAACTCGTTTCTCTCTCGCTCGTCGCCTCGGCCATCCTGGTCGCGCCCGTTCACGCGCAGGGCACAAACCAGCCGGCCAAGTCGGGCCAGGTCACCGAAAAGAAGATCTGCAAGCAATTGCCGTCGAGCTATTCGCGCCACTCGAACAAGGTCTGCATGACCGCGGAGCAGTGGAAGAAGGTCGAACAGGAGCGTTGACCCCGGGGCGCCGCCGCCGGGCAAACCCCGTCCGGCGGCGGTTCCAACGTCATTGACGCAACCTAAGGCCGGCGCCACCATTTAGCCGGGATGACCAAACACCAGATCGCGATCCTCGTCGGCTCGCTCCGCGCCGACAGCATTAACCGCAAGATTGCGCGCTCGATTTGCGCGATGGAACATGACCGGCTGGATTGCTCGATCGTCCCGATCGACGGCCTGCCGCTCTACAACCAAGACTATGACGGCTCGCCGGACGAGCCCGAAAGCTACGCCCGCTTCCGCGAGTTGATCGCCCGCGCGGACGGCATATTGTTCGTCAGTCCGGAATATAACCGCGGCATGCCCGGCGTCCTCAAGAATGCCATCGACGTCGGCTCGCGGCCCTATGGTGAGAGCGTGTTCAACCGCAAGCCCGCGGCCATCGTCAGCGCTTCGCCCGGCGGAATCGGCGGGTTCGGCGCCAACCATCAGATCCGCCAGTCGTGCGTGTTCCTGAACATGCCGGTCATGCAGCACCCCGAGGCCTATCTCGGCCGGGTCAGCGACAACAGCTTCGGCCCCGATGGGCTGCTTGCCGACGGACCGCTCAAGGACCTCGTCCGCCAGATCGCCGAGGCCTTCGCCGACTGGGTGACTCTGGTGAAGCGCTCGCGCGACCTGATCGAGGAGAAATAGGCTCGCCGACTACAGCTTGGGCAAGGTTACGCCCTTCTGACCCATATATTTACCGGCGCGGTCGGCGTAGCTGACCTCGCACGGCTCGTTGCCCTGAAGGAACAGGAACTGGCACGCGCCTTCGTTGGCGTAGACCTTGGCCGGAAGCGGCGTGGTGTTCGAGAATTCCAGCGTCACATGCCCTTCCCAGCCGGGCTCGAGCGGGGTGACGTTGACGATGATCCCGCACCGCGCATAGGTTGATTTGCCGAGGCAGATGACGAGCACGTCGCGCGGCACCCGGAAATATTCGACCGTCCTTGCCAACGCGAAGGAATTGGGTGGAATGATGCAGACGTCGGTCTTGCGATCAACAAAGCTGTTGGCGGCGAAGTCCTTGGGGTCGACGGTTGCCGAGTTGACGTTGGTGAAAATCTTGAATTCGTCGGCGACGCGCGCGTCATAACCGTAGGATGACAGGCCGTAGCTGATGCAGCCCTCGCGCCGCTGCGCCTCGACGAACGGCTCGATCATCGCGCGCCCGAGCGCCTGCTCGCGGATCCAGCGGTCGGACAGGATGGCCATGGAAGGTGCCTACCGGCGCGCTCAGCACCCAGCAATTTGGCTCCGATTATTTCTGTGGATGGAGCGAACGTGACGATTTCGTGACTTCTCGCGGACGCCTCTGCGATTCGTGCACAATCAATCCACAGTCGCCGCGTTCTGTGCTACTTTCGTTCTCGTTGCCGCGGGGCCTTGGCGGCGTAGGAGCATGCCATGGCCGAAATTGTCCGACTCAACGAGGGCGCCGACCCGCCCGCGCCGCAAGCGCTGCCCCATAACGTCGAGGCCGAGGCCGCGCTGCTCGGCGCCTTGATGATCGACAACCGGCTGGTCGAGGACGTCCAGCTCAAATTGAAGCCGCATCATTTCTTCGAACCGCTCCACGGGCGAATTTACGAATCGATCCTCCGGATGACCGATTCGAACCGGATCGCGAACCCGGTCACGCTGCGGCCCTTGTTCGACTCGGACGAATCGATCAAAGACGTCGGGGGGCCGGCGTATCTGGCGCAGTTGACGGGATCGGGTGCGGCCGTCATCGGGGCACGGGACTTCGCCGATCAAATCTATGATTTGGCGTTGCTCCGGGCCTTGATCGGTGTCGGTCGAGACCTGGTCGAAGGCGCGCTCGACACGAGTGAGGAAGTTGCCCCCCTCGCTCAAATCGAGCGCGCCGAGACCGAACTCTACAAGGTCGCCGAGGAAGGCGGCGCCGACGGGCGGGCGAAAACCTTCTCGGAGGCAGCATCAGAGGCTGTCCGGATGGCCGAGCGCGCGCTGAACAGCGGCGGCCATCTGTCGGGCCTGACCACCGGCCTCGATAGCCTCAATGGAAAAATCGGCGGCCTGCACAATAGCGACCTGATGATCGTCGCCGGCCGCCCGGGCATGGGCAAGAGCGCGCTCGGCACCAACATGGCGTTCGCCGCGGCGCAGCGCTTCCTCCGCGACCAGGAGGACGGGATCGAGGCGGGCAAGTCGGCCGGCGCTCCGGCTGCCATCTTCAGCCTCGAGATGTCGGCCGACCAGCTCGCGACCCGGATTCTCGCGGAGCGGTCCGGAATCAGCTCGGAAGATCTTCGCCGGGGCCGAATAAGCCAGCAGGATTTTCGCCAGCTCGCGAGGGCATCGGCGGAGCTTCAGAGCCTTCCCCTCTACATCGACGACACGCCCGGGCTGACCATCGCCGCGCTCCGCACCAGGGCGCGCCGGCTCAAGCGTCAGAAGAACATCGGGTTGGTGGTCGTCGATTACCTCCAGCTTCTGCAAGGGACCGGACGTTCGTCCAACGACAACCGAGTCCAGGAGATTTCGGAAATCAGCCGCGGCCTCAAACAGCTTGCGAAGGAACTGGACGTTCCTGTGATTGGCCTGTCGCAGCTCTCGCGTGCGGTCGAGCAAAGGGAAGACAAGCGTCCCCAGCTTTCGGATTTGAGAGAGTCCGGCTCGATCGAGCAGGATGCCGACATGGTCATCTTCATCTTCCGGGATGAGTATTACCAGGCCACGCACGAACCCGAATTCCCGTCGCCCGAGGATGTTCAAGCGAACAATGAAAAGAACCAAAAATACATGACCTGGAAGCAAGGAAATGACGAGGTCAGGGGAAAGGCCGAACTGATTGTCGCGAAGCAGAGACACGGCTCGACGGGGAAGGTGATGGTGAAGATTCGAGAGCCGGATTACCCGCTTCTCCGACCTCGTCGACGACAACCGCTTACCGGAGGCGCGCGGCTGATTTCCTGCTTGGTGGTGGGGGGACTAGGGGCGTCGGTGCAAACCGGCGCCCCTGGTTGCATCGTCGGCGTCACTGTTCGTCGAGCCGCAATTGCCGGAAAGCCGAGGCCCCTCTAGCGTCGGCGGGTCTTTGGAGGCTGGGAGTGAGGAAATGCGTGGAGCGTGGGCGCTGGTGGCGGCGGGTTTGATGAGCGTAGCGGCGGGAGCTCTCGCGGCGGACCCGGCCGATCCCTATATCTGGCTCGAGACGATGGGTGGCCCGAAGGTCGATGCCTGGGTCGAGGCCGAGAACAAGAAGACCGCGGCCGCGCTCGAATCCGACCCGCGATTCAAAAAGGCCTATGACGACGCCTTCACCGTGCTGTCGGCCAAGGACCGGATCCCCGCGGTGGTGTTCCGCGGAGAGGGGCTCGACAATTTCTGGCAGGACGCCAACCACGAGAAGGGCATCCTCCGGACGACCACGCTCGCCAGCTACCAGACCGCCGAGCCGGCGTGGCGCACCCTCATCGACTTCGACGCTTTGTCGAAGGCCGAAGGCAAGAGCTGGGTCTACAAGGGCCTGACCTGCCTTCCGCCCGACGACCGCTATTGCCTCGTCGGACTGTCCGACGGCGGCCGTGATTCGGTCGAGGTGCGTGAATTTGACCGGGTCGACGGCAAGTTTGTTGCCGGCGGCTTCACCCTTCCCGAGGGCCGCAACTTCGCCGACTGGATCGACCGCGACCACTGGCTGCTGTCGCGCGACTGGGGCAATGGGACGATGACCCCGTCCAACTATCCGTTCGTCCTCAAGCGGATCGCGCGCGGCGCGCCCTTATCCGCTGCGAAGGAAGTGTTCCGCGGCAAGCCGAGCGACATTGCCGTCTTCCCGGCGGTGCTTCGCGACAGCGCCGGCCGGGTCCAGGCCGAGCTCGCGGCCCGCTACATCACGACGTTCGAGACCCAATATGCCCTGCTCGGCGAGGGCGAACCGAAGATCCTCGACCTGCCGGCCAAGGCCAATTTGCTCGGTTCGATCGGCGGCCGGGTGCTGGTCCAGATCGACGAGACATGGAGCCGCGGGGGCACGGAGTTCCCGGCCAATTCGATCCTCGCCTTCGACCTCGAAACGTGGAAGCGCGACCCCAATAAAGCGCCCGCGACCCTGGTGTGGGCGGCGGGCCCCAAGCAATCGCTCGACGGCGCCGGCCTGACCAAGGACCGCCTCGTCGTCTCCTATCTCGACAATGTTCGCGGGCGCGCGATCGTGCTCACTCCGACCGGTGAGAGCGGCTGGGCCAGCGCGCCGATCCCGCTTCCCGCCAACGCCACGCTCGGGCTCGGCTCGACCGACGACGCAGGCGAGCGCGCGTTCGTCTCCGTCGCCGATTTCCTGACCCCGAGCTCGCTGTACCTCGTCGACACCGCGGCGGTGACGGCCAGGGTCGTGAAGACCACGCCGCCGCGCTTCGATTCCTCGGGCCATGTGATCGAGCAGCTTACCGCGACCTCGAAGGACGGCACCGCCATCCCCTATTTCGTGGTGCGACCGAAGAACATGAAGCGCGACGGTTCCACCCCGACGATCCTCAACGGCTACGGCGGGTTCCAGGTGTCGCAGCTGCCGGCCTATTCGGCGACTCTCGGCAAGCTGTGGCTCGAGCGCGGCAACGCCTTCGTCGTCGCCAACATTCGGGGCGGCGGGGAGTTCGGCCCATCGTGGCACGAAGCCGGCAAGGGCGCGACCAAGCAGAAGACGTGGGATGATTTCATTGCCGTTGCCGAGGACCTGATAAAGCGCGGAGTCACCAGCCCGCGGCGATTGGGCGTGATGGGCGGAAGCCAGGGCGGCCTGCTCGTCGGGACCGCGATCACCCAGCGGCCCGATTTGTTCAACGCGGCGATCGTCCAGGTGCCGCTGCTCGACATGCTGCGCTACCATTTGATCGGCAACGGCCAGTCATGGGCGGCCGAATATGGCGACCCGACCAAGCCCGACGAGCGCGCCTGGGTCGAGGCCTATTCGCCCTATCAGAGGCTGTCGCAGGCCCAAGCTCGGATCGTCCCGTTCATCGAGACCTCGGCGGCCGACGACCGCGTGACACCGGTCCACGGCCGCAAGGCCGCGGCTCGCCTCGCCGAGCTCGGAGTGCCATATTACTATTTCGAGAACCGCGAGGGTGGCCATGCCGCCGCCGCCAACATCCCCGAAAAGTCGCGGCTGGTGGCGCTCGAGTTCGTCTATGCGATCAAGCGGCTCGAGGATTAGTCCTCGGCGACTTCGATGTCCCTGAGGCCCTGCGCAATCGACCCGCGAAGATGGTCGGCGGTGCTGCTGGTCACCGGGTAGGCGCAATAATCGGCGGCATAAAAAGCGCTGGGCCGATGGTTGCCGCTTAGGCCGATGCCCCCGAACGGCGCGTTCGACGGCGCTCCGTTGGTCGGCTTGTTCCAGTTGATCACGCCGGCGCGGACCTCGGCCCAGAAGCGGTCGTACTGCTCGGGAGTCCCGCCAAGCAGGCTCGCGGCGAGGCCGAAGCGCGTGTCGTTGGCGGCGTCGATCGCGCAGCTGAAGTCCTCGACCCGGAACAGCTGCAGCACGGGCCCGAAAATCTCTTCATCCTCGCGTCCCTCGATCCCGGTCATGTCGATGATCGCGGGGGTCAGGAACGGCCGCTTGGGGTCGCCGCGCTCGAGCGGGCGAATGACCTCGCCGCCCAGGTCGACCAGCTTGTTCCATTGCCGCTCGACCATGTCGGCGGCGCCATTGTCGATCACCGGGCCCATGAACGGCTGGGGCTGGTCGAACGGCGCGCCGACGATGATCCGGTCGGCGAGTTTCACGACCGCCTCGACCAGCTTGTCGGCCTTGGCCTTGCCGGTGATCAGCCGCCGCGCCGCGGTGCAGCGCTGGCCCGCCGACAGGAACGCCGACTGGACGATGATGGCGGCCGCCGCGTCGAAGTCCTTCACGTTCCACGCGACGATAGGGTTGTTGCCGCCAAGCTCGAGCGCGAGGATCTTGTCGGGCCGGTCGGCGAACTGGCGGTGGAGCGACTGGCCGGCGCGGACCGAGCCGGTGAACAACAGCCCATCAATTCCGGGATCGCCGGCGAGCGCCTTGCCCTCCTCGATCCCGCCGACGAGTAGCCGCACGACTCCCTTCGGAATCCTGGCCTCGTGGAAGCAGCCGACCAGCATCGCGCCGGTCGCGAGAGTCTTTTCCGACGGCTTGAACACCACCGCATTGCCGGCGATCAGCGCCGGGACGATATGGCCGTTGGGCAAGTGCGCGGGAAAATTATAGGGGCCGAGGACAGCGAGCACGCCGTGCGGCTTGTGGCGCACCCCGACCTTGTTGCCGAGGTCGGCCTCGAGGCGGGTCTGGCCGGTGCGCTCGGCATAGGCCTCGATCGAGATCTCGACCTTGTTGATGACCGCGGTGACCTCGGTCTTCGCTTCCCACAAGGGCTTGCCGGTCTCGCTCGCGATCAGCTCGGCGAACTTGGCTTCGCGCTTGCGCACGACATTGGCGAAGCGGCGAAGCGCCTCGATCCGATAGGTCAGCGGCTGCGCCGACCATTTGGGCAAGGCCTCGCGCGCGACCGCGACCTCGACCCCGGCGTCGCCGGGACTGCCCGACCAGATCAGCTCGCCGGTCGCCGGATTGTGCGATTCGATGGTCATCGGCGCAGCCGCGCGGTCCGCCACTTCACTCTCCCTCGGTCATGGCTGCGCCCATTCGCCGGATCGCTCTAACCTTGTCCTCGAACGGCTTCCAGTCGTCGCTCTCTGCGATTGCCGCCCATATGGCCTCGACTTCGTCGATATGCATCGAGCATGGCTCAGCGTCGGACCAATATGGGTGCGCAGGCTCGCGAGTGCGACCCTCGAGGGCCCTGGCCAGCGCCCGAAACGGCTGGGCCGGATAGGCGTCGGAGCCGGGGTCGCGCCCGCCGCGCCAATCGAAGAACAAACGGTCGATGGTGACCGCGCGGGTTTCGAGCGCGGCGAGCAGCGCGCCGACCAGCTTGCGGTCGGTCTCTCCATCGGACGGCGGGACCCCGAGCCGCCACAACATCCGCTCGACCAGAGCGTCCTCGAACCGCCGCGGCCATTCTTCCATGACCTTGGTCAGCGCGGGCGCCTCCGCGACCAGCGTCAGGCAGCCGGCGAGCTGGGCGAGGTCCCAGTGGATCGCCTCGGGCTGGCGCCCGAACGCATAGAGCCCGGCCTCATCGAAATAAGCGGCGGTGAAGCCCGCGTCCCACTCGGGCGTGAACCGCCACGGCCCGTAATCGAAGCTCTCGCCGGTGACGTTGATATTGTCGCTGTTGAGCACGCCGTGGACGAAACCCGCCGCGAGATAGGAGGCGGCGAGGCCCGCTGTCGCCGATGCGACGAGGTCGAACAGCCGCACCGGGTCGTCGCCCGGCTCGCCATAGAGATTTTCGAGGCAGTAGCGGACGAGGGTCCGGATGTTCTCGACCTGGCCGAAGAAGGCGAAGCGCTGGAAGGTCCCGATGCGGATGTGCCCATGGCTGAGGCGGGTCAGGACCGACGAGCGCGTCGGCGAGGGCTCGTCGCCGCGGACCAGCGCCTCGCCGGTCTCGAACAAGGCGAAGCTCTTCGACGTGTTGACTCCGAGCGCCTCGAGCATTTCGGTCGCGAGGACCTCGCGGACCCCGCCCTTGAGCGTCAGTCGCCCGTCGGCGTGGCGGCTGTATGGCGTCGTTCCCGAGCCCTTGGTGCCGAGGTCGAGCAATCTGCCGCGGTCATCGCGAACCTGCGCGAAGGTGAAACCGCGGCCGTCGCCGATTTCGGGATTGTATACTCGGAACTGGTGGCCGTGATAACGCTGCGCCAGCGGCTGCTCGAGGTTGCCGGGAAGCGGCTCGAAACGGCAGAAATGCGCCGTCCACCATTGTTCGTCATGCCCGCCAAGCCCGACGCTCTCCGCCGCGCGCTGGTTGAGGAACCGCGGCGTGCACAGTGGGAATTGCGCCGGCTCGACCGCGTCGAAAAATTCCGGGCCAAGCGAGATTAGGGGCGGTTCGATCCGGCGACCTGTCGGCAAGAGAGTGGAGGTGCAGCCAGTCACTAGGGCACAAGTCTCTACGGTCAATTCCCT
>CAVRMK010000003.1:0-22840 GCA_963722545.1 uncultured Alphaproteobacteria bacterium
CAGCTGCCGCCTTTGCTTGGATGTGGCGTGAACAAAGCCTGGACCTTCGCAATCGATCGCGGCGGCACATTCACAGACGTGGTCGCACGCTCTCCTCAAGGGCGATTACGGGTCGAGAAACTGCTGTCGGAAGATCCGCGATATGGCGACGCCGCACTGGAAGCGATCCGCCGGATCATCGCTGACGAGGGCGGGTCGGTCGCCGAGGTCCGAATTGGGACCACTGTCGCTACGAACGCCCTGCTCGAGCGGAAAGGCGAGCGCCTGGCATTGGCAATCACCCGCGGCTTCAGGGATGCGCTTCGCATTGGCTACCAGGCCCGACCGGAAATCTTCGCCCGCCACATCATCCTGCCGTCGATGCTGTACGAGCGCGTCGTCGAGATCGACGAACGGATCGGCGTCAATGGAGAGGTGCTGATTCCCCTCGATGAAGATCGCGCGCGCGCAAGCCTGATTGAAGTCCGCGAATCCGGAATCGAATCCCTGGCAATCGTCCTCGTGCATGGCTGGCGGCACCGCGAGCATGAGGAACGGCTGGAGGCGATCGCTCGTGAGCTCGGCTTTACCCAGCTGTCGGTCAGCCACGAGGTCGCGCCGCTGATCAAGCTGGTTGGGCGCGGCGACACCACGGTCGTCGATGCGTATCTCTCGCCGGTGCTCCGACGCTACATCGACCGCGTCGCTGCCGGTCTGCCTTCTGAAATCGATCTTCACTTCATGCAATCGAACGGCGGCCTCGCCGAAGCGAGCGCCTTCCGCGGCAAGGACGCGATCTTGTCCGGCCCGGCGGGCGGCGTTGTCGGAATGGTCGCGGCAAGCGCTCCGCACGAGGACGATCACCTGATCGGCTTCGACATGGGTGGCACTTCGACCGACGTGTCGCATTATGCCGGCCAATATGAGCTTGCCGATGAAAGCGTCGTCGCGGGGGTTCGAATTCGGGCGCCGATGATGCAGATCCACACCGTCGCGGCGGGCGGGGGATCGATCTGCCGGTTCGACGGAATGCGCTTCCGCGTTGGCCCGGAATCGGCCGGGGCCAACCCGGGCCCGGCATGTTACCGAAATGGGGGGCCGCTGACGGTTACCGACTGCAACCTGTTCCTCGGCAGAATCTCTCCCGATCATTTCCCGGCCGTGTTCGGGATGGACGGAATGCAACCGCTCGATCCCGACGCCTCGCGCGCGCGGTTGCAGGAGGTCGCCGACGCGCTTGGCGGCACGAGCACGCTCGAAGAGATCGCCTCAGGATTCATTGAAATTGCGGTCGACAACATGGCCGCCGCAATCCGCAAGATCTCGATCGCGCGCGGCCATGATGTCACACGTTATTCGCTCGCCTGTTTCGGCGGCGCCGGAGGCCAGCACGCCTGTGCCGTCGCCGATGCGCTTGGCATGGAACGGATTCTGATTCATCCGCTGGCGGGCGTTCTGTCGGCTTACGGAATTGGCCTTGCCGACGTGAAGGCCATCCGGGAGCGCAGTTGGCTGGGGCCGCTTTCGGAAGATTTCTCGAAGCCGCTTGGGGAATTGGAAGAGGCAGCGCGCGCGGCCCTGGAAGATCAGGGACTCGAAGGGTCCAGGATCCTGGTCGAGCACCGGGCACGGCTGCGCACCGCGGGCAGCGACACCACGCTGGAAATGCCGGTCGCATCACCCGACCAGATGGGAAGGGAGTTCGCGGAGCTGCATCGAAAGCGTTTCGGCTACATCGACGAGGCTGCCGAGGTCATCGTCGATGCGCTGGTGGTGGAAGCGATCGGTCGATCCGGCTCGCGGCTGCAAGACGGCATGATCGTGGCGGATGCCGGCGAAATCGTCGACGGCCCTGCCCTTTTGTTCGATCCCCTTGCGACCACGTTCGTCGACGCCGGCTGGCGCGCAGTGCGCGCGCCCGACGGGACTTTGATCCTGACCCGGGCCGTCCCGCTCGACCGCGCCAAGGCGATTGGCACCGACGTCGATCCGGTGCGGCTCGAGATCTTCAACAATCTGTTCATGGCAATCGCCGAGGAGATGGGCGTCGCGCTGCAATCGACTGCGACCTCGGTGAACATCAAGGAACGGCTCGATTTCTCCTGCGCGATCTTCGACCGCGAAGGCGCGCTGATCGCCAATGCACCCCACATCCCGGTCCACCTCGGATCGATGGGGGAGAGCATCAAGCGCATCATCGAAACCCGCGGGGAAGGACGCGACGGCCGCGGAATCCAGCGAGGCGACGCATATCTGCTCAACGATCCCTACCGTGGCGGAACGCATCTGCCGGACATCACCGTGATCGTCCCGGTCTTCTACACCGACGAGGATAGCGAGCCTTCCGCGTTCGTCGCTGCGCGCGGCCACCATGCCGACGTTGGCGGGATCGCGCCGGGGTCGATGCCGCCCGACAGCCGTTCGATCGACGAGGAGGGCGTGCTCATCGACAATGCGTTGCTCGTCGATGAAGGCCATTTTTGCGAAGCTGATGTCCGCGCTCTGCTCGCGTCCGGAAAGTGGCCGGCCCGCGCACCCGACCGCAACATCTCCGACTTGAAGGCCCAGCTCGCCGCCTGCACGCGCGGGGCCGAGGTCCTCGCCCAAACCGCGCGCGATTATTCGCCCGCGGTGGTCGCGGCTTACATGAACCACGTGCTCGCGAATGCCGAGGAATCGGTTCGGCGCCTGCTCGACCGGCTCGACGACGGCGCGTTCGATTATGAGATGGATAATGGCGCCCGCGTCGCGGTGAAAATCCGCATCGACAAGCCATCCCGCTCAGCGACATTCGATTTCACCGGCACGAGCGCGCAGCTGAGCGACAATTTCAACGCGCCTTATTCGATCGTCCGCGCCGCCTCGCTCTATGTGCTCCGGACATTGATCGACGATGACATCCCGATGAATGACGGCTGCCTCCGGCCGGTCGAGCTGGTCGTGCCCGACGGGTCGATGCTCAACCCCAGCTATCCGGCAGCGGTGGTCGCCGGCAATGTCGAAACCAGCCAGGTCGTGACCGACGCCTTGTTCGCGGCGACCGGCAGGCTGGCGCCGAGCCAGGGGACGATGAACAATTTCACCTTCGGCAACGACGACCCACCAATATTATGAAACGATTGCCGGCGGGTCCGGCGCGGGGCCGGATCATGACGGGACGAGCGCCGTTCAGACGCATATGACCAACAGCCGGCTGACCGACCCGGAAGTGCTCGAAACCCGGCTGCCGGTGCGGCTGGACAGCTTCGCGATCCGGCGCGGCTCGGGCGGCGAAGGCGAGCACCGCGGCGGCGACGGCGTGGTCCGCGCTATGACGTTCCTCGAACCGATGCGCGCCAATATTCTGTCGAACCGGCGGCGTGTCCCGCCGAAAGGGATCATGGGCGGCGCCGACGCGGCGCCAGGGCGCAACTGGGTCGAGAGAAGTGACGGCTCGCTCGAATTCCTTGAGGCCTGCGGATCGGCCGAGATGCACGCGGGCGACCGCTTCGTCATCGAGACGCCCGGAGGCGGCGGCTTTGGAGCCAAGCCATGAACTATTGGCCGCTGCTCGGCATCGCGCTGGTCGTTCTCGGGTTCGCGCTCCGGCTCAATGCGATGCTCGTTGTTACCGCCGCCGCGCTCGCCACCGGTCTGCTCGCCGGCATGGACCTGGTGGAAGTGATCTCGACCTTCGGGAAGGCGTTCAACGACAACCGAATCATCGCCATCGTGTGGATCGTCCTTCCGGTGATCGGCCTGCTCGAACGATTCGGGCTTCAGCAGCAGGCCGCGTCTGTAATCCGCGGGCTCAGGACCGCCACCACCGGGCGGTTGCTCCTCCTCTATCTTTTGTATCGCCAGATCACGGCGGCAGTTGGCCTCCATTCGACCGCCGGTCACCCGCAAACGGTCCGGCCCTTGGTCGCGCCGATGGCCCTGGCCGCCGCCGAAAAGCAGCACGGCGAGCTCGACGAGGAGACGACGGAAACCGTGAAGGCCTATGCCGCTGCCACCGACAATGTCGGGCTGTTCTTCGGCGAGGACATATTCTTCGCGATCGGCTCGATCGTGCTGATCCAGCAAACCCTCGCGACCTACGGTCATAACCTCGCCCCCTTCGAACTGGCGGTGTGGGCGATCCCGACGGCCATCGTCGCATTCCTGGTGCACGGTACCAGGCTGCTGCTGCTCGACCGCCGCCTGGCGAGGCGAACGCCATGATCACGCTATATTGGCTTTACGTGCTCGCTGGGTCGATGTTCGCGACCTTCGCATTGCTGTCCGCGTTTGACCGCACCAACCGCAAGCGCTTCGGCAACGCTGCTTTCTGGGGGCTCATGGCCCTGAGCCTGCTTGGTGGCGACAGGATCGGGGACTTCTCCAACGGCGTACTTGTGCTTGGGCTCGCCGGGCTCGCCGGTTTCGGATTCATTGGCAGAAGCCACCCGCCGACAACCAGCGAGAGTGAACGGCAGGCCTGGTCGAAGCGGCTCGGTAACCAATTGTTCCTGCCCGCGCTGATTATCCCCGCGACCGCCCTGATCGGCACGCTCGTCTACAATTACACGTCGGTGGGAAGTTTCGGCTGGATCGAGGCCAAGCGCGAAACCTACGTCTTCCTTGGCCTTGGCGTCTTGCTCGCGCTCGCGACGATCTTCGCCTGGCTAAGGCCCCCCGCCCTGGCGCCGCTGCAGGAAGGCAGGCGGCTGATCGACGCCATCGGCTGGGCCGCGGTGCTGCCGCAATTGCTTGCCGCTCTCGGAGTGCTGTTCGCGGCGGCGGGTATCGGGGAAATCATCGGCACGACGACGCGCTCGATGATTCCTGGCGGCAGCGTCTTCCTCACCGTCGTTGTGTTCGGAATCGGGATGGCACTGTTCACAATGATCATGGGCAATGCCTTCGCGGCCTTCCCGGTCATGGCCGCCGCGATCGGCGTACCGCTCCTCATTCAGGGTTATGACGGCAATCCGGCGGTGATTGGCGCGGTCGGGATGCTCGCCGGCTTTTGCGGGACTTTGATGACTCCCATGGCCGCGAATTTCAACATCGTCCCCGTCGCGCTGCTCGAGCTCAAGGATCAATATGCAGTGATCAAGGCGCAGATCGCGACGGCGCTCCCGCTGCTGGTGGCCAACATCCTCATCATCTACGTCGCAGCGTTTCGGTGACGCTCGATTCCGGCCTTGCCGCCCAATTCGCGCGCATAGCCCTCGGTCATGTCGTGCGGCCTTATCCCTATAAGATGGATCATGTGCTGGGCTCGGACGAGGATGCCCGCGCGCCGCGACACTTTCATCCGATCTTCTTCGGCAGCTTCGACTGGCACAGCTGCGTGCACGGCTGGTGGACGCTGCTGACCCTCAGGCGGCTGTTTCCGGACCTGGCCGAAGCTCAGGACATCGCTGTGCTGGCCGATTCGACGTTCACGCCGGAAAAGATGGCCGGCGAGCTGGCCTATCTCGACCGGCCGACCAGCCGGGGATTCGAACGGCCCTACGGCTGGGCCTGGCTGCTCTACCTGCACCTCGAAGCCACCCGCCACCGGGACAAGGACTGGGCCGCGGAGATCGAACCGCTCGCCCGTGCCTTCGCCGAGCGGCTAAGTGCGTACCTTCCTCTCCTCACCTACCCGATCCGCGTTGGCACGCATTTCAACACGGCCTTCGCGCTGATCCTGTCGCTCGAATGGGCCGAGACTTTCGATTCTGCGCTCGACACGCTGATCCGCGACCGCGCGCTGTACTGGTATGGAGCCGACCGCGACTGCCAGGCCTGGGAGCCAGGCGGAGACGACTTCCTGTCGCCCGCTCTGATTGAAGCCTTGTGCATGATGCGCGCGCATGAGCCGTCGTTTCCGGAGTGGTTTGGGCAGTTCCTGCCGCGCATCGCCCTGCGCGAGCCTGCGACCCTCCTTGAGCCTGCGCTTGTCAGCGACCGCAGCGACGGCAAGATCGCCCATCTTGACGGCTTGAACCTCAGCCGGGCCTGGTGCTGGCGGTGGATCGCGCCTCAGTTGCCGCCAACGGAGCGAAGGATCGCACAGGTGGCTGCGCGGGCGCATTTTTCGGCGGCGCTTCCGCATGTCTCGGGCGACTATATGGGCGAGCATTGGCTTGCGAGCTTTGCAATGTTGGCGCTGTTAGCGCCGGAATGATTGAAAGCGTTCGGCCCAACTCTCCACTTTTTCTTCAACATCGCTCTTCCGGTCGGCTGGGCAGCCCCCTATGCCACCGGCAATGGTCACTGTGGTCACCGGCGCGGCCGGGTTTATCGGGTCGGAAACCTGCCGAGCTTTGCTTGCCCGCGGCGACGCGGTGGTCGGCATCGACAACCTCAATGACTATTACGACCCCGCCCTGAAGCAGGCGCGGATCGACCGGATCGCGCGCGAGCATGGCGACCGCTTCATCTTCGAAAAGGTGGATTTCGCCGAGGCCGAGCCTCTCGGCCAGCTGGCTAGCCGCCACGAGATCGGAGCGATTGTCCATTTCGGCGCCCAGGCCGGGGTCCGCTACAGCATCGACAATCCCGCCGCCTACGTGCGCTCGAATCTCGTCGGCCAGTTCAACATGCTCGAACTTGCACGGAAGGTCGCGACAGCGCACTTCGTCTACGCGTCTTCCTCCTCGGTCTATGGCGGAACGGCGGCGCTGCCCTTTCGGGTCGAGGACCGGGTCGACCATCCGATGTCGCTCTACGCGGCGACCAAAAGGGCCGACGAATTGCTGACCGAGAGCTATTCGAGCCTCTACCGGATCCCGGCGACCGGCCTGCGCTTCTTCACCGTTTACGGCCCGTGGGGCCGGCCCGACATGGCGATGTACATCTTCACCCGCGCCTTGTTCGAGGGGACCCCGATCCCGCTCTACAATAGCGGGAAGCTGCGCCGCGACTTCACCTTTATCGATGACGTCGTCGCCGGCGTCGTCGCCGCGCTCGACCGCCCGCCCGCCGACGACGGCCGCGAAAAGGCGGGCGGAAGCACGGCTCCACACGCCCTCTACAATCTCGGCAACAGCCGCAGCGAGGAATTGGGGCGGGTGATCGCATTGCTCGAGCAAGCGACGGGACGGGCGGCGATCGTCGATGAGCTGCCGATGCAGCCTGGCGACATCGCCGAGACCGCCGCCGACATCGGACTGAGCGAGCGCGACCTGGGCTTCCAGCCGGCGACGACGATCGACGAGGGCGTGCCGCGCTTCGTCGCCTGGTATCGCGACTATCACGGGGTCGAATGATGGCGCTTCCGGCAATTCTCCAGGGACTCCGAATCCCGGCGATCGGCGCGCCCTTGTTCATCATCTCCAACCCGGCGCTGGTCATCGCCCAGTGCAAGGCCGGGATCGTCGGCAGCTTTCCCGCCTTGAACGCGCGGCCGCAAAGCCAGCTCGACGAATGGCTTCACGAGATTACGGACGCGCTAGCGGCTCACGACCGCGATCATCCCGACCGTCCCGCCGCGCCCTTTGCGGTCAACCAGATCGTCCATCGCTCCAACGACCGGTTCGAAGACGATATGGCGACTTGCGCCAAATGGAAGGTGCCGATCGTCATCACCTCATTGGGAGCGCGGGTCGAGCTCAACCAGGCGGTTCACTCATGGGGCGGGATTACGCTCCACGACATCATCGATGACCGCTTCGCGCGAAAGGCGATCGAGAAAGGCGCCGACGGGATCATCGCGGTTGCCGCCGGCGCAGGCGGTCATGCGGGCCGCTGGTCGCCGTTCGCTTTGGTGCAGGAAATCCGGCAATGGTTCGACGGCCCTTTGGTCCTGTCGGGATCGATCGCCACCGGAAGCGCGGTCCTGGCGGCGCAGGCGATGGGCGCGGACCTTGCTTACATCGGCTCGCCCTTCATCGCGACCGACGAGGCGCGGGCGAGCGACGACTACAAGCAGGAGATCGTCGCCAGCGGCGCCGCGGACATCGTCTATTCGAGCCTCTTCACCGGCATCCACGGCAATTATCTCAAGGGCTCAATCGTCCGCGCCGGGCTTGATCCGGCCGCGCTCGAAGGGAGCGACCCGACGGCGATGAAGTTCGGGAGCGGCGAAGGCGGATCGGCCAAGGCGTGGAAGGATATCTGGGGGTCGGGCCAGGGGATCGGCGCAATCGACCGGGTGCGTCCCGCCGGCGACCTCGTCGATCTGCTCGCCGCGCAATATGCCGAGGCCAGGGCGCGGATCTGCGGCTAGGCGCAGATCGAATCGAGCGCGGCTCTCCAGTCCTCGGGGATTTCGACCGGTCGCCGTGTCGAACGATCGACCATCACGTGCACGAACTCGCCCTCTGCCGCCGCGGTCTCGGCCCCCGCGGCGAACACACCGATCCGATAGCGCATGCTCGACCGGCCGAGATGCGCAACGGCGAGACCGACTTCGACGACCTCCGGGAAGGCGAGCGGGGCCGAGTAGGTGCAATGGGTCCCGACGACCAACGCGATCGGGTCGCCCTCCTCGATGTCGAGCAGCCCCTGATCGACCAGCCATGCGTTCACCGCGCTGTCGAACCACTCGTAATAGACGGTGTTGTTGACGTGCCCGTAGGCGTCATTGTCGGCCCAGCGGGTCGTGAAGCTTCGCCACGCCTTGAACTCGGCCCGCGATGCCACCGGCTTTCGGTTCACCAGGCCGCCTCGTAGAGCCGGCGCGCGTCGCCTTCATTGATTTCGCAAGGGTTGTTCACCAGCAACCGTTGCTGCTTCATCGATTCTCGCGCGAGCCGGTCGACATCGTCGGCGGGAATGCCGTGGTCGCGAAGCCGGAGCTGGAGGCCGGTCGAGCGGCACAGCCGGTCGAGACCGTCGATCAAGGCGCGGACCCGACCCTGCGTCCCCGAGGCCTCGCAGCCGGGATCGATGATCGGTGCGAGCTCGGCGTAAAGCTCGCGCGCGGCCTCGCTATTATGTTCGAGCACCGGGCGGAGCATCAGCGCATTGCAGAGGCCATGGGGGAGATGGTGCAGACCGCCCAATGGATAAGCGAGCGCATGGACCCCCGCGACGGGCGCATTGGAAAAGGCGACACCGGCGAAATGCGCGCCGAGCAGCATCGCGCGGCGGGCGTCGCGATCTTCGGGGTGCTCGCAGGCCCGTTCGAGGTTCGCGCTGAGCAGCTTCAGCGCATTCAGCGCGAACAGGTCCGAAACCGGGTTCTTGAGCCGCGCCGATGTATAGGCTTCGATCGCGTGGACCATGGCGTCGATCCCGGTCGCCGCGGTGACATGGCGCGGGAGTCCGACGGTGAGTTCGGGGTCGAGGATCGCGCAGTCGGCGGTAAGCGCCCGGGCGTTTACCGCGAGCTTGGTCCCGTCCTCGATGGTGATCACCGAGATCGGCGTGACTTCGGAGCCGGTTCCCGCGGTCGTCGGGATAAGGACCAACGGAAGGCGTCGTCCGGTCGCCAGCTCCACACCCCAGATGCTCTCGAGGTCGTCGCCCGATCCGAGCAGATAAGCGGCGAGCTTGGCGACATCCATCGGGCTTCCGCCGCCGAAGCCGACGACCGACGTCGCGCCGATCGAGCGCCCAAGATCGACCGCCGCGAGAAGCGTCGCGCGCGACGGGTCCGCTTCCACCTTGTCGAACACGGCCACGTCGCGCTCTTCGCGCAGCGCCTCGAGATACGGACCGGCGATTCCGAGGCGGAGCAAGGTCTCGTCGGTGACGAACAGGCACGGGCCGGGCGGAATCAATGCGGCAAGCTCGCCATGCGCACCGTCAGCGACGATCAGTCGCGGGCCGTAATGGAAAGTGAAGTCGCGCATTGCGCCGCTTTATGAGCGGTCGGGCGTCAATTCCAGCGCAGGTCCCGCTCAAGCCGGCCCATCAAGGCGCGCGCCGGGCTGTGCGCCGCTTCCATTTGGCTCGGACTCTCGTCGATCCGTTTGATCCGCGCATAGAGATCCATGCTCGCCGTAATGAGGCGCTGCGCTGACTCGGGCAGCTGCTCGACCACCGCGGCGTCGCTGTCCTGGGCATTGCCGAGCCGGCGTTCGGGGCGGCGGCCGTCGGCCAGCGCGATTTCGCCGTTTTCGATGGCCCGCTGGGTCAATAGCCAGGCGACGATGTGCATGATCCGAGTCGTGACCTTGAGCGATTCGCAGGCGAATCCGACCCGTGCGAACGGATCGAGCGCGGCTCGCTCCTCGCGGCCGCAATCGTCGAAATAGGAGCGGGTCTCGTCGGCCAGGAGCATCGCCTCGGTGTAAAGCGAGTCGATCAGCCGCGAGGTGATGCGCTCCGCGTCGCGGGGGGTCGAATCATCCATCTGGATCAAGATTGCCACTCTTGCCTCGCGGTGGGAATGCCCGGGCCGGCCAAGAGTGCCCTTCGCGCGCCGATCGTCCCCGTTCGGGACAGGTCAGGCAATGATGTCGGGAATGCGCGAATCGAGGATCCGCTGGATCCGGTCCTTGATCATGAGCTTGCGCTTCTTGAGCCGGGCAATCTCGAGCTGGTCGCCACCGATTTCGCGAGTGAGCTCGGCGATCGTCCGGTCGAGCTCGCGATGCTCGGTGCGAAGTGCTTCGAGTTCGAAGTTGGATCCCTCCGCCGGATTGTCGTTGTTCATCGCGACACGCAGACTACTCCAACTCGGCCCCTCCCGGAACGGGTCGCGTTGCAAGGGCTTTCCATCGACGACCCGCACCAGGCCGGAGCCGAGCGGCGGATAATCAGGTTACAATCGTGTG
The DNA here is from genome assembly GCA_963722545.1 of uncultured Alphaproteobacteria bacterium. Classification (GTDB taxonomy): domain Bacteria; phylum Pseudomonadota; class Alphaproteobacteria; order Sphingomonadales; family Sphingomonadaceae; genus Sphingomicrobium. The sequence continues at coordinate 10,659 of CAVRMK010000003.1, forward strand.
AAATCATGTTTTACTGCCCCTCGCTGACACCAACTTGAGGGAGAGGCACCGATGGATACTGCACAGGTCGAGGAATTGGAGTCGAAGCATGCCGCGCTTCACGCGCTGATCGAAGAAGAAGAAAACCGACCCCACCCCGACGACGACCTGCTCCACCGCCTCAAGAAAGAAAAACTGAGATTGAAGGACGCGCTGGCGGGCCATTTCACCCACTAGCCAAGACGTTTCGAACCCGGGCGCGGCTAAATATGCCGCGCCGCTGACCCGCAGATTTCCCGACCCTGACGGGCCGCGCGACCTTTAATCGTCGCGCGAAACGCGCTCGATGCGCTCGTGGGTTTCCTGTGCTTCCAGGGTCATGGTCGCGACCGGACGGGCCTCAAGCCGGCGCAGCGAGATCGGATCGCCGGTCACCTCGCAATAGCCGTATTCGCCCTCGTAGAGCCGGCGGATCGCGCAATCGATCTTGGCGATCAGCTTGCGCTGGCGGTCGCGGGTGCGAAGCTCGATCGACCAATCGGTCTCGCTCGAGGCGCGGTCGGCGAGGTCGGGTTCGCGAAGCGAATCCGCCTGAAGCTGCGAGATGGTGGCGCGCGATTCCTCGATAATCGCTTCCTTCCAGTCCCTCAGCTTGCGGAGGAAGTAGGCGCGGTGCTCGTCGCACATGAACTCGTCGTCGTCCGAGGGGCGATAACCCTCCGGAAGGATCAAACGGTCGAAACAGAAGTCTTTTTTGCCGTAGAGATCGCGTAGCGCGGTCGCCATAGTGTCCTCCCCGAACACGCGTCCCGAAAACAACGCGAGACGCCCCAAAGTCGTCTCCGCCCGATCCGGGCCACCGGGTCGGCCGGAGGCGAAATAGGCAGATATTCCCGGGAGTTATCCCCCGCAGGACGTGCCTGCCTTCCCCAACAGTCGCCTATAGTTAGGACCGCACTGCTTAACAAGAACTGACGAATGTCGGGTGACGAAATCACCAACGCTGTTGCGGATAGAGCGCAGGTCGCGGGCCGGTTGGGCACCAGTTGCGGGAGAGCGCTGGCTCGCCCATAGCGCGCCGGATGCGGTTTCTCCTGACCAACGACGACGGCGTCAACGCCCGCGGGCTCAAGCTTCTCGAATCGATCGCGCGGCGCCTCAGCGACGACATTTGGATCGTCGCGCCGGCGGAGGAACAGTCCGGCGCGGGCCACTCGCTAACTCTCACCAAGCCAGTCAGGCTCCGCCGCCACGACGAGCGGCGCTTCTCCGTCACCGGCACTCCGACCGACGCGGTGATGCTCGCGCTGGCCCATGTGATGAAAGACAATCCGCCCGACATCGTCCTGTCGGGGATCAACCGGGGCGCCAATCTGGCGGAAGACGTCACTTACTCGGGGACCGTCTCGGCGGCGATGGAAGGCGCGCTCGCCGGCGTGCGGTCGATCGCGCTCAGCCAGGCCTATTCGCGCGAGGGCATGGGCGACACCGTGCCGTTCGCCGCGGCCGAAGCCTGGACCGAGCAGGTCCTTGCCCGGCTGATCAAGTTCGATTCCGGCCCCGGGACCCTGATCAACGTCAATTTTCCCGCGCTTGCCCCCGACGAGGTCAAGGGAATCCGGATCTGCCGCCAGGGGCTTCGCGACTACGGTCGGCTCCGGATCGTCGAACGGACCGACCCGCGCGGCTATGATTATTACTGGTTCGGGCTCGGGCCGATGGTCCAGACCCCGGGGCATTCGACCGATCTCGAGGCAATCGACGACGGCTATGTCGCGGTCAGCCCGCTTCACCTCGATTTAACGCACGAGGCGTCGCTTCAAGGCCTGCGCGAAACGTTCGAGGCCGCGGAATGACCCGCGGCCCCGGCCGTTAATTCAATTCTTTCATTGGGCCCGATCAGTGACCGCGTTCGCTCGCGCCCATCGGACTGTTGACGTTCTGGGCGAGCCAGGTCGTCGAGGCGTTGCATGAGGTCATGAACGTCTGCGGGGCGCCGGGCTGGAACGGCGAGGAATAGGGAATGCACTCGGTCGATCCGGCGACATTGAGGCACAGCTGGCCACCGGCAATCTGCCAGGTGCCGGCGATGGTGTTCGAAGCCGGGGTGAGGATCCGAAGGCTTCCGCCCGGATCGAGATAGACGATGTTGGTGACCCCGTTGGTGGTCACCTGGATCGGTTGGCCGACCAGCTCGGCGCCGGTGGCCTGGGCCAAAGCCGCCGTCGGAACGACCGTTGCGGCAACGGCGGCGAGTTCGAAGAAACAAGCCCTTGGTCATGACGCTTTACCCTTCACCTGCGAATGGAACGGACGATTAAGCGGGACTGTCGGGGCTGTCGCCGCCCTTCTTGATCAGGACGAAATAGATCAGAGCCGCGAGTGCGACCGCGCCGATCCCGAGGAGCAGCGGGTCAAAATAGAGACCCCCGGTGGGCTCGACCGGCGGCACCGGGATCGGGCGCGGCGGAGCCGACTGGGCAACCGGCACCGCGCCGGCCGGGTCGACCTGAGGAAGGACGCAGCCGCCGGGAGCGACGGCACTGGCGGCTCCGGCGAGCGCCGCCGAGGCGCCGCAATAGGTTGTGGCCGCTGCCGCGCCGCTCAACATGCTGAGAGACGCCCAGGGATTGCTCACGGGCGCGGAGGGAACCGCCGCCGCGACTGAGACAGTCGAGGAGGCCATCAAGGCTCCGGCCACGACATAGCCAAGCATACGCTTACTCATCCGTCATCTCCCGTTTAACAAAGGTCACCGATTAAGGGCGCAAACGCTTAGTCCAATGTGAAGTTGCTTTCCACCGCATTAAACAAAAAATGTTGCCGTTGGGCGACACTCGTGACCGATCCATCCGAATCAGAGGCTTGCGCGCCAAGCTTCGAACATCAGCACAGGCCACAGGGCCGCGGATTCATCGTCGCGGCCATCGCGGTGGCGCCGCCATCGGTCCTCGACCTGCGCCGGATCGAGCAGGCCGGCCTTGGCAAGCGTCTTCGGCTCGAGCAAATCGTCGGCCCAATCCCTGAGCGGGCCCCGCAACCACGCCCCGACCGGCACCGAGAAACCGGCCTTGGGGCGCTCAAACAGCTCGGCCGGGGCCTCGCGGCCAAGTAGCCGGCGAAGGATCGGCTTGCCCTGCGCGCGGCGGACCTTGAGCCGCATCGGGAGCCGCGCGGCGAGCTCGGCGACTCGATGGTCGAGGAAGGGCGCGTGCGCCTCGAGACCGACCGCCATCGACGCACGGTCAACCTTGGTGAGAACGTCGTCGGGCAAATAGCTGAGCGCGTCGGCGTGCATCATTCGAAGCGCGCTTCCACCGCGACCGCCCGGCTCGAGGTCGAGCTTGCCGAACCCGCGCAAATCCGCGCCGAGGACCGGGGAGCTCGCCGACCACGGATCGAGGAAGCCAGCCATCAGCTCGTCGAGCGTCTTCGAGCGGCCGAGCAGCCCCAAAGTGCGCCGCGCCTTGGCTCCGAACTCCGGCATTTGCCGCCGGCGCCGAGCAAGGCTCGCGGCAAGGCTTAGCGCCGGGGCCGGGACGTGACCGAGCAACCGGGCGACGGGCCGAGCGAGTCCCCTTCCCGCCTTCATCACCGACCAGGCGCGGGCTAGCGAGGAATAGCGGGTATAGCCGCCGAACAGCTCGTCGCCGCCGTCGCCGGACAAGGCCACGGTGACTTTCTCCCGGGCGAAGGCGCTGACCAGATAGGTCGGGATTTGCGACGGGTCCGCAAACGGCTCGTCATAAATCCGTGGGAGCAGCGGAATGACGTCGAGCGCGTCGGACGGGGTCACGATCCGCTCGTGATGGTCGGTTCCGAAATGCCGAGCAACCGCCCGAGCATATTCGGCCTCATTATAGCCCTGCTCGGAAAAGCCGATGGTGAAGGTCTTCACCGGAACGCTCGAATATTTCTGGTAGAGCGCAACGATCGTCGAGCTGTCGATCCCGCCCGACAGGAAGGCGCCGACCGGAACGTCGGCGAGCGCCTGGGCTGCAATCGCCCGTGACAAGGCAATTTCCAGTTGCTCGATCGCCTCGTCGTCGTCCTCGATGGGGTCGTCGAGGCCGGCTTCGATCACGTCGCCGTAGGACCAATAGGATTTGAGCCCGACGCCGCGCGCAAAGACGCCGGGCTCCGGCGGCTCGCTCAACGGCTCGGCACCCTGCTCGACGGTGAGGATGCTTGCCGGGGGAAGCTTGAAGATTCCGCGGAAGATCGACAGCGGCGCGGGAACGTAGGCGCGGGCCATGAACAGGCCGAGCGCGCGCCGGTCGATTTCGGCAGCAAAGCCGGGAAAGGCCCGCAGCGCCTTGAGTTCCGATCCGAACGCAAGGGTCCGTCCGATCCAGCCATAATATAAGGGCTTTTCGCCGAATCGGTCGCGGACCAACCGGAGTGTCCGCTCGTTCCTGTCCCACAGCGCGAAGGCGAACATCCCGGCCGCCGAATCGAGCGCAGGGCCGAGACCCCAGGCGGCGATGGCCTGGAGGAACGTCTCGGTGTCGCTGTGCCCGCGCCAGCCGCCGGGCGGGGCTGAGCCCTTCGCTTTCGAGCCGGGCGCGGAGCTCGGGGTGGTTATAGATTTCTCCGTTGAAGCTGAGGACGAACCGCCCGTCGGCCGAGATCATCGGCTGGCGGCCGGCGTCGGACCGGTCGATGATGGCCAGCCGCCGTGTGGCGAGCGCGATTCCCGCTTCGGGATCCGACCAGATGCCCTCGCCGTCCGGCCCACGATGCGCCAGCGTCCCGATCATCGCCGCGATCGGCGCAAGGTTCGATCCGACTGGACCGAACAGTCCGGCGATCCCGCACATCTAGGCGGGTCTAACGAAGGTTTTATGGCCCGGAAGCCGGATTGGCGCGCAATTCACTCTCATGCTTCCTTGCCGGGGCCGGCTGGACTTAGCCAAGCGCGTCGTGACAAGGACCGCGCCAATCGACAAGGGCCGATCGTGCTGGGCGGTTCGGCTTCACGGCAAAGGCAAGTATGACTGGTCGGCGATGAGCAAGGGCAGCCAATCCGCGAATATCGACCCCAAGACCGTCGAGGGCTTCGGCGACGAATGGGCGCGATTCGACCAGTCGGCCTTGCCCGAAGCCGAACTGAGCGAGCGGTTCAAGAGCTATTTCGCGATCTTTCCGTTCGAGTCCCTGCCGCATGGCGCGGAGGGTTTCGACCTGGGCTGCGGATCGGGACGATGGGCGCGGATGGTCGCTCCACGAGTCGGCCGGCTGCACTGCATCGACCCCTCGGCCAAGGCGCTCGACGTCGCTCGGCGAGTCCTTGGCGGCCTTGGCAACGTCGATTTCCATCTCGCCTCGGTGGGCGATATTCCGCTTGCCGACCAAAGCCAGGACTTCGGCTATTGCCTCGGCGTCCTGCATCATATTCCCGACACCCGAGAAGGGATGCGAAGCTGCGTCTGCAAGCTCAAGCCGGGGGCGCCGTTTCTCGTCTACCTCTATTATGCGCTCGACAACCGGCCGACGGCCTTTCGACTCGCGTGGCGGGTCTCGGACGTCGGCCGCCGGGCGATCTCGCGCCTCCCCTTCCCGCTCCGAGCGGGGTTCGCCAATGCGATCGCCGCGACCGTCTATCTTCCGCTCGCGCGCACGGCACGCTGGCTCGAACGGCGCGGCCGCAACGTCGAGAATATCCCGCTCAGCGCCTATCGAAACTATAGCTTCTACACGATGCGCACCGATGCACTGGACCGCTTCGGGACCCGGCTGGAGAAGAGATTCACGAAGGACGAGGTGCGGGCGATGATGACCGACTGCGGGCTGGTCGACATCAAATTCAGCAACTCCTCGCCTTATTGGGTCGCCTGCGGCCGCAAGGCCCAGTGACGAGCGGTTCGAGGCCGTCGCGGGAGGAGCCACCGCGGATCGTCCACCTGGTTCCGATTGACGGGCTCGGCGGAGTCGAGACCGCGGCGCGATCGGCCGCCGAGCATGAATTTGCGGGCGGCGATTTCCGGCTGGTCTTCTTCGCTGGAGCGACGATCGCTCGGAACAAACAGCGGATTTCGGACTCGCCAGGCCGGTCGCTCCATAATCCTTGGGCCTATGTCGCGGGGGCCCGGACGGTGCTTGCGCTCCGACCCGACGTGCTTGTCTGCTCGTTATGGCGAAGCCTGATCGTCGGCCTCGCGGTCAAGCTGCTTCGGCCGCGCACGCGGCTGGTATGCTTTTTCCATTTTCCAAGGCCGGTCCATTCCGCCGACCGGTGGCTTCACGCAGTTGGGCTCGGGTTTGCCGACGAGGCCTGGGCCAACTCCGAATCGACGCTGAAAACGCGAACGCGAGGCCGCGCAATTCCGAGACGGGTCATCTCCTTCGTAATCGAACCGGTCGCAGCGCCCCCGTACACAGCGTCAGCGGCCCACTTCGTAAACTGGAGCCGGCTTCATCGCCAAAAGGGCCACGACCGGGCGCTCGGTCTGATTGCGCGGCTAGTGGCTCTGGGCGTCGATGTCCGTTTCGACCTGTGGGGCCCCGACGATGGCGAGCGCGCCAATCTCGAAGCGCTGGCCCGCGAGCTCGGCATTGCCGATCGCGTTGCGTTCCGCGGACCGCTCGAGCGCGACAGTCTCGCCGCCGCCGCTGCCGGACACGGCCTGTTCCTGCAATTGAGCCGGATGGAAGGGATGGCAATGTCGGTGATCGAGGCGATGCAACTCGGCCTTGTTCCGGTCGTCACTGCAGTTGGTGAAATCCCGCACTATGTTCGCGACGGGGACAATGGGCTGATCGTCGACCCCGAAAAGCTCGACGATGCGGCAAAACGGATCGCCGAGCTCCTCCGTACGCCCGGGGCCATCGATGCCATGGCCGAGCGCGCGGGCGACACCTGGACCGGGGCGGCCCTCTATCGCGATTCCTTCCGCGACGCCGCGCTCGACCTCGCCGCCCGGCCGGTCAGGCAGCCCTCCACAACGCCATGAGCTCGTCGTAGCGCGGATACGTGATCAGGACCGCCCGGTGCGGGCCGTAGAAAACGAAGAACGCTCCGGCAGCGACGGCGCTCGCCCCGGCGTCCACGGCTCGTCGGATGTCCTCGAGCGAATTGGCTCCGCCGGCCGCGATCACCGGAACGTCGACCAGTGCGCTGCCCTCGGCAACGAGCTCGAGGTCGAGGCCTTCGAGGGTTCCGTCGCGATCGGCATTGGTGAGGAGCACCTCGCCGGCGCCGAAGCGCTCGGCCGCCTTGACCGCCTCCTGCCACGATCCGAAGGCGGTCCGCCCGATCGCCGGCGACCGCAATTTGCGGCGCCCCTTCCGGTCGGTGATGACATCGATCGAAACGACCACCGCCTGCTCTCCGGCATGATCCGCGATCTCGCGAACCGTCTCGGGCCGCTCGAAAAAGGCAGACTGGAGACAGAGTTTCTCGACTCCGGCGGCGAACAAGCGGCGCGCGTCTTCGCCGCTTCGAATGCCGCCGCCATAGGTCAGCGGGATGAAGCATTCGCTCGCCAACTGCTCGATGAGATCGAAGTTCGGCCCCGAGCGCGATCGGCTCGCGCCGATATCGAGCACCATCAGCTCGTCCACTTCCTTTTCGTTGAAGATGCGGATCGCGTTGATCGGATCGCCGACATAGGCCGGAGCGGCAAAGCGGCGGGTCTTCACCAGCCTCTCGCCGCTGAGCAGCAGGCAGGGGATCAGGCGCGGCCTCAGCACGGCAGCGCGGCGAAGCGGGCGAGCAGCGCCATGCCGAAGCGATGGCTCTTTTCGGGATGGAACTGGACTCCGTAAATCCGGCCGCGCTGGACCGCGCTGACGAACGGGCGGCCATATTCGGCGGTCGCCAGCACGTCCGCCGGGTCGTCGCAGACCACATGATATTTGTGCACGTGGTAGAAGCGCGGCGGAGGATCGTCCGCCTCGATCAGCGGGTTCTCCCGGCAGGCGATGACATCCGACCAGCCCATGTGCGGAAGCTTGAGGCGGGGGTCGCCGCCGGTATCGAGCCGCTCGACGTCGGCCGCGATCCAGCCAAGCCCGGGCGCGGCGCCTTCGACGCTTCGGCGGCAGAAGAGCTGCATTCCGAGGCAAATGCCGAGCACCGGTATGCCTTTCTCGAGCGCGAGCCGGTCGAGCGCCGGCCGCCATCCCCCTCGCTCGATCGCCGTCATCCCGGCGTCGAACGCCCCCACGCCGGGCAGGACCAGCCGGCGCGCATCCTCGACCTCTCCGGGGCTGACGGCGAGCACCGCCTCGACTCCGGCTTCCTCGAACATCCGCAGGACCGAGCGGACGTTGCCGATCCCGGCGTCCACGATCGTCACCTCTGGGGCGGATTTATCCATGGAAAATCACCAACCGAACATCCGATACGGGATCCACGCATGGGCGTTGATGGCGAAGTTCAGCCATACGAACAGCACCGCCGCGAACAGCGGGACCAGGATCGCTTTCGCCTGCATCTCGCTATTGAGGACGAACGGCAATCGGGCGAACACGACGACCTGGAGCGGCAGCAAATAGAGGGCAATGCGATCGACGACGGTACTTGATGGAAAAATGAACAGCAGCGCCACGAGCCCGAAAGCGGCCAGCGAGAAATTGCGCCACAATATTTCCTCGTCGCGATCGAACCGCAGTTTCGACCGCAATAGAAAGAACAGCAGCGCGGGAACGACGCATAGGGCAACACGGACCTGGGTGCCTTCGGATTGAAGGCCCGTATCGATGTAGATTCGAACCAGGTGATCGACCGGGTCTCTGATGAACCCGCTGTTGATCGCGTATAGGGCGGCGGGGATCAGCGCCAGCTGCGCCAACCGATTGCGGCGGAGCCCGAACATTCCCAGGGGAAGGGCGACGAGCGCCGACGAGTGAACAAAGCGGCGGTGGCGAGATAGGCGAAATATTTCCAGAATCCGCCGCCGCGCGACAGCGAGGCGAGGCCGGCGAGGACGAAGCCGATCGCCACGGCCTGGCGGGTGTAGTTCATCGCCACGACGATGATGAGATAGGGAACCGCGATCATCACGGCGATCCACGGGAACGGCTGAATTCTAGCGAACCGCCAGAAACCCCAGGTGAAGACCGCCGCGCACACCAGGTTGACGAGCCAAATCCCGGCGCCGAGCTGATACACCAGCCAATTCAGCGCTCGATAGCCCGGGTCATTGAATTGGACCACATACTCGAGGTCGCGAACGCCGACCCACTGAAAGATCCGCTCATAGGTGACCCAGTCCACGCCGACCGTGTCGCGCAACCCGATCATCAGGACGATTGCAAGCATGCCGATCATCAGGCCTGCGCTGAAATACGGGACATCGGGACCCGGCCGGCCGCGAGCGATGAAGCTGCCGAGCGCGAAATAACCGAACAGAATCCAATAAGGCGTCACTTAACAGCCCCGCCGTCCTGAATCCGCTGGCCCTGCCCCGGAAGCTCCGCCGCAAAGGGAATCCGAAACAGCGCAGCGGCAAGCCCAACCACGGCCATCAGCAATCCCGACACCGAGAATCGGCCATAGGCCCATCGGATAGCGCGGTAAGCCGACCGCGACTGCCGCGCTGAACAGCAGCACGGCCTGGGTCCCGGCAAGGAGCACGAAGCCCGCCCGCATGGTGGGACTGCGATGCCATAAGGCGGCGATGATCGTCAGCAGCCCTGCCGCAATGCCGATCGCGGCAAAACCCCACCGGTTGAGCCGATAGATTTCGCTCTGCTGATCTGACGGTGTCGGTTGCCCTTCCTCACCCAGCAGCGGCTGGAATGGTATTGGCGCCTCGCGCTTCAGGAAATCATTATACTCTCTCGCGAGTAGGGGATGCTTGCGCGGGTGGAGTAGCCACATGCGGTGATACTCGCCGAGCGTCAGCCACGCATAGCCGGCCGGGGAATCCTTCAAGCGCGCGATTCCGACGTCGAACATGGCTTTGTGAAGCTCGGCTTCCGTGACGGCAAATGGCCGGATGATGCTGTTGCCGCATGGCCAGGCGGAGCACGCTTCGTAATTGGTGAGCAGGATATAGCGGAGGTTGCGGTCTTCAGCCTTGGCGATCAGGTTCCGGACCGGCTCGAAATCACGATTGAGCGCTTGCACGAGCCGTTTCCGGAGCGGGTCCGAGGTAGCAAGCTCGGTCGGCGGAGCTTCAAGAATGGCTGCCTTCATGAAGGCGTGCCGGCCCATCGGCGAGGTCAGGTCGGAGCCGTGGACGGCTCGCGAATAGGCTCGCTCGGCCACGATCGGAGCGGAAAATGCCAGAAGCGTCAGCGCCGTCAGGCGGAAACGCTTGATCCCCGGCACGATCCACACCGCAATGAGCAGCGCGAGAATAATGGCGAAGAGCGCGGGCCGAAATTGTCACCGCGAGCCCGCTGAGGAGCGCGGCCGCGACCATCGGTCCCGATCGGCCGGCAATCGAAAAGGCAATCAGGCAGCCCGCGATAATCGTCAGCAGCGGGGTTGTCAGCGACTCGCTCAAGATGGTCCCCTGCAGCTGCCAGACGTAGGGGTTGATTGCGATCGCCACGGTCAGCAGCGCCGTCAGCCAGAACGCCAGGTAACGGCCGACGTAAATCGCGAACCAGCTGAGCGACCCGGCAAACAGAAACAATTGCATGGGCAGCAGCGCGGCACCATTCACGAGATCGAGAAAAATGGGATAGGTCGCGGTCCGCATCGCGGAGCCGGCGAGATAGCGCGGCGAATCCGCGTTGATCCCGATCGACGGCGTCATTGCCCAGACCGCCATCGCCAGGATCAATGGGACCAGCGCGAGGCCCATCCGCACCGCTTGGCCCCCGCGGGCCCGGCCCTCGATTTCCTGCGGCCCTACCGCGACTTGAGCCGGTCTTCCTGACATACGCGACCTCGGTTGCAGCGGGTGGGCTTGGCGCTTTAGTTGGGCTCGCAAGTAGGCGAAAGTCATGGCAGGGCAAGTCGATGATGCCAGGAGCCAACAGCCGAGCGTTCGACCCCGGAGTTCACCGGTGAGCAGTCCCGTCCTGTCTATCGTCGTTCCGGTCAAGGACGAAGCCGAGTCGATCGCGCCGTTCGTCGAGCGGGTCACGCGCGTCCTTGGCGAATTGAACGATCCGGCCGGACAGAGCTTCGAAATCCTGTTCATCGACGACGGCAGCGGCGACGGGACGCTCGACGCCATAAAAGCGCAAAATTCGAACGATCGGCGCGTCCACGCTTTGTCGCTGTCGCGCAATTTCGGCAAGGAAGCGGCGCTTTCGGCGGGCCTCGACCATGCCTGCGGCTCGGCGATTGTTCCGATGGACGTGGATTTGCAGGATCCTCCGGAAGTCCTTGGCGAGATGCTCGCCAGGTGGCGCGACGGGTTCGACGTCGTCTACGGAGTCCGCGACGACCGGCAATCCGACACATTTTCCAAGCGACTGAGCGCCGATCTATTCTACCGTGCGCACAACTGGCTGACCGCCGACAAGATCCCGGAGCATGCCGGCGATTTCCGGCTGATCGACCGCAAGGTCGTCGACGTCATTCGCTCGATGCCGGAGCGGAACCGGTTCATGAAGGGCCTGTTCGCCTGGGCTGGGATTTCCAGAGCGCGAGCGTCTCTTACCGACGCGACGCGCGCCAACTCGGCTCGAGCAAGTTCCGTTACTGGAAGCTGTGGACTTTCGCGCTCGACGGGATCACGTCCGCGTCCACAATCCCGCTCCGTGTATGGAGCTACATCGGAGGAGTGGTCGCGCTCGGCGCGATCGCCTTCGCCTTCTTCATCGTCGTTCGCACCGTCGTCCTTGGGATCGACGTGCCCGGCTACGCTTCGCTGATGGTGGGCGGTCCTCCTCCTTGGAGGCCTGCAGCTGCTGTCACTCGGGATTTTCGGCGAATATGTCGGGCGAATCCTGGTCGTAGACGAGCAACGCCCGCTGTACGTCGTCCGCGAACGGATCGGCGATGGCGCGGTCAGCGGCGGCGAGGACCGGCAAGCGACGGCTTGAGCCGGACCGCGGCGAACAGGAGAACCGGAACCGCGATCGTCGCGAGGATATCGCGGGCGCCCTCGCCCAGCTGCTTTCCGACGCTTGGCCAAAGGTCGACCCACAAGTCGATTGCTTCGTTCAGGAGTGCGATCGCGCCGACCCCCAAAAGCGGAAGCCAGTCGTCGATTGAACGGCGCAGTACGCTCGCCAGCATGAGCCAGATCGCGACCCCCAGCGCGAGATGCAGGGTGTCGTGGCAGATCGCGATC
>CAVRMK010000004.1:0-362500 GCA_963722545.1 uncultured Alphaproteobacteria bacterium
TGGCGTCGCGCGTACCTTTCCATAACGCATAGCCGCAGCTTCCAAAGAGCAGCAGGTTGAAAAGGACAAGTCTTATCATCGTCGGTTGACCGGACACCGCCTGGCGGCGCCCGGTCAAGTCCCTTGCGTTAGGCGACGATCTGAAGGTTGATCGAGCCCTTGGGGTCGGGACATTCGCCTTCGTCGCCCCAAGCGACGGTCCTCAGCCCCGGGATGGTCTTGCGCGTCTCGGCCAGCGCCTCGTGGCAATTGCCGATTGCTCCGCGCGCCGCGATCAGCCCCCCGGCGATCGCCGCGAGCGGTTCGAACGCGGCATGGCTGTTGGCGAAGCCGGTGCGGGTGACTGCCCGGGCATGGACCATGCGGGTCTGCAATTCCGCCAGCTCGACCAAGGCGGTCTCGATGCTTTCCTCGAGCGCGCGGACCTGGGCGGCGACCTCGAAAGCGGCGTTGTGGACATTCTCTTTGCGCATATCTGCTCCTTCTCCGGAGCATGTCGCCCCGAAGCTGATTGTCCGCTCGATCTGGGGTCGGTTTGGCTAGCGGCTCAGTAGCCGCCCGAGGCTCTCAAGTCCGGCGAGATACATGCCGGCCGAGAATGCCGCTCCGATCGCGATTGCCGCGATCCAGAACAACCTCTGACCGACGCTCATCTCATTGCGGGGGTTGCTCCTCGTCGCGAACGGCAAATGCAGGAAGGGCCTCGCCACCGGCCTCTGCTCGGTATTGAAACCGGTTTCGAGAGCCCTCCCTGCGCGACCAGCGTGCCGAATCTGAAGTCTGATCGCCGCATCGGGATGACCGTCGGGGTCGCTGGGCTCAATATGCGGCGATTGATGTATCAACCGCTGATATGGCCCGCGGTGGCGCGCAACGAGGCGCGCCGCCTGGGTGCGGCGCTCGACCCCCAGAATATGGAGCGCCTGGCGGATTCTTTGATCAACCGTGTGTGGCGAGATATTGAGCTCGCCGGCGATTTCCTTCGATGACAAATGCTGGTCGACCAGCAGGAGGCAGTCGAGCTGGCCCGCGGAGAGCCGGGCGATGCGGCTTTCGATGTCGTTCGGCGACGGGCCGTCGCGTGACGTCAGGCCATTGCTGGGCAAGCGGCCGGCTCCCCTCCAATCGGGTTGGACTCCCATCGACATCAAAGCAACTCCCGAGCAATCGAACGCGACGAACTTTGACCAAGGCTTATTCTATCGCGTTAAACTTCGCTAGATTTTCCCGTTTTGGAGGGTGTTGATAACCAGCGCTTAGGCATTGTGGGCACCTCCGTACCAATGGGTATGGGCGAGCCAGCGCGCGCGCAAGGCCCGATCGCGCCCAAAGCAGGCTCTTCGCGGCGGGTCGGGAACGAAGCCTTGGGGGATGGTGGACAGGGCTGGATTCGAACCAGCGTACGCTTGCGCGGGCAGATTTACAGTCTGCTGCCTTTAACCACTCGGCCACCTGTCCAGGCGAAGGCAAGGCGCGCCATGTGGCGAGCCGGTCGGAATGTGTCAACGCGCGCTAAACGTTGATCTAGTCGCCGCCGGGCAACATGCCCCCGGCATGTCGCTAACCCGGCGCGCTCCATTCCAAGCCGCGGCTTGGAATGGAGCGGGTGAAGGGAATCGAACCCTCGTCGTAAGCTTGGAAGGCTTCTGCTCTACCATTGAGCTACACCCGCTCGCGAGCCGGCGGCCTTTGCCATTGCCGCGCCGCGCCGGTCAAGCGGAACGACTCGGCTCCGAATTGATTGAATCGTCTCCGAAACAGGAGTCGAGACATGCCGGCACGGCCAAGTTGGCGCGGACAGATCAAGCTCGCACTGGTCAGCATCCCGGTGGAAATTTATCCGGCGACCAAGGCCGGAAAGTCGATCAGCTTCCACCAGGTCCACGAGCCGTCGGGCCAGCGGGTGCGCTATGAAAAGGTCGTCCCCGGGATCGGCCCGGTCGACCGCGACGACATCTTGAAGGGCTATGAGGTCGACAAGGGCGAATATGTGCTGCTCGACCCGGAGGAGATCGAGAAGGTCAAGCTCGAGAGCCGCAAGACGCTCGAGCTGACCCAGTTCGTCGACCTAACCGACATCGATCCGATCTATTACGACAAGCCATATTATGTCGTGCCCGCCGACGACCTCGCTGAAGAAGCGTTCGTCGTGCTTCGCGATGCTTTGCGGAAAACCAAAAAAGTCGGGATCGGCCAGCTGGCGATGCGGGGTCAGGAATATGTCGTCAGCTTGAAGCCGTGCGGGCGCGGAATGGTGCTCGAAACCCTGCGCTATGCCGACGAGGTCAACAAGGCGGCGTCCTATTTTCGCGAGATCGGCGACTCCGAGCCCGACCAGGACCTGCTCGAAATGGCCGAGATGCTGATCGAGAAGAAGGCCGGCGACTTCGACGCGAGCGAATTCGAGAACCGCTATATCGACGCGCTTCGAAAGCTCATCGACGAGAAGATGAAGAAGAAGGGCAAGAGGGTCATCCAGGACCGCTCCTCGGACGATCCGCCGCGTGGCTCAAACGTGGTCGACCTGATGGCGGCCTTGAAAAAAAGCATCGAGAGCGGCGAGCGATCGACGCCTGCGAGGAAGAAAGCGGCCGCCAAGAAGCCGACTGCGAAAAAGACCCCAGCGAAAAAGACCGCTCCGGCCCGCAAGCGCGCCTGACCGATGGCCCGAAAACCGAAGCTCGACATCGAAACCTACAATGCGAAGCGCGACTTCGCGAAGACAAAGGAACCCAAGGGCCGCAAGCTCAAGGGCACGGGCGACAGCTTCGTCGTCCAGAAGCATGACGCGTCGCGGCTGCACTGGGATTTCCGGCTCGAGCTCGACGGCGTCCTGAAAAGCTGGGCCGTGCCCAAAGGCCCAAGCCTCGATCCCGACGACAAGCGCCTGGCGATGCGCACCGAAGACCATCCGCTCGATTACGGCACGTTCGAGGGCACCATCCCCAAAGGCGAATATGGCGGCGGCACGGTGATGCTGTGGGATCGCGGCCGCTGGGTCCCGGAGCCGGGCAAGGACCCCAAGAAAACCATCGCGGAAGGGCACCTCCATTTCGCGCTCGAGGGCGAGCGGATGAAGGGCGAATGGGTAATGTTCCGGTTGAAGCCGCGGCCCGGCGAGAAGGCCGAGCCATGGATGCTGAAGAAGGTCGCCGACGAAGTTGCCGAGCCCGGCAACGGCGACGCGCTGGTCGACAATTGCGTGACCAGCGTCACCACCGGCCGGACCATGGCCGAGATTGCGAGCGGGGCCGACGAATGGCGTTCCAACCGCGGCGGCCGGAAGGGCGGGCGTTCGAGGAAGACGGCCGCCAAGGCGCCGCCGAATTTCGAGGAGCCGCAGCTCGCCACCTTGGTCGACGCCGTGCCGAGCGGAAGCGGCTGGCTGCACGAATATAAATATGACGGCTACCGGCTGCTCATCGCGACCGGCGACGGTGTCGCCACGGCCTTCACGCGCAAGGGCCTGGACTGGAGCGACAAGTTCAAGGCGTTGGTCAAGGCCGCCGCGCATCTCCCCGCGGGCTGCCTGGTCGACGGCGAGGCGGTCGCGCTCGACAAGTCCGGGCAGCCGAGCTTTCAGCTGCTGCAATCCACCCTCAAGGACCAGAAGGGCGCCAACCTCGCCTTCTATGCCTTCGACCTCCTGATCGACCGCGGCGAGGACATCCGCAAATTGCCCAACGTCGAGCGCAAGGCGCGCCTCGCGTCGCTGCTCGAGAGCGTGCCCCCACCGATCCTCTACGGCGACCATGTCGTCGGCAAGGGCGAGGCCTTGTTCAAGGCGATCTGCGAGCAAGGCGGCGAGGGGATCATCGCGAAGAAGGCCAACGCGCCTTATTCGGGCCGGCGCTCACGCAACTGGCTCAAGATCAAGTGCATCCAGCGCCAGGAATTCGTCATCATCGGCTGGTCGGAAAGCGACAAAAGGCGCGGTTTCCGTTCGCTTCTGCTGGCGGCCCGCGACGGCGGCAAGCTTACTTATGCCGGCAAGGTCGGGACCGGGTTCGACGCGGCCAAGATCGACGAGCTCCGCGAGCGGATGGACCCTCTCGAAGTTGATGAAGCTGCAACCGAAATCCCGCGGGCCGATCGGCGTGGAGCGCATTATTTGAGGCCCGAGCTGGTGGCCGAAATCGCCTTCACCGAGTTCACCGGCGATGGCATCCTGCGCCACCCGAGCTTCATCGCATTGCGCGAGGACAAGCCGGCGAGCGAAGTGGTGGTCGAGCGGCCGAAACATCTTCCCAAGGCCAAGTCGAAGCGCGCCGAAAAGCGTTCGACCGCCGAGAGCCTCGGAATCCGGATCAGCAATCCCGACCGCGCCATCTTCCCCGAGGAGAAGCTGACCAAGCGCGACCTCGCCGATTATTATGCCGCTCTCGAGCCGCTCATCATGATCGATGCCGCCGACCGGCCGATGACCCTCATCCGCTGCCCGCAGGGGCGCGGCAAGAAATGCTTCTTCCAGAAGCACGACAGCGGTTCGTTCGGCGAGGACGTCAAGCATATCCCGATCAAGGAGAAGGACGGCAAGCTCGAGGATTATCTCTATTTCGAGGACATTCGCGGGCTCCTCGCCTGCGTCCAGATGGGGACGATCGAGTTCCACGGCTGGGGCAGCAAGGTCGACAAGGTCGAATATCCCGACCGCCTGGTGTTCGACCTCGACCCCGACGTTGGGCTCGATTTCGGCAAGGTCAAAGCGGCCGCGCTAAGGCTTCGCGCGCTGCTTGCGGACCTCGGGCTCGAGACCTTTCCGATGCTGACCGGCGGCAAGGGCATTCACGTGATTGCGCCGCTCGACGCGAGCGCCGACTGGCCCGCGGTCAAGAGCTTCGCCGACCGCTTTAGCCGCGCCATCGCCCAGGCCGAACCCGAGACCTTCACCGCCAACATCCGCAAGGTCCAGCGCAAGGGCCGGATCTTCCTCGACTGGCTCCGCAACCAGCGCGGCGCGACCGCGGTCATGCCTTATTCCGCGCGCGCTCGCGAAAATGCGCCCGTGTCAGCCCCGATCGCGTGGGAGGAATTGGACGACTTTAACTCGGGCGGCCATTTCACTATCCGCGACTCCGATGTGCTGCTCGACCGCGCCGCTTCGAAGTCGCTCGCGGGCTGGGGGAAGGCCAACCAGGCGCTACCCGAAATCTAGGCCTCCAGGGGGAAGCAAATCACGGCGGTGAGCCCGTCGGGCCGCCAGTCTCGCTCGATGCTACCCTTCAGGTCGGACTTGACGCTCATCGCGATCATCCGGTGACCGAAGCCGCTGCTCGTCGAATCGACGGTGCACGGCGGGCCGGCCTCGGCCCAGGTCATCACCACCTCGCCGCCGGCCAGCTCCCAATCCAAGCTCAGCTCACCCTCCTCGTTACACAAGGCGCCATATTTGACCGCGTTGGTGAATAGCTCGTGGAGGATCATCGACAGGCCCAGGACCTGGCCGGGCTTGAGCAGGATTTCGGGGCCTCCGAAGCGGGCCCGCCCGGACGCGACCTCATCGCCCAGCACCCGCTCGGCGAGCGCAGTTAGCGACACGTCGTGCCACACCTGCCCGACCAACAGCTCGTGCGCCTTGGCGATCGATTTGAGCCGGCCGGAGAATGCCTCCTGGAAGCTGTCAATATCCTTGCATGATCGCGCCGTCTGCCGGGCGATTGCCGCGATCACGGTCAGCATATTCTTCACCCGATGCTCGGATTCCTGGAGCACACGTTGCTGACGTTCCGCCTCAGCGCGGCGCTCGGAAATGTCGCGGATGAATCCGACGAACAGTCGGTCGCCGAACTGGGCGCTCGCAGTGATCGACAGTTCAACCGGGAAAATGCCGCCGCTGCGCTGGCAGGCCTCGATCTCGATGTGACGGTCAAGCACCGGTCCCTCGCCGGTCGCGAGATAGTGATCGAGGCCACGCTCGTGGGCTGCCCGATATTGCTCGGGAATGATGAGCTCGCTCAGGCGCTGACCAATCGCCTCTTCGGCTCTCCAACCGAAAATTCTCTCGGAGAAGTCGTTCCAGCCGATCACCCGGCCGTCCACGCCCATGACCACGACCGCGTCGAGCGCGGTATCGAGGACCGATTGCAAGCCGGCGTGAAGGAGCCCCCAAGGCAGGTTCATTCTGCCCGCTTTATGAGTTTTTCAAAACTATTCCAGTGGCTTATTTCAAATTCAGGCAAACCGGTCGGTTGCCCGGACGAGCCCGTCGAGGATTCCCGGTTCGCTGTAGAGATGGCCACCGTCGGGGACGATCTGCAGGTCGACTTCGGGCCAGGCCTGTTTCAGCTGCCAGGCGGCGCGCGGCGGGGTGCAGGTGTCGTGGCGGCCCTGGACGATGACCCCCGGTATGCCCTTGAGCTTGGCCGCGCCGGCGAGCAACTGGCCTTCCTCCAGCCAGCCCTTGGCGACCATATAATGGTTCTCGATGCGGGCGATCGAGATCGCTTTATGCGGCTCGGTGAACTCCTCCATCACATGGGCATTGGGAAGAACGGTGACGGTATGCGCCTCCCACGCGCTGAACGCCTTGGCCGCCGCGAGCTGGACCTCGGGATCCTCACTGGTCAGCCGCTTGCGATAGGCGCTGAGCAGGTCGCCGCGCTCGGCCTCGGGGATCGGGGCGACGAACTCGTCCCATTTGTCGGGATAGACCGCCGACGCCCCACCCTCCTTGTATAACCAGTCAAGCTCGTACTGCTGGAACAGGAAGATTCCGCGAAGCACCAGCTCGGTCACCCTGTCGGGATATTCTTGGGCATAAGCGAGCGCCAGGGTCGAGCCCCAGCTTCCTCCGAACGCCTGCCACCTGTCGACCTTGGCGACTTCTGTGCGGAGCTTTTCGATATCCTCGACCAAATCCCAGGTGGTGTTGTTCTCAAGGCTCGCGAAGGGCGTCGACTTCCCGCAGCCCCGCTGGTCGAAAACCAGGATCTTGTATTTCGCCGGATTGAACTGCCGCCGGTGCTCGGGGCTCGATCCTCCGCCCGGCCCGCCGTGGAGGAACACCACCGGCTTGCCGTCCGGATTGCCGCTCAGCTCCCACGCGATACGGTGCCCGTCGCCGACGTCGAGCATCCCGGTCTCATAGGGCTCGAAGGCGGGATAGAGGGCGCGGCGTTGGGGGCTGAAGCTGTCCATCAAAAACTATATTCCTCGTAGATGTGCGAAACGTCGCCGTTCCATTCGCCACGATATTTGGCGAGCAGTCGATCGGCGGGGGTGAGGCCACTGGCTAGCACGTCACGCAGCGGATCGAGAAATCCGCCCTCATTGTCGCCGGCGCTGTTGATGCGCGCGCGGGCGCCGAGACCCGCGGCGGATATGTCGAGCACGCGCCTGGCCAGCTCGAGCATCGTCTCGCCGTCCGGGGTTCGCGCTTGTAGCGCCAACTTCGGAACGTCGTGGCGAAGCGCCTCGCGCTCTGCGATCGACCAATGCTTGACCAGGTCCCAGGCCGCATCGAGCGCATTGTCGTCGTAGAGCAGCCCGACCCACAGCGCCGGGAGTGCGCAAATCTTGCCCCAGCGGCCGCCATCGGCGCCGCGCATCTCGAGAAAGCTCTTGAGGCGCACTTCGGGAAAGGCGGTCGAGAGGTGATCGAGGAAATCGGAGATCCGCGGGCGCTCTCCAGGCAGCACCGGCAACCGGCCATCGAGGAAATCGCGGAAGCTGAGGCCCGCAGCGTCGATATATTTGCCGTCGCGGAAGACGAAATACATCGGCACATCGAGCGCGTAATCGAGGTAGCGCTCGTATCCGAAGCCATCGTCGAACACGAACGGGAGCATCCCGGTGCGGTCGGGGTCGGTATCCTCCCAAATATGGCTCCGAAAGCTCTTAAAGCCGTTGGGCTTGCCCTCGGTGAAGGGCGAATTGGCGAACAGCGCCGTCGCCACCGGCTGGAGCGCGAGGCCGACCCGGAACTTCTTCACCATGTCGGCCTCGCTCGAATAATCGAGGTTGGTCTGGATGGTGCAAGTGCGCAGCATCATGTCGAGCCCGAGCTTGCCGACCTTGGGCATGTAATTGGCCATGATCGCGTAGCGGCCCTTGGGCATCATGGGCAGGTCGCTGCGCGCCTTGTCCGGCCACATGCCGATGCCGAGGAAACCAAGCCCGAGCTTTTCGCCGATCGCCTTGGCCTGCTCGAGGTGGCGGCCGCTTTCGGCACAGCTTTCGTGGAGGTTCTCGAGCGGCGCCCCGCTTAATTCGAGCTGGCCCGCGGGCTCGAGGCTGATCGTTCCGTCGGGGCCCGACAATGCGATGACGCTCCCGCCCTCGATCACCGGGCTCCACCCGAACTCGGTCAAGCCAAGCAGGAGGTCGCGGATGCCGCCGGGCTCGTCGTAGGAAGGGGCGCGATGGTCGTTGACGCGATAGACGAACTTCTCGTGCTCGGTGCCGATTCGCCACTCCTCGAGCGGCTTCTCGCCGCCGGCGAATACGGCGAGCAAATCGTCGCGGCTCTCGATGAGCGGGGAGTCGCTCGCGTCGTCGGTTCGAGTTGTCATTCGAAACGCGCCCTAGCTTGGCCGAAAAAGCCGCGCCAGCAACAATCGCTTAACGGCGGACAAGCCTTGCTTAGGGTTCGCGCCAGTCCCCGGCGAGCGCCATGAACGCGCTGACCGCGGCAAGCGCCGCGGTCTCGGCGCGGAGGATTCGCGGGCCGAGCGAGATGGCGACGGCGCTCCTGGCCGTGCGAATCAACGCCCGCTCCTCGTCGGTAAAGCCGCCCTCGGGCCCGATCAGAATGGCCGCGGGCCCGGGCGCGAGAGCCGTGGCGATCGGCTCGCCGCCCTGCTCGTCGGCGAAATAGAGCGGGTGGTGCGCACTCATCTTCAGGAAGCGCTCCAGCGGCGTCGGCTCGAGGATTTCGGGAAGAACCGTGCGTCCGCATTGCTCGGCGGCCTCGATCGCGATTCCCTCGAGACGGTCGAGCCGGACCCGCTCCGCGATCGTCCGATGCGTGATCACCGGCTGAAGCCGAGCGACCCCCAGCTCGGTCGCTTTCTCGACCAGCCAGTCGGTCTGCGCGCGCTTGACCGGAGCGAAGGCCAAGGTGAGGTCGGGCAGGGTTTCCGCCGGACGGGTGCGGCGATCGACCGCGATGGTCATGCGCTTCTTGCCGGCTTCGGCGATGGTCGCCAGCCACTCGCCCGAGCGCCCATCGAAGACGAGCAACTGATCGCCCGCGCCCTTGCGCATGACTGCGCCGAGATAATGCGCCTGGCCGGGGACGAGCTCGACTCTGGTGCCCTTGGCCAAGGGCTCGGCGACATAGAGCCGCGGCAAGCTCCGCGGCGGCCAGGCGGGGGTTGCAGGCATCGTCGCGATTAAGCCACAGCGGCGCGGATGAGCGCAACCGATACCGTCCCCGACAGCGAGCGGCGCGGGCTGATCGGCGCATTGCCGGCGCGGCTAAGGCCGTTCGCGTCCTTGATCCGGCTCGATCGGCCCATCGGCACCTGGCTGCTCTACTGGCCCTGCGCGTGGAGTGTCGGGCTGGCGGGCGTGGATGGCCACTGGAGCCTGTTCGGCTGGTTGCTGCTCGGCGCGTTCGCGATGCGCAGCGCGGGCTGCGCCTATAACGACATCGTCGACCGCGATCTCGACCGGCAGGTCGAGCGGACCCGGCTTCGGCCGCTGGCAAGCGAGCGGGTCAGCGTTGGCGCCGCGTGGGTTTTGATCGCGCTACTGTGCGGGCTCGGTTTTCTTGTCCTTTTTCAACTGAACCGCACGGCGCAACTGGTCGCGCTTGCGAGCATCGCATTGGTTGCCGCCTACCCGTTCATGAAACGGGTCACCTGGTGGCCCCAGGCCTGGCTCGGCCTGGTGTTCAGCTGGGGCGCACTGGTCGGCTGGCCCGCCGTAACCGGGAGCCTCGGATGGCCGATGCTTGCCCTGTGGCTCGGCACGATATTCTGGGTGCTGGGCTACGACACGCTATACGCGATCCAGGACAAGGAGGACGATGCGCTGGTCGGAGTCAAGTCGACGGCGCTCCTGTTCGGCGACCGCGCCCCGCTGATGGTCGCCATTTTTTACGCGTTCGCTATCGCCGGCTGGGGCGGAGCGATTTGGCTGGTGCGGCCCGACTGGGTCGCGTTGCTGACCTTGTTCCCGGCCGCGCTCCACCTTGCCTGGCAGGCGAAGCGCGCCGATCCGTCCGACGGCGACCTCGCGCTCCGCTTGTTCCGCTCGAACCGCTTCACCGGCCTGTTGATTTTCCTCGCCATGCTGGTGGTCGGCCTGTCGTCGCGCTAGGCGCGGCGCCATGCTTGAACCCGCCGCAGCACTTGTGATTGCCCAGTCGCTCGTCGAGCGCTCGCTGAAGTCGGGAGCGAGCGCGGTCGACGCGATCTATTCGGGCGACCGCTCGACCACTGTCCAGGTTCGCCTCGGCGAGCTCGAGCAAGTCAGCCGGACCGAGGGCGAGAGCGTGGCGCTGCGGGTGTTCGACGGGAGCCGCTCGGCGAGCGTCGCTTCGTCCGATTTCTCCGATCAGGCCCTCGCGGAGCTGGTCGAGCGATGCCTCAGCATGGCGCGCGAGGCGCCCGAAGACTCCTGGGCCGGACTCGCCCCCGCCGAATTGCTCGAAAGCGATCCTCCAGCGCTCGCGATCGGCGACCTCGCCGAGCCCGAGCCCGGCGAGCTGCATGCCCGCGCACTGGAGGCCGAAGCGGCCGCGATGGCGGTGCCGGGAGTCACCAACTCGACCGGCGCCGGAGCGATGGCCAGCGTCCAGATCGTCGCGCTCGCGACCTCGGCTGGATTCGCCGGGACCTATCGCTCGGGCGGGCACGGCTGCCTGGCGGGCGCGATCGCCGGCGAGGGTTCGGGAATGCAGCGCGACCATGCCTGGCACAGCGTCCGCTATCTCGAGGATCTCGAAGATGGCCGGCTGATCGGCGAGCGCGCGGGTCAGCGGGCGGCGGCACGCCTCGAGTCCCGCCGGGTCAGGCCGGGCACTTTTCCGGTGCTGTTCGACCCGCGAGTCTCGGCTTCGCTGCTCAACCATTTCGCCGCGGCGATCAACGGAGCCGCGGTGGCGCGCGGGACCAGCTTCCTCAAGGACCGTCTCGGCCAGCAGGTCTTCGCCGCCGGCGTTGCGATTACCGACGATCCGCTGCGGTCGCGCGGGCTTCGCTCGCACCCGTTCGATGGCGAAGGCGTTCGCGTCACCCGCCAACGCCTCGTCGAAAATGGGGTCCTCGCGCAATGGATCGCCGACAGCGCCGCGGCCCGGCAGCTGGGAATCCGCCCCACCGGCCATGCCTCGCGCGGGGGCGGAGCGGCGCCGTCCAACCTCTATCTCGAGCCCGGCAGTCGAAGCCGCGAGGAATTGCTCGCCGCTTTCCCCGAGGCTTTGCTGGTGGTCGAGCTGATCGGGCAGGGCGTGAATGGAGTCACCGGCGACTATAGCCGCGGGGCGGCGGGCTTCATGGTCCGGGGTGGAGCCATCGCCGAGCCGGTCAGCGAAATCACCATCGCCTCGAACCTCGCCGACATGTTCGCGACGCTCGAGCCGGCGAGCGACCTCGAATGGCGCAGGGGAATCGACGCGCCGACCGTGTTGGTGCCCGAAATGACGGTGGCGAGCGCCTAGGCTTCCTGCGCGATCGGCGGGATTCCGAGCGCGAGGATCTCGATCTTGATGCAGCGGTCCATGACGACCTTGAGCCCGGCGGCTTCGGCCCGCTTGGCGGCGGCCTCGTCGATCACCCCCAATTGCATCCACACCGCTTTGGCTCCAACGGCGATCGCCTGGTCGACCGCTTGCCCGGCCGCCTCGGAGCGGCGGAAGATGTCGACGATGTCGATCGGCACTCCGATTTGCGACAGCTCGCGCCACACGAACTCGCCGTACAGATGTTCGCCGGTGATATTCGGATTGACCGGGATGACCCGGTAGCCGTGGTCCTGGAGCGCGCGCATCACGCCGTTGGAAGGCCGGCCCGGGCGGTCCGACGCCCCGACCATCGCGATGGTCCGGGCGCTGGTCAGAAGCTCGGCGATGTCCTCGTTGCGGGTCAACGGCATTGGGCTCTCCCCGGCAAATCTCGGGCGGGATAATGCGTCAGGCGCGGGCTTTCTCCAAAGACTCGATCATCGCCGCCGCGATTTGGACAAAGGGGGCGGCCTCTTCGCCGTCGCCCAGCGCCGGCGGCATACCCTCATCGGATGCTGTCCGGATCGCCATCGACAGCGGAAGCCGCCCGAGGAAGGGCACATGCATGCGCTTTGCTCCCGCTTCTGCCCCGCCGGCACCGAACGGGTCGCTGTCCTTGCCGCAATGGGGGCAGCGATAGCCCGACATATTCTCGATCAGCCCGATCACCGGCACTTGCACCCGGTTGAACAGATCGACCGCTCGCTCGGCGTCGATCAGTGACAGGTCCTGCGGGGTCGAGACGATCACCGCTCCGTCGGGCTTCGACTTCTGGATCAGTGAAATCTGGACGTCGCCGGTGCCGGGCGGAAGGTCGACAATCAGGATCTCGCAGTCGCCCCAGTCGGCCTCGAGCAGCCGCGCCAGCGCGCCCGTCGCCATCGGCCCGCGCCACGCCAGCGCCTGGCCCGGCTTGACCAGGTTCCCGAGCGAGAGAAAGCGGATTCCGTGCGCCTGTATGGGAATCAGCCGCTCGTCCTCGGCGGTGGGCGAGCCCTGATTGCCGAGCAACGTCGGCTGCGAGGGGCCATAGACGTCGGCGTCGATCAGCCCGATCTTCCGCCCCGACCGTGCCAAGGCGATGGCGAGGTTGGCCGAGATGGTCGACTTGCCGACCCCGCCCTTGCCGCTTCCGATCGCGATCACGGTCCGGTTTGGATCGGACGACGTTAGAGCGACCCGCGCTTCCTTAACCCCTTCGAGCTGGGCGGCCGCCTCGCGAAGCGCATTCTCCAACGATTCCCGCTCGGCCAAGCCGAGCCCGCCGGCATCGGCGATGATTGTCGCGACCCCGTCGCGGATCTTGAGCGAGCGGATTCGCTGCGAATGTGGAAGCGTGGCGATGAGGTCGTTCGGGTCGGTCATGGGCGACCTCATAAGAAGGCGGCGGCGGCTTGCCACTGTTTTTCGTGGTCTGCCGTCCCTATAGTTGGGGACAATGAGCAAGATGATCGGCTGGGCCGGGCGACTCCGCGGCCTCTTCAGCGACAATGGCGGCCCATGGGGGCCGGTGAGCGGCGAGGGCGCCAAGCCCCCGCGGCGGCGCCCCGACCCTGTCCCGGACGAGCCGGGCCCGTGGGGCAGCCAGCCCGACCAGGCTCCGGGCGGTTCGGGAATTTCCTCGCTCGAAGACTTTCTGCGCCGGGGACGGGCGCGCTTCGGCGGTGGCGGGGGCGGCGATTGGGGCGACGGCTTCGGCGGCGGCTCCAACCGGACCTACATCATCTGGGGTGTAATCGGCTTCATCGCTCTGTGGCTGGTGTTCACGTCCTTTCATCGAATCGCTCCGGAGGAGCGCGGCGTGGTTACGCGTTTCGGCCGCTACAGCCACACGCTCGGACCGGGTATCGGCTTCACTTTGCCCTCGCCGGTCGACCGGGTGCAGAAGGTCGACGTCGGCAACATCCGCAACATCGACCTCGGATCCAGGCAGACCGAGACTTTGATGCTGACCGGCGATCAGAACATCATCGACATCGCTTATTCGGTGCGCTGGAAGATCCGCGACCCCGAGCAATATCTGTTCGAGATCGCCCAGCCCGACGAAACCATTCGCGAAGTCGCCGAAAGCGCGATGCGCGCGGTGGTCGCGCGGGTGACCCTCGACCAGGCGATGGGCGAGGCGCGCGGGCAGATTGAGGGTCAGGTGCAGGACGTCATGCAGCGGGTGCTCGATTCCTATCAGTCGGGGGTTTCTATCCAGGGCATCGCGATCAAGCAGGCCGACCCGCCCGCGGCGGTCAATGAGGCGTTCAAGGACGTCACCGCGGCGCAGCAGCAGGCGCAAAGCTATATCAACCAGGCCAATGCCTATGCCACCCAGCTGACTCAGCGCGCGCAAGGCGAAGCGGCGGCCTTCGACAAGGTTTACGAGGAATATCGGCTGGCCCCGGACGTGACCCGCGAGCGGATGTATTTCGAAACGATGGAGCAGGTGTTGCAGCGGGTCGACAAGACCATCATCGAAGCGCCCGGAGTGACCCCGTATCTGCCACTTCCGCAAGTCCAGCGCTCCACGCGCCCGGCGCAACCGGGGAGCGGCCAATGATCGAGTCCATCCGGCGCCGCCCGATCGTCAGCGCAATTGTCGCGCTGATCCTTCTGTTTCTGCTGTCGGCCAGTTTCCCGGTCGTGTCGGAAACCAAGCAGGCAGTGGTCGTCCGATTCGGCAAGCCGAACCGGATCCTTGGCACGACCGAAGCCGGGATCAACTGGCGCATCCCGCTCGCCGAGGACATCGTGTGGATCGACAAGCGAGTCCGCTCGATCGACATGGAGCGGCAGCAGGTGCTGTCGACCGATCAACGCCGGCTCGAAGTGGATGCGTTCGCGCGCTACCGGATCGTCGACCCGCTTCGAATGTACGTCAGCGCCCGAAGCGAAGACCGGGTCAGCGAGGCGCTTCGCCCGATCCTCGGCTCGTCGCTGAGGAACGAGCTCGGCAAGCGGCGCTTCGCCGAACTCCTTAGCCCCGAACGGCAGGGCGTGATGGAGAACGTTCGCACCGGCCTCAACCGGGTTGCGAGCCAATATGGCGTGCGGATCATCGACGTCCGGATCAAGAAGGCTGATCTTCCCGACGGCACCCCGCTGCAATCGGCGTTCGAGCGGATGAAGACCGATCGCGAGCAGGAGGCACGCTCGATCCGCGCCGAGGGCGCCAAGCGGGCCCAGATCATCCGCGCGCAGGCCGACGCCGAGGCCGCAAGGGTCTATGCCCAGAGCTTTGGCAAGGACGCGCAATTCTATAGCTTCTATCGCGCGATGCAGGCGTATCGGGCGACGTTCGTCGGGGATGAACAGAATCCCGTCGCTCCAACGACGGTGATTTTCTCGCCCAATGACGACTTCCTGAAGGAATTTTCCGGCCGCCGCCGGTGAACTTCCCTGTTCAATAACCATTCATTGGGTGGGCCGATTAAGGCCTTGCGTCCAATGCTGATTGATGGAGTATCGATGAGGTCGAAGGAGTCCGGAACAGTGCGCTATGCCTACGGGGTCGCAATGGCCCTGCTGCTCGGGGGAACCGCATTTTCTCTCGCCACCGGCCAGGCCGGGGCGCAGGTCGCGCAGAACGCCCAGAACGCAATGGTCCCGCGCGCCGGCGCGCCGATGTCGTTCGCCAATCTGGTCGCCCAGCTCCAGCCGGCGGTGGTCAACATCTCGACCAAGCAGCGCGTGCCGGTCCGCGCCCAGGTCGACCCGTTCGAGGAATTCTTCCGCCGCTTCGACCCTTATGGACAGCAGCAGCCCGGTCCCCAGGGACCCGGCCAGGCTACGCCGCGCACCCGCGAAACCGGCTCGCTCGGCTCGGGCTTCATCATTTCGGCCGACGGCTATGTCGTCACCAACAACCACTTGATCCGCGGCGCCGGCGGCAACGGCGTGGTCGACACGGTCACGGTCATCACCAGCGACCGCAAGGAATATCCGGCGCGGATCATCGGCCGCGACGAGACCTCCGACCTCGCGCTGCTCAAGATCGAGGGCCGCAACCTGCCGTTCGTGCGCTGGGGCGACAGCACCAAGGCTCGCGTCGGCGACTGGGTCGTCGCCATCGGCAACCCGTACGGGCTCGGCGGGACCGTCACCGCCGGGATCATCTCCGCGCTCCATCGCGGGATCACCGGCGTCGGCCCCTACGACCGCTACATCCAGACCGACGCGGCGATCAACATGGGCAATTCGGGCGGCCCGATGTTCGACTTGAACGGCAATGTCATCGGCATCAACGCGGCCCTGATCAGCCCGACCGGAACCAATGTCGGGATCGGCCTCGCCATCCCGACCGAGGCGGCCAAGCCGGTGATCGACGCCCTGATGCGAGGGCAGCGGCCCATGCGCGGCTATCTCGGGGTCAGCCTCCAGGCGCTCGACGAGGATCTCGCGCCGGGCTTCGGGCTTCCCAAGGACACCGCCGAGCTTGTTCGCTCGGTCGTCTCCGGCGGACCGGCCGACAAGGCCGGGCTCAAGCAGGGCGACGTCATCCTTCGCGTCAACGGCCAGCAGGTCACGCCCGAGCAAACCGTCTCCTACCTCATCGCCAACACGCCGGTCGGGCAGCGCGTGCCGCTCGATATCATCCGCAACGGCCGCCGGATGACCGTGCAGGTCACCACCGCCCAGCGCCCGACCGAGGAAGCGCTGGCGCAGATTGGCGGCGGCAATGAGGGCGATCAGGCTGGTCCGGCGACACCGAACGGAACCGCGCCGGCGCAGCGCGCTCTCGGGCTGTCGCTGACGCCACTGACGCCCGAGCTGGCGCAACGGGTCAACCTCCCGCCCGACGCGCGGGGGGCCGTCATCACCGCCGTCGATCCCAACAGCGACGCGGCGGAACGCGGGCTCCAGCGCGGCGACCTCATCATCTCGGTCAACAACCGCCCGGTGACGACCGCCGCCCAGGTCGTCGCCGCGGTCGAGGAAGCCCGCCGCGCCGGACGGACCGGCGTGGTCCTGTTGGTCCGCCGAGGGCGCGGCGCCGAGCAGTTCGTCGGGATCGACATCTCCGGCAACTAGGGCTTCAGGCCCAGTTGCATTGGCCTCGACGT
This sequence comes from uncultured Alphaproteobacteria bacterium, assembly GCA_963722545.1. Lineage (GTDB taxonomy): Bacteria > Pseudomonadota > Alphaproteobacteria > Sphingomonadales > Sphingomonadaceae > Sphingomicrobium. The sequence goes on from CAVRMK010000004.1 coordinate 16,720, forward strand.
TTATCCAGCCTGGGTGTTGGCGGCTGTATCTTCCTTCGGACCAGCAAACCCGCACTGCCGTTGCTCCATCGGAATCTGCTTGGTGATGCGGATCGCGTTCTCCGAGTAAGCCTGCGTCACGGAGCCGCTGTTCACCGTCTTGCCACGGAGCGGACTCACATCATCACAAAGATGGAAGACAAGAGGGTGGTTAGATTTCTTGGCTCCGGCCGCCGGAGCGATCCAATAAACAACATCCTGACCGTTTGTCGCCTCGATCACAGCGTCGGTGTCCCTGGCGATGTCTTTCGCTTGCTCGGCTACCTCCGGTGAGCAAGCAGTAGTCGGCTGATTGGCTTTGATCTGGGCCGCGCACGCGTTCATGTCCTCCGTATATTGCTCGACTGACGGGGGGCTGTAGTCGATCCCGATCAGCGTCGCGGCCGCCGCCAACACGACGGCGAGTCCGCCGGCGATCTTCTTGTTCTTTGGGTCCAGGTCCTTGTCCATGAAGATTAGGACAACGAGCGGAAGGAAGGCGATCAGCGTGATGATCGCACCGAGCTGGTTCTGGACGAAGAACCTGAAGGGTTCCGACTTGCGGGCCGGATCGTGCTTGTTGGCTGCCTTCCACATCAGGCTGCCGGCGATCGCGAAGATTGCGACCCAGACGAGGAGGCCGATCAGGAGCGACAGGTTGCCCTGATCGAACTTGCCCTGGCGGAGCAACACGATCCCGGCGATCTCGCCGCCGATGGCGACGACCCATGCGATCGCCGCGAAAATGCGCAGGCGCGTGGCGGCGGACTTCTGTCCCTGCGTCGCACGCCACTCCTTGGTGACGTCAACCTCTTCGGCCGGCCGGTCGTCGGTCATTTCATATCCCCCCAAATCAACTCTGCGCGACCGGTATGAGTGGCCGACGTTGCAATCGGGATCAACCCTGACAGCTCCAACGGGCGAGGCGGCCTAGAATTGGCCCGTGACTTGCGCGGCGTCGTCCGCTGCGCAAAGTAGCGGGCGGAGGATCGCGTTATGGGTTGGTATCTTCGGAAGAGCTTCGCGTTCGGTCCGCTAAGGCTGAAATCTCTCGAAGTCCGGGATCGGCGCGTCGGTGGGCGTGAAAGGACTGAGGGTGAGCACCGGTCCGAAGGGGAGACAGCTTAACGCTGGGCGGGAAGGCTTGTATTATCGTGCATCTTTGAACCCTCGTTCCAAGCCCGAACAAGAGGCGATCGTGAATCCAGTCAGTAAACCTGAGAAGGATGGCCTCACCCAGTTCATCCGAGGCTTTTTCCGTGGTCTGGTGAATGGTCGCTGACAGGCCGTTAATCGGCGGGCTGGTCCGGGGAGGCCGCTGATGCTTGGCCTGGTTCCAATCGCGCTCGCGCTCGCTCCGGTCGTCTCAACCCTGCCCGGCATCTACCGGTCCCAGCAGATGGAGGTCGGCGCGGGCCTCGAGCTGAAGGAAGACGGTCGCTTCCGCTACGCGCTCGATTATGGCGCGGTGTCCGAAGTTGGCGAGGGCAAATGGACCAGCGACGCCAAGACGGTTCGGCTAACCAGCGTTCCGATGCCCAAGGCTCCGGGGTTCGAAATCGTCAAGGACGATCCCGCTCCGCCCGGCGAATTGTGGGTCGAATTCGAGAACCCGGGTTTCGACTGGGGCGGCCCGCTCGAGATGCTGCTGACCATCGACGGCGAAACGACGCTCATCAAGACCGAGCCCGACGACCACGGCCGGGTCGACGTCGGCCCGCGCAAGGTCCTCGCGATCCAGCCGCTGATCCCGGTCTATGAAGAGTTCGGGCCGCCCCTCAAGCTGGCGCCGGGCCGCGGCCACCGCCTGACCGTTCGCTTCAAGCGCAATGATCTGGGCAAGGCACGCTTCTCGAACCAGCCGCTGGCGATCGAGGGTGGAGACTTGCTTCTCAGGCGCTATGACACGACCATTCGCTTCCGGCGCGTCGGCCCGCCGCTGAAACCATCGGGAGAATGAATGGCGGACAGTAATTGCCAACTGATCGAGAAGGTCGAGCGGCAATGGTGCGACGCCCTGTGTAGCCGCGACATGGACCGGCTGCGCGAGCTCGTCCACCCCGACTTCATCCTCATCGGCACGCGCGCCAGCGGCCCGTTCCAGATGGGCCGCGACGAGTGGCTCGAGGCGATCCAGCGGCGCGACGTCGAATCGATCGCGCTCGACGTCCGCGACGCGACGATTCTCGAATCGGTGATGATCGGCACGGTCCAGGCCAAATGGCGGCTCAAATATCTTGGCCGCGTGATCGAGGATTGCGTGATCCTGACCGACGTATGGGTGCATCAGGATGGGCGCTGGCAGGCGGTTCGCCGCCATTCGACGCCGGCTCCGGCGAGCGATTGCGGCTGACCGCCGCGCGATCTTGAGAGGATAGATAAATGACCGGCAGCCTTAGGGAGCTGACCTTCCGCGGAATCGTGCTCGGCGCGATCCTCACCGTCCTGTTCACCGCGGCTAACGTCTATCTCGGCCTCAAGATCGGGATCACCTTCGCGACCTCGATTCCGGCCGCGGTCATCTCGATGGCGGTGCTCAAGGCGTTCAGCGACAGCAACATCCGCGAGAACAATATCGTCCAGACGATCGCTTCGGCGGCGGGGACGCTGTCGGCGATCATCTTCGTCCTTCCCGGCCTGATCATGGTCGGCTGGTGGACCGGCTTTCCTTATTGGCTGAGCGTCGCGGTCATCGCCATCGGCGGAATCCTCGGCGTGATGTATTCGGTCCCGCTGCGCCGCGCGTTGGTGACCGGGAGCGATCTTCCCTATCCCGAGGGCGTGGCGGCGGCCGAAGTGCTGAAGGTCGGAGCGGGAGTCGGCGGGGCCGAGGAGAATCGCCGCGGGCTGATCGCCATCGTCATCTCGAGCCTGGTTTCGGCGGGCTATTTCGTCCTCGCCAAGATGCGGCTGGTGGCCGAGGCCGCGGACAAGAGCTTCCGCTTCGGCGCCGGCGCGACCGGGGTCTCGGCGAGCCTGTCGATGGCCTTGATCGGGGTCGGGCACCTGGTCGGGATGGCGGTCGGGATCGCGATGATCGTCGGGCTGGTCATCGCCCGCTTCGCGCTTCTCCCATGGCTCACCGCGGAGGCCGGCGTTCCCGCCGGGGCCGACGTCGACGCGATCGTCGCCGACGTGTTCCGCAACCAGGTCCGTTTCATCGGCGCCGGGACGATCGGAATCGCGGCGATCTGGACGCTGCTCAAGATCCTTCGGCCGATCATCAAGGGCATACGCGATTCGCTCGCCGCGAACCGCGCGCGAAGCGCCGGAATCGGTCTTGAGCTGACCGAACGCGATCTTCCGATCACCATTGTCGGTGGGACCATCCTCGCCTCGATCGTCCCGATCTTTTTCCTCCTCAACCTGTTCGCCGACAGCGGGCCGATCGCCGCGGCGCCAGGCGTCACGCTCGGCCTGTCGCTGCTCTACATCCTCGGCGCCGGAGTCGTGATCGCCTCGGTCACCGGTTACATGGCGGGCCTGATCGGCGCGTCGAACAGCCCCGTCTCGGGCGTCGGGATCCTCTCGGCGATCGGCATTTCACTGATCCTCGCGGGCCTGTTCGGGCAATCGAACAGCGGGGCCGCGACCCAGAGCCTGGTCGCCTTCGCTCTGTTCGTCACCGCGATCATCTTCGGCATCGCGACCATCTCGAACGACAATCTCCAGGACCTAAAGACCGGGCAATTGGTGGGGGCGACCCCGTGGCGGCAGCAGGTCGCCTTGGTCATCGGCGTGATCTTCGGCGCGATCGTCATCCCGCCGATCCTCGACCTGCTCAACACCGCCTTCGGCTTCCAGGGCGCGCCGGGCGCCGGCCCCAACGCTCTGGCGGCGCCGCAGGCGGCGCTGATTAGCGCGCTCGCCCAGGGCGTGCTCGGCGGAAGCATCGACTGGTCGTTGATCGGGATCGGCGCCGCGATCGGGGTCGCGGTCATCCTCATCGATGAGCTTCTCCGGAACCGCTCGGCGCGGAAATACAGCCTTCCGAGCCTCGCGGTCGGGATGGGCATTTACCTCCCGATGGAACTCACCATCCTGATCCCGATCGGCGCTTTGCTCGGCTATCTCTACAACAAGTGGGCGGCGCGGCAGGTGAATCCCGATTTCGCCGAGCGCATCGGAACGCTGATGGCGACTGGCCTCATCGTCGGCGAGAGCCTGATGGGCGTGGCTTATGCCGCCGTCGTCGCCGGGGCCGAGCGCGCGGGATCGGAAAACAGCGCCGAGGTCCTCGCGGTGCTCGGAGCCAATCCGTGGGCGGTCCCGCTCGGGATCCTGCTGTTCAGCGGATCAATCGCGTTTCTCTACAGCCGCACCCGGCGCGAAGCCGCGGAACCGGTCACGGCCTAGGACCGCACGCTCAAGCTCGGCGGGGGGAAGCGGCGGAGCGCCCGCCTCCGCACGCCGGACGAGCTCGACGATCCGCCGATTGACGGGTGCGTCGAGGCCCAGGGATTCGGCGAGCCGAACGACCTCGCCGTTCAATTGGTCGACCTCGGTCCGGCGGCCCGACATCAGATCGTCGGACATCGACGATCTCGCCTTGTCGTCGATCTTCCAGCGCCGCGCGAGCACGTTCTGGAACAGCCAATTGGGCGAATTGATCGCTCGCGGGATCATTTTGGGCGACAGCGGTCCTGCCCGAGCCGGCCTGATCCCGGCGCGATCGAGAATCCGAAGCGCCTCACGCTGCGACGCCGCGACCACGCGCCGATAACCACGCTCGGCCAGCTCTTCGCGAAGAGTCCGCCCGGAGAGCGCGTTGACCGCATTGTTGAGGTTAATGAGCAATTTGCCCCACAGCACTCCGGCCATGTCGCCCGACAGGCGAAGCGGCTCGCGGCTGGCGGCCACCGCCTCGGCCAGCCGGCGCGTTTCGGGCAAGTCTTCCGCCATCAGCTTGCCGGCAACGCCCTTGTGGAAGCGGCCGTCGCCGAGATGGATGACGTTATAGGGCACCATGCCCTGGACGAGGCGGAAGCGGTCGCCCAGCGCTTGCCCAAGGATCGCCTTGTTGCCAATCCCGTTCTGGAAACTGACCACGGTCGCGCCTTCTTTGGCGTGGTGGGCGATCGCCTCGCCGGCATCCGCGGTGCCCCCGCCCTTGACCGTGACCAGGACGATGTCCGCATGTTCGAGCGCCTGTGGTTCGGTCGTGAACGGAATGTCGCCGGGCGCGAAATCGCGGCTCCAGCCATCATAGTCGCTGAGCCTGAGGCCATGGCGGCCCAGTTCCTTGGCGACGCGATCGCGCCCGATCAGAATGACGTCGAGCCCGGCCGCCGCCCATGCCCCGCCGACAAAGCAGCCGATCGACCCGGCGCCGAAGACCGCAATCCTATCCGCGGCCACGGTACGGCGCGACCCCCTGGTCGGGCAGCCACAGCCCCTCGGGCGGCTCGGCGCTCTGCCAAAAGACGTCGATCGGAATCCCTCCGCGCGGGTACCAATAGCCGCCGATGCGGAGCCACTGCGGCTTCATTTCCTCGACCAGCCGCTGGCCGATCCCGACCGTCACGTCCTCGTGGAAGCCGGCATGGTTGCGAAAGGCGCCGAGGAACAGCTTGAGGCTCTTGGATTCGACGATCGTCTCCGCCGGCGCATAATCGATGACGAGGTGCGCGAAATCGGGCTGGCCGGTCACCGGGCACAGCGAGGTGAACTCGGGCGCGGCGAAACGCACCAGGTAAAGCGCTCCGGCCCGCGGGTTGGGCACATAATCGAGCGCCGCCTCGTCCGGCGAAGCGGGAAGCGCGCTCGACTGTCCGAGATGCTTGAGGGCCATGGCGGCGCGTCCTAGCAGCGCCGGGGGCAGGCCGCTATCCTGCCGTCGAGGAGAACGCGATGGACGATTTCGTTTCGACTGAGTGGCTGGCCGAGCATCTGGGCGCGGACGACCTCGCCATCGTCGACTGCACCGCTTTCCTCCCCACCACCCCGCGCGACGCCAGGGCCGAATTCCTCGAGGCGCACATTCCGGGAGCGCGATTCCTCGACATCGCCGAGGTCGCCGACCGCTCGCACCCGGCGCCGCACATGCTTCCGAGCGCCGCCGACTTCGGCGCCGCGATTGAGCGCATGGGAGTCGGCCGCGACGAGCGGATCGTCATCTACGACAACAGCCCGCTCCGGACCGCGGCGCGCGGCTGGTTCATGTTCCGCCATTTCGGCGCCAGGCAGGTCGCGGTGCTCGATGGCGGGCTTCAAAAATGGCTTGCCGAGGGCCGCCCCGTCGAGTCCGGCGAAGCGACCCCGCGCCCCGGCCGAAGCTTCCAGGCCGCCGAGGCCGAGGGCGAGGTGGTCAGCAAGTCGGACCTGCTCGTCGGCGTCGGCCTCCCTGTCGTCGATGCCCGCTCGAAAGCCCGCTTTACCGGCGAGGAGGCCGACCCGCGGCCCCATGTCCAATCGGGCCACATCCCCGGCGCCCGCTGCCTGCCGATGTCGAGCCTCTACCGCGAGGACGGGACCTTCCGCGACGCCGACGAAATCCGGGCGCTGTTCGCCGAAGCCGGGGTTGACCCCGCGAAGCCCTTCATCGCCAGCTGCGGCTCGGGAGTGACGGCCAACAGCCTGCTTCTCGCCGCGCGGCGGGTCGGCGGGGCGCAAGGCAAGCTCTACGACGGCAGCTGGAGCGAATGGGGCGGCGATCCGGCCACCCCGAAGGAGCAGGGTCCGGCGCGCTAGTAGCTAGCGCAGGACGATCTTCGAAATCTCGGCGAGCTCGCGACGGATCCGCTCGACCATCTCGCGGCTTGCCTCGGCGGTCGCGGTCTGCTCGCGGATCGCGGTCAGGGCCTCGAGCCCGGCGCTCGCCGCGCCGACCACCAGATCGGGTGCCGGCCCGGCGCCGAACTCGTCGCTGGCCCGAAGCGCGTGGCGGATCGTCTCGATCCGCGCGACCGCGTCGCCATAGGGACCACTGGGGTCAGCCGAAGGCTGGGGGACGTGTGCCATGCCCCAAGGAATATTCCCGCGAGGGTTATCAAAGGGTAAATCCTGCCTCCCCGCTGGCGGGGAGGATTAGGCCCCGCTGCCCGCTTCGATGTCGCGGAGGATCCAGCCGCGCTGGGGGATGGTCTCGACGAATTCGGCCCCGCCGCTGGCGTTGCGCAGCTTTTTCCGGAGCTTGGAGATGAACACGTCGATGATTTTGGGCTGCGGCTGGTCGTCGGCGCGGCGGTAGAGGTGCTTCAAGAGCATCTGCCGGGTGACGACGTTGTTGCGTGCGAAGGCGAGCAGTTCGAGCACCCGATATTCCATCTCGGTGATCCCGATTGGGTGGCCGTCGACCCGGATCAGGCGCTGCACCTGGTCCACGCCCAGCCGCCCGCCGCACAAGGTCTCCGGCATGTCGCCGCCGCTGGCCTTGATGCTCGCGAGCAACTTCGAGGCGGCTTCCTCGCTGTCCTCGGGCGATACGGTGCGCGGGCTTCCGATCAGCGCTTGCTGGATTTCGGTGAGCTGGCGGTGCGCTTCCTCGACCAGCTTGACCCCTTCCTCGAAGCGGCGTCGCGAGCGCTCGAGCATCGATTCGATATCGACCAGGCGGCTCGACAGGTTGGATTCTTCCATTGGTGCGGACCGGATTCCCTTTAGGCGCTCACTGCCCGATCTGGGCGGTGGCGACGTCGCTTGCGGCGGGCTGCGCGGACAAGATGGCGATCGTCGCCTGGCCCTTGTCGACGACCCTGGTGTCGGGGTCCCAGACGGTCGAGCGGATGCCCGGCTTGGCCAGATTGTCGCCGGCGCGCTCGAGCAGGCTCGATTCGATCTGCGGGCGCGGGGCCGGCCCGCCGAACAGGGTCTCGACCGCCTGCTGCTGGGCGTCGGCGGGCGACAGGCCGCCGGTGCCGGTGACCGGCGGGGCGAGGCTGAAGTCGGGCGGGACGATCAGCGGAGCGCTCTTGGCGACCGCGAATTCCTCGCCGCCGCGGCGCTTGACCAGCCCGCAAGCGCTGGTTGCGAGGGTCGCGGTCAATAGCAGCAGCGTCAAACTCTTACGCATGGTCGATGGTCTCCCTGGGCTCGCGGCCCGTGTCCCTGTCCTTTCCCGGGTCCTTACCGGGCAGGAAGGCGCGCAGCAACATGATGACGACCGCAATGCTAATCGCGGCGTCGGCGACATTGAAGATCAGGAACGGACGGAATTCTCCGAAGTGAAGGTCGGCGAAGTCGACCACATGGCCGAAGCGCGCGCGGTCGAGGATATTGCCGATCGCCCCGCCCAGCACCATCCCCAGCGCGGCTTGATCGAAACGCCTGGGCTCGCGGCCGATCCAGTAAGCCACGCCCGCCGCGATCGCGCCGGTGATGGCGATCAGAACCCACTGGCCGGTCGCGCTGTCCGCCTGGAACAGCCCGAGCGAGATGCCATAATTTTCGGTGTAGGTGAGGTTGAAGATCGGAATGATCTCCAGCTGGTCGCCGATCGCGTCGATGCCCAGCGGCCCGGTGACGATCCACTTGGTCAGCTGGTCGGCCACGAACACCAGCACCGCGACCGCGAAGCCGAGCTTGCGACTATCCATGGAGAACCGCGTCGCAGCGGCCGCACAGACCCCCGTCCTCGACCACCTCGGGAAGGTGCCGCCAACAGCGGCCGCATTTGCGATTTTCTGTTTTGGCCACCTTCAGTTCATCGCCCTTCGTCACTGTCGAGGTGATGAACAGCTCGGCGAGATCGATGGTGTCGGAACTCGCGGGCACGGTAACTTCGGCCTCGAGGCTCGATCCGACGACCTTCTCGCGCCGAAGCGGTTCGATCGCCTCGGTCACCTGCTGGCGGAGAGCGCGGAGGCCGGCCCACTTGCTCTGGTCTGCCTCGACGCCGGGCACGTCCGGCCATTCGAGCAAATGCACCGACCCGCCGTCGGGGAAGCGCGTTCCCCACACTTCCTCACTGGTGAACACCAGCACCGGCGCGGCGTAGCGCACCAGCGCGTGGAACAGCATGTCGAGCACGGTGCGATACGCGCGGCGCTTGTCGGTCTGCTTGGCCGTGAGCGCATTGACCTCGCAATAAAGGACGTCCTTCCGGATATCGAAGTAGAAGGCTGAGAGATCGTTGTTGCAGAAGTCGGTCAGCGCGCGGACGTAATCGTTATAGTCGAAGTCCTCGACCGCGGTCCGAAGCCGCATATCGAGCTCCGCCAGCAGCGAGAGCATGTAGCGTTCCAGCTCCGGCATCGCCGCGGCCTCGACGCGCTCCTCTTCCGAAAAGCCATCGAGCGCGCCAAGCAAGTACCGGAACGTGTTGCGCAGCTTGCGATACTGGTCGGCGACGCCGGCGAGGATTTCCTTGCCGATGCGGTGGTCCTCGGTGAAATCGACCGACAGTGCCCATAGCCTCAGGATGTCGGCGCCGAAGTCGCGCATCAGGTCCAGCGGGCTCACCGTATTGCCCTTGGATTTGGACATTTTCTCGCCCTTGGCGTCCATGGTGAAGCCGTGGGTCAGAACCGCGTCGAACGGCGCCCGGCCGCGGGTCCCGCAGCTTTCGAGGAGCGAGGATTGGAACCAGCCGCGGTGCTGGTCCGAACCCTCGAGATACAAATCGGCGGGCCAACGCTGGTCGGGCCACTTGCCGCTTTCCAGCGTGAAAACGTGGGTCGATCCGCTGTCGAACCAGACATCGAGGATGTCGGTGACCATTTCGTAATCGGCAGGATCGCGGTTTGGTCCGAGGAAAGCCGCGGCATTGGCGGCGTCCCACGCGTCGACGCCTTGGTCGCGGATCGCGGCGACGATGCGCATGTTGACCTCATGGTCGACCAGCAGCTCGCCGGTCTTGCGCTCCACGAACACCGCGATCGGAACGCCCCAGGCGCGCTGCCGGCTGAGCACCCAGTCGGGGCGTCCCTCGACCATCGAGCCGATGCGGTTGCGGCCCTTTTCGGGAACGAAGCGGGTGTCGTCAATCGCGCGCAGGGCGAGCTGACGAAGGGTCGGGGTGCCCCCGACGGCCCCGCCCTCATTCTCCCAGCGCTGCTCGGCGAAGCTCTGGCAATGCTCGATCGGCAGCGGCCGGTCCATCGAGATGAACCATTGCGGGGTACAGCGATAAATGACCTTGGCCTTCGACCGCCACGAATGCGGATAGCTGTGCTGGAAATCCGCGCTCGCCGACAGCAGTCCGCCGGATGCGCGCAGGTCCGAGCAGATCGGCCCGTCGGGCGCGTTAAACTTGGCGTTGATGACGCTGCCCTGCCCGCCGAGCCAGGCCCAGTCGGAGCGGTAGAAGCCGCCCGCATCGACCGCGAACACCGGGTCAATGCCGTGCGCCTTGCACAGCTCGAAATCGTCCTCGCCATGATCCGGAGCCATGTGGACCAAGCCGGTTCCCTGGTCGGTGGTGACGAACTCGCCGGGGAGGAATGGGCGGGGCTTGGCAAAGAAGCCGCCGAGCTTGTGCATCGGGTGGCGGGCGACGGTGCCGGCGAGGTCTGAACCTTTGAAGCTTGCGAGCTCAACCATGTTTTGCTCGCGAAATGGCGTTTCGTCACCGGACTTGAGACGCGAATGGAACTGCTCTGCCAGAGGCTTTGCTATTAGATATCGGAGGTCACGCGCCAACTCACGGCCGACAAATGACCCTTCCGCGACTTGCGGACTGGAGTTTAAGATTTTCGGCCAACGAAATTCGTAAAGCGCCATATTCGACCTCCGGATGGTAGGCGATCCCCTGATTGACCGGGATCGTCCACGGCGTGGTTGTCCACACCAGTGCAGAAGCACCGACCAGCTCCTTTACCGGGCTCTCAACAATCTCAAACGCCACGTCGATCTGGGTCGAGACGATATCCTCATATTCGATCTCGGCCTCGGCCAGCGCGGTCTTCTCGACTGGGCTCCACATCACCGGCTTGGCGCCGCGATAGAGCTGGCCCGCTCTCCGCGAACTTCATCAGCTCGCCGACGATGGTCGCCTCGCTGTCGAAATCCATCGTCAGATAGGGCTTGTCCCATTCCCCGAGCAGCCCGAGCCGCTTCAATTGCTCGCGCTGGACGTCGACCCAATGCCGGGCATAATCGCGGCACTCGGCGCGGAACTCCTTGACCGGCACCTCGTCCTTGTTGAGCTTCTTCTTGCGATACTGCTCCTCGATCTTCCATTCGATCGGAAGACCGTGGCAGTCCCAGCCGGGAACGAACGGCGCGTCCTTGCCGAGCAGGGTCTGCGTCCGAACCACCATGTCCTTCAAGGTGCGGTTGAGCGCGTGGCCGATGTGGATGTCCCCATTGGCGTAAGGCGGACCGTCGTGGAGGATGAACTTGTCGCGGCCCGCGCGGCTTGCACGGATCTGGCCGTACAGGTCCTCGGCCTCCCACCGCGCAAGGATCGCCGGCTCCTTCTGCGGCAGGCCGGCTTTCATCGGAAAGTCGGTGCGCGGGAGGAAGACCGTCGAGCGGTAGTCGGGCTTGTCGGCGGGTTCGGACATTGGGTCGCGCTTTAGCGGGGAGGGGGGCAGATGCAACCGCGCTAGGGGAGCAGCAGTCGCCGCGCCTCGGCTTCATCCTCGCGCATCTGCGCCTTGAGCGCGTCGACGTCGTCGAACTTCATTTCCTCGCGCAGATAATGGTGGAGCGCGACCTCGATCGTCCGGCCGTAAAGGTCCTCGTCGATGTCGAAGATATAGCTTTCGAGCAGCTCCGTGGGCGGGTCGAAGGTCGGGCGAACGCCGAGGCTCGCGACCCCGGCAAGCTCGCGCCCGTCGTCCAGCGCCACCCGGACCGCATAGATTCCGTAGCGCGGGCGCTGATAGTCGCAGAGGCTCATGTTGGCGGTCGGAAAGCCGAGTGACCGGCCGCGCTTGTCGCCATCCTCGACCACGCCTTGAATCGCGAACGGCCGGGTCAGGAGCCCGGTCGCGGTGGCGAGGTCGCCCGCGGCCAGAGCTTCGCGGATGAAGCCCGAGGAAATGCGCCGCTCGCCCGAGCTAACCGGCCCGACCGCTTCCGCGACGATCCCGTGCCTGGCCGATAGCTCGGCGAGAACCTCGACATTGCCCGCCCGGCCCCGACCGAAAGTGAAGTCGTCGCCGGTGACGATCCCGCCTGTCCCGACATGACCGACCAGCAGCCGCTCGACGAAATCCTCGGCGCTGGTCGCGGCGAGCTCGCGCGTGAAGTCGAACACGAGCATGGCGTCGGCCCCCGCCCCCGCGAACAGCCGCTGGCGCTGGTCGAGGCTGGTCAGTCGGAACGGCGGGACATCGGGCTTGAACAGCCGCACCGGGTGCGGGTCGAAGGTCGCGACGATCACCGGCCGCCGCTCGTGAAAGCCGCGCTGCACTGCCCGGCCGACCACCGCCTGGTGGCCGCGGTGGAAGCCGTCGAAATTGCCGAGCGCGACAATCGCTCCGCGCAGGCGCTCGGGGATCGGCGCGGATAGGCTCAGGCGCTCCATGTCCCCGAGCGTTAGTCGGCTTGACTCAAAGGGTCCACATTCCTATCTCACACCCATCCCGATCCACCGGTTTCCGGCGGCGCACTTGTGCGCGCGTCGGTTTTTCGTCTTGGATTGGGGCTTTTGCAGCGTCGAGATGGGCGGCTTCCCGCCCGTGGAGCTCAAAGAAGGGTAGAGAATGGCTCGTATTGCTGGGGTGAACATCCCGACCAACAAGCGCGTGGAAATCGCGCTCACCTACATCCACGGAATCGGCCGCACCACGGCCAAGAAGATCACCGAGAAGCTCGGAATCACCGCCGAAAAGCGGGTTCAGGACCTCAGCGATCAGGAAGTCCTCCACATCCGCGAGGAAATCGACCGCGACCACACCGTCGAGGGCGACCTCAGGCGCGAAACGGCGATGAACATCAAGCGGCTGATGGACCTCACCAGCTACCGCGGCCTGCGCCACCGCAAGGGCCTGCCGGTCCGCGGCCAGCGCACCCACACCAACGCGCGCACCCGCAAGGGCAAGGCCAAGCCGATCGCCGGCAAGAAAAAGTAAGGGCGACGCCCTTCGACAAGCTCAGGGTGAGCGGTTCGGTTGAACAAGCTCCCCAAGACAGGATGTAGACACAATGGCTCAGGCACCACAGCGGGTTCGCCGCAGGGAACGCAAGAACATCACCGCCGGCGTCGCGCACGTCAACGCCAGCTTCAACAATACCATGATCACCATCACCGACGCGCAGGGCAACGCCATCGCTTGGAGCTCGGCCGGGATGATGGGCTTCAAGGGCAGCCGCAAGTCGACCCCCTACGCCGCCCAGGTGGCCGCGGAAGACGCCGGCAAGAAGGCCGCCGAGCATGGCGTCCGCACCCTCGAGGTCGAGGTCAAGGGCCCCGGATCGGGCCGCGAATCGGCGCTTCGAGCGCTCCAATCGGTCGGCTTCACGATCACTTCGATCCGCGACGTGACCCCGATCCCGCACAACGGCGTCCGCCCCTCGAAGCGCCGCCGAGTCTGATTTTCGCTGGGTCCCCGCCTGCGCGGGGATGACGAATGAAATTGTAATCCGAGGCCTACGGGGACGCCCGACCGCCTCACTGCCAAGGAAGAAACATGGCCGTCAACGCAAAGAACTGGCAGGAACTGAAGAAGCCGAACATGCTCGAGAAGAAGCTCGGCGCGGGCGACGTCCGCCGCCGCGCGGTGTTCGTCGCCGAGCCGCTCGAGCGCGGCTTCGGGATGACGCTCGGCAACTCGCTCCGCCGCGTGCTCTTGTCCTCGCTCCAGGGCGCCGCCGTCACGTCGGTCAAGATCGACGGCGTGCTGCATGAGTTCAGCAGCCTCGCGGGAGTCCGCGAGGACGTCACCGACATCGTCCTCAACATCAAGCAGATCGCGCTCAAGATGGAGGGCGAAGGCCCCAAGCGCCTGCACCTCAGCGCGACCGGCCCGGCCGACGTCACCGCCGGCATGATCGCCACCGCGGGCGACATCGAGGTCACCAATCCCGACCTCCTCATCTGCCACCTCGACGAAGGCGCGACGCTCAACATGGAGCTGACCGTCGACATCGGCAAAGGCTATCAGCCCGCCGCCGCCAACCGCCCGGCCGACGCGCCGATCGGGCTGATCCCGGTCGACGCGCTCTACAGCCCGGTGCGCCAGGTCGCCTATAAGGTCGAGAACACCCGCGTCGGCCAGGAGCTGGATTATGACAAGCTCACGCTGACTATCGAGACCGACGGCACCGTCGCGCCCGAGGACGCGCTGGCCTATGCCGCGCGGATCCTCCAGGACCAGCTGCAATTGTTCGTCCACTTCGACGACAGCCAGGTGCGGATGGCGGCCTCGCCGATGATCGGCCAGGCGGTCCCGACCATGGGCGGCGACATGATGATGGGCGGCGCCCCGACCACCGACACCAACCAGCTCAACCGCTATCTCTTGAAGAAGGTCGACGAGCTCGAGCTGTCGGTGCGCAGCGCCAATTGCCTCAAGAACGACAACATCATCTACATCGGCGATTTGGTGCAGAAGACCGAGGCCGAGATGCTCCGCACGCCGAACTTCGGACGCAAGAGCCTCAACGAGATCAAGGAAGTGCTGGCCTCGATGGGGTTGCGGCTCGGCATGGACATCCCCGGATGGCCGCCCGAGAATATCGAGGAAATGGCGAAGAAGCTCGAGCAGGAAATGCTCGGATAGTTTCGATCAAAGTGGTACTTTGATCGAGGTCTTCAGGAGGGGCCGCTCGGAGACGGGCGGCCCTTTCTGTTTCAGGCTCGCGAAGGTGAGCCTTCCGCCATCCCGAACGTTGATAGGCACTTCGCCGGGGCGCAGGCCCGCGACCTTGGGCGATTATCGCTGAGGGGATGACATGGTCCCTACGGTTGTGCGGACGCTTGCGCCGGCCGCGGTGCGCGATGAGCGCTTCTTCCTTAAGAGCGCGATCATCATGGCGATCATCTTCGCGGTCGGATTCTCGGTCCCGATTATGTTGGGCCGCTCGACCTTCGCCTCCCCCGTGCGAGTCCACATCCACGCCGCGCTGTTCATGGGCTGGGTGGCGATCTATCTGGCGCAAACTGGCCTCGTCGCCGCAGGCCGTATCAACCTGCACAAGAAGCTCGGCTGGGTCGCGGCCGGATGGATGGCGGCCATGGTCCTGTCCGGCTTCGTCGTCACGGTGACGATGGTGCGCAGCGGCACCGTGCCGTTCTTCATCCAGCCGCTGCACTATTTGGTCTACAATCCCATCGCCATCTGCACCTTCGCCGGGCTGACAACAGCTGCGATCCTGCTGCGCCGCCGGACCGAATGGCACCGGCGACTGCACTTCTGCGGGATGGCGATCCTCATCAACCCGGCCTTGGGCAGGCTCTTGCCGATGCCCTTCCTGCAGCCATGGGCGTGGGAGGCGGCCTTCGCCGTCGCTTTGCTGTTCCCGATCGCCGGGGTGGTGGCGGACATCCGGCGCAGCGGCCGCGTGCACCCGGCCTGGACGTGGGGCATTGCCGCCATCCTCGGCTCGTTCGTAATTTCCCAGGCTGCCACCTACGGCCCGGTCGGACCGGCGATCTATGACGCGGTGACCGCCGGGTCACCCGGTGCCGCGGTTCCGCCGCTGGCGTTCCAGCCGCCACCGGAGGGTCCGCTCATGACCGGCCGATCGTGATTGGCGGATCTCGGCGGAAGTCCGCGATCCGCCATGTACCCCCGATTAGATGCCCAAGCCGCGCGCCAGCCCGTGGCCCGTTCGGCCCGGAACCGAAACGGCCGATATTCGGTTATTGCGGCCATGACCGACCACAAAAGCGAATGCTACGACGAGGCGACCAAGGTTTCGGCCAAGGACGGCGAGGTGATCCTAGACGGGCCCGACGGAGTCGATGTGAAATTGACTCCCGCAGCGGCGCGCGAGACCTCGACTCGGCTGTGGGACGGAGCGGCCAAGGCCAAGGGCCAGAAACGGGCCAGGACTGAAAAAGAAAAAGGACGGTGAAGCTTTACCGGATCAACAAGGTGAGCGCGCCCGGCGGCACCGTCCTCAAGAAGACGGACGTGCTGGCCGCTTCCGACCGGGAGGCCGTGGGCCGCGCCCGCGACAGCGCCGACTGCCCGATCTGCGAGGTCCTGCGCGACGGCCGGCCGGTCGGACTGGTCACCTAGGACAAGCCGGCGCGAACGCGCTAAGGCACGGGCATGGGCGAAAAGTTCGAGCGCCACCGCCAGCCGTGGCGGCAGGACGAGATCCAGAAGCTGCACTTGCTCGCCGGCAAGGGCATGAGCCAGCGCGCCATCGCCAAGGCGCTCACGCGGAGCGAGGAATCGGTCCGCGACCGGGCGCGCGCGGACGGGGTGAGGATCGCGAAGCTGCGGTAGGGACTAACCCGCCGAGCGGTTCTTGCGGACGATCGCGGCGAGGATGATCGTGAACGCGGCCAAGCGGATCAGGAAGATATAGCTGCGCTCCTCCTGCGGGATGCTGGCGAGCGCCTGGACCGCCTGCCCGAAACCAAGGAGCGCGAAGGCGATGGCGAAGGCGAGGAACAGGCCGTCGCTCGTCCGCCGCCAGAAGCGCAGGAAGAACAACGCCGCGACCAGGAAGGCCAAGGTGATCGCGCCCGAAAGGAAGTCGAAGAGGGTCATGCTCAATCCTCTTCCAGGTCCCAGACGAAGCCGAACAACAGGACCGACACCGCGGCCAGCGACAGAAGCAGCCGTCCGATCCTCAAGTTGACCTCGGTGAAGATCAGCAGGTCGAGGACGAGCAGCAAATTGCTTCCGGCGAGCAAGACAAAGCAGACGCTGCTCCACAACAGCAGGCGAGCACGCGAGCGCGCATAGCTGCGCCCGAGCAGCCACGCGCAAGCGGCGCTGGTGATGAAGCACAGGATGTAGACGACTGCTGGAAAGGCTTGCTGCACGGTCAATCCTTCAGCCGAAATGCGTTCGAGAACGCCGTCAGGCCGCTCATCGAGGAAGCGACGATCAGCCGGCGAACCCGGTGCGGGGACGAACGGTATAATTGCTCGGTCTCCTCGACAAGCGCGGCAACGGCGGGGGTGACCGGCATGTAGGAGAAGTTCGCGCCATCGCCCCCCGCCAGACCAGCGGCGCCGAGGGACTCGAGCGCCTTTTCTACGACCGAGGAACTCGCTCGAAGCGAGGTGACGAGCTCTTCGGTGCTGCACGGCCGCCCCTCCCGCTTCAACAGCAGCAGCAGCTCGAGCGCCCAGACCGAGCGGAAACTCGAAGCGATGAAAGTTGCCAGCTCGTCCGAGGAAACCATGACCGCTTGCTCGTAGTCCCCCTGCCAATTCGTTCAACCCGTTTGCGACCCAACACCGTGCCATCAACCCTGCCGCTTGATCTCAGAACGTCTTCCTGAACTCGATCTCGACCGTCCGCCCGATCGGGTCGCGATAGGCGCGCTGGTAGGCGAGCGGAGTGATCCCGCCCTCGTCGGTGACCTTCTGGCGCTTGTCGAAAATGTTGGCGATGGTGAGCGACAGGCGCGCGCCCTTGAGCCAGTCGGCGCGCGGGGCGAAGCGGCCGAGCTCGGTGAAGGCGCGGAGGTTGAGCGTGGTCAGCGGCGAGAAGCGCAGCACCTGGCTGTCGCTCCCGCCGGTCAGGCGAAGGAAGCTCTGGCTCTTGTGCTGGCCGCTGAGGCGGACGCCGAGGCCGCGCTCGGCATAGCCGAGGCTGAGGTCGATTTGATGGCGCGGGCGGGTGGCGCCGCCGAAGCCGATGGCGCCGCGCGACAACAGGTCGATCGGGTCGAGCCCCTCGCGGATCAGAAGCTCGCTTTCGAGCATCAGCGTGTGCGACAGGTTGAACTGGATCCGTGGACGGCGCGAGCCTTCACCGCGACCCCCGCCCCTCCAGCCGCCGCGCTCGCCGCGGCGTCCGCCGCCGGGCCGCGCATCCGGGCCGTCTTCGCGGCGCTTCCCGCGGGCCCGCTCGATCGGCCTCGGCTCGTCGGCCTCCTCGTCCGCCGCGCCGGATTCGAGCGGGCCTCCGCCGAGCGGCAGGTTGAGGTTGAGGCCGGTGCGAAGCTCCTTGCGGCTCTCGCGCGCGAACTGGACCGGGCGGACGTCCACTCCGACCAGGATTCCGGTCAGGGGATCGCGAACGAAGCGCTCGGGGAAAGCGAACAGGATGAGGTCGCTCGCCGGCGGGAGCGCGGTGACGACGTCGCGGTTGCGATATTCGCGATAGTCGGCGGTGATCCGCAGCGGAACGTTCGAAAGCGGCTTGAGGGTTACCGACAGGCTGCGGTTGGCGGCGCGCGACGAGCCGAGGTCGGGGTTGCCGCCGCTGATTTGAGTAACGTCGACGGTCTCGTCGCGGAGCGGATCGAAATAGCGAACTCCGGGCGTTTCAAGAATCGGGTCGGACAGCAACTCGACCGAGGGCGGAGTGCGGCCCGAGGTGATCGCGCCCTGCAGCCGGAGCCAATCGGCGGGCTGCCACGAAAGCGAGACAGTGCGGTTGTGGAGCCAGCCGAGGCCCGAGACCCGGCTGGCGTTGAGCTGGACGGTCGCGTTGAGCTCACCGAGGAACGGAAGGAAGTCGTTCGCTCGGCTGGCGAGCGGGATTTCGAGGCCGGCGCTCGCCGTCCGGGTCCATTGCGAATAGGAATCGCGGATCACGCCCCCCGCCCGCTCCTGCCGCCCGCTGAGCGAATCGCGGCTCAGGCCCGCGCCGAGCGTCAAGTGAAGCTCGCCCGCGGGGAGCTCGAAGATTGGGCGGCTGGCGGTGAGATCGAGCGCCGCGGTGGTCGCCGTCGCGCGGGTCAGCGAGCGGCCGGAAGAGCGCTCGTTGGCCGAGCGGCGGCGGTCGTAATCATAATTGCCGAGCAGCGAAATCAGCCATTCGCCCGGAGTCGCGTTGAGCGAGAGCTCGGCGTTGCCGGTCAGGCTCCGGCTGCGCTGGCGAAGCGGGCGGTCGTCGAGCGACAGGCCGAGCAGCCCGTCGCGCCGGGTCCAGGCGAGCCGGCCCGCGGCCGAGGCGTTGAGCCACGGCGCAAGCTTGTCGGCGACCGACAGGCTGGCGCGGACATTGTCGTGCGCCGGTACCAGGGTGCGGAAGCGCCCGAGGTCGCTCGGCGATCCCTCCGGCTGGATGACGTCGCGCTCGGCCTCGGTCAAAGCGCTTTCGTCGCGCAGCCGAAGCGCCCCGTTGATCCGCCGCGAGCCGCGGATGTTGGTGTAGGAGAGGTCGCCGCGGCGGCTCGAGAATCCGCCCTCGGTTGCGACCCTCAGCCCCACGCGGGTGGCGAAGATGTCCGCGCTGCGCTTGAGCACGATATTATAGACCCTGCGCTCGGGCGCGGCCCCGACCCTGGCGCCCGATCCGCGCGGAAGGACCTGGACCTCCTCGACCGCCTCGGGCGGATAGTCTTCAATCCCGGTGAGGCCGGCGACCGGTTCGCCATTGACGAGGATGACCGGCTCGTCGGCCGAATCGCCGTTTTCGGCAATGACCTCCTCGAGCAGCTCGCCGATCGTGCCAAGCCCGTAGCCGCTGATCTCGTCTTCGCTGAGGGTCCGCTCGGGCGGGATATCGAAGGGGAGGCGCTGGCCAGTGACAATGATTGGGTCACTGCTCGACTGGGCGAGGACGGGCGAAGCGGCCGACGCCAGGAGCAAGGCCGCGAAGCCAAGCGCGCATACGGCAATGGACCCGCCGCGAGGCGGGTCCATCACGTTCGAAGTCCAGAGGGACCGGAGGATCAGTCGTCGTCGTCCTGCCCTTCAGCATAATCCATGAACGCCTGGCACAGCGTTTTGGTGTCGGCTGTTTCATTCACGCCGACCACCGCGCTAGTCGAGCCGTTCGGATAATAGAAGTCGATGCTCGCCTGCTGCGAAGCGGTCAGGGCGCCAAAGCCATAATAAGCGATGCCCTGGGTGGTCGGATCTTTCTCATGCTTGATTGCGATCCGAAGCGGCAGATATTGCGCCTTCACCACCGCGGCGTCGGCGCCAAATTCGGCGGCCGAGGAAAAGGTCAAGAGGCAGACCCGGGGATCTTTGCCAACCGCACCGCCCATGCCGCCGGGGGCGGCGTAGGCGGGCGCGAAGCCGGGCAAAATGAGGGCGGATGCCGCGGCGGCGGCAAACAGGGTTTTCATCATCTTTAAGCTCCACTCGCGAGCGATGTTTGGGGGAGCAGGGGCGGCGCGGCTGCTCGCAATCGCCGCGCTCGACCGGCCAGACGATTCGCTTGTCGAGTCGTTCCAACCAAATCGCGGGCGAAATGTTGGCCGATGCAGTTGGCGAGACGAGCCGTTCCGGACCAACCAGCGCGCGCCCAGTTGACCTCTTAAACACAACGCGCGACCCCGGGCTTCGCGTGAACCATCGCCTCTATCTTTCGCAGGCCGGCCTCCTGTTCGGAGCGACCGGAATCGCCCAAGCGATCAACTTCGCGATCTATCCGTTCCTGGCGCGGACCTATGACAGCGCCGATTTCGGGCTGTTCTCGATCTTCGTCAGCGCCGCGTCGATCATCGGTCCGCTCGCCGCAGGGCGCTTCGACATCGTCGTCCAGGCCGCCCCGTTCGCTCAGCGGCACGCGGCGCTGGCGCTGGGGACCTGGATCAGCATCCCGGTCGCCCTTGTCAGCGGCGCCGCCTACGGCGTTCTGGGCCCGTCGCTGGGGATGCCCGCCGCGCTGACCGCGGCGCTGTTCGCGCTCGCCACCTTCCTCCTCGCCTTCACGTTCAGCGGCACCGCCTTCCTGATCAAACACGAAGCCTATCGCGCCAACGGCCGGGCGATCGTCGCGCGATCGGCCATGACCGGCCTTCCGCAGCTCGGCTTGTTCTGGGTCATGCCCGACGCGCGCGGGCTGACAATCGGTTTTTGTCTCGGCGTTCTCGCGCAGGCGCTGCTGCTCGTTTGGGAGGCCCGAAGGCTCGGGCGGAAGCGATCGCGCGGGCGACGCCTCAAATTGCTGTTGAGCCGCTACCGCCAATATCCGCTCTACGACGTGCCGAGCACCTTCCTGTCGGCCTTCACCCTTTATGCCGCGACCTTCTTCCTGTTCGACCTCTACGGCCCGCGCGAGACCGGTTTCTTCGCCTTCGCCTTCCGCCTCGCGGGACTGCCGATGGCGTTGCTCGCCAGTTCTTTGTCCGAGGTTTTCTTCCAGAAGGCCGCACAATCCTTCCATTCGGACCGCACGTTCTGGAAGCCGCTTCGGTTCAACCTGATCGTCGCGGGAAGCTTTGCCCTGCTGATCTTCGTCGCGACCCTCCTTCTCGCCCGGATCGCGGTGCGAATCTATCTCGGGCCCGATTGGGACGCGGTCGCGACCGTGCTCATTATCCTCGCGCCGATGATGGCCGCGCGGTTCCTGTTCGTGGCGGTTTCTTCCGCGCCGCTGGTCACCGGCCACACGCGCTCGCTGCTCACCGCCAATGCGACGCTCGCGCTTGTCCCGATCGCGATCTACGGCCTGGGCAAGTGGCGCGGCCTGGAGTTCGAGGCCTTCCTCGGCCTGATGAGCGCCGCCTTGAGCGTGCTCTATGCCGGCCTGATTGCGCTGATCGCGCTGCACGTGCGCCGCAGCTATCGATAAGGGACGAAAGAACGGCAGCCTTTAGCTTGAGAGGCGAACGACACCGTCGGCGAGGCGATATTCCTCTCCGCTTTCCGGGCATCGGGCCGTCGCCTCTCCTTCCAGCGGCAAGTCGAGACGCGCGGCCGATTTGCTGACCCAGCCGATGTGCCGGGCCGGGACCCCGGCCATCAGCGCGAACGCGGGAACATTGCCGGTGACGACCGCTCCGGCGGCCACCAGCGCATATTCCCCGATCTCGATCCCGCACAGGATCGTCGCATTGGCGCCCAGGGTCGCGCCCCGCCGGACGCGCGTCGGGCGATATTCGGACTTGCGCTCGATGAACGCGCGCGGGTTGATGACGTTAGTGAAGACCACTGAGGGACCGCAGAAAACCTCGTCTTCGAGAACCACCGAATCATAGACCGAGACGTTGTTCTGAACCTTGACCCGGTCGCCGATCACCGCGCCGGCGCCGACAAACACATTCTGGCCGAGCACGACATGCTTTCCGACCCGCGCGCCGCCGCAAACATGGGTGAAGTGCCAGATTCGGCTTCCCTCCCCAACGGCCGCCCCGTCATCGACGATTGCGCTGCCGTGCGCAAAGTAGTCGCCCGAGTTCGTCATCCTGACCTCTTCGGTCGTCTGCCAGGATCGCGCAATGCGCGATAGGCGTCCACGGCGAAGTCCCACAGCCGGGTTTCGCTCGGGTAACGGTCGTGCGGGATCGCGGGCCGGGCGAGATATTCGTCGAGCTTGTCCTCGCTCCACCGCATCTTCTTGAGGAAATAGCGGCGGTCCTTGCGCAGCAATCGCTCGGATTCGTAGGCTAGTCCGGACAGGCTCTCGAGCGCGTCGTCGCGGCGCATTTCCCCGTTCATGATCAGCGTCGAATGGTGCAGGCGCCGCTTATCGACCCCGAACTTCACCGGCAGGATGAAGCCTTGGTAGAAACGGGTGAAGACCAATTCATAATGTTTGAACGGGTAAGGCGTGTAGCCGTGGTCACGCTGCAGCTCGATCATCGCGTCATGCTTCTTGTAGTCGATGAAATTGAGCAGGCTGTGCCAGCGCAGGCCGCGCAGATGATAATAGATATTGTCGAGCGTCCCGATCGACGGGAAGCTCCTCAGCCTCGGCCCGCCGAAGCGGCGCGAAATGGCGACGATGTTGCGCTTGTCGAACTTGTTCCAGTTCCAGCCGGGCGGCATCGGCATGCCTTCGGTGGCGACGTTGGTGCCGTTGAGCATGTGCTTGACCCCGAAGCGGTGCGCCTGCTGGAAGTTCACCGCGATCGCGGCATTGTCGTAGAGCAGCTCGACGTCGATCACGTCGGCCGCGAAAAAGGCCTCCATCAGGCCGCGATACTCGCTCCACTCGATGACGTGGGTGACGAGGTCGACCCCGAGGCTCGCGGACCAGGTTGGCGATATTGTTCTGGCCGAGCTCGGCGTTCCAGCCATTGTCCATGTGAACGGCCAGCGGCCGAAGCCCGAGCTCGACCGCCTTGACCAGCACCAAGCTGCTGTCGACACCGCCCGAAATGCCAATGATGCAATCGTAGCGCCGTCCGCGGCCATCGCGCTTCACCCGCTCGACCAAAGCGTCGAGCCGGCGCCGGCGCTCGGCCGGGTCGGGCGCGACATAGCGGCGATGCACGTCCTCGAACGCCTTGCAATAATTGCAGATGCCCTGGTCATCGAAAAGGATGTCGGGCGCGCTTTCGTCCATCACGCATCGGGTGCAGACGCGCGCTCCGGGATTGGCCGCGCTTCGGCGGTTGTCCCACCACCACAGGACGTCGCGGCCCGTGCCGCGGCCGACGGGAGTCAAAGCGACCATCGATCGACCTTTGGATCGAGCGTGGCGGCCCGCCACATGCCTTTCAAGTCGGCGAGGGTCCCGCCGGGAGCGACCAGCCCACCGAGCGCGGCCGAGTCCATCGCCCGATAGTCGGAGTGGGCGACGGCGCCGACCACGAGGTCGTAGCTCTTGCCGCCCAGCGCGGTGATCTTAAGCCCATATTCGCGCTCGACCTCGAGCGGATCGGCCAGGGGGTCGGCGACGTCGACCGAATGGCCGAGCCAGGCGAGGCGGCGGATCAGGTCGATCGACCGGCTGTTGCGCAGATCGGGCACGTTCTCCTTGAAGGTCAGGCCGAGCACCAAAGCGGTTCCGGCCCTGGACGAGCGCCGTTCGTGGAGCGTGTCGGCGATCCACCGGCCCATGCCGTCGTTGATCCCCCGGCCGGCAAGGATGACCTGGGGGTCGTGCCCGAACTGCTGCGCCAGATGGCTGAGGTAATAAGGGTCGACCCCGATGCAGTGGCCGCCGACGAGCCCGGGCTCGAACGGCAGGAAGTTCCACTTGGTCTTCGCCGCCGCGAGCACGTCCCAGATCGAAATCCCGACGTGCGAGAAGATCTGAGCGATCTCGTTCATGAAGGCGATGTTGATGTCGCGCTGGGCATTCTCGATCGCCTTGGCGGCCTCGGCGGCCTTGATCGAGGCGGCGCGAAACGTGCCACCTTCGGTGATCGCGCCGTAGAGGGAAGCGAGCTGCTCGAGCACCGCCTCGTCGTCGCCGGCGATGACCTTGGTGATCTTGTCGATGCTATGCGTGCGATCGCCCGGGTTGATCCGTTCGGGGCTGTAGCCGAGCCGGAAATCGCGGCCGCGCTTCAGCCCGGAGACCGCCTCGATCTCGGGACCGCACAAATCCTCGGTCGCCCCGGGATAGACGGTGCTTTCGAAGACGATGGTCGGGCGCCGCGCCGGATCGATCAGCCCGGCGACGGTTCGCGTGGCTTCGATAAGCGCTGTAAGATCGGGCCGGTTCTGGAGGTCGACCGGAGTCGGCACGGCGACGATGTAGACGTCGCACCCGCGGCAGGTTTCCGGGTCGGAGGTCAGCGCGATCCGAGCGTCCGCCAGCGCGTCCGCCGCGACTTCGCGAGTCCGGTCATGGCCGGCTTCGAGTTCGGCGATCCGCTCCGCGTCGATATCGAAGCCGGTGACGTCGAACTTGCGCGCGAGGGCAATCGCCAGTGGCAAACCGACATAACCAAGCCCGATGACCGAGATTTTCATGGCGACGCTGTTATTCGCTGACGGCGGCTATGGGAATGCGATAGACGCGCGCGATGCCTGACCTCCTCCACCCCGACGCCGATCATGAGTGGCTGGTGACCGGCGCGGCCGGGTTCATCGGGTCCAACCTGGTCGAAGCGCTGCTGACCGCGGGCCAGCGCGTCGTCGGTCTCGACAATTTTGCGACCGGCCACCGCCGGAACCTGCGTCGAGCTGCAGCGCCAGCTCCCCGAGCAATACGATCGGCAATTCCGGTTCATCGAGGGCGACATTCGCGACCGCGACGCGTGCGATGCGGCGGTCGCAAGGGGTCGACTTCGTCCTTCACCAGGCGGCTTTGGGATCGGTCCCGCGCTCGATCGACGACCCTTTGACCTCCCACGACGTCAACGTCACCGGCTTCCTCAACATGCTCGAGGCGGCGCGGCGCGTGGGGGTCAAGAGGTTCGTTTATGCGGCCTCGAGCTCGACCTATGGCGACAGCGCCGAGCTGCCCAAGCGCGAGGACCGCATTGGCACGCCGCTCTCGCCTTATGCGGCGACCAAGCTTGCCGACGAGATTTACGCGGCGGCCTATGAGAAGGCCTATGGCTTCAAGTCGATCGGGCTGCGCTATTTCAACGTCTTCGGGC
Source organism: uncultured Alphaproteobacteria bacterium (assembly GCA_963722545.1). Lineage (GTDB taxonomy): Bacteria > Pseudomonadota > Alphaproteobacteria > Sphingomonadales > Sphingomonadaceae > Sphingomicrobium. Next base: position 41,938 of record CAVRMK010000004.1, read on the forward strand.
CGCGACAGGACCCCGACGGCGCTTATGCCGCGGTGATCCCGAAATGGACCGCGGCGATGATCAACCAGGAGCCGATCACGGTCTTCGGCGACGGGCTGACGAGCCGCGACTTCTGCTACGTCGCCAACGCGGTCCAGGCCAACCTTCTCGCCGCGCTGTCCGGCGAGGACGCCCAAGGGCAGGTCTACAATGTCGCGGTCGGCGACCAGACGAGCCTGCTCGAGCTGTTCGCGCTGATGAAGGACACGCTCGGCTCGCATCAGGTCCATTATGCGCTGGATCCGGGAAAAGCCGACTTCCGGGCCGGCGACGTGCGGCATTCGCTGGCCGACATCGGAAAGGCCCGGCGGATGCTGGGCTATGAGCCCACCCACAGCGTCCGGAGCGGGCTTGCCGAGGCGATGCCCTGGTATCTCGATTTCTTCCGGTCCGAGCGGGTCAGCGAGCAAAAGCGGCAAGAACCGCCGAAATCACCCGGTCCTGATCGTCGCAGGTGAGATAAGGGCTCATCGGCAGGCTGAGGACCCGGCCGCAAACGTCCTCGGCGACGGGGAAGTGCGCCGCGCCCATAGCCGAGATCGGCAAGCGCCGGCTGGAGGTGCAGCGGCCGCGAATAATAGATCATCGACGGGATGCCCTGCTCATCGAGCCGCGCCCGAAGCCCGTCGCGTTGCTCGGAATCGCTGGCCAGGAGGGTATATTGAGCCCAGCTGCTGACCATGCCCTCGGGCACGCGCGGCGCGATGACGACCGGGGACAGCGCCTCGGCGTAGCGCGCCGCAACCGCCTGCCGCTGGACCAGCTCCTCTTCGAAGATGCTGAGCTTGGCCAGCAGGATCGCCGCCTGGATCGTATCGAGGCGGCTGTTGAGGCCGATCGCGACATTGTCATATTTGTCGGTTCCGCGGCCGTGAAAGCGAAGCGAACGCAAGCGGTCGGCAAGCGCATCGTCGTCGGTCAGCAGCGCTCCGCCGTCGCCGTAGCAGCCGAGCGGCTTGGCGGGGAAGAAGCTGAGGCTCCCGATGGTCCCGAACCCGCCCGCCTTGCGCGGCCCGATCGCTCCGCCGAAGGCCTGGGCGGCGTCCTCGACGATCGGCAGGCCGTGGCGCTTGCAGATCGGCGCGATCCGAGGATAGTCGGCCGGAAGGCCGAACAGGTCGACCGGGATGACCGCCTTCGGCGGCTCGTCCGCTCCCTCGATCAGCCGCTCGAGCGCGTCGGGATCCATGTTGAAGGTCGCGGGGTCGATGTCGACGAAGACAGGATCTGCGCCCACCAGGCGGATCGCCTCGGCCGAGGCGAAGAAGCTGAACGCGCTGGTGACGACGCGGTCGCCTGGGCCGACGTCGAGCGCGCGCAAGGCGAGGACCAGAGCGTCCGTACCGTTGGCGCAGCTGACCGAATGCCGGGTTCCGCAATAAGCGGCGAGCGCCGCCTCGAACTCCGCGACCTCGGGTCCGAGAATGTATTGGCCGTGGGCGAGGACGGCGTCGATCCGCCGGCGAATGTCGGGCTTGAGCCGCTCGAACTGGGCGTGAAGATCGATGAACTGCATGGCTTTCCGCCGCAGCCCCTAGGTTGTTGACCTGGAGCGAGCAACGCGCAAACGCTCGGCCCAAGTGAATTACCGTGTCTATCTGTCGCGGGTCCGGTCCTAGTGACTGCGGCCGGCCGCCTTGCGCTGGTCATGATCAGCAATTTCGGCCGCGCCGACGGCGGCCGGGAAACCTGGGCCTATCAGTTCCTGCCCCGCCTGCTGGAGCGAAAGCCGAACCTTCACGTCGAGGTTTGCGGCCTGCGCGTCGACGGGCAGGAGGACAATTCGGACGAACTGCGCGAGGCGATCGCCGAGTCCGAGCGCGACCGGTTCGACATTGCGTTCCTGGGGGCGCCGAGGAACAAGGTGCCGAATTCGCTCGACATGATCCGGGCCATTCGCCGGTCAAGCTGGCCGAGCGCGCGCCCCGACCTTGCCTTGGGCGTCGGCTCGTTCGTCGAGCTTCTGGCGATGATGGCGGCTCCCGGGCTTCGCCGCGTGCCCAAGGCGATCTGGTTGCGGACGATCTACGTCGACGAAAAGGCCGAGCGGATCCCGGCCACGCTGCGTCCCTTCGCGCGGGCGGTCGAGACAGCCGTCTTGCGCCGCGCCGACCTGATCATCGCCAATGGCGAGGACACCGCCGATCATTATCGCCGCCGCGGACTGACCGTGGAGGTCATCGCCAACGCGGTCGATCTCGAGCGCTGGCGCATGCCGCCGCCGAATTTCGATTTGCCGCTCGACGTGGCGTTCATCGGCCGCCTGACCGCGGTCAAGGGCGTTCAAGAATTCCTCGAGCTTTGCCGGCGGATCGGGGAATCGGACCTTGCGGGCCGGGTGCGCTGCCATGTGGTTGGCGAAGGGGAGTTCGCCGGCGAGGCCAAGGCCATGGCAGAACGGGGCCTGCTCACCTTCCACGGCCCGATCGACAATCGCCGGATGCCCGAATTCCTGAGCAAGATGGACTGCGCGGTGGCGCTGACCTTCGTCAACCCTACACGTCGAAACCAGGCCGGCGGCGCGGGAGTCTCCAATGCCCTGCTTGAGCAGATGGCCGCGGGAAGGCTGGTCATCGGCTGGGATCATCGTGCCTATTCCCAGGTGGTTGGGAAGGACGAAGGAATCCTCGTTCCACAAGGATCGGTCGATGCCCTGCTTGCGGCGCTCGAGCTGGCGGTTCGAAACCCCGAGCGAATGCGTCACATAGCGGCAGCCGGACAGGCACGAGCCGGCGCCTTTGGATGGGACGAACAATTGACCAAGTTTGAGGTCGTCACGGGAAGATTCTTCCCGGACTAGCCTGGCGCCAAGCTCACGCGCCGCCGCGGCTCGACCCCGCGGTGCGGATGGCGTGGGTGAGCGCGATGCTGGGCCGGGCGTCGGCGATCCCGAACCCGCCGCCGCCGAGGATGTCGGCGTAGCTGGCGGTGTGGAGGTCGGTGAACCCTTCGGAGAACTCGAATTCCCCGCCGTCGACGCGGATGCTTCGATGGGTCCGCTGGCCGGCCGCCCGGGCGGCCTGCGGAAGCTGCCCCGGATCGACCGAGAGCCGCCAGCGCACCGTGGCATTGGCGAACGAGACGCTGCCCGCCGCGGTCTCGTCGTCGAGCCGCTCGACCTCAACATCCCCGGCCTCGCCGAAAATCCAGGTCAGCATGTCGAACAAATGGATGCCGATATTGGTGACGATCCCGCCCGAGCGCCGCTCATCGCCCTTCCACGATGCGAGGTACCAGGCGCCGCGGCTGGTGATATAGTCGAGCTCGACCGCGAACCGCCGATCCGGATCGTCGGCGATGGCCGTTGCGACGCGGTCCCGAAGCGCCTGGACCGCCGGGTGCAGGCGCAGCTGGAGGATGGTGAAAATCCGCCGCCCGCTCTCGCGCTCGACCTCCTCGAGCCCGTCGAGGTTCCACGGATTGATGGTCAGCGGTTTCTCGCAAATGGCGTCGGCGCCGCTGCGCAAGGCGAAGCGGACGTGGGCGTCGTGGAGGTAGTTGGGCGAGGCGATGCTGACATAATCGAGCCGCTCGCCGCTTCGGGCGAGCTTGGCGATGTGGCGGTCGAAGCGCTCGAACTCGGTGAAGAAGCGGGCGTCGGGGAAGAAGCTGTCGAGCACTCCGACGCTGTCGTGCGGATCGAGCGCCGCGACCAGCCGGTTGCCGGTGTCACGGATCGCCTGGAGATGGCGCGGAGCGATGTAACCGGCGGCGCCGATCAGCGCGAAATTCTTCATCGCGGGCAGCGACCGGTCGCGGACATCAGTAAACCCGCGCCTTGGGCTTGATATATTCGACCTCGTCGGTGAGCGTATATTCGTGGACCGGGCGGTAATCGATCCGTACCTCACCGCCCTTCCCGCCCCAGCCATCGAACCAGGCGATGGTGTGCTTCATCCAGCCCTTGTCGTCGCGCTTGGGATAATCCTCGTGCATGTGCGCGCCGCGGCTTTCCTTGCGGTTCTCGGCGCAATGCATGGTTACCACCGCTTGCGCGATCAAATTGTCGAGCTCGAGCGTCTCGATCAGGTCGGAGTTCCAGATCAGGCTTCGGTCGGTGACGTGAATGTCCTTCATGCGCCCGTAGACCTGGTCGATCTTCTCGACCCCTTCGGCAAGCGTCCGCTCGGTCCGGAACACGCCGCAATCGGCCTGCATCACGCGCTGCATGTCGAGGCGGATCTGGGCGGTCGGCTTCGACCCCTCGGCGTGGCGGAAATGGTCGAGGCGGGCTAGGGCGAGGTCGCCGGCCTCCTTGGGAAGCGGCTTCTGGAGCGTGTTGGGGGTCAGGGTCTCGCCGAGCCGAAGCCCGGTCGCGCGGCCGAACACGACGAGGTCGATGAGGCTGTTCGAGCCCAGCCGGTTGGCGCCGTGGACGGAAACGCAAGCCGCCTCGCCGACCGCAAACAGGCCGGGGACGATCGTGTCCGGCATGCCGTCCTTCAGGGTGACGACCTCGCCGTGATAATTGGTCGGGATCCCACCCATCGAATAATGGACCGTCGGAGCGACCGGGAGCGGCTGGCGGGTCAGATCGACCCCGGCGAAAATCTTGCCCGTCTCGGTGATACCTGGAAGCCGCTCGGCGAGGATGTCGGGCGCGATATGGTCGAGGTGAAGGTAAATGTGGTCCTGGTCCTCGCCGACCCCGCGGCCCTCGCGGATTTCCATCGCCATCGAGCGCGAGACGACATCGCGGCTGGCGAGGTCCTTGGCGTGGGGGGCGTAGCGCTCCATGAACCGCTCGCCGGCGCTGTTGGTGAGATAGCCGCCTTCGCCGCGCGCGCCCTCGGTGATCAGCACGCCCGCGCCATAGATGCCGGTCGGATGGAACTGGACGAACTCCATGTCCTGGAGCGGTAGCCCGGCGCGGAGCACCATCGCATTGCCGTCGCCGGTGCAGGTGTGGGCGCTGGTCGCGGTGAAATAGATGCGGCCGTAGCCGCCGGTCGCGAGGACCACCGCCTGGGCGCGGAAGCGGTGGATCGAACCGTCGTCGAGGCTGATCGCCATGACCCCGCGGCACTCGCCGCCCTCCATGATCAGGTCGATGGCGAAATATTCGATGAAGAAGTCGGCGTCGTACTTGAGGCTCTGGCTGTAGAGCGTGTGGAGCATGGCGTGGCCGGTGCGGTCGGCGGCGGCGCAGGTGCGCTGCGCCGGCGGGCCCTCGCCCATGTCCTGGGTCATTCCGCCGAACGCGCGCTGGTAGATGCGCCCGTCGGCGGTGCGCGAAAAGGGCAGGCCGGCATGTTCGAGCTCGATCACCGCGGCCGGCGCCTCGCGGCACAGATATTCGATCGCGTCCTGGTCGCCGAGCCAGTCGGACCCCTTGACCGTGTCGTACATGTGCCAGGTCCAGTGATCCGGGCCCATGTTGCCGAGGCTGGCGGCGATCCCGCCCTGCGCCGCGACGGTATGGCTTCGGGTCGGGAACACCTTGGTGATGCAGGCGGTCTTGAGGCCCTGCTCGGCTGCGCCCATCGTCGCCCGAAGCCCGGCACCGCCGGCGCCGACGACGACCACGTCGAACGTATGATCGATGACCTTGTAGGCGCTCACGCCGCCGTCCCGAAAGCGAGGCGGCCGAGCGCGAACAAAGCGATCGCCGCGCCGCCGACCGCCGCGAACAGCATCACCAGGCGAAGCGCGAAACGATTGCCCTCGTCATGGACATAATCGTCGATCACCACCTTCATCCCCTCGTAGCCGTGGACGAAGCCGGTGATCACCAGGAGCGCCATCGGGATCGCCCCGCTCGGCGCGTGGAGCCATTCGCGGACCGTCCGAAGCGTGAGGTCGGGAAGCAGCAGGAGCGAAACGACCAGCCACACGCCGAGCACGAGCAGAGCGATGCTGGTGCCCCGCTCGCTCGAGCCAATGTTCACCACCCTCACGCGCCGACCCGAGGCCGCGGACTTTGCCGAGCGGCGATGCGCTATCCCCGAGGCTCATGCGATTACTCCAAGGAACAGGGCCCAGGTCAGGGCGGTGAGGAGGATCGAGCCGATGATGGTCAGGACCGCGAACCTCTTGTTGGTCGAAAGCTCGAAGCCCGCGCCGGTGTCCATGACGAGGTGGCGGATGCCCGACAGCAGATGCTGGTAGAAGGCCCAGGTCAGGCCGACGAGGACGAGGATCCCGAACGGCGCCCGGGCGAATCCGAGGAACACGTCGAACGTCTCGCCGCCCTTGGCGATCGCGGCGAGCCACCAGGTCAGGACCGCGAGACCGACGATGGTCAGCCCGACGCCGGTGACCCGATGGAGGATCGAAACGAGCATGTGCGGGCCCCATCGCCAGATGGTGAGATGCGGGCTCAAGGGGCGCGGGTTGGTGCTGGCCATCCGATTTCCTGACATGCGTGGCGTGGATGAGGGGCGCTTAAGACGCGGGCCAAGGCGAGGCAAGCCGGACGGCGCCGACGGCTCCGCGCCTAACCGCCTTTTAACCATTGCGGGCGCATGAGCGGTGCAACGGCCCGGTTCGCCGGGCTCTTGAGACGCATTGGGACGGAGAAAATGGGCATGGGTGGCGATCGCAGCGAGGTCCAAAGGCTGACCGACGAGCAGGTGGCGAACCGCCTGTCGGCCTATAATGGCGACGGCCAGCTGGCGCGCGACCTCGAAGCCCTGTGGTCCGACGCATCCGAAATCCTGGCCGACCAGCAGCGCCGGGTATTCGGGGAGGAGGCCGCGGCGCGGCTGGCCGAGACATTCGACCGGCCGGTGGATTCGAATTGGGTCCAGTCGGTCGCCGGCTTCGGCCGCACCGTCTTCGCCGAGAAAATTTCCGTCCCCGCCTATCTCGCCGACCGCAACCGCTACGCCTCGGCGGTCGTCGCCTCGTTGTTCGACCGCTTTTCGCGCGAGCCGGCCCAGCTCGAAGCCCTGGTCGCGGCGTTCGAGCGGGTGTCGAGCGTCGAGCTCGACATCATCCTGGCGCAGGTTGCGCTGCTCGAGGCGATCGACGCGGCCAACCGCCGCGGGAGCGAAAGCGGCGAATTCGAGCGCCAGGTCGCCGAGCTCGTCCGCGCCAGCACCGACCAGTCCAAGGCGCTGAGCGACCGCACCCGGGCGACCGCTGCCTCGGCGCGCGGAATGCTCGGCAAGACCAGCGAAGTCGCCGCCGCCGCCGAGCAGTCGGCGGTCGCGATGCGCGAGGCCGCGCAGACCGCCGCCGGCCTCATCCGCGCGATCGAGGACGCCCGCGCCGAAGTCGAGGTCGCCGCGGGCGTCGCGACCCGCGCCGGCGACCAGGCGAGCGAGGCGGTCAGCGTCAGCCAGGCGCTGTCGAGCCACGTCGAAGCGATCGAATCGATCCTCGGCCTGATCCGCGACATCGCCGGCCAGACCAATTTGCTCGCGCTCAACGCGACCATCGAGGCGGCCCGGGCGGGCGACGCCGGCCGCGGCTTCGCGGTCGTCGCGCAGGAGGTGAAGAGCCTCGCCAGCCAGACCGCGCGGGCGACCGACGACATCACCGCCAAGATTACCGCGATCCAGCAGGCGACCCGCCAGACGGTCGACGCCAACGGCTCGATCCAGACCACCGTCGAGGAGGTCCAGACCTCGGCCGACCGGATTCGCGAGGCGATGGAATTGCAGGCCCAGACGGTGACGATGATCACGGCCGCGGTCGACGAAACCGCGCTCGCCGCCGATTCGATGAGCTCGACCATCGCCGCGATCCGCAGCGATACCGAGAATGTCGCCAAGGACATCGACGAGGTCGAGGAGGGCTTCGGCCGCTTCGCCGAGCAGATCAGCGGCTTCAAGAAGACCGCCAAGGCGTTCGTCAGCGGAATCGCCGCCTGATCTTCATTCCCCGGTCAGCCAATTGCGGCTAACCGGGGCTCATGAACATCCTCATCACCGGGGCCAGCCGCGGGATCGGCGCGGCAGCGTTCGCCGCTCTGACCGCCGCCGGGCACCGGGTCATCGGCCATTCGAGCCAGGGTAGCGCCACCCTGGTCGCCGGCGACCTGTCCGACCCGGCGGCGCCGCGCAACATCTGGGACACCGCCGCCGACGAGCTCGGCGGCCATGTCGACGTCCTCGTCAACAATGCCGGAATTTACGAGGGTGTCGCCGACAACGCGCCCGACGACGAATGGCACGCGGCGTGGGCGCGGACGCTGGCGATCAACCTCCAGGCCGCCGCCGACCTCAGCCGGCTCGCGGTCTCGCATTTCCTCGACCGCGGCGGAGGCGGGCGAATCGTCAATGTCGCCAGCCGCGCGGCGTTCCGCGGCGATTCGCCGAGCCACTGGCATTATGCCGCGTCGAAAGGCGCGCTGGTGGCGATGACCCGGACCATCGCCCGAAGCTATGCCGCCGAGGGTATCCTGTGCTTCGGCGTGGCGCCCGGCTTCACCGTCTCGGAAATGACCGACGAATATCTCGCCGGGCGCGGCGGCGCCAAGATCGTCGCCGACATCCCGCTCGGTCGGGTCGCGACCACCGACGAGATCGGCGAGATCATCCGCTGGCTCGCGACCGACGCCCCGGCATCGGCGACCGGGACCATCGTCGACGCCAACGGGGCGAGCTATGTTCGCTAGCCTGGTCCTGCTCGCCGCGGCGCAGATCTCGATCCCGCTCGGCCGGCCCAAGGTGATCGAGCAGCCCAAGGCGCCGATCGAGAAAAGCGGGCCGCTGTGGGCCTCGCAGTGCAAGGATTTCGACGATTGGGACAAGGCCGGCCCGCCGGTCCGAATCCACGGGAATGCTTATTATGTCGGAACCTGCGGGATTTCGGCCATCCTGATAACCGGGAACGAGGGCCATATCCTGATCGATGGAACCACCGAGGCGGGGTCCGAGGTCGTCGCGCGCAACATCGCGCGCCTCGGTTTCAACCCGCTCGACATTCGCTACATCCTCGTCAGCCACGAGCATTTCGACCATGTCGGGGGAGTCTCCGCGCTCCAGCAGCGGAGCAAGGCCAGCCTGTTGGCGTCGCCCCGCGCCACCAAGGTGTTCACCACCGGCCGCGCCGACAAGGACGACCCGCAGGCCGGCATGCACGCACCCTTCCCCAAGGCCAACGTCGACGGGACCGTGACGGACGGCCGGCGCGTTCGGCTCGGCAATCTGATGGTCGAGGCGATCGCCACCCCCGGCCATACGCCCGGCGCGATGAGCTATCGCTGGATCAGCTGCGAGGGCGGGGTGTGCCGGACGATCGTCTATGCCGACAGCCTGACCCCGGTCAGCCGCGACGATTACCGGTTCAGCGCGAATCCGGACTATCTCAAGGCCTATCGCGATTCGATCGCCAAGATCGCGGCCAGCCCGTGCGACATCATTGTCAGCCCGCACCCCTCGTCGAGCAAGCTCCGCGACCGCTTCGCGCGCGGCGAGCGGCTGCTCGATGCCGGCGGCTGCGAGGCATTTGCCGCGGCCGTCTCGCGTCAGCTCGACGAGCGGCTCGCCAAGGAAGCGGCCTCCGCCAAAAGCAAAAGATGAGCTTTCGAGTTACGATCCCGTGCACGCGCGCGCAGGGCGAGCGGATCGGGGCGGGCGACGACCCGTTCGCGGACCGCGTGGCGCCGCCGGTGCTGGTCGCCGACGAACCCGACGATGCGAGCCCGGACGCGTGGCTCATTCACGCCTATTTCGAGCGCCGACCCGAAGCCGACGACCTCGCCTTGCTGTGCAGCCTGGGGACCGGCGACGCCCACGTCGAGGAGCTGGGCGAGGCCGATTGGGTGACGATGAGCCAGCGCGGGCTCGAGCCGATCCGCGCCGGGCGCTTCTTCGTCCACACGCCGACCCACCCACCCGACCCCGACTCGATCAACTTCGAGATCGACGCAGGGCTCGCCTTCGGGACTGGCCAGCACGCGACCACCGCCGGCTGCCTCGCCGCGCTCGACCGCATGGAGCGCGAGGGCGCGCGCTTCACCAATATCGCCGAAATCGGCACCGGCACCGGGATCCTCGCCTTCGCGGCGCTGACGCTGTGGCCGCAAGCGAAATGCATCGCCACCGACATCGACCCGGTCGCGGTCGACGTTGCGCGCGACAATGCCGCAATCAACCGCGTGACGCTCGGCCACGGCCACGGCGAGCTTCTGCTCGCGGTCGCCGACGGGATGGAGTCGGAGCTGCTGGTGGCGCGCGCGCCTTATGAGCTGATCATCGCCAACATCCTCGCGGCACCCCTGATCGCCCTCGCCCCGACCTTCGCCAAGGCGGTTCTTCGGTCGGGCAGCGTAGTTCTTGCCGGCCTGCTCGACAGCCAGGCCGAGGGGGTCATCACGGCCTATGAGCAGAACGGCTTCGAGCTCGATCTTCGCGGCAGCGGCGAATGGCCGGTGCTGATCGTGCGGGCGCCGGCATGACGCTCGACGAGGACGCGGGCGCATGAGCGCGGAGCTGTGGGTCGTCACGTCCTACTTCAACCCGTGCCGCTACCGCTCCCGGCGCGAGAATTTCGATCGTTTCCTGAAGGGGATGGAATCGGCCGGGGCCAATGTCCTGACGGTCGAGCTGGCGTTCGGCGAGGAGCCGTTCGAGCTTCCCGAGGGGCCGGGCGTCCTGCGCAAGCGGGGCGCCAGCGTCCTGTGGCACAAGGAGCGGCTGCTAAACCTCGCCGCCGCCGAGCTCCCGGCCGAGTGCACCAAGGTCGCCTGGCTCGACAATGACATATTGTTCGACGACCCGCGCTGGCTCGAGCGGACGGCGACGGCGCTCGACACCCACATGGTCGTCCAGCCCTTCAACTCGTGCAACTGGCTGGCGCGCGGGGAGACCGGCTATCCGGCGAGCGGCGGGACCTACGAAAGCTTCGCCCATTGCTTCGTCCGCACCCCGAACCTCGCCCGGGCCTCCAAATATGTGCAGCATGGCCATACCGGCTTCGCCTGGGCGGCTCGGCGCGAATTGTTCGAGACGTGCGGGCTTTACGAAGCCGGGGCCTCGGGCGGGGGCGACCATCTGATGGCCCATGCCTTCGCCGGCGGGATGATCCATTCGCCCTGCCTCAAGGCGATGGTTGGCCAGGGCACGCCGTTTGCGAACCATTATTGGAAGTGGGCGGTGAAGGCCCGCGACCTGGTCGACGGGCGGATCAGCTATGTCCCCGGAAGCGTCCTTCATTTGTGGCACGGCGAGCTCGCCAACCGCGGCTATGCCACGCGCGACCGGGAGCTTAGAGCGCTCGGCTACGATCCCGAGCGGCATCTGGCGACCGGGGAGACCGGCCTGCTCGAATGGAGCGAGGACGCGCCGGCCGAGCTGCGCGCCTGGGTGAAAGAGAATTTCGAGCGCCGGCAGGAGGATGGCGAGCCCGCGGCTCCCGCCGCCTAGGCTTCGGCGACGATCCGCGCCCACTCTTCCTCGCCGATGACGCGAATCCCGAGCTCCTCGGCTTTCTTGAGCTTCGAGCCCGCTCCCGGCCCGGCGACGACGAGGTCGGTCTTGGCGCTGACCGAGCCGGCGGCGCGCGCGCCCAAGCGCTCGGCCTGGGCCTTGGCCTCGTCGCGGCTCATCGTCTCGAGGCTGCCGGTGAAGACGATGGTCTTGCCGGTCCATTCGGTCTGGCGCGCGTCGGACACGAAGGCCTGCGGGCGAACCTCGGACAGCAGATCGTCGAGGGCCTCGCGGTTGTGCGGCTCGTGGAAGAAATCGACCAAGAGCCTCGGCGACCACCGGGCCGACCCCTTCGACCCCCGACAGCTCGGCCTCGGCTTCGGGCCCCGTCGCCGCCGTCCGCAGCGCCTCAACGGTGCCAAAGCATTTGAGCAAGTCGCGCGCGGTGACGATGCCGACGTGGCGGATGCCGAGCCCGAACAGGAAGCGCGCCGGCTCGGGAGCGCGCTTGGCCTCGATCGCCGCGAGCAGATTGTCGACCGATTTCTCCTTCCATCCTTCGCGGGTCAGGAGCTCGGCGCGATGGCGGCGGAGGCGGAAGATGTCGGCGGGCGAATGGAGCCAGCCGAGCTCGACAAACTCGACGATGGTCTTTTCGCCCAGGCCCTCGATGTCGAGCGCTCCGCGGCTGACGAAATGCTTGAGGCGCTCGATCCGCTGCGCCGGGCAGATCAGGCCGCCGGTGCAGCGGACGTCGACCTCGCCCTCCTCGGCGACCGCCTCGCTCCCGCACTCGGGGCAATGGTCGGGGAAGACATAGGGCGGGCGCTTCTCGCCGCGGGTCAGATTCTCGACCACCTGCGGGATGACGTCGCCGGCGCGCTGGATCTTGACCCGGTCGCCGATGCGCAGGCCGAGCCGGGCGATCTCGTCGCGGTTGTGCAAGGTGACGTTGGCGACGATCACCCCGCCGACGCCGACCGGCTTCAGCCGTCCGACCGGGGTCAGCTTGCCGGTCCGGCCGACCTGGATGTCGATCGCCTCGAGCGTGGTCTCGGCGCGCTCGGCGGGGAATTTGTGGGCCATCCCCCAGCGCGGCGCGCGGCCGACCGACCCGAGCCGGTCCTGCCAGTCGAGCCGATCGACCTTATAGACGACCCCGTCGATGTCGTAGGGAAGGTCCGCCCGCGCCGCCTCGATGCGCGCATATTGATCGAGCATCTCGTCGATCGATTCGCAGCGGGCCATCAGCTCGCTGACCGGGAAGCCCAAGCCGTCGATCGTCTGCATCGTGGAAAGGTAAAGCGTTCCGAGCGGCTCGCTCACCTCGCCCCAGCCGTGCGCGTAGAAGCGCAGCGGCCGCGACGCGGTGACACTCGGATCCTTCTGGCGAAGCGAGCCGGCCGCGGCGTTGCGCGGGTTGGCGAAAATCTTGCCGCCGGCCGCTTGCTGCCGTTGGTTCAGCGCCTCGAAGTCGGCCTTGGTCATGTAGATTTCGCCGCGGACCTCGAGGATGTCGGGCGCGCCCTTCAGCTCCTGCGGGATGTCGCGGATGGTGCGGACGTTCGGAGTCACGTCTTCCCCGATCTCCCCGTCGCCACGGGTGGCCGCAAGCACCAGCTGCCCGCGCTCGATAGCGCAGCGAGCAGGACAGGCCGTCGATCTTCGGCTCGGCGGTGATCGCCACCGGTTCGTCCGGCGGCAGGTTGAGGAAGCGCCGGACCCGGCGCGACGAACTCGCGCACTTCCTCGGCGCTGAACGCATTGTCGAGGCTGAGCATCGGGCGGGCGTGGCGCACCTTGGCCAAGGCCGAGGTCGGAGCAGCGCCGAGCCGCCGCGACGGCGAATCGGCGCGGACGAGATTGGGAAAAGCCGCCTCGAGCGCGCGGTTCTCGCGCACCAAAGCGTCGAATTCGGAGTCCGAAATCTCCGGCGAATCCTGGTCGTGGTAGAGCTTGTCGTGGCGCGCGATCTCCTTCGCCAGCCATTCGAGCCGCTGCGCGGCGTGGGATTCCTTGCTCAAGCGAACAGCTCGCCGAGCAGCCCGTCGAGCGCGTACCAGGCGCGCCGCGACGCCTCCGCGCTGAAGCGGACCGCGGGGTTGCCGATTGCGCCGGCGTTGCGGTTGGTGAAGCCGTGGACGGTGTGGCCGAAGGCGTGGATCTGCCAGTCGCAGCCGGCCTCGGTCAGCTCGCGGGCCAGCGCCACGACCTTGGCCGGCGGGACCATCGGGTCGTCCCAGCCGTGGAAGGCGGCGACCTTGGCCCGGATCGGCACCGGCGGCAGGCCCGGCGGGTCGAACAGGCCGTGGAAGCTCGCGACCGCGGCGATGTCGGCGCCGCTGCGGGCGAGGTCGAGCGCGCACAATCCGCCGAAGCAGAAGCCGATGGCGGCGATTCCCTGGCCGAGATCGTCGTCGAGGCCGCGAACGGTTTCGAGCACGGCGGCTAGGCGGTCGCGAAGGCCGGCCCGGTCGGCGGCGAGGCGCCGCATCTGCTGACCGCCGACCTCGCGCGACGCGCCGCGAAACTCGGCGCCGTAGAGGTCGGCGAGGAACAGGTTGAAGCCCTTGGCCGCGAGCGTTTCGGCGAATCCCGTTTCGAGCTCGCTGATCCCGGCGACGGTCGGGAAGACGATGATCGTCGCGCCGGGCGCGCCCGCTCGCCGGCAGCCATTCGCTGCGGAACGATTCGCCGGCAAAGCCGTGCTCGATGGAGCGCGCGCCGCTCATGCCGCCTCGAGCAGTTTGGCGGCCTGGGCGCGGGCCTCGTCGGTGACGTTGGCGCCCGACAGCATGCGCGCGATCTCCTCGCGCCGCTCGGCCTCGCCGAGCTTGCGGACATGGGTGCGGGTGACGCCCTCGGCATGTGCCTTGTCGATCCGGTAGTGATGCGCGGCGCGTGCCGCGACCTGGGGCGAATGGGTGACGACCAGCACCTGGCTCCGCTCGGCCAGCCGGGCCAGCCGCTCGCCGATCGCGCTCGCCACCGCGCCGCCGACCCCGCGGTCGATCTCGTCGAAGATCATCGTCGCGGCGCTCCCCGCCTCGGCCAGCGCGACCTTCAGGGCGAGGATGAAGCGCGACAATTCGCCGCCCGACGCGATCCGGGTCAGCGGCCCGAACGGAGCGCCGGGGTTGGTCGAAATCTCGAATTCGACCCGGTCGATCCCCGAGGGGCCAGGCTCGGCCGCGGCGATCGCGGTGCGGAAGCGGGCCGAATCGAGCTTCAGCGGCGCGAGCTCGGCGGCGACCGCCGAATCGAGCCGCAGCGCTGCGGCCCGGCGCTGCTCGGACAGAATGCCGGGCGGCCTCGAGATGCGCCGAGCGGGCGGCCTCGAGCTCGGCCTCGAGCGCGGCGATGCGCTCGCCGCCCGCCTCGATCGCGGCAAGCTGGGCGCGCATGCGCTCGCCGAGCTCCGGCCAGGGCGTCCGCCTCGACCCGGTGCTTGCGGGCGAGGCCGCGGATGTCGAACAGCCGCGCCTCGACGGCTTCGAGCCGCTCGGGATCGAACGCCAGCGCGTCGGCGGCGCGGGCGATGCGCTCCTCGGCCTCGCTCGCTTCGATCAGCGCCCGGTCGAGGCTCGCCAAAGCCTCGGCGAGCAGCGGGTGGTCGGCCGCGCCGCGCTCGATCCGCCGCGCGGCCTGGCGCAGCAGGGCGAGCGCGCCGTCGGACCCGCCGAGCATTTCGTCGAGTCCCGGTCAGGCCCTCGCCCGCCTTGATCGCCGCCTGGAGCGCCGAGCGCTCCTCGGCCAAAGCGCTTTCCTCTCCGGCCTCGGGGGCGAGCGCCTCGATCTCGGCCAAGGCATGGGCAAGATAGTCGCGGTCGCGCTCGGCCTCGGCGGCGGCCGAGCGGGCGGCGGCGAGCTCGGCGTCGATCGCAGCCATCGCGGTCCAGCTTGCCGCGACCGGGGACGAATCGAGCCGCCCGAACAGGTCGAGGAGGTCGCGGTGGCCCTTGGGGTTGAGGAGCCCGCGGTCGTCGTGCTGGCCGTGGACCTCGACCGCCGCCGCGCCAATGTCGCGGAGCAAGGCGGCCGGGACCGCCGATGCGCCGATGAAGGCGCGGCTGCCGCCGTCGCCCTTGAGCGAGCGGCGGATGAGCAAAGGCTCGCCGGGGTCGCGCTCGATCCCCTGGTCGGCGAGGAGGGCGAAGGCGGGGTGGTCGTCGGCGAGCCCGATCTCGGCCGAGACGCTCGCGCTGTCCGCGCCCGAGCGCACCAGGCCGCTGTCGGCGCGCGAGCCGAGCGCCAGACCCAGGGCATCGAGGAGGATCGACTTGCCCGCTCCGGTCTCGCCGGTGAGGACCCCGAGCCCGGGCTCGAAGTCGAGCTCGAGCCGCTCGACCAGCACGACGTCGCGGATCGCGAGATGCTTCAGCATGAGGGCGAGCTCGGCCCGCCCCGACCGAGCCGACCCTCGCCGCGCAGGTTCACTGCGGCTTGGGCTCCTCGACCCGCCGGCCTTTCGGGTAGGAGGTCGCGCTCGGCTGCGCCGGCCGCGCCTCGCCCGCCGAGGCCATCACCGCGCCTTCGTTCGGGATTCCGACCTTGCCGCGATAGCGGATCAGGTTGCGGAGCGCCTGGCGGTACCAATAGGTGTCCGGATAATTGGCCCCGAGGACCGCGGCGGCGCGCTCCGCCTCCACCGGCATGCCGAGCGCGAGATAGGATTCGACCAGCCGCTCGAGCGCCTCGGCCGAATGGGTCGTCGAATGGAATTTGTCGACCACGTTGCGGAAGCGGTAGGTCGAGGCGAGCCAGTTCTCCGAGCGCTGGTAGAAGCGGCCGATCTCCATCTCCTTGCCGGCGAGATGGTCGTTGATCTGGGCAAGCTTGACCCGGCCGTCGTCGGCGTAGCGGCTTTGCGGGTAGCGGCGGATCAACTCGCCGAAAGCATCGGCCGCGGACTGGGTCGTCGACTGGTCGCGCGACACGTCCTCGATCTGCTCGAAATAGCTCATCGCGATGAGATATTGGGCGTAGGGCGCATCGACGTTGCCGGGGTGGATGGTGACGAACCGCTGGGCCGAGGAAATCGCCTCGGGATATTTCTTCGCCACATAATAATTGAACGCGCTCATCAGCTGCGCCCGGCGGGCCCAGACCGAATAGGGATGCTGGCGCTCGACCTCGTCGAACAGCTTCGCCGCGACCTCATAATCCGCCATGTCCATGGCCCGCTTGGCCGCGGCGTAGAGCGTGGCGACGTCGCGCGCGACATAAGCGGTGTCGCCGCGGCTCCCGCGCCCGGCGCAGCCCGCGACAGGCAGGAGCGCGACGGCGCCGAGAAGAAGCAGCAGCGGACGGGACAATTTCACCATTGGGACCTCATTAGCGCGGGCTCCGGAACAGGCCAAGCAGGCTTGGCGGGAATAAGCTTGGCGGTTGCTGAACGAGGTCAGGCCGCGTGGGGCTCGGGCCCGGGGCTCGTCCCTGCCGTCGGTCCGCAGGAAGCTGTCGGGCTTGACCCCGAGCCACACCAGCACCGGAGCGGAGATGTAGATCGACGAATAGGTGCCGATGAAGATGCCGAGGAAGATTGCGATGGTCAGGCCGAAGATCACGTCAGGCCCGAGCAACAGCAAAGCGCCGAGCGCGAGCAGGATCGAGAGCGAAGTGACGATGGTGCGGCTAAGCGTCTCGTTGAGCGAGAGATTGAGCAAAGGCACGATCGCCATCTTGCGGAACTTGCGCAGGTTTTCGCGGATGCGGTCGTAGATAACGACCGTGTCATTGAGCGAATAACCGACGATGGTGAGGATCGCTGCGACCACGTTCAAGTCGACCTGAAGCTGGGTAAGCGAGAAGAATCCGAGCGTCATGGCGACGTCGTGGAACAAGGTGAGGAGCGCACCGACCCCGAATTGCCATTCGAAGCGAAACCAGATGTAGACAGCGATCCCGAGCATCGCGAACAGGATCGAAAGCGCGCCGTCGGCCGCGAGCTCCTCCGACACCTTGCCCGACACCGTTTCGACCGCGTCGACCCTGGCGCCGGGATACTGCTGCTCAACCAGCGACCGGACCCGCGAGGCGGCGGCGTTGGCTGCAGCCTCCCCACCCTCCGGTCGGGGCAAGCGGATCTGATAGGTCTTGGGGCCGCCCAATTCCTGAATCGAAGAATCGCCGAGCTCGAGCCGGTCGACCCGGGCGCGAAGCTGCTCGACGTCGATCGGCTGTGCGAAGGTTACCCGGACCATCTGGCCGCCGACGAAGTCGACTCCGAGATTGAGGCCGCGGACCGCGACGATGGCGAGGCTCGCGACGGTGGCGATGAGCGACAGGATGAGCGCGAAGTTGCGCCACCGCATAAAGTCGATGTTGGTATTGTCGGGGACCAGCTTCAGAAGTCTCATGTCGTCCGATCCACCTCTAGATGTTGAGCGTCTTGGGCCGGGCGCGCCGGACCCACAAAACGACCAGCATGCGCGTGAAATTGACCGCGGTGTAGACTGACGTGACGATGCCGATCAGAAGCACGACGGCGAAGCCACGGATCGGTCCCGACCCGAAATAGAGCATCAAGGCGGCCGCGATCGTGTTGGTAATATTGGCGTCGAAAATCGCGGTCGAGGCTTCCTTATAGCCCGTTTCCAACGCGTCGAGCACGCGCCTCCCGCGCCGCAATTCCTCGCGGATGCGCTCATTGATGAGCACGTTGGCATCGACCGCGGCGCCGATTGTGAGCACGAAGCCGGCGATGCCCGGGAGGGTCAAAGTGGCGTTGAAAACCGCCATGATGCCCAGGATCATCAGCGCGTTCACGATCAGACCGAAGGTCGCGTAGGCGCCGAAGCGCCCGTAGGTCATCAGCATGAAGATGATCACCGCAAGGGTCGCGACGGCCGAGGCGACCGCGCCGGCCTGGATCGAATCCTTGCCGAGGTCCGGACCCACGGTGCGTTCCTCGATCACGTTCAGCTTCACCGGCAACTTGCCCGAGGCGAGGCTGACCGCGAGGTCGGTTGCGCTCTCGACGGTGAAGCTGCCGCTAATCTGCGCTTGCCCGCCGAGGATCGGTTCGTTGATGTTGGGCGCCGAGAGCACCTTGTCGTCGAGGATGATGGCGAAAGGCTTGCCGACATTTTCCTGGGTCGTGCGGCCGAAGCGGCGGGCGCCGGCGGAATTGAACTTGATGTTGATCACCGGGGCGTTGGTCTGCGGGTCGAAGCCCTGCTGAGCATCGACGAGCTGGTCGCCCGAGACCATCACCCGGCGCTTGACGGCGATGAAGCCCGAGCCGTCGGCCATCGGCAGCACCTGCGCGCCCGGCGGAGCGCGGCCGGCCTGGACCTGGACCGGATCGGCGTCGAGCGCGACGAGCTTGAACTCGAGCCGCGCGGTCTGGCCGATCAGGGCCTTCAAGGCCTCGGGGTCCTCGACTCCGGGCACCTGGACGAGGATCCGATCCTCGCCCTGGTTGATGACGGTGATTTCCCTGGTGCCCTGCGGGTCGATTCGGCGGCGGACGACATCGCGGGCAACAGTCATCGCGTCCTTGAGCGCCTGTTTCGACCCGGCCTCCGTCGGGGTCATCTCGACCCGCGTCGAATCGACCACCCGGACTGTCCAGTCGCGTTCCGCCGAGAAGGTGCCGACCGGCTTGGTCAGGGCGCGCAGCCGCTCGACCGCGGTATCGACTTGCGTGGGGTCGCGGACGAGGAAGGAAACGCGCCCACCGGAGGTCGAAATCTCGCTGATCGACACTCGTGGCGCGCGTCGAAGCTCGGTCGAGACCGAATCCTCCATCGCCTGCAGCCGCTGCTTGGTCGAATCGCGGACGTCGGCTTCGAGCAGCAGCTGGCTCCCGCCGGCAAGATCGAGCCCGAGGTTGATGTGATAGGCCGGAAGCCAGCTCGGCCAATAGGGGGCCAGGCGGCTTCCAGCGATCAGGCTGGGGATCGAGAGCAGGACTCCGATCGCGACGGTCAGCGAGACCGCCCAGACCTTCCAGCGGGGGAAATCGAGCAAGTCGCGGACCTCTAATTGTTGGCCGGAACCGGCGCGCCGCGGGTGACCACGCCGGTAATCGTCGACTTCACCACCCGGACGCGGACGTTGCTGGCGATCTCGACCTCGACCTCATCGTCGGCGACCTTGGTCACCTTGCCGCGGATGCCACCGGCGGTGATCACTTCGTCGCCCTTCTTGAGCGCGGCGAGGGTCGCCTGATGCTGCTTCATGCGCCGGGTCTGGGGGCGGATCATCAGCAAATAGAAGATGATGAAGATGAACAGCCACGGGGCGATGCCGACGAGGAACTGGGTCATGCCGTCGGGGCCGGCCGGAGCCGCCTGGATCATCAACAATGTCGGTGGGTTGGCCATAAGGGACTGCTGACTTTCGTTTGCGATGGTCGGGGCGACTGGATTCGAACCAGCGACCTCCACACCCCCAGTGTGATGCGCTACCAGGCTGCGCTACGCCCCGACCGCCGGGCATCTAGGCAGGCGCCGGTCGCATGGCAAGGTCGATAGGGTCAGGCGCGGCAACGGAAATTGTCGAACACTTGCCTGTGCGAGGCGACGATGCGCGCGATCCGGGCGGGATTGGGAGTCGCGTCCCAGACGTCGCGCTCGAAGGTGCCGCCGAGCATGATCCCGTCGGGGCGCGGGAACATATAGCCCCATTCGCCCGACGCCGCGTAGCGGACCCCGGGCTGGGGCGGGAGGACCGCGAGCTGGCCGCGGACCGGCTGCAATTCCTCGTCGCCGAACAAGTCGTGGGAGCCGAGCCCGGTGCAGTTGAAGACGAGGCTTTCGGGGAGCGATTCGATATCGGCCGGCGAAGCAAAGTCGCGGAGCTGGATTCGGCCGCCGGAGCGAAGCACGTCGGCCGTGAGCCGGGCGAGGAAGCGGGGGGTTTCGACATACATGGTGTCGAAGCGGACCATCGGCTCGACCGGGAACGGGTGCTGCGCCGCGGTCAGCCGCTGGCTGTTCGGGGAATACGCCTCGAGATCGGGCGGGCCGGCGTCGCTGCCCTGCTCGTAGGTCGGGAGCCAGCGGATTCCATAATCGGGGCCGACCATGGCCTGGAACCGCCGCCAGCTATACTCCATCGCGGCGAGGAACTGGGCGCGCCATTCGTCTGTGACCGCGCCCTGGCGATAATGGCCGAAGGGGGAAATCTGGCCGGCGGCGACGTTCGAGGTGGTGTCGGGCGGCATCGCCTTGGCGTAGATGGCAACGGGGAAGCCGGCTTCCTGGACCAGCCGCGCGGTGGTCAGCCCCATGACACCGGCGCCGATCACCGCGACCGGGCCGGAATGGCCGGCGAGACCGAGGTCGGTGGCGAGCTTCGAGCTTCCCCAGCTCAAGGTGATGCCGGCGCCGCCGTGTCCGTAATTGTGGACCAGCGCCTTTGCGCCGAGCGGCTCGCGGCGGACGACGAAGCCCGAGGCGCGATAGGGACGGAGGCCGGCGATGCTTCGGACGACTCGCGACAGGCTGACGTCGACCGGCACCAAGGGCGAGCAATCGGCGCCGGCGCGCCGCGGCAGGGTCGCGCAGCCCGGCAGAGCGAGTGCGGCGGCGGAACTGGCGAGAAACGCGCGGCGGTCGATCAGCATTGCCGCTTCTTGCGCCGGGAGGCGGCGCGAAATCGAGTCCTATTCGCGGTCCGGGCGGCTGGGTTCGACCGCCGCCTGGGCGCGGACCCAGCGGATCAGCTCGTCGAGCTGGATCGCCTGCTCGGTCGCGGTCAGGCGGTCGGGGTCAGATAGTCGGTCTTGACCGGGGGCTTGAGCAGCGCCGGGGGCGGAAGCGGGAAGCTTGGGCACTGGCGCGCCTCGGCGACCGCCGGAATGGCTTGAGGCTTCGGCTGATTGGCGCAGGCGCTCAGCGCGAGCGCGAGCAGCGGCAAGGCGGGCTTGAAGGTCATGGCTGGTCCTTTCGTTGATCTGGCCCTGCGCGGTGGCGACCCGCTCGACATTGGCGCGGTCGGCGGCGCGGGCGCGCTCGGCGGCGATTCGATAGTTGGCAACGGTCTCGGCATGGGCCTTGGCTTCGCCGCGGTAGAGCTGCTCGAACCGCACCGACTGCTTGTTCCAGTGGCGCGAGTCGATCTTCGCCGCGATGAGCAGCAAGGCGAGGATCGTGGCGGAGGCGAGGCCAGCAATTCCCTGCGGGTTGAGAAGGCGCAGGACCGTCATTGCCCAGGTTCCCGATGCGCGGCCTCGAGGCTGGCGCCGTCGCGCCCGGCCGAGAGCTTGAACCGCCCGACCGGGCCGCCGGCGAGCAGCCCGACGATGACCGCAACCATCGCCGAGATGAACCCGCCCAGCGCCCAGCCGAAGATGACGACGATCGAATGTTCCTCGGCCGCCGACCAGCCGCCCCACATCAGCAGCGCGATCATCGCGATCGCGGCGAGCCCGCAGAACATGCCGCCGGCCGCGGCGAGCAGGCCATAGACCAGGCGTTGGCCCTCCGCGAAGGTGCCAGGCGGTGGAAGCGGCCTCATTGTCCGCCGATCCGGTTGGCGAGCCAGCCGTAGAGGAACGCCTCGTTGGCCGGGCGGCGCTCGGCGAGGCGCAGGTAGCGCTCGCCCTGGAGCGCATCGAGGGCGCGCAGCAGGATCGTTTCGCCGCTCTTGCCGCGCACGGCGAGGAAGCGGTCGAGCGCGGCCAGGGTGGCCGGTCCGACCCGGCCGTCGGGGACGAGGTCGGGATAATCGCTGGCGCCGCGGTTGAGCGCGGTCAGCGCGCGCTGGAGGAAGGTCACCGCAACCGCGGGCCCCATGTTGACGCCGGTGTCGAACAGCTCGGCGGCGAGCCGCGGCGAGCGCTCGGCGACCGCGCCGAGGTTTGGCCGGGTCCAGTATAGCCGGCGGTAGATGCCTTCCGCTTCCGACCGCGGCATCGCGCGCATCGGCCCGGTGTAGCCGTGGGCGCGGGCGACCTCGGCGGTGATCCCGTAGTTGGTCGGCCCGCCACGGTCGGCGGGATGGTTCACATAGCCGCCCTCGCGCTCGATCAGTTGGTCGATGAGCGTGTCGACGAGGTCTTCGCTGGTCATGTCATCCTCCCGATTCGGCGGGGGGAACTAACCTATTTGGTTTGTTGTAGGAAAGTTATTTGTTCCAAAAAATGTGGGGAGCCGAGACCACTGTTGGCGACAGCCGTGCCCCGACCCGGCTTGACTCGCGCGTTAGTCGCGCGCTGTTTCGCGGCGCGGCCCGCAACGGCCGTCAAAGGAGGGGGAAATGGACCGAGCGGATCAGGCAAAGGCGCCGGCGCATCTGTGGATCGTCGGGGTCCTCGCGCTGCTGTGGAACGGCTTCGGGGCCTATGATTATTTCATGACCCGGACTCGAGGCGCCGAATATATCGAATCGATGATGCCCGATATCGATGGCGCGGCGATGATGGCCTATATCGACAGCTTCCCGGTGTGGGCGAGTTTCGGCTGGGGGCTCGGCGTGTGGGGCGGGCTTATCGGATCGATCCTGCTGCTCGCGCGCCACCGGCTCGCGGTCGCGGCCTTCGCTCTGTCGCTCGCCGGGGCGGTCGATCGGCCTGGGCTATCAGATCATGCGCCCGGCCGATATTCCGGCGATGCACGAGGGCTTCAACGGGCTGATCCCTTATGTGATCATCGTGATCGCGCTCGGGCTGCTGCTGTACGCCCGCTCGCTGCGCAACAAGGGACTGCTGCGCTAGAGGTTTTCAGCGGCCGCGGATGAAGTCGCGGACGTCGGCGCTGAGTTGCCGGCGGTCGTTGTCGCGCACGTACATCATGTGGCCGGAGTCGTAATATTTGTAGACGATCCGGTCCTGCGGGATCCCGGCTCGGCTGAGCGAATATTCAGCGCCGAAGAAAGGCGTTGCGAAGTCGTAATAGCCCTGGCCGACGAAGATTCGGAGGCCCGAATTCTCGCGCAGCGCGGTTCCGAGATAGGGTGCGACGTTGAGATAGAAGAGGTCGTCATTGTTGCTGATCTTCCAGTCCCAATCCTGCCCAACGCTGCCGATCGACTGATATTCGCGGGACGTCTTGAAGCCGAGACCGTCGCGCTCCCAGGCGTTGACCGCGGCGGTGTAGCCAGCGTCGATGCCGTAGAAGCTAGGGTCGTTGTCGAAGAACTCGCCGGCATTGTCGCGATCCTTGCCGGTGTAGCGCGAATCGAGCCGGCCGACGACGAGGCCGCGGTCGCGCAGCAGTTCCTTCCAGAAACGCCCGGGCGATACGCGCAGGTCGCTTTGCTCGAGATAGGCTTCGGATAGGCCGGTGAAGCGCGCCAGCTGGCGGCGGATCGACGCGCGCTCCTCGGGCGGCAGGTTGGCGCCCTTGAGCAGGGCGGACGCATAGGGCCCGATCGCGAAGCGGCGGGCTTCGTCGATGAACTGCTCCTTCGACGCCGCCTCGGCCTTGCCGTGGTAGAGCGCGACCGCGGCCATCGACGGCAGGCTGATGATGAACGGCATCTCGTTGCCGGGAACCTCGCGCCTGCGCGCCGAAATCGAGGATGGTCGAGATGAGCAGGATGCCGTTCAGGGCGACGTCATTGTAGGTAACGTTCATAAGCTGGTTGGCGACCGCCGCGCTGCGCGTCGTCCCATAGCTTTCGCCGCCGAGATATTTGGGGCTGTTCCAGCGGCCGTTGTCGCCGAGCCAGCGGCGGATCACCTCGGCGACCAGTTTGGCGTCCTGGGTCACGCCATAATAGGTCTTCGGGTCGGCCTTGCCGATCAGGTGCGAAAAGCCGGTCCCGGGCGGGTCGATGAAGACGATGTCGGTGACGTCGAGAATCGAATCGGGGTTGTCGAGGATCGGGTAAGGCGGGGCGCCGTCGTCGGTCGCGTTCGAGGGGATGGCGACGCGCTTCGGCCCGAACGCGCCCATCATCAGCCACACCGAGCCCGAGCCGGGCCCGCCGTTGAACAGGAAGGTGACCGGGCGCCGGGGATCGCGCGGCTCGCGCACATAAGCGGTGGTGACGACCGCGGCCTCGGGAACCTCGTCCTTGTTGCGGATGATCGTCTCGCCGATCGTCGCCGAAAACCGCATCCGCTGCCCACCGAAGGTGCCGCTGTGCATGGTGCGGACGACCTGCGGGACGATCGGCGCCGCGGGCGCGGCCGTGGCCGACGCGGTCGCCTTGGATTCGGCGGCCGGGGGCGCGACCGGTGCGGGCGTCGCGACGGAGGGCGCGGGTTCCGCTGGCGGCTCGGGCGGGCTCTGGGCAATGGCGGCCACCGAGCCGGCCGCCAGCAAAGCGGCGAGTGCGAAACGCGAAATGGTCATCGATTGTCCCCCAAGAGTTTCGGCCCTTCTTAGCCGGGCCGGCCGCCTTCGGAAGCCCGAAGCGCGAGAAACTCGCGGCGGTTGGCCGGCCCGTAGGTGCGGAAGCTCGGGTTCGGGTCCGCGCGATAGCCGGCGCGACTGTCCAGCAGCGGGCTTTGCTTGAGGCCGGCGACGTCGAGCCCGTAGACTTCGGCGGCGTTGAGCCCGAGGATCCGCCGCTTCGCTTCGGGGTTGAGCGCCGGATAGCCGAAGCGCTCCTGATAGTCGGGGCTGATCTCGAACGCCCGAAACGCCTGGATCTGGTCTTGCGGGCTTCCGAACCAGATGCAGTCGGTGCCCCACAGGATTCGCCGCTCGCCGAAGGTCGCGAGCAGCTTGCCGAGGACATGCGCGGCCTCGTCCGGCCGGCCCATGAAATATCGCCAGCAGGCGCCGAGCTCGGCGTAGAGATTGCCCTGGTTGCGCCTGAGCCCGGCCTCGCGATGGGCGCGGACCAGTCGGTCGACGCCCTGTCCTTCGGGGTCGTAGGCGCCCTCCTTCACCCCGGGCTGGAAGCCCGAATGATAGACGAGGAAGGTTAGGTCGGGATTGGCGGTGGCGGCCCGGCCGACGTCGCGGGGCGAGGACAACTCGGGCTTCATCCCGAAAAGCGACACGCCCTTGTGCGCGGCAATGGTTTTTACGCCGAGCTTGCGTGCCTGGTCGAACAGGCGGGCGGCGAGCTCGCCGTCGAGCCAATAGCCGTCTCCGTTCGGGCCCCATTGCGGATAGAGCTTCCACGCCGCGACCTTGCGTTCGGCCTTCCACGCCATGCCCTCGATCTCGCCCGGGAGGTTGGGGAGGACTCCGCCGTGGATCAGGCAGCGCTTGCCGCCGCCGCCCAATGCCTCGACCAGCTCGCGCGCATGAGCGGCATAGGCGACCGTCGTCGGATTGCCGTCGTCGGGGCCGAACAGGGCAGAGATGACCCCGGCGTCGGTATCGCTGTCGAGGAACACCTCCTTGACCAAAGCCTCGGCCGAATAGCAGTCGTAGCCGCCGGCCGTGCACTTTGCGCGCTGCGGAAAGACCTGGCCGAGCGCCGCTCGCCACTGCTCGCCCGCGGCTCCAGCGGTCCATTTGCCCTTGGGGTCGACGGTGTGCAGCTGGACGTCGAAGACGAACTCGCCGCCGCCGATGCTGGCTTCGGCCGCGCCGGGATCGAAAACCGCGTCCCGGTGGAGCGCATAAACGCCGCCGGACCCGGGGTTGGCCCGGTTGCACGCGGCGAGGACGCTCGCCGCGCCCATTGCGCTGGTCATGAAACGGCGGCGCGACAGGCCCAAGCGGCGCGCGGTCTCGCTCGCCTCCTCGTGCGCGATCCGGTTGGCGAGCCTCTGACCCCGCGTCAGCGGCAGGGGCACATATTCGCCGTTCGACACTCCGTCGAGCTTGACCGGAAGCCGAGTCCCTTCCGGATCGAGATCATGCGGATAGGCCATTCGCGTTCCCCCTCGATCGCGGCAGGCTAATGCCCCGAGACGAGCGGGGAAGGCGGATTTCGACGAACGGTCGAGGAGCTAGCCGCGCCGTCCTCCGAACCGAGTACGCTGCTGCTTGCCGAAGCGGTTCTTGCGCGTTCCGGGCCTGCCTTCTGTCGACTTGCCCATCGGGCGCGGGGCGACCCGGTCGGGGTGGGGGATTCCGAGATCGTCCTCCTCGAGCCGGCGAATCTCGTCGCGCAGCCGCGCGGCTTCCTCGAACTCCAAGTCGGCGGCGGCTTTCCGCATCCGCTCCTCGAGGTCGCCGATATAGGCCTTGAGATTGTGGCCGACGAGGTGCGGGCGCTCCTCGTCGCCGGTGTCGACGACCACTCCGTCGCGGTTGGCGAGATGGGCCATGACGTCGTGGATGTGGCGCTTGATCGTCTCGGGCGTGATGCCGTGCTCGGCGTTATAGGCGAGCTGCTTTTCGCGCCGCCGGTCGGTCTCGTTGAGCGCGCGCTCCATGCTTCCGGTCACGCGGTCGGCGTAGAGGATCACCCGGCCCTCGACGTTGCGCGCGGCGCGGCCGATGGTCTGGATCAGCGAGGTTTCGGAGCGCAGGAAGCCTTCCTTGTCGGCGTCGAGGATCGCGACCAGCCCGCATTCGGGTATGTCGAGGCCTTCGCGCAGCAGGTTGATTCCGACGAGCACGTCATAGACCCCGAGCCGGAGTTCGCGGATCAGCTCGATCCGCTCCAATGTCTCGACGTCCGAGTGCATGTAGCGGACCTTGAGGCCGGCCTCGTGGAGATATTCGGTCAAATCCTCGGCCATGCGCTTGGTCAGCGTAGTGACGAGGGTCCGGTAGCCCCGCCGTGCGGTCTCCTTGGCCTCGTGGACGAGGTCGTCGACCTGGTCCTCGACCGGCTTGATCTCGACCGGCGGGTCGATGAGGCCGGTCGGGCGAATGACCTGTTCGGAGAACACGCCGCCGGTCTCGTTGATCTCCCACGGGCCCGGGGTCGCCGAAACGAAGGTGGTCTGCGGGCGCATCGCGTCCCATTCGTTGAAGCGCAACGGCCGGTTGTCGATGCAGCTCGGCAGTCGGAAGCCATATTCGGCCAGCGTGATCTTCCGCCGGTGGTCACCGCGCGCCATCGCCCCGATCTGCGGCACCGTCTGGTGGCTCTCGTCGACGAACAGCAAAGCGTTGTCGGGCAGATATTCGAACAGGGTCGGAGGCGGCTCGCCGGGCAGCCGGCCGGTGAGGAAGCGGCTGTAATTCTCGATCCCGGCGCAGGAGCCGGTGGCGGCGATCATCTCGAGGTCGAAATTGGTACGCTGTTCCAGACGCTGGAGCTCGAGCAGGCGGCCTTCGGCCTCAAGCTCCTTCAGGCGCTCGGACAACTCGTGGCGGATCGCCTCCATCGCCTGCTTGAGCGTCGGTCCGGGAGTCACATAGTGCGAGTTGGCATAGACCTTGATGCTGTCGAGCGCGGCGATGGTCTTGCCCGTGAGCGGATCGAACTCGGTGATCGCCTCGATCTCGTCCCCGAAGAAGCTGACCCGCCAGGCCATGTCCTCATAGTGCGAGGGGAAGATTTCGAGGCTGTCGCCGCGGACCCGGAAATTGCCGCGCGCGAAGGCCTGGTCGTTGCGCTTGTACTGGAGCGCGACGAGCTTGCGGATGACCTCGCGCTGGTCCTCGCTTCCGCCCTTCTTGAGGCTGAAGGTCATCGCCGAATAGGTCTCGACCGAGCCGATGCCGTAGAGGCAGGAAACCGAGGCGACGATGATGACGTCGTCGCGCTCGAGCAGCGACCGCGTCGCCGAATGGCGCATCCGGTCGATCGCCTCGTTCACCGAGCTTTCCTTCTCGATGTAGGTGTCGGTGCGCGGGACGTAGGCCTCGGGCTGGTAGTAATCGTAATAGCTGACGAAATATTCGACCGCGTTCTCTGGGAAGAAGCTCTTGAACTCGCCGTAGAGCTGGGCGGCCAGGATCTTGTTGGGCGCGAGCACCAGCGCCGGCCGCTGCAGAGTCTCGATGACCTTGGCCATGGTGAAGGTCTTGCCCGAGCCGGTGACTCCAAGCAGCACCTGGCTGACCTCGCCATTGTCGCGGATGCCCTCGACCAGTTCCTTGATCGCGGTCGGCTGGTCCCCGGCCGGCTCATAGTCCGCGACAAGGTTGAACCGCTTCCCGCCCTCGGCCTTGTCGGGCCGCGCCGGCTTGTGCGGGATGAAGCCTTCGCCGGTGTCGGGCTCGGCCAGCGAAGTTCGGATTTGAATCGCCATCACATTCCCATATGGTCGGGCCAAAGGGGGAACTCAATGAAGCGACATCTGCTCCCGCTCGCGGGATTCCTGGCCGCTGCTTTGGGCGCGCTTCCGGCCTTCGCCCAGCAATCCGCCAAGCCGATCACAATTGAACATTATTACAAGATCAAATGGGGCTCGGCGGTCGAGTTCAAGGACCTCTACAAGCGCAACCACGAGCCGATCCTCAAGGAGCTGCAGAAGCAGGGCTTCATCACCGCGATGCGGATGGATAGCCCGTTCACCCACATGGCGGGCGGGCCGCGCTGGGACCTTAGGGTGACGATCAGCTATCGCGATGCGCCCTCGGCGGTCGAGGTCGGCGGAGCGTTCGACGAGGCGTCGGACAAGGTCAAGGCGCGGCTGTATCCCGATTCCGCCAAGCTCGATTCCGAGGAGCAGCGCAGATTCAGCTTGCTCGAAGAGCATTGGGACGTGATCGTCGTCCCCGAATGATGCCGTTCAAGGGGGAATAATATTGTCATGCGCAAGCTGCTGATCCTTGCCGTCGCCGCGGCTGGCCTGTCGTCCCCCGCGCTCGCCGAGCCCGACTATGCCGCGGCGATCCGTGCCGACTACCAGCGCTCGCTGGGCGGACTGTTCGACTGGTTCCACCGCAACCCCGAGCTGTCGTTCAAGGAAACCGCCACCGCGGCGCGCATGGCCAAGGAATTGCGCGCGATTCCCGGGATCGAGGTGACCGAGAAGGTCGGCGGGACCGGCGTAGTCGGCGTGATCCGCAACGGCGCCGGGCCGACCGTGCTGGTGCGCGCGGACATGGACGGGCTTCCGGTCGAGGAGAAATCGGGGCTGCCCA
Source organism: uncultured Alphaproteobacteria bacterium (assembly GCA_963722545.1). Classification (GTDB taxonomy): domain Bacteria; phylum Pseudomonadota; class Alphaproteobacteria; order Sphingomonadales; family Sphingomonadaceae; genus Sphingomicrobium. The sequence continues at coordinate 71,144 of CAVRMK010000004.1, forward strand.
ACGCCAGCAAAGCCCGGCAGGTCGACATCGACGGGGTCGAGAAACCGGTGATGCACGCCTGCGGCCACGACACCCACATTACCGGGCTGGTCGCGACCGCGCGCCAGCTGATCGCCACCAAGGACCGCTGGAAGGGCACCGTCGTGCTCGTCGTCCAGCCCGCCGAGGAACGCGTCGGCGGCGCCAAGGCGATGCTCGAGGACGGGCTCTACACGCGCTTTCCCAAGCCCGATTATGCGCTCGCCTGGCACGTCGCCTCGGCCCTCCCCTCGGGCAAGGTCAGCGCGTCGGAGACGATCCAGTACAGCTCCGCCGACAGCGTCAATGTCATCGTCCACGGAGTCGGCGCGCACGGCGCCTCGCCCCATGCCGGGCGCGACCCAATCTATGTCGGCGCTCAGATCGTCACCGCGCTGCAGGGGCTGGTCGGGCGCGAGATCGACCCGGTGAAGCCGGCGCTGATCACCGTCGGCTCATTCCATTCGGGGTCGAAGCACAACATCATTTCCGATCGCGCCGAGCTGCTTCTGACGGTGCGCGCCAATGACGAGGAGACTCGGCAGTATCTGCTGAAGGCAATCCCGCGGGTGGCGCGCGACATCGCCCGAGCCAACGGTGTTCCGGAGAACAAGCTTCCGGCCGTTACCCATCCCGAAGGGACGCCGGTCACCGCCAACGACCCGGCGCTCGCCCGCCGCCTCAACGCAACCATCGCCAATGCGATCGGAGACGCCAATGTCGTGCCATTTGTCCAGCAGGGGATGGGCGGCGAGGATTTCGCTTATTTCGTCGAGCCCAAATATGGCGTGAGGGGCTATTATTTCGGCGTCGGCGGGACTCCGCAGGCGGCGTTCGACGCGGCCAAGGCCGGGGGCGAGCCGGTCCCGTCGCACCACAGCCCCTTGTTCAAGATCACGCCCGAGCCGGCGATCGTCACCGGGGCGATCGCGATGACCGCGGCGGTGCTCGATCTGCTCGGGCCGGCGGGCTCGGCCACGGGTCAGTAAGACAGTTAAACGAACGGGGGGAATGATCATGAAGCTGAACGTCTTGATCGCTGGCGCTTTGGTCCTTGCCGCATGCGGGCGGCAGGAAGCCGCGCCCGAAGCCAATAATGCCGCGGACGAAGCGCCCGCCGCGGCGGCGCGCCCGATCCAGCCCGGGCTCTACCGCCAGGCAACGACCCTGCTGGAAATGACCGACCCGAGCTTGAGCGGGGCCGAGGCCGAGGCCGCCGCCAAGGCCATCGGCACGACCCAGACCGAGGAGCGCTGCGTCACCGCGGACATGGTCGGCGACCCCAAGGAACTGATCGAAAGCGACATCGCCGAGGGCTGCGCGATGGAGCGCACGGTATGGGACGGCGGCAAGATCGACATCGCCTTGTCCTGCCCCAAGAGCGGCGATTCGAGCGGCGGCAAGCTCGCTTTGACCGGCGACTATGACGGCGACCGCTATACGATCGCGATGGCGATGAACGGCAATAATGGCGAGGTCGTGCGGATGAAGGTCGACGCCACCCGGGTCGGCGAATGCAGGGGCTGATCGCTGGCCCGCAAGCGGCGGAATGGCTATGAGATTGGCGGGTTGCATTTTGGGGGCGAGACAATGAAAACAATCCTGGCTGTCCTGCTTGGATCCTGCCTGACACTGGCGGCCTGCAACCGCGGGCCCGAGGTGCATGAGGAAAATGCCAGCGTCGGCGAAGTCGCCGAGAAGGTCCGTGCCGCGACCGGCGGGGTGCAGTTCATCCGCGCCGGCGAGTGGAAGTCGACCGGGACGATCGAGGAAATGTCGATCCCCGGCATGTCGGCCGAGGATTCCGCCCGGATGAAGCAGGCAATGGCGAAGAGCGGGATCCACGAATTCCGCACCTGCCTGACCGAGGAGGACGTCAAGCAGCCCGAAGGCAAGTTCTTCACCGGAAACGACGATTGCCGCTACGACCATTTCACCATGAGCGGCGGCAAGATCGACGCGGCGCTCAATTGCAAGGGCGCAGGCGGGGCTTCCAACACGATGACCATGAAGGGCAATTATTCGCCTGACAGCTACAGCATGCGGATGGAGATGAAGAGCGCGGGCGCGCCTGGAGCGTCCGGGCCGATGACCATGCGCATGCGGGTCGATTCCAAGCGCGTCGGAGCGTGCACGCCTGGGTCGCAAGCGTCGAGCGACTGAATGCCGCGCTGAACCGCGGCCGCGGCGGCGCGTTGGCGTCGGCGGACGTGGCAATCGGGGACAAGCGATGCGCGACTCGACTCGAATCCAGCTGATCCGCGCCTGCGGGCTGGCAATCATCGCTCTGGGCGTGGCGGCGGCGCTGCTCCCCGCGGCGGGCGGGCTGCCTTCGTCGAGCGTCGGCCTGCTCCTGCTCGGCGCCGGAGCGATCGAGATTTTCGCCGGGACCCTGCGCAAGGAAGTGCACGTGTTCGCGGCCAGCGCCGGGGCCGTGACCGCACTCGCCGGCCTGTTGTTCCTGCTCAATCCCTCGACCCATTTCCTGCCGACGGTGTGGCCGATCATCGGCTGGCTAGTGCTGCGCGGGCTGATCCTCATCTGGAAGAGTCGGCTGACCGACGGCTCGGTTCGGCTGTGGACGCGATTGTCGGCGGCGATGGACCTGGCGCTCGCGGTGATCCTCATCGCCGGCCTGTCGATCGCCACTCTGGTCGTCGGTATTTTCGGGCCGACCCCGCCGCTGATCGCCAGTTTCAGCTGGGTGCTGGCAGCGAGCTTCGCGGTCACCGGCAATCTGTTGCTCGAAGTCGCCAATTGCGAGAGCAACGAAGCCTGATGTTCCAGCCCGAGGCCTATATTCCGGTGACGACGGTCGCCGACACCGTCCGGCTCGCGCTCGCGCCGGTGTTCCTGCTGACCGCGATCGGGGCCTTCCTCAACGTCTGCGCGACGCGGCTGTCGCGGATCGTCGACCGAAGCCGGGAGATCGAGCCGCTGCTGCTGCAAAGCCGCGGCCGCGAGCATGATCGCTGGCTCGGCGAACTTCGAATCCTCGACCGGCGGATGAGCATGGTATCGAGCGCGATCAGCTTCTCGGTGATGTCCGCGGTGTTGACCTGCCTGGTGGTCGCGCTGCTGTTCGCGGCCAATTTCGTCGAAACGCGCCTTGGGGTGGCGATCGCCCTGCTATTCATTGCTGCGATGGTCTCGATCGCAATCGGCTTTGCCATCTTCCTGGTCGAGACCCGGCTCGGCGCCCGCGCGGTCCGGGTGCGCAGCGAGCTGCTCCAGCACCGGGTGGACGAGACCGGCTAGCATCGCCTAGTGCCGGGCAGAATTCCCGCATTCAGGAGTGCCTCATTTATGTCCCGCACCGGCCCCGCCGCTTCGTCGGTCCTGGACCGAGTCCTCGTGCTCGAAATGGTCCGGGTGACCGAGATGGCGGCGATCGCGGCCTCGGCGTGGATCGGGCGCGGCGACAATGACGCGGCCGATGCCGCGGCGGTCGAGGCGATGCGCGCCGCGTTGAACACCCTGCCGATGGACGGAACGGTGGTCATCGGCGAGGGCGAGCGCGACGAGGCGCCGATGCTGTTCATCGGCGAGAAGGTCGGCTCGGCGCAGGATGGCGGGCCGAAGATCGACATCGCCCTCGATCCGCTCGAGGGAACGACGATCACCGCCAAGGCCGGGCCCAACGCGCTCGCGGTGCTCGCCATCGCCGAGCAGGGCGGGCTCTTGAACGCGCCCGACACCTATATGGACAAGCTTGCGATCGGCCCCGGATATCCCGACGGGACGATCGACCTCGGACGCTCTGTCTCCGACAATGTCCGCGCCATCGCCAAGGCCAAGGGAGTCGCGCCCAAGGACATCACCGCCTGCGTGCTCGACCGGCCGCGCCACGAGGCGATCATCGCCGAGCTGAGAGGGCTCGACTGCGCGATCAAGCTCATTCCCGACGGCGATGTCGCCGGAGTCATTGCGACCACCGACCCCGATACCGGGATCGACGTCTATATGGGCAGTGGCGGCGCGCCCGAGGGCGTGCTCGCGGCCGCGGCGCTGCGCTGCGTCGGCGGGCAGATGCAGGGCCGGCTGGTGTTCCGCAACGACGACGAAATCGCCCGCGCGCACCGCTGGGGGATCGAGGACCTGGAGCGGATTTACACCCTCGACGATCTCGCCGCGGGCGATTGTATTTTCGCCGCGACCGGGGTCACCGACGGCTCGCTGCTCGAGGGTGTCCATGTCCGCAAGGCCTGCATCACGACCGAGAGCATCGTCATGCGCGCGAGCTCCGGAACGATCCGACGGGTCCGCGCCGAGCACCGCCGCTGAGCCGGAACCGCTTGCGGCCCGTCGCGGGCGCACTATCGTTCTTGGGATGATCGAAGAGCTGCCCTTTCAATCGCCCGAGCGCGGCTATCTGCACGTCTTGCGAATCCGCGCGCTGATTTTCTGGCTGCCGCTGCTGGCTGGGTCGGTCGTTGTCGATCGCCTTGTGCTGGCCGAGAGCTGGGCCGCGTGGCTGCTTCCGCTCGCCATCGCGATTCTCGCCGCGGTCGCGGTCGTGATCGCGCCGCGGCGTGTATTCCGCCGGCTCGGCTGGCGCGCCGACGGTGAGCAATTGCAGGCGGTGCGCGGCTGGCTGTTCCACGTCGACACGATCGTCCCGTTCGTGCGGGTCCAGCATATCGATGTCAGCCGGGCGCCGCTCGACAAGATGTTCGGGACCGCGACCCTGGTCGTCCACACCGCCGGCACCCACAATAGCATCGTGGCCGTTCCCGGCCTCGCCCCGGATAGCGCCGACGCGCTGCGCTCGACTATCCGGTCCACCATCCGGAGCGATCTCGGATGACCGCCGGAGCGGTGGACGGGGCCGCGCTCGGACCGCCCGAACGGCTCCATCCTTTGTTTCTCCTGACCGGGCTCGGCGGGGTCGCCAAGGGCATCTGGGGGATGCTCGCGGCGGGCGCCTATTTCGCGGCGCAGGGGCGGTGGCGGCTGGCGATCCTGTTCGCGGCGCTGGTCGCCGTGACCTCGATCGTCGGCCTGCTCGTCCAATGGTGGACCCTCGAATATCGGGTCGGCGGCGACCAAATCCGTATCGACACCGGCCTAATGCACCGCAAGAGCCGCGCGATCCCGTTCGAACGGGTCCAGGACGTCGATATCGCCCAGGGGCCCGTCCAGCGGCTGCTCGGCCTGGCCCAGGTTCGCTTCGAAACCGGCGGATCGGCCGGGAGCAAGGAAGAAGGCGTCCTCCACACCGTCTCGCTCGAGCGGGCGCAGGCGCTGCGCGCGCAAATCCGCGAGCGGCGCGCCCCGGCAGCGGTTGAGCAGGCGGAGGAGACGGTCGAGGCCGCCCCGCTCTATGCGATGGACAATCGCCGGTTGCTGATCGCCGGCCTGTTCAACTTCTCGCTCGCCGTGCTCGCGGCGTTGTTCGGGATCAGCCAGACGTTCGGCGATCTGATCGGCTTCGACCCGTTCAGCCGCCGCTTCTGGGCGCAGGCGCTGGCGCTGTCCGAGCCGCTTCGCCAACTGATCGTGGCCCATGCGGTGGTCACTGCCGTGGCCGGCGTGGTCGTGCTCCTTGTGCTCGGCGCCGCAACCGGGGTCGTCCGGACCGTGCTACGCGACTACGGCTTCCGGATCGACCGAAGCGGAGAAGGCTTGCGTCGTCGGCGCGGGCTCCTGACCCGGACCGACGTCACCCTGCCGCTGAAGCGCGCGCAGGCGGCGCTCGTCCTGACCGGCCCGGCCCGCCGCGCCTTCGGCTGGTTCGAGCTCAAGCTGCAAAGCCTCGCCCAGGACGAGCGCGGCAAGGGCGACCATGTCCTCGCGCCGCTCGCCCGAGCCGACGAGGTCGCCGCACTGGTTCGCGAAGTCGGCTGGCCCGCCGCCCCTGCTGAGGATCGCTGGCGGCGAATCTCGCGCGCCTATTTGATCATGTTCCTGGTCGCGATGGTTCCGCTGGCGATGGTTGCGCTCGTCCAGTCGCTGTTCCTGCCGCTCAGTCGGCGTGGTCACGCTCATTCTGATCGCCGCCGCGAGCCTGGTCCGAATCCTCGCCTGGCCGCGCACGCGCTACGCCCTCGACGGGCCGATCCTGTTCGTCGAAACCGGCTGGTGGCGGCAGCGGCGGCTGATCCTGCCCCTCGCCAAGGTGCAGAGCGCCGATGTCACCGACAATGCGCTGAGCCGGATGTTCGGGGTTGCCACGGTCCGCCTCGGGGTCGCCGGTGGAAGCGGTTTTTCCGACCACGCGGTCCCGGCGCTTCCGCGCGACGCCGCGTTCGCGCTGCGCACGGCGATCCTGGCATGAGCTTCGCGCTCGACGTCGCGCAATCGGTCAGCGGCCAGCCGTGGCGCTGGCGGCGGCCGCCCGACGACGGCGACGGGCTCGACGCGCTGGTCGACCAATTGCTGCTCGCCCGCGGAGTGCCGCGCGAGGACCTCGCCCGCCACCGCGAGCCGCGGGTGCGCGATTTCCTGCCCGACCCGTCGGCGTTCCAGGACATGGAAAAGGGCGCGCGGCGGCTCGCCGACGCGGTCGAGGCCGGCGAGAGCATCACCATCTTCGGCGATTATGACGTCGACGGGGCGACCAGCGCGGCGCTGCTCGTCCTGCTGCTGCGCGAGCTTGGCTGCGAGGCTGCGACCTACATCCCCGACCGGCTGATGGAAGGCTATGGGCCGTCGGGCGCGGCGCTCGTCGCGCTCAAGGAACGCGGCGCGAGCCTGGTGGTGACCGTCGATTGCGGGGCCCAGGCGTTCGAGGCGCTTGAGGAGGCGGCGGCGGCCGGGCTCGACGTGATCGTCGTCGACCACCATCAATGCGCGTCGCTGCTCCCGGTCGCCGTCGCCATGATCAACCCCAACCGGCTCGACGAAAGCGAGATCGGCGCGGCGCACGGCCATGTCGCGGCGGTCGGGATGGCCTTCCTGCTCGGGGTCGCTCTGCTCCGCGAGCTTCGTGGGCGCGGCTTCTTCGAAACCCGCGAGGAGCCGCGAATCCTCGATCTCCTCGATCTCGTCGCGCTCGGGACCGTCGCCGACGTCGCCCGGCTGAAGTCGCTCAACCGCGCGTTCGTCACTCAGGGCCTCAAGGTGATGGCGGGGCGCCGCAACATTGGGCTCGCCGCATTGGCCGAGGCGGCGCGGCTGGTCAGGCCGCCCGCCTGCCGCGACCTCGGCTTCGCGCTCGGCCCGAGGATCAACGCCGGCGGCCGGGTCGGCAAGTCGGACCTCGGAGTCCGGCTGCTCACCACCCGCGACCCCGAGGAGGCGCGGGCCATCGCCGCCGAGCTCGACCGCTTGAACGAGGAGCGGCGCGCGATCGAGATGCTGGTGACCGAGCAGGCGCTGGCCCAGGCCGAGCCGCAGGCCGACGCACCGGTGATCCTGGTGATGGGCGGCGGCTGGCACCCCGGCGTGATCGGAATCGTCGCCGGGCGATTGAAGGACCGCTTCGGCAAGCCCGCGATCGTCATCGCCGAGGAGGAAGGCGGGGTCGGCAAGGGCTCGGGCCGCTCGATCAGCGGGGTCGACCTCGGCGCCGCGGTGCTCGCCGCCAAGGACCAGGGGCTGCTGACCGCGGGCGGGGGCCATGCGATGGCCGCCGGCTTGACCCTTCCGCCGGGCGGGCTCGAGCCGCTGCGCGCCTTCCTCAGCGAACGGCTGGCGGGCGACGTCGAACGGTCGTGCGGCGAGCGCGCCTTCATCCTCGATGCGTTGGTCGCGCCAGGCGGCGTCGTCGCGGGCCTGTGCGAGGCGCTCGACAGCGCCGGGCCTTATGGCGCGGGTTGGCCCGGGCCGAGGGTCGCCGCGGGTCCGGTGCGGCTGCTCAAGGTCGGCTTGGTCGGCGACGGCCATGTCCGCGGGATCGCCGCGGGGGACGACGGCCGCAGCTTCCGCTGGATCGGCTTTCGCTGCGCTTCGACGCCGCTCGGCCAGGCGCTGCTCGAATCCGCGCCCGACCGCCGCTGGTGGCTGGCTGGGACCATCCGCCGCGACGAATGGACCGGCGGAGAGGCCGCCGAAATGCACGTCGAGGACGCCGCCTTCGCTTGACCGCGGGGGAGCCCTCGCCTAACCGCCCCCGGCGCCATTTGGCCCCATCGTCTAGCGGTCTAGGACGTCGCCCTTTCACGGCGAAAACACGGGTTCGAGTCCCGTTGGGGTCACCACGATTGGCCATGCCGGGGGCATGGCGTCGATCGTGGTGACAGGTCTAAAGCGCCATCCACGCGACCACGATGCTTCCCGCCAGCACCAAGGTGCTTGCGATCAGCGCCAGCGCGGCGCTGCGGCCGTTCGAGCGGGCGTAAGCTAAAGTCACGCCGATCTTCACCGTCATGTTGGCGATAATCGTCCCGCCGATGGCGATCGCGGCGAGCGGAGCGCCGATCGCCTGCGGCGGAAGCCCGCCGGCGGTGACGATCGAGGCGTCGACGTCCATCGAGCCCATCAGGAACAACAGCACCGCGATCCCTTGTTCCCCGAACTGGCCCTGCGCCCAGCGCGCGATCACCGCGGCAATCGCGACGAAGGCGAGGAAGCCGAGCGCCGGCAGCAGCGCGATCGGATTCCCGGGCGGCGCCGGGGCATCGCTCCGCTCGGCGCGGCGATAGAGCAGCCAGCCCGCGACCCAGGCGGTGATCAGCGCCGGCGTGAGGAGAGTAACGAAAGGAATGAGGATCCGGTTGGCGAGGATCGCCACCAGGACGATGACGCGAACATACATGACCGCGCTGGCGAGCGCGATGCCGGCGGGCTCGGCGCCCTGCCCTTTCTCGGTCCCGAGCCGTTGCGCCAGCGACTGGGTCACCGCGGTCGAGCTGTAGGCACCGCCGATAAGCGCGGTGGCGATGGTCCCGTTGCGCTCGCCGAAGATCCGGTTGGCGACATAGCCGACAAAGGAAAAGCCGGTGACGATGATCACCACCCACCACAGCTTGGACGGGTTCCATGCGTCGTAAGGGCCCATCGGATGATCGGGGAGGAAGGGCAATACGGCGAGCGCGATGATGCCGTAGCGGGCGAGCGCGCTGATGTCCTTCTGATCGAGCCGGTCGACGAATTCGTGGATGCTGTCTTTCAATGCGAGAATGAAGACCAGCACCGCCCCCGCGGCAAGCGCCAGGCCGACACTGCCAAGTCCGGCGAGGAAGGCTGCGGCGACGGTCACCGCGGCTGCGACCGGGCTGGTCGCGTCGCCTTTGGCCTGAAGCTTGGGCGCGTAAGCGATGGCGAGATAGGCGAGGATCGCGACGATGACCGTACCGGCCGCGATCGGCTGATTGATGGCGATGATCCCGGCAAGCCCGGAGCCGAGCCCGATCAAGGTGAAGGTGCGAACCCCCGCGACCCGAGTGCCCTCTTTCTGGTCGCGCAGCTTGAATCCGCGCTCGAGCCCGACGAGCGCGCCAATGGCAAGCCCGACGCCCGCTCCCAGCGCCTCCTGCGCCCACGGCTCGAGGCCGGGGATGACGATCATGCCAGCCGCTCCGCGTGCCAGGCGACATGGTCGGCCATGAAGGTCGAGATGAAATAATAGCTGTGGTCATAGCCCTCCCGCCGGTTGAGCGTCAGGGCGATCCCAGTGTCGGCGCAGGCTTGCTCGAGCAGCTCCGGCCGCAACTCCTGTTCGAGAAACGGATCCGCGGTTCCGACATCGACGAGGAGATCAGACAATCGGCAGCCGTCCGCGATCAGGGCAATGGCATCATGCGCCTCGCCATTTTACGCGGTCGGCCCCGAGATAGCGCGACAAGGCCTTTTCACCCCACGGGACCTGGCTCGGCGCGACGATCGGCGCGAACGCGCTGACCGAGCGAAACCGGCCGGGGTTGCGCAGCGCGATGGTCAGAGCGCCGTGCCCGCCCATCGAATGGCCGGTAATGCCCTGCCGCTTCAAGTCGAGCGGGAAGCGTTCGGCGACCAGCGCCGGCAGCTCCCCGGTGACATACGACCACATCCGGTAATGGGTCGCCCAAGGCTCCTCGGTCGCATCGACATAGAAGCCGGCGCCGTGGCCGAAATCCCATGCCCCGTCGGGGTCGCCGGGGACCGCATCACCGCGCGGGCTGGTGTCCGGCGCGAGGAAGGCGAGTCCCACCTCGGCGCAGGCGGCGCGATACTCGCCCTTTTCGGTTACATTGGCATGGGTGCACGTCAGCCCGGATAGATAGGTGAGCAGCGGGACCGGGCCGTCCGCGGCCTGCGGCGGCACGAACAGCGAAAAGGTCATCGGCGTGCCGGTCGCGGTTGACTGGTGGCGATAGACCCCCTGGGTGCCCCCGTGGCTTCGCGCCTCGCTGATCGTCTCGAGCGTCATCCCCCGCTTCCTAGCGCGTTCATATGGGCTCCGCGAGCCGCCTCGAAGCGAGCGCTTCGAGCGGCGAAAAATCCGAATGGTTGCAAAGGTCTGTGCTCCATCTATGACTCATGCACAGTCACGGATTCGGGCGGGGACCTTGCGGGAAATGAGTCGATTGGGCCGGTTTCTTGCGCTGCTGATTGCGGCGCTTGCCGCCCTGTGGGCAGTCCCGGCGAGCGCCCAGGCGCCTTCGGTGGTCGAAGAGCTTAAGTTGGTCACGGCGGACAATTCGCGCGCCACCTTCTTCATCCGCTTCTCGCCTGACGAGCCCGACCATGCGGCTGTCAACACCAATCCGACCCGCCCCGAACTGATCATGCGCCAGACGCTGCGCGCGCCGCGGGTCCCGACGCGCTCGACCTGGCGCGGGCTGGTCCGGGCGACCAATTTCCAGAACAGCGATTCAGGGCTCTCGTTGATGTTCGAGACCGCGGCCGCGGCCAAGGCGACAATCGAGCCGGCAGGCGAGCTTGCGATCCAGGTCGTCATCACCAGGCTGACCGATGCCGAGGCGACCGGAAGCCGACCGCTGGGTTCGAGCGGAGAGCCGGTGGTCCCGGTCAGCGAAATCCCGACCTATGTCGATCCCTTCCCCGGCAATTCCTACGAGCTCGTTCCGCTCAAATATGCCGATGTCAGCGAAGTCATCGGACTGCTGATCCCCGGCGAGCAAATCCAGCCCAACAATGTGTTCATTCGCCGCGAGCCCGGCTTCGGCTCGCTCGCCTCGCTCAATCAGACCAATTATGTCAGCAGCCAGAACCAGGCGCAGGCCGCGCAAATTCCTCTGGGGCAGGCTTTCCCCGGAACCGGCCTCGCGATCGACCGACGGTTGAACGCGGTGTGGATTACCGGCTCGCCCGACCGGATCGCGCGGATCAAGCAGCAGATCGCGCTGATCGACATTCCGGTGGATTCGGTGATCCTCGAGACCCAGTTCGTCGAATTGACCGAGAGCGGGGCGCGCAACCTCGGAATTGATTTCAACAACACTCAGGGCCAGCTCGCAGTGGGCACGGTGACCGTTGGTGCCAACAACCCGTTCAGCGAGGACATTCGGCGGGTGATCCCGTCGGGCCAGATCCAGGCGGCGATCTACGCCCAGATCGAGAAAGGCGAAGGGCGGATCGTCTCGCGACCGCGAATTGCCGCGCAGTCGGGAGCGACCGCCAAGATCATCACCGGCGACGCCTTGCCGATCCTGACCTCGATCACATTGTCGGGCGTCAACGCGGTGTCGCAGCAGGTCCAATATGTGAACGTCGGCGTGACCCTGCAGATCGCGCCGCGGGTGTCACCCGACGGCTTCGTCACCTCGCAGATTTACGGCGTGGTCTCGTCCGTCACCGGCTTCAGCCAGGGCTATCCGACGATCAGCCAGCGCGAGGCCGAGACCTCGGCCTCGGTCCGCGACGGCGAGACCTTCGTCATCGGCGGCCTGACGCAGGACAATGTCATCGATTCCAAGTCCAAGGTGCCGCTGCTTCGGCGACATCCCGATCCTCGGCGGCCTGTTCCGCTACGACAGCTCGACCACGGCCAAGACCGAGCTCTACATCGTGATCACGCCGCACATCGTTCGCCACCGGCGTTTCGAGATGACTCCCGAGGAACTGGGCGAGGCGCCGCCGACGCCGGTTCCGCCGCCGATCCCCCCGGAGTCGATTCCGGCGGGCTCGCCGCTCGCTCCGCCAACCCCTCCGAGGCAGTGAAGCAAAAAAGCTAAGCAGCTGCCTTTAAAGGATAATTAACCACGGGCGCCGATATTCCCCCTTGGCATGATTCGTTTTTTCGGTCATGTCGTTGTCCGATGGTCCGGGAGGGGCCGGGCTTTCCATATCTTGCGGGGTGGCGGTTCATGAAAAAGTTTCTCTTTGCGGCGGCTGTTGCATTGCCAGTTCTGGCCTTCGCGGCGTCGGCGCAGGCCCAGGCGGTTCGCGGCGGCAAGATCCCGGGACAATATATTTGCGTCCTCAAGAAAAGCGTCTCGCGGGGCGAGGTCGAAGCGCAGGCACAGAACACCGCGCGGCCGCTCGGGGGCGCCGTCGAGCGCGTGTTCAATCGCAGCATTCGCGGCTTCACGGTGAAGATCCCCGATGCGCTCGCCGCGCGTCTCAAGGATTCCAATCCGAACATCGCTTATTGCGAGCAGGACCAGATCATCACGCTGGTGCCGCCGCGCGAGGATGGGCGCTACGCCCAGGCGCGGCGCCGCGGCGGCGGCGGTGCTACTCCGCCGGCGGAAGAAACCCCGTGGGGAATCACCCGGGTCAATGGCGGAGCCGCTGGAACCTACAAGACGGCATGGGTGATCGACACGGGTGTCGATTTCGCTCACGCGGACCTCAACGTCGACAAGGCGCGCAGCAAGACGTTCGTGTCCTTCACTTTCGACGCCAATGACCAGAACGGTCACGGAACCCATGTCGCGGGGACGATCGCAGCCAAGGCCAACGGCATTGGCGTGATCGGAGTCGCTCCAGGCGCGCCGGTCGTCTCGGTCCGCGTGCTCGATCGCTATGGCAGCGGAACGACATCGGGCGTTATTGCCGGGGTCGATTATGTCGCTGGCCTCGGCCAGCCGGGCGACGTCGCCAACATGAGCCTGGGCGGAAGCGTGTCGACCGCGCTCGACAATGCGGTGGTCGATGCCGCCGCCGGCGGAGTTCGCTTCGTGCTCGCGGCCGGCAACGAAAGCGACAATGCCGACAACCATTCGCCAGCCCGCGCCGAGGGGCCGAACGTATTCACGGTCTCGGCCTTCGCATTTGGCGACAGTTTCGCCAGCTTCTCCAACTTTGGTTCGCACGTCGACTGGGCGGAACCGGGCGTGAGCATCAAGTCGACCTGGAAGGGCGGCGGCTACAATACGATCAGCGGCACCTCGATGGCGGCGCCGCACCTGTCAGGACTGTTGCTGACCAACGGCCTCAAGCTCGGCGGTTACGTCAGTGGTGACCCGGACGGACGGGCCGACCCGATCGGCGTGCGCTGATCCTCTCGGGCCAGTGAAATCGAGGGCGGCTCCTTCGGGAGCCGCCCTTTTTTCATGTCATTGGGGCGGGCGGTAGAAGCCGCACAGCTTGTTGCCGTCGGGATCGCGCAGATAGGCGAGGTACATCTTGCCAAAGCCGGCGTCGCGATAGCCGGGCGGATCCTCGATCGCGGTGCCACCGTTGGCGATTCCCGCGGCATGCCACGCATCGACCGCTTCGGGGCTGTCGGCCTTAAAGCCGATGGTCGAGCCGTTGCCGATGCTGCACGGCTGGCCGTCGATCGGCTGACCGATCCCGAGCGAGCCATATCTGGTCATCCACCAGTCGGACTTGCCGAAGTCCCGGCCCGACGCGATCCCCAGCGCCCCGAGCGTGGCATCATAGAATTTACGCGAGCGCTCGCGATCGCTGCAGCCGAGCATCACGTGACTGAACATTGCTTCCTCCTCCCGCTCGTCAATCAATATACCACCACGCTGCGGATCGATTCCCCGGCGTGCATCAGATCGAAGCCCTTGTTGATCTCCTCGAGCGTGAGGACATGGGTGATCATCGGGTCGATCGCGATCTTGCCGTCCATGTACATGTCGACGATCTTGGGCACGTCGGTGCGGCCCTTGGCGCCGCCGAACGCGGTGCCGCGCCAGTTGCGCCCGGTGACCAGCTGGAACGGGCGGGTCGAGATTTCCTTGCCCGCCTCGGCGACGCCGATGATGACGCTGGTGCCCCAGCCGCGGTGGCAGCATTCGAGCGCGGTGCGCATGACCTCGGTGTTGCCGGTCGCGTCGAACGAATAATCGGCGCCGCCATCGGTCAGCTCGACGATCTTCGCGACAATCTCATCGCGGCTCATGCTTTTGGTGTTGAGGAAGTCGGTCATCCCGAACTGGCGGCCCCATTCCTCGCGGTCCGGGTTGATGTCGATCCCGACGATCGTCTTGGCACCGGCGAGCCTGGCGCCCTGGATGACGTTGAGCCCGATCCCGCCAAGCCCGAACACGACGACATTGTCGCCGGGCTGGACCTTTGCGGTGTTCATGACCGCTCCGACCCCGGTGGTGACTCCGCAACCGATGTAGCAGCTGGTCTGGAACGGCGCGTCCTCGCGGATTTTCGCCACTGCAATCTCGGGCAAAACGGTGAAGTTCGAGAAGGTCGAGCAGCCCATGTAATGGAAAATCGCCTCGCCTTTATAAGAGAAGCGGCTGGTGCCGTCGGGCATCAGCCCCTTGCCCTGGGTCGCGCGGATTGCGGTGCAGAGGTTGGTCTTGCCCGAAAGGCACGACTTACACTGGCCGCATTCGGGCGTGTAGAGCGGGATGACGTGGTCGCCGGGCTTCACGCTGGACACGCCGGGGCCGACCTCGCGCACGATCCCCGCGCCTTCATGGCCAAGGATCGAGGGGAAGATGCCCTCGCTGTCGAAGCCGTCGAGCGTATAGGCGTCGGTATGGCAGATTCCGGTCGCCATGATCTCGACCATCACTTCGCCCTCGCGCGGGCCGTCCAAATCGACCTCGACGATTTCGAGCGGCTGCTTGGCTTCGAACGCGACCGCGGCGCGGGTTTTCATGGGCGGGTTCCTCCTTCCGGCGCCGCGCTCCTTGCCACCTCCGGACGCTTGCGCCAATGCACTTTGTCATGACCAAGGAACTCGACGGGCTTCACGCCCTGGTCACCGGGGGCGGGACCGGAATTGGCGCTGCGAGCGCGGATGCACTCTCGGCGGCGGGTGCGAAAATCTCGCTGCTTGGACGGCGGATGGAACCGCTGCGGGAGGTCGCCGACCGCACCGGCGGCAAAGCCTTCCAGTGCGACGTTACCGACCGCGCTGCGATCGATCGTGCGTTCGGCGAGGCGCGCGACGCCAACGGCCCGATCGACATCCTGGTCGTCAACGCCGGGATCGCCGAGAGCGCCCCGTTCCACAAGATGGGCCGCGAGAGCTGGGACCGGATCATCGCCACCAACCTTACCGCCGCCTTTGATTGCAGCCAGGCGGCGATCGGCGACCTTCTCGCCAGCAAGAACGGGCGGCTGGTCTATGTCGCGTCGGTCGCCTCGCTCCGGGGCGTTCCCTACGCCGCCCATTACGCCGCCTCGAAGCACGGCCTCTTGGGCCTGATGCGCAGCCTCGCCGCTGAATATGCCAAGACCAGCCTCACCGTGAACGCGGTCTGCCCGGGCTATGTCGACACGCCGATGACCGACCAGTCGGTGGCGCGCGTGTCGCAGATCACCGGCCGAAGCGATTCGGATTCGCGCTCGGTCATCACCAACATGAATGCGAGCGGCCGGCTGGTCGACCCAAACGGGATCGCGCAGATGATCGTGACCCTGTGCCTTCCGGTCAGCCGCGACGTCAACGGTGCCGCGGTCACGCTCGACGGAGGGACCAGCGCGTGAGCCTCGACGCCGAGACGTTCCAGCCGCTCCATTTCCTGTGGCGGTTCGAGCGCGGGGTGGCGACGATCACGCTCAACCGGCCGGAGCGCAAGAACCCGCTGACGTTCGAGAGTTATGCCGAGCTTCGCGATACGTTCCGGGCGCTCGCCGCAACCCCGAGCGTCAAGGTGGTGGTGATCGGCGGGGCCGGTGGCAATTTCTGCTCGGGCGGCGACGTGCATGAGATTATCGGCCCGCTGACCAAGATGGACCGCGACGGCCTGCTCGAGTTCACCCGAATGACCGGCGACCTCGTCGCGGCGATGCGCGACTGCCCGCAGCCGATCGTCGCGGCGGTCGACGGGGTTTGCGCCGGCGCCGGGGCGATCGT
Organism: uncultured Alphaproteobacteria bacterium; assembly: GCA_963722545.1. Taxonomy (GTDB): domain Bacteria; phylum Pseudomonadota; class Alphaproteobacteria; order Sphingomonadales; family Sphingomonadaceae; genus Sphingomicrobium. The sequence goes on from CAVRMK010000004.1 coordinate 87,267, forward strand.
CGCCATGGCCAGCGACCTGCGCCTGTCCTCGCCCGACTCGAAGACCGCGTTCCTGTTCACCCGCGTCGGGCTCAGCGGCGCCGACATGGGTGCGTGCGCGATCCTGCCGCGGATCATCGGCCACGGCCGCGCCGCCGAGTTGCTGTTCACCGGGCGGTCGATGTCCGCCGACGAAGGCTTGGCCTGGGGATTCTACTCGCGGCTGTGCGCCGATGTTCACGGCGAGGCGGACAAGCTGGCACGCTCGCTCGCCGACGGCCCGACCTTCGCACACGCGGTCACCAAGAAGCAGCTCGACGCCGAATGGAACGTGTCGATCGTCGAAGCGCTCGCCATGGAAGCCGAGGCCCAGGCCGACTGCATGGAGACCCGCGACTTCCACCGCGCCTATGAGGCGTTCGCGGCCAAGCGCACGCCGGAGTTCCAGGGCGACTGATGACTGACTCGTCGTTCCTCGCCTGGCCGTTCTTCGAGCCGAGGCATCGCGCGCTGGCCGACGACGTCCGCGCCTGGTGCGACCGGCACCCGGTCGATTCGAGCGGCGACCTCGACAGCGAATGCCGCCGCCTGGTCGCCGCGCTCGGCAAGGCCGGCCTGCTCAAGCATTGCGTCGCCGACGGCGACCGCCGCCCGGACGTCCGAAGCCTGGCGATCATCCGCGAGACGCTCGCCCACCACCATGCGCTGGCCGATTTCGCCTTCGCCATGCAGGGGCTGGGGTCGGGCGCGATCAGCCTGTTCGGGACGGTCGAGCAGAAGCGCGCCTGGCTGCCCAGGGTCGCAAGCGGGAAGGCGATCGCCGCCTTCGCCATGACCGAGCCGGCGAGCGGGTCGGACGCCGCCAGCATCGCCACGACCGCGATCGGCGACGGCGACGGCTTCACCCTCACCGGCGAAAAAACCTACATCTCCAACGGCGGGATCGCGGACTTCTATTTGACCTTCGCGCGCACCGGCGAGGGCGAGGGCTCGCGCGGCCTGTCGGCGTTCATCGTCCCGGCCGAGGCGGTCACCGTGGAGGAGCGGATCGATGTCGTCGCGCCGCATCCGCTGGCTCGGCTGCGCTACGACAATGTGCGGGTTCCCGCCGTCGGCGATGGTCGGGGCTCCGGGCGAGGGCTTCCGGGTCGGGATGGAGGTGCTGAACCTGTTCCGGGTCACGGTCGGCGCCGCCGGGCTCGGCCTTGCCCGCCGCGCGCTCGACGAGGCGATCGCCTTCACCACTATGCGCCGGCTCGGCAACCAGACCTTGGCCGACAATGCCGTGACCCAGGCCAAGCTCGCCGACATGGCGACCGCGATCGATAGCTCGGCGCTGCTGGTCTATCGCGCGGCGTGGCAGCAGGACACAGGCGGAATCGACAACCGCCGGGCCGCGGCCATGGCCAAGCTCGCCGCGACCGAATCGGCGCAGCGGGTGATCGACGAAGCGGTCCAGCTCCACGGCGGCGCCGGAGTCACCAAGGGCGTGACGGTCGAAGCGCTCTACCGCGACATCCGCGCGCTCCGGATTTACGAGGGCGCGAGCGAGGTCCAGCGCCAGATCATCGCCCGCGACCTGCTGAAGGAGCATCGCGCATGAAAATCCTGCAACCGCCCGGCTGGCCGCGGCCCAAGGGCTATTCGAACGGCATTTCGGCGCGCGGGCGGATGGTCTTCACCGCCGGGGTGGTCGGCTGGGACGAGAATGAGAGCTTCCCCGAATATTCGCTCCACGGCCAGTTCGCGCAGGCGCTCCGCAACACGCTCGCGATCCTCGCCGAGGACGGCGCCGGGCCCGAACATGTCGTGCGCATGACCTGCTACGTCACCGACCGCCACGAATATCTCGCCAGCCGCGACGAGATCGGCGCCGCCTGGCGCGACATCATGGGACCGAACTATCCGACGATGGCGCTGGTCGAGGTCGGCGGGCTGGTCGAGGGCGCGGCCAAGGTCGAGATCGAGACGACGGCGGTGGTTCCGGACTGATGCGCGACAGGTTCGTCGAGGAGCGCCTGCCCGCGGCCGAGCTGCTGCCCGAGTTCCGCTTCGACCTGCCCGAGCTGCAATATCCCGAGCGGCTCAACGCCGCCGCGGAGCTGCTCAAAGGTGGCGATCCGGCCGCCTTGGCCTTCGTCAACGACCATGGCCGCTGGACCTATGGCGAGCTCGACGACTTCAGCGGGCGGATCGCGCGTTTGCTGGTCGAGGAGGAGGGGCTGGCCCCCGGCAATCGCGTGCTTCTGCGCGGACCCAATGGCTACACCTTGTTCGCCGCGTGGCTCGGCGTGCTGAAGGCCGGCGGAGTGGTGGTCGCGACCATGCCGCTGCTTCGGCCGGGCGAGATCGCCACGGTGATCGAGCGCGCGCAAATCTCCCACGCGATCGTCGATTCGCGCTTCATCGGCGACTTCCGCCAGGCGCAGGAGCAAACCCACAGCGTCAAGCATCTCGTCCGCTACGACGGCGATTTCGGCCAGGGCGAGCTCGAGACCCGGACCGCCGCGCTCTCGCCGCTCGAGCCGGTCGACACCGGCCGCGACGACCCGGCACTGATCGCCTTCACCAGCGGCACCACCGGCGTTCCCAAGGGCTGCGTCCAGTTCCATCGCGACGTGCTCGCGCCGTGCGACAGCTTTGCGCGGCATTTGATCGGGATGAAGCCCGGCGACATCGCGCTGACCAGCGCGCCGCTCGCCTTCACCTTCGGGCTCGGCGCGGCCTTCCTGTTCCCGCTGCGCGCCGGCGCGGCCTGCGCGGCGATCGAGCAGCCGAGCCCGCCGGCGATGCTCGAGGCGATCGCCAGGCACGGCGTCACCCACCTCGCCACCGCGCCGACGGCCTATAAGGCGATGCTGTCGCAGCCCAAGCTGGACGACGCGCTCAAGACACTCCGCTACTGCCTCTCCGCCGGCGAGCATTTGCCCGAGGCGACCTGGCGCGCGTGGAAGGAGCGCACCGGCATCGCGATCACCGACGGCATCGGCGCGACCGAGATGATGCACATCTTCATCTCCGCGGCCGGCGACGCCATCCGCCCCGGCGCGACCGGCAAGGCGGTGCCGGGATATGAAGCGACCGTGCTCGACGTCGACGGGCAGCCGATGGACGAGGGCGAAGGCCGTCTGGCGATCAAGGGCCCGACCGGCTGCCGCTACCTCGATGACCCGCGCCAGCGCGACTATGTCGTCGACGGCTGGAACGTCACCGGCGACACCTACCGCCGCGACGCCGATGGCTATTATTGGTACGTCGCGCGCAGCGACGACATGATCGTCAGCTCGGGCTACAATATCGGCGCTCCGGAGGTGGAGAATGCGCTGCTCGCGCACCCCGCGGTCGCCGAATGCGCGGTGATTGGCGTGCCCTGCCCCGAGCGCGGCCAGAAAGTGAAGGCGTTCGTCGTCCTCGCCGATTTCGCGACCCCGAGCGACGAACTGGTCAAGGGCCTCCAGGACTTCGCCAAGGAGCAGATCGCCCCCTACAAATATCCGCGCGAGGTGGAGTTCGTGGAGGCGCTGCCGAAGACCGCGACGGGCAAGCTCAGGCGGAGCGAGTTGCGGGGCCCGCTAAGCTCCTGGCTCAATGCAGTGATGCAGCGACCCGAAGGCCGCGGAAACTATCATCCGAGCTCGGCGAAATGCTCTAGGAGCTGAACAGCGAAGGGTCGGCGAGCTTAGTCTGCGTAGATCACGGGATCGTCGGCTCCGGAGCTCCCGTACGCGAGCTAGCGCTTGGCCCGATGCTCCACTAGATGTTCGATCGGCTCGCCTCTGACAAATTGATCTCGTCCCGGAGCTCGTACCAACGCAGCTCGAACCGTCCGTGTTCGGACCGATTGGCCCAGCAAAGGCTGCCCAATCGCGGTTCGACGGTCTTGCCGTCGTCATTGCAATGAGACGCTGCAAATTTGCGCGACGACTCGTCGTCAACGGGATTTCCATGAGCCTAATGAGGAAGTCGGACTGGCGATAGGCTCGTCTTTCAAACTCCACGATGACCTGATCGACGGCGAGGCTGTCGCCGGCCTTGGCGGGCGTCGCCTTGACCGTCGCCGCCTTGGGCGCGCGGAGGATGTTCTCCATCTTCATCGCTTCCATCACCGCGATCGGCTGGCCGGGCTCGACCTGGTCGCCGACCGCGACATCGAGGCGCGTCAGCAGGCCCGGCATCGGCGCGATCAGCATCCGCGACAAATCGGGCGGCGGCTTGTCGAGCATATGCTTGGCGAGCGCGGCGACATGCGGGCTGAGCACCTGCACGCGGTGGCTCGCGCCGCGGGTCTGAAGCTCCCAGTCGCGGCCGGCGCGGCGCACCTGGACGATGCGGTGGCGGCCGTCGACGGTGACCGACAGCAAGCCGCTGCCCCGGCGCCCAGCGGCCGACGATGTCGACCAGATCGCCGTCGTCGGTGACCGCGAGCGTGCCGCCCTTGTAGGGCTTGATCCGGACCTTGTGGCTTTCGCCCGCGATCCTGACGACGCGCTCGCAATGGACGTGGATCGGCGGCCCGAGCTGGCCGTCGATTTCGGCGGCGCGCTCGTCGGTGATCACCGCGACCATTCCGGCGATCGCGGTCAGATCCTCGATCAATTGCGCGTCGGCGGGAGCGCCGTGGAAACCGTCGGGATATTCGTCGGCGATGAAGTCGGTGGCGAGGTCGCCCGTGCGGAAGCGCGGGTGCTGCATCAACGCCGAGAGGAAATCCATATTGTCGCTGATCCCGTCGACCACGAACTGGTCGAGCGCGGCGATCTGCGCGTCGATCGCCTCCTCGCGCGTCGGCGCCCAGGTGATCAGCTTGGCGATCATCGGGTCGTAGAACATGCTGATCTCGCCGCCGTCGGCGACTCCGTCATCGACCCGGACCCGAACCTGTTCGCTCTCCACCGCGTGGGGCGGCCAGTAACGGATCAGCCGACCGGTCGATGGCAGGAAATGGCGATACGGATCCTCGGCATAGACCCGGGTCTCGACCGCCCAGCCGTCGAGCCGGATGTCGTCCTGGCTGAACTTCAGCTTCTCCCCCGCCGCGACTCGGATCATCTGCTCGACCAGGTCAATCCCGGTCACCTCTTCGGTCACCGGATGCTCGACCTGCAGCCGCGTGTTCATCTCGAGGAAGTAGAAGCTTTTTCCCGACGGATCGGCGCCGTTGACGATCAGCTCGACCGTGCCCGCGGAATAATAGCCGACCGCCTTGGCCAGCGCGACCGCCTGCTCGCCCATCGCGCGGCGCATCTCGGGCGTGACGAACGGCGAGGGCGCTTCCTCGACCACTTTCTGGTTGCGGCGCTGGATCGAGCATTCGCGCTCGCCGAAATAAAGGACATTGCCGTGCTGGTCGCCGAGCACCTGGATCTCGATGTGGCGCGGCGCCTCGATGAACTTCTCGATGAGCACGCGGTCGTCGCCGAAGCTGGCGAGCCCCTCGCGCTTCACCGACTCGAAGCCCTTCGCGGACGTCCTTTTCGTTATACGCCAGCCGCATGCCCTTGCCGCCGCCGCCGGCCGAGGCCTTCATCATCACCGGAAAGCCGACGTCCTTGGCGATTTTGACCGCCTCGTCGGTCGTGGCGATGTCGTCGAGGTAGCCGGGGACGATATTCACGCCGGCCCTTTGCGCCAGCTTCTTCGATTCGATCTTGTCGCCCATCGCCGCGATGGCTTTCGGGGGTGGCCCGATGAAAGTGATCCCCGCTTTCTTGAGCGCCTTGGCGAAGCTCTCGCGCTCGGAAAGGAAGCCATAGCCCGGATGAACCGCCTCCGCGCCCGTCGCCTTACACGCGTCGATGATTAGCTCGGCCTTGAGGTAGGATTTCAGACGCGGGCGGCGGCCCGAGCCGGACGCTCTCGTCCGCCATCTTCACATGCGGCGCGCGCGCGTCGGCGTCGGAATAGACTGCGACCGTCTTGATCCCCATGCGCTTGGCGGTGCGGATGACGCGACAGGCAATCTCCCCGCGATTGGCGATGAGGATTTTCTTGAACAACTCAGTCCCCTTCGCCGAGCAGGTCTGTCAGCTCTTTTGTCCGTTGCCGGGTCAGTTGGGCAAGGCACGACGAGTTGATCAGCGGCCAGATGCTTCCGCCGACGCTATCTAGGGCGGCCAATTTGCATTGCCCATCGCGATATTTGAGCCACGCGCGTTGGGTATCGAGCAGCAGTGTCTTGGATTCCGCATCGTTGGCGAATGCGGCGGCAACTTTCGCCCACTGCAGGTTCAGCGCTTTGTCGGCGCGTTGAAACGCGTCACCGGCGCAGCGGTTCATTCCCTGCTGCGATTGGTCCGCGGCATAGCAGGCATCTTCGACCGGATCGTCGGGCGCCGTCGACGCGGCGGCGAGGGCGAGCAAGAGGGCGATCATTCCGCTGCCTCATCCATCGGCGGACGGTTGTGGCCGAGCAGGCGCAGCACCTCGTCGGCGGCGTCGGCGAGGTTGGTTCCGGGGCCGAAGATCGCCTGCACGCCCGCCTCGCGCAGCAATGCATAATCCTGCGGCGGGATGACCCCGCCGGCGACGACCTTGATGTCGGCTCTCCCTAAGTCCTTGAGCGTCGCGATCAGCTCGGGGATCAGGGTTTTGTGGCCCGCTGCGAGCGACGACGCGCCGACGACATCGACATCGTGTTCGATCGCCATTTCGGCGCTCTCGCGCGGGGTCTGGAATAGGGGCCCCGCGATGACCTCGAAGCCGAGGTCACCGAACGCGCTGACTGACCAGATTGGCGCCGCGGTCGTGGCCGTCCTGGCCCATCTTGGCGATCATCACGCGGGGCTTGCGGCCGAGGCGCTCGGTCACCGACTGCGTGCCCGCGACCGCCGCCTTCCAGCGCTCGTCATCGCGCTTGCCGTAGATGCCGCGCACCGGCTCGGGGGTGGTGTGGTAGCGGCCGAACGCGCGCTCCATCGCGTCCGAGATTTCGCCGAGCGAGGCGCGGGCGCGGGCCGCCTCGATCGCCAGAGCGAGCAGATTGGAATTGCCCCTCGCGCCCTCTTCCAGCGCATCGAGCGCGGCGCGGACTTGTCCCTCGTCCCGCTCGCGCCGCATCTTTTCCAGCCGTGCGATCTGGCCGGCGCGGACCTTGGCATTGTCGACTTCGAGGATGTCGATGCTCCTCTTCCTTCGCCAGCCGGTAGCGGTTGACCCCGACGATCACCGTCTCGCCGGTGTCGACCCTGGCCGCGCGCTCGGCCGCGGTTTCCTCGATGCGCTGCTTGGGCAGCCCTTCGGCGACCGCCTTGACCATCCCGCCGTGCGCCTCGACCTCCTCGATCAGCGCCCAGGCCTGCTGCTCGAGCTCGCGGGTCAGCGCCTCGACGTACCAGCTGCCGCCCGAGCGGGTCGGCGACCGCGGTGACCCCGCTTTCCTCGGCCAGGATCAGCTGCGTGTTGCGCGCGATGCGGGCCGAGAAATCGGTCGGCAGCGCGATCGCCTCGTCGAAGCTGTTGGTGTGCAGGCTCTGGGTCCCGCCGAGCACCGCGGCCAGCGCCTCGATCGTGGTTCGGACGATATTGTTGTACGGGTCCTGCTCGGTCAGGCTGACGCCCGCTGGTCTGGCAGTGCGTGCGCAGCAGCTTCGACTTCTCCGACTTGGCGCCGAGATCGGTCATGATCCGCGCCCACAGGGTCCGCGCCGCGCGCAGCTTGGCGACCTCCATGAACAGGTTCATGCCGATGCCGAAGAAGAAGCTCAGCCGCGGCGCGAACTTGTCGATGTCGAGCCCTGCGTCCTGCGCGGCGCGGACATAGGCCATGCCGTCGGCGAGCGTGTAGGCGAGCTCCTGGACCGCGGTCGCACCGGCCTCGTGCATGTGATAGCCGCGAGATCGAGATCGAGTTGAACTTCGGCATCTCGCGCGGCGCAAAAAGCGATGATGTCGGAGACGATCCGCATGCTCGGCTCGGGCGGGTAGATGTAGGTGTTGCGGACCGCGAACTCCTTCAGGATGTCGTTCTGGATCGTGCCGGTGAGGTCGGCCCGAGCGACCCCCTGCTCCTCCCCGGCGACGATGTAGAAGGCCATGATCGGCAGCACCGCGCCGTTCATCGTCATGCTGACCGACATCTCGCCCAAGCGGGATGCCGTCGAACAGCAATTTCATGTCCTCGACGCTGTCGATCGCGACGCCCGCCATGCCGACGTCGCCGACGACGCGCGGATTGTCGCTGTCGTAGCCGCGGTGGGTGGCGAGGTCGAAGGCGACCGAGAGCCCCTTCTGCCCGGCGGCGAGGTTGCGGCGGTAGAAGGCGTTGGAATCCTCGGCGGTCGAGAAGCCGGCATATTGGCGGATCGTCCACGGCCGCCCGGCGTACATCGTCGCATAGGGGCCGCGGGTGTAGGGCGGGAGGCCCGGCCAGCCGCTGTCGATCTCCGGCCGCGTCGTCGGGCCCGTAGACGGTCTTGAGCCGGATATGCTCGGGCGTGTCGCGGCCACAGGTCGCGTGCCCCGCGACTCCTTCGCGGCGAGGCTTTCCCAGTCAGCTTGGTCGGCTTGTCGGTCACCGGAGGCGGCCTAGCGCGGGCCGGCGCGAACCTCCACCCACCCCAAGCGTTCTGGCGCCATGCCCTCGACCGTGATCCGCCGCTTCGACTATGCGCCCGAGCGCCGCGAGCTGGTGATCGAGTTCACCACCGGCCGCCGCTACGTCTATGCCGACGTGCCGGAGGAGGAGGTCAAGGCGATGCGCGCGGCCTTCGCCAAGGGGCGCTATTTCAACGCCCATATCCGCGACCGCTACAACTGCCGCGAGATCAATGCGGTTGGCGCGGACTCTCCATGATCTCGGTCAGCACCCCGCCCATGTCCTTGGGGTGGAGGAAGAAGATCGGGGTTCCGTGCGCGCCGATGCGCGTCGGCCCGAGGATGCGCGCGCCCTTGCCCTCGAAATGCGCGCGCGCCGCCGCGATGTCGGGAACTTCGAAGCAGACATGATGCTGCCCGCCCGCCGGGTTCTTCTCGAGGAACTTCACGATCGGCGAGTCCGCGCCAAGCGGCTCGATCAGCTCGATCTGGCTGTTGGGCGCGTCGACGAAGCATACGCGCACGCCCTGCTCGGGCAGGTCGAAGGCGGGTCCGTGCGGCTCGGCGCCGAACAGGTCGCGGTAAGAGCGCGAGGCTTCGCGTCGATCGAACGGCGTCGCGACCCCGACATGGTTCAACGCGCCGAGTTTCATTGGTGCTCGATCGCGCAACTTCTCGACGCGCCCGCGATCGTCTGCGCATCGTCGGCTGGAGCGTGAAGTCAAAGCGAGCGCTGGCGATCGCTCGGCCGTCGTCAGACCGGCGAGTCCTGCGGCAACTGACGTCACGCCCGTACGTGCCGTTCCGCTTGCGGCGATGAGACTGCGGACGTCTGGAGCTCGCTGCGCTCGCAAGACGGCGGATCGACCTCGCTCGTCACCGAATTGGCGATGAAGCAGGCTCGTGCGCGTGGTGGTGGAGGTCGGCGAGCGCTCCCGCTCGGCGGCTCGCCCGACCAGCTCAGCCGCGGGCGCAGGGTGACGACGGTCATCGCCATTTTCCCGTCCGCGCGCTTCTCCATCACGCCCTCGGCTTCGTCGACATAGTCATCGAGCGTGAACCCGGCGCGGCGGGCGAAGTCGACGAAGAACAGCATGTGGCACGACGACAGCGAAGCGACGAACGCTTCTTCGGGATCGACCCCCGCGAGATTGCCCCACGGCTCGGGCACGACGTGCGGGCTCGGCCCCGCCGGAACCACCGCGCCGCCGTCGAACGCCCATTCGTGCGCGCGGCTGTACTGGCCCTTGGTGAAATCGCCGTCCCCCGTGCGGCTCCAGCGGATGGTGGCGGTGTAGCTGCTCACTTCTGCCTCACAGCGGAATATTGTCGTGCTTCTTCCACGGATTCTCGAGCTGCTTGTCGCGCAGCTTGCGTAGGCCGAGCGCGACGCGGCGGCGGGTCGAGTGCGGCATGATCACCTCGTCGATATAGCCCGCGCGCGGCCGCGACGAAGGGGTTGGCGAAGCGCTCTTCATATTCGCGGGTGCGCTCGGCGATTTCGTCGGGCGTCTTGCCCGCGGAAGATGATCTCGACCGCGCCCTTGGCGCCCATCACCGCGATCTCGGCGGTCGGCCAGGCGTAGTTGAGGTCGCCGCGCAAATGCTTGGACGCCATGACGTCATAGGCCCCGCCATAGGCCTTGCGCGTGATGACGGTGATCTTGGGCACGGTCGCCTCGGCATAAGCGAACAGCAATTTGGCGCCGTTCTTGATGATCCCCTCATGCTCCTGCGCGACGCCGGGCAGGAAGCCGGGGACGTCGACGAAGGTCAGGATCGGAATGTCGAAGGCGTCGCAGAAGCGGACGAAGCGCGCCGCCTTCTTCGACGATTTGATGTCGAGCACGCCGGCAAGTACCAGCGGCTGGTTGGCGACGACGCCGACGGTGCGCCCCTCGATCGCGGATGAAGCCGGTGAGGATGTTGGCGGCGTGGGCCGGCTGGAGCTCGAAGAACTCGCCCTCGTCGGCGACCTTCCGGATCAGCTCGTGCATGTCGTAGGGCGTCGCGGCGCTCGGCGGGATCAAGGTGTCGAGGCTGTCCTCGACGCGGTCCCACGGGTCGTGGCACGGCCGCTCGGGCAGATCGTGGCGGTTCGACAGCGGCAGGAAGTCGAAGAAGTCGCGGGTCGCGAGCAACGCGTCGATGTCGTTCTCGAACGCGACGTCGGCGACGCCCGACTTGGTCGTGTGGGTGACCGCGCCGCCCAATTCGTCCTGGGTCACGACCTCGTTGGTCACCGTCTTCACCACCTCGGGCCCGGTGACGAACATATAGGAGCTGTCCTTCACCATGAAGATGAAGTCGGTCATCGCCGGCGAATAGACCGCGCCGCCCGCGCACGGCCCCATGATCAATGAGATCTGCGGGATGACGCCGGAGGCCAGCACGTTGCGCTGGAACACTTCGGCATAGCCGCCGAGGCTCGCGACGCCTTCCTGGATTCGCGCGCCGCCCGAATCGTTGAGGCCGATGACCGGCGCCCCGACCTTCATCGCCATGTCCATGACCTTGCAGATCTTCTGCGCGTGGCGCTCGCTCAAGGAGCCGCCGAAGACGGTGAAATCCTGCGCGAAGACGTAGACCAGCCGGCCGTTGATCGTGCCCGAACCGGTGACCACGCCGTCGCCCGGGACCTTCTGCTCGGCCATCCCGAAGTCGGCGCAATTATGCTCGACGAACATGTCATATTCTTCGAAGCTTCCGGGATCGAGAAGGACCGACAGCCGCTCGCGGGCTGTCAGCCGGCCCTTGGCGTGCTGCGCCGCGATGCGCTTTTCGCCCCCGCCGAGCCGGGCCTGAGCCCGCCTCGCTTCCAGTTCCTCGATGGTCGTCGCCATGGCGATGCTTCCTTCCACGCGCCGTGGCGGGGGTCAATCGCCTGGCCTCGCTTATGCTGCGCCGCACAAAGCGGGGAAATTTGGCCTAATCTCAATCAAGTTCCGGAACCGTAATCGGGTCCCGCTGGTTCATTGGGCAAGCGTCCAACATCAGAAGGAACAAGGAAAATATGCTTACGCGCGTCGGGGTGCCTGTTGAGTGTGAAGCCGAGCCTTCGGTGCCCGATCCGGCCCGGCCCACCCTGATCTGTTTTTCGCACCTGCGGTGGGATTTCGTCTTCCAGCGGCCGCAGCATCTCATGAGCCGCTTCGCCCGCGACATGACCGTGGTTTTCTGGGAGGAGCCGGTCGAGATCGGTCGCCGCGAAACCGCCTTCCTCAAGGTTCGGGAGGCGCCCGACGCAGCCAATGTCCGGATCGTCGTGCCGCACATCCCGGAGGGGCTTGGAAGCGAGCAGAGCGAAACGCTGGTGAGGCGGCTTCTCGAAGCCTATTCGGCCGGCCTCACGCGGCCCCTGGTCGCCTGGTATTACACGCCGATGATGCTGCCCTTCTCGCGGCATCTCGACGCGGATTGCCTGGTCTATGATTGCATGGACGAGCTCGCCAATTTCCGCTTCGCCCCGCCCGAGCTGCTTCCGCTCGAGCGCGAATTGCTCGCGGCCGCCGACATTGTGTTCACCGGTGGGTCCAGCCTGTTCGAGGCCAAGAAGAGCCGCCACGACAACGTCCACTGCTTCCCCTCGTCCGTCGACCGCGCGCATTTCGCGAAGGCCCGCGCCAAGCAGCCCGACCCCGCCGACCAGGCCGGCATTCCGCGGCCGCGGCTCGGCTTCTACGGCGTGATCGACGAGCGCTTCGACATCGAGCTTCTCGGCCAGGCCGCGGACCTTCGCCCGGACTGGCAGTTCGTGATGGTCGGACCGATCGTCAAAATCTCGCCCGACGACGTGCCCCGGCGGCCGAACATCCATTATCTCGGATCGAAGAGCTACGCCGAGTTGCCCGTTTATCTGTCGGGCTGGGACGTCGCCTTGATGCCGTTCGCGATGAACGAGTCGACGGCGTTCATCTCGCCCACGAAGACGCCCGAATATCTCGCCGGCGGCCGGCCGGTGGTCTCGACTCCGGTGCGCGACGTCGTCCGCCATTACAGCCGCCTGCAAGGGGTCCGCTTTGCCGAGGACGCAGAGAGCTTCGTCGCCGCCTGCGACGAGATGCTGGACCTGGTCCGAAGCGGCGACCCGGAGTGGCTGGCCGAAGCCGACCTTTTGCTCTCAGCGACGAGCTGGGACACGACCCAGGCGCGCATGGCGGGACTGGTCGCCGAATCGCTTGGCCAGCGTCAGGAGAATCGGGAACCAGCGCTGCTGGCTGCGGCGGAATGACCGCGGCTTTTGGGGCCCGCAGAGGCCGGGGGCAGCCCTACGACTATCTGATCGTCGGCGCCGGATTCGCCGGGTCGGTGCTGGCCGAGCGCCTCGCCTCGCAGCACCGCGCGCGGATCCTCCTGATCGATCGCCGCCCCCACATCGGCGGCAACGCGTTCGACGAGCCCAACGAGGCCGGGATCCTCTATCACAAGTACGGGCCCCACATTTTTCACACCAACAGCGATCAGGTCGTCGATTATCTGTCGCAATTCACCGAGTGGCGGCCCTACGAGCACCGGGTCCTGGCCGAGGTTCGCGGCAAGCGTGTGCCGATCCCGATCAACCGCACCACGCTCAACATCCTGTTCGATCTCGACCTCAAGACCGACGAGGAAGTGGCCGAATATCTCGCCTCGCGCGCCGAGCCGGTCGACGAGATCCGGACTTCGGAGGACGTGGTCGTCAACGCCGTCGGGCGCGAGCTCTACGAGCTGTTCTTCCGCGGCTATACGCGCAAGCAATGGGGCCTCGACCCAAGCGAGCTCGACAAGCAGGTGACTTCGCGGATCCCGACTCGGACCAACACCGACGACCGCTATTTTGGCGACAGCTTCCAGGCGATGCCGCGCGATGGCTACACCGCCATGTTCGAAAAGATGCTGGCCGATCCGCTGATCGACAAGGCCCTAGGAGTAGATTTCCGCGACATCCGCGAAGAGATTGCGGCGGACCACATCATCTACACCGGGCCGATCGATGAATATTTCGACTACCGCTTCGGCAGGCTCCCGTACCGCAGCCTGCGCTTCGACCACCGAACCCTTGATGAGGAGCAGTTCCAGCCGGTCGCGGTGGTCAATTTCCCGGCCGAGGACGTCCCCTACACTCGGATCAGCGAGTACAAGCATTTGACCGGTCAGCGCGCGCCGCGCACGACGATCACCTACGAATATCCCTCGGCCGAAGGCGACCCTTATTATCCGATCCCGCGGCCCGAGAATCAGGCTTTGTTCAAGCGCTACGAGGCGCTCGCCGATGCGACCGAGGGCGTGACCTTCGTCGGTCGGCTCGCCACCTACCGCTATTACAATATGGACCAGATCGTCGGCCAGGCGCTGGCGACCTTCCGCCGCATCGACGACCATCGGAAGCGGGAACGCAGGCAGCCCAGCGCCGTTGCCGCTGAGTGACGTGCACACGCTCGACTGCGATTCCCGCGCCCTTGACGGGGACCTACACCAACCCCGTTCTCGACGCCGACTTTCCTGATCCCGCGATCATCCAGGCGCCGGACGGATTCTTCTACGCTTATGCGACGCAGACCCTGCGCGATGAGCGATGGATCAACATCCAGGTCGCCCGTTCGCTGGACCTCGTCCATTGGGAGCATCTCGGCGACGCGCTTCCGGACAAGCCGGGCTGGGCGAAAGAGACGCAGGACTTCTGGGCGCCTTTTGTCGTCCAGGACGGCGAACGCTATGTGATGTATTATTCGGCGACGCCCGACGTCTGCGACATTCCCGAGCGCGGACATTGCCTCGCCGTCGCGACCGCGACGTCTCCCTCGGGCCCGTTCGTGGACGTGGGCCTGCCGCTGCTGCTCGGCATGGGCTTCGAATATATCGACCCGATGACGTTCGACGACGCGGTCAGCGGCAGGCGTTTCCTCTATTGGGGCTCCGGCTTCCAGCCGATCCGGGTCCAGGAGCTCGCCCCCGACGGCATGTCGTTCGCTCCTGAAAGCGAGCCGATCGACCTCATCTGGCCCAACCCGGTGAAGGGCGCCTTCCCGCGGCTGGTCGAAGCCGCCTGGGTGATCCGCCACGACGATTTCTATTATCTCTTTTATTCCGGCGACAATTGTTGCGGCCCGGAGGCCGAATATGGCGTGATGGTCGCCCGTTCGCGCCAGCCGACGGGGCCGTTCGAAACGCTCGAGGAAGCGCGCGGAGTGCCGCACAGCCTGATGCTGTACAAAAGCGAGCGCTGGCTCGCGCCGGGGCACAATTGCACCGTCACCGACAAGGCCGGCGACGAATGGATCGTCTATCACGCGATCGACGTGAACCGGCCGCGCCAGCGGCAGGAGGACGAAATCAACAGCCGCCGGATCCTGCTGATCGACCGAATCCAATGGCGCGACGGCTGGCCGTTCGTCGGAACGCCGTCGCAGGACCCGCAGCCCGCGCCGGCAACCTAATTGCGTGCGACCGCTACCGGGCGTCCGGACCGCCGACCAAGTCCAAACTCTTCGCTCTGCGTCTCGAATTCCGCGAGCAGGCGCTGGTCGACGTGGCGGCTTCCGTCGGCCACGACCGTGGACAGCAGCCCGGTCTCGGCGTGGCGGGAATTGTCCCAGCCCGGGTAAGCGGTGATCGGGTACCAGCAGATGCCGCGGATTTCGGCTCCGCGGCGCATCGCATCACGCACTTCGTTGCACACATAATGGAGCCAGGACGGCTTGCCCGATCCTTCGGCGCCGGTCTCCGACAGGAACATCGGCTTCCCGTACCGCTCGGCCATTTCGACCAGCATGTCGGCCAGCGGCCGATATTCGTGATGGCCCATCGGGATCGTCGGCCCTTTGTAATACCATTGGTTGTGGGGGTAGAAATTCCACCCGACCACATCGACGAGCGACGGGTCGCCGCCGAGCTCGGGTCTGGCGAGGCCCATGATCCAGTCATAGGCCTCGTACATGCCGAGTAGGTTTTTCTCCGCGTCGGCAATCGTCTTGCGGCGGCGGTCGTGCGGCGCGATGTGGATCAAAGGCTCGGCCCCGACGATGGTCGACTCCGGCCAGCGCTGCTTGATCGCCTTCGACGCGCGGATCGCGGTCCGGACGAGCTGCTTCTTGAACCAGCCGCGCTGCTTCGGGCCGATTTGGGGAAAGTATCCATCGTCCACCGCCCAGGACAGGAAGTTGATCTCGTTCAGAGGGCAGACCAGCGGCGGTCGGCCGCTGACCGATTGCTGAACTTCGAGCGCGGCGAGCGCGAACTCCGTGAACCGCTCGGGGAAGTCCTCGGCCGCCTGGTCGAGGCAATCCGGGCAGCCGTAATGGAACAGGTCCCAGATGACCTCCACCCCGGCCGCTTCCGCCGCCTCGAGCGCTGGCAACCAGCTCGACCAATCATAGGTCCCGGGAGACGTCTCGATCAGGTGCCAGCGCAGGCCGTCGCGTAGCGTGTCGAAACCGAGCGCCTTGCACTGCTGATAGTCACGGAGGACATGCTTGTCGTGCCCGGTCGCGCGGATAAGGTCGAGACGAACTCCGTCGCGCCGCCGGTGCGACGAGCATTCGAAGCCCGCCTGGAAGAAGCTGGCGAAGCTGTTGTCGTAAGCTTTTCTCATCCAAACTCCCAATGCGCGAGCGCGAAAATCGAGCCGTCCTGGCCGCGAAAGACGGGCGGGGAGAAAAACGCCGAGTTGCGCTTTACGTCCTTGTAAACAGGAGGCTGAATGACCCCTAACGACCGCTGGCCCAAACGCCTGTGGCTCGTCCGCCACGGGCAAAGCCAGGGCAATGTCGCGCGCGACGCCGCGCACGAAGCGGGCCATAGCGTCATCGACCTCGACGTGCGCGACGTCGACGTGCCCTTGTCCGAGCTTGGTCACCAGCAGGCCGAGGCGGCGGGGCGCTGGTTCGAGTCGCTACCGGACGGTGAGCGGCCGGAGGTGCTCCTCGCCTCGCCCTACATGCGCGCGCGGCAGACCGCCGAGGCGATTTGCGCGGCCGGCGGGCTTGCCGGAGGCGCCAAGCCCACCATCCTCGACGAGCGGCTGCGCGAGCGCGAGTTCGGGGTGTTCGACGGCCTCACTACCAAGGGCATCAGGGAACAATATCCGACCGAGGCCGCCCATCGCTCGAAGATGGGCAAATTCTACCACCGCCCACCCGGCGGGGAGAGCTGGGCCGACGTCATCCTCCGCCTCCGCTCGGCGCTCAACACGATCAATCTGCAATATTCGGGCAAGAGCGTGCTCATCGTCTGCCACCAGGTCGTCGTGCTGTGCATCCGCTACATCCTCGAGGAGCTGACCGAGGCCGACATCATGGCGATCGACAAGCAGTCCGACATTTTGAACTGCGGCATTTGCGCGTTCGACTTCGAGCCCAATCATATGGCGATCTGCGTGCCCAGGCTGGTCATGTGGAACCAAGGCGCGCCGATGGAGGAGCAGGGCACGCCCAAGACCGCCGAGCCCGAAGCGATGACCGGGTCGCGATGAGGCGCCCGCGCCCGCTCACCGCCGCCGAGCTCAAGCGCCACCCGCTGCCTGCCGATCGAGGGCGGGAGCAAGGACGAGCGCGGAAAGCTGCTGATCATCGGCGGAAGCCGCGAAGTCGCTGGCGCACCGATCATCACCGCCACCGCGGCGATGCGCGCGGGTGCGGGGAAGATCACGATCGCCACCGTTGCCAGCGTCGCTCCGCAGCTCGGAATTGCGGTTCCCGAAGCACGGGTGATCGGTCTGGCCGAGGCGCGCGACGGCGCCTTCGCCCGATCGGCCATCGCCGAGCTTGCGAAGCTTGCCAAGGATTATGACGCTCTCGTCGCGGGCCCCGGGATGCTCCCGACTCCGGTCGCGACCAGGCTTGCCGCCAAGCTTTGCGACAGCGGAACGCCGCTCGCCCTCGACGCCGCGCTGCTCCATGGCCTCGCCCCGGCGAAGCGCGCGGCGCGGGCGGCCGATCCGCCGCCCATCCTCCTGCCCCACAGCAAGGAGATGGCCTCGCTCCTCGATTGCAGCGCAGAGACTGCCGAGGAGGACCCGCTCGGCTGCGCGCTCGAAGCGGCAAAGCGCTACCAGGCGCTGGTGCTGGCGAAAGGGGCCGAGAGCCATGTCGCGACGCCCAGCGGCCAGGCATGGAAGTATCGCGGCGGCGGGCCCGGGCTGGCCATTTCCGGCTCGGGCGACTCGCTTGCCGGAATCCTCGGCGCCCTGCTCGCGCGCGGGTCTGATCCGCTCAGCGCCTTGCTGTGGTCCGTCTGGCTCCACGGCGAGGCGGGGCGGAGGCTGTCGAAGAGGGTCGGACCGGTGGGCTTCCTGGCGCGCGAGATCCCCGGCGAGATTCCGGCCTTGCTCCCGGTCTAGCCCTGGTGCCGCTCGAGCTCGTCGCCGGTCAGCCGGGCGACGTGGAGCACGTTCGTCGAGCCGGCCGTGCCGAACGGGATCCCGGCCATAATGATGACTCGCTCGTTGGCGGCGGCGAGGCCGTGGCGGATCGCCATTCGCTTGGCCTTTGCGACCATTTCCTCGAAGCTCTCGACGTCGCGGGTATGGACCGGGTGAACCCCCCACAACAGGCCCATTTGCCGAGCCGTGCGCAGCATCGCGCTCATCGCCAGGGTCGGGACCGTCGGGCGCTCGCGCGCGATCCGTCGCGCGGTCGAGCCCGAGCTGGTGTAGCAGATCATCACCTTGGCATGGATGGTTCGAGCGATCTGTGCGCCGCTTTCGCTCAGCGCGTCGGCGGTGGTCGGCTCGGCCGGGGTCTCGGTGAAATGGACCCGCGCCTGGAACATCGGGTCGGATTCGACGCTCCGCCCGATCGAATCCATCATCGCCACCGCTTCGAGCGGATATTTGCCGGCGGCGCTCTCGGCCGACAGCATGACCGCGTCGGCACCCTCGTAGATGGCGTTGGCGACGTCGCTGACCTCGGCCCGTGTCGGAGTCGGCGAGACGATCATCGATTCGAGCATTTGCGTCGCCACCACCACCGGCTTGCCCGCCTGGCGCGCCGAGGCGACGATCCGATGCTGGAGCGGCGGGACCGCGTGGGGCGGAAGCTCGACTCCGAGGTCGCCGCGCGCGACCATAACCCCGTCGGAGAGCGCGATGATCGCGTCGAGCTGGTCGATCGCCGCCGGCTTCTCGATCTTCGCCATCAGCAAGGCGCGCCCTTCGATCAGCCGCCGCGGCTCGTCGAGGTCCTCGGGCCGCTGGACGAAGGACAGAGCGACCCAGTCGACCTGATGGTCGAGCGCGAAGGCGAGGTCGCTCCGGTCCTTGTCGGTCAGCGCCGGGACCGGAACGACGATGTCGGGCACGTTGACGCCCTTGTGGTCGCTGATCCGATCCAGACACCTCGACCCGGGTGACGATCTTGCCCTCGGCTACGTCGGTCACGCGAAGCCGGACCTTGCCGTCGTCGACCAGGATCCGCGTGTCGGGACGAATCGCCTCGAACAATTCGCGGTGGGGGAGTTGAACCCGGGTCGCTCCGCCCGGGGTCTCGTCGGTGTCGAACACGAACGCCTTGCCCGCCTCGAGCATCGCGAACCCGCCTTCGAACGCGCCGACTCGAAGCTTGGGGCCCTGGAGGTCGACGAGGATCGTGGTCGGCCTGCGGTACTCCTTTTCGAGTGCCCGAATCGCCTCGAACAGCGCGATTTTCGCCTTCTGGTCGCCGTGGCTCATATTGACCCGGAAGGCGTCGGCCCCGGCCTCCATCAGCGCCCGGATCATCTTGGGGTCGCTCGACGCGGGGCCCAAAGTCGCGAGGATCTTCACCTTGCGCGATCGTGGTGGAAGCGATGGGCTCACGGGTCCTCCTCTCGGCCCGCCATAGCCGCTGAACGGGACGGTTCAACCCGCTTGAGCCGACGCCGGCCCTCGCCTAGAGCCTCGAGCCGCAACACCGGACAATCGGAGAATTCATTCATGGCGGAAGGGGCCGTCGCGGCCGATCAGCTGCGGCTATTCATTGAGCGCATCGAGCGGCTAGAGGAGGAGCGCAAGGGCATCAGCGACGATATTCGCGACGTCTATGCCGAGGCCAAGGCCAATGGCTATGACAGCAAGACGATGCGGATGATCGTACGCCTGCGGAAGATGGAGACCCATAGCCGCCAGGAGCAGGACGCCTTGCTCGAAACCTATCGCCAGGCGCTCGGGCTCGCGTAAGGAACCGACCATGGCCGGTCATTCAGCAAATTCAAGAACATCATGCACCGCAAGGGCGCGCAGGACAAAAAGCGCTCGGCGATGTTTTCCAAGTTGTCGCGCGAAATCACGGTCGCGGCGAAGATGGGCTTGCCCGACCCCGACATGAACGCGCGGCTGCGCGCCGCGGTGCTCGCGGCCAAGGCGCAGTCGATGCCCAAGGACAATATCCAGCGCTCGATCGACAAGGCCTCGGCCAGCGACGCCGAGAATTACGAGGAGATCCGCTACGAGGGCTTCGGACCGGGCGGGGTCGCGCTGATCGTCGAGGCGCTGTCCGACAACCGCAACCGAACCGCGACCAACGTCCGCACCGCTTTCTCGAAAAACGGCGGCAACCTCGGCGCTTCGGGCAGCGTCAGCCACGGTTTCGAGCGCATGGGGCTGATCGAATATGGCGCCGGCGCGGGCGATGCCGACAAGGTCCTCGAAGCCGCGATCGAGGCCGGCGCCGAGGACGTCGAGAGCGACGAGGACGGCCACGAGATCTGGACCAGCGTCGATTCGCTGCACGAGGTCGCGCGCTCGCTCGAGGGCGCGCTCGGCGAGGCCGAGGCGGTCAAGCTCGGCTGGAAACCCGCGACCGAAGTCACCGTCACCGGCGACGACGCCGCGACCCTGATGAAGCTCATCGACGCGCTCGAGGACGATGACGACGTCCAGGCGGTGTGGGGCAATTACGACGTCCCCGACGAGGAACTGGAGAAGCTCGGCTGACCCTCATCCTCGGCCTCGATCCGGGGCTCGGGACCACCGGCTGGGGGCTGATCCGCGCCGAGGGCAACCGACTCGCCCATGTCGCCAACGGGCAGTTCAAGACCAACAGCGCCGAGCCCCTGCCCAAGCGCCTGTCGCATCTCGCCAGCCAGCTCGACGCGCTCATCGCCGACCGCGCGCCTGAGGCCGCCGCGGTCGAGGAGGTGTTCGTCAACAAGAACCCGCAATCGACCCTCAAGCTCGGCCAGGCCCGCGGGGTCGCCTTGCTGTGCGCGGCGCGGGGCGGGCTCGAAGTCGGCGAATATGCCGCTCGGCTGGTCAAGAAAGCGGTGGTCGGGAACGGCAATGCGGAGAAGGCGCAGGTCCACGCGATGGTCCAGCGACTGCTACCGGGCGTCGCAATCGCCGGTCCCGACGCCGCCGATGCGCTGGCGGTCGCGATCACCCACGCGCACCACTTGGCGAGCCGGCGCTCGGGCATTAACCCGGACCGATGATCGCGCGCCTCACCGGAACGCTTGCCGAACTGACCGCCGACGGAGCGGTGATCGATGTCGCCGGGGTCGGCTATCTGGTCCAGATGAGCGGCCGCACGCTCGACGCCCTCGGCGGCGTCGGCGCCGAGGTGATGATCCTGACCGAGCTCCAGGTGCGCGAGGACCAGTGGACGCTGTTCGGCTTCGGCAGCACGCGCCGAGCGCGACTCGTTTCGCGCGCTGACCAGCATCCAGGGGGTCGGCGGACGGCTCGCGCTGGCGATCCTCTCGGCGCTGTCGCCCGACGAGCTCGCCGGCGCGGTCGCCAATGGCGACAAGGCGATGATCGGCCGCGCCAATGGCGTCGGCCCCAAGCTCGCCCAGCGCATCACCAACGAGCTCGCCGGCAAGCTCGGAGTCTCGGGGCTCGGCGGCGAGCCTCGCGCCCGCGGCGCGGACCACCGCCGCGCAGGACGCGCTGTCGGCCCTCGCCAACCTCGGCTTCAAGCCGGTCGAGGCGAGCTCCGCGGTCAGCGCGGCAAGCGCCGACCTCGGCCCCGACGCGACGCTCGACGCGCTCGTCCGGCTGGCGCTGAAGAAAGCGGCGAAGTGACCGGCCGGGCCGCCTCGTGCCGCTGCGGGCATTTGACGGCGACCGCGACCGGCGAGCCGGTTCGGGTGTCCGTTTGCCATTGCCTCAACTGCAAGAAGCGCTCGGGCAGCGCCTTCGCGGTGCAGGCGCGCTGGCCGGCCGAGCAGGTCGCGATCGACGGCCGCTCGAAAAGCTTCGTCATCGTCGCCGACAGCGGCAATCCGGCGACCTTCCATTTCTGTCCCGACTGCGGATCCGACGTCTATTACGAAATCAACGGCAAGTTCGACGGGATGATCGCCATCCCGCTGGGCGCGTTCGACGACCCTTATGCTTTCTCACCCGCATTCTCGGTGTGGGAGGAGCGCAAGCACGACTGGGTGGAGATCTTGGGCGACGACGTCGAGCACATGCACTAGCCGCCCCACGCCTCGCGGTAGACGCGCAGGAAGTTGCCGCCGAAC
Source organism: uncultured Alphaproteobacteria bacterium (assembly GCA_963722545.1). GTDB lineage: Bacteria > Pseudomonadota > Alphaproteobacteria > Sphingomonadales > Sphingomonadaceae > Sphingomicrobium. The sequence continues at coordinate 109,197 of CAVRMK010000004.1, forward strand.
AGCTTTTCCAGCCGCGCCCCGCTCCAGCCGCGCCTGGCGAGGTCGCCCGCGAGCCGCCAATAGCGATCGACGCTGTTGTAATCGGCGACGATCGGGAAGACGTCGAGCCCTTCGCCCGGCGCGGCGATCCCGGCCTTGATCCGCTCCGCCGCCCACTCGCGATTTTCCTTGATCGTCTTCTCGTTGATGAGGATCGGAAGCGGGCCATTGTCGGTGCCGATCCCGACATGGTCCTCACCCGCGACATTGGCGACATGCTCGATATGGGCGATCGAGGTCCGCGGCCGATCGGTTTGCTGTCGGCGCGCAGGAACGGCATGAAATAGACGCCGACCACGCCGCCCTTGTCGGCGACCGCCTTGATCGTCGAATCGTGGGTGTTGCGCGGGTGGTCGTAGAGGTCACGCGCAGCGGTGTGGCTGATCACCAGCGGACGCTTGGCGAAGGCCGCGGCCTCGGCCATCGTTCGCACTCCGCCGTGGCTGAGGTCGAGCAGCAGTTTCTCCGCCTCCACTCGCTCGATCGTCCGCTTGCCGAGCTTGGTCAGGCCCGCGTTGCGCGGCTCGAGCGCCCCGTCGCCGGCGAGATTGGCGTTGTTGTAGGTCAGCTGGACGGTCATCACCCCGTCCTTCCTGAGCTGCGCGAGGCGGTCGAGCTCGGGGCCGATCATGCACGTGTCCTGGGTGCCGAGGATGATCCCGATCTTGCCTTCGCCTTTGGCCTTGAGGACGTCGGCGGCGGTCCGCACGAGGATGAAGCGGTCGGGGTTGGCGCCGAAGATCGCGAGCTTTTCGGCGATGCTCGTCTGATAGTCCGCCCAAGGATCGGCGACGTTGCCGACCGGGAAGACGGTGTCGCGGATCGCCGTGACCCCGGTTGCGAGCGAGTCCGCCCAGCTCTTGTCGGTATAGCGGTTGACGCCCTCACCGGCGTCGGAATCCCCAAAGCCGCCGAGCGCGTCGATGACGATCGCTCGGCGGTACCAGGCCGGCGGCCCGGGCCGTTGTGCGGCGCCGAGCGGCATGCCCGCCAGCGCAACCGCCGCCCCTGCCCCGCACAGCATCGTCCGCCGATCGATCATCATTGGTCTTCCCCCTCCGCCGCCAGCCTAGCAAAGCCGCGCCGCCAAGCAATTCTTGCCGCGAGCCCCGCCATGTGTTGAAGATGGGCGCAATGTTCGACCAGCTCGCAACCGAGATCGCGCACGATGTCGCCAAGGCGATCGAACTGGTCGGAATCGCGATCATCGCCGTGGGCGCGGTGGTCAATCTGGCCTTGTTCGCACGGCGCATTTTCGACCGCGGCGAGCGGGGCGAGGCGCTGGCTGACCTGCGGTCGAATTTCGGCCGCTCAATCCTGCTCGGGCTGGAATTCCTGATCGCGGCCGACATCATCAACACCGTCGCGGTCACCCCGACCTTGCAGAGCGTGATCGTGCTCGGCGCGATCGTCGCCATCCGGACCTTCCTCAGCTTCAGCCTCGAGCTCGAGATCGAGGGGCGCTGGCCGTGGCAGCGGCGGGCCGACCAGCAGCGCAAGGGCTGACGGATGGCCACCGACCCCGCGCGAATCACCACGCCAGAGCGCACGGTCGAAGACCATGATTTGGCGCTTCGTCCGAAAAGCCTCGACGAGTTCATCGGCCAGCAGGCGGCGCGCGAGAATTTGCGGGTGTTCGTCAACGCCGCCAAGGGCCGCGGCGAGGCGCTCGACCATGTCCTGCTCCACGGACCGCCGGGGCTCGGCAAGACCACGCTCGCGGGCATTCTCGCGCGCGAGATGGGGGTCGGCTTCCGCGCCACCAGCGGCCCGGTCATCGCCAAGCAGGGCGATCTCGCCGCGCTCCTCACCAACCTCGAGGACGGCGACATCCTGTTCATCGACGAGATTCATCGCCTCAATCCCGCGGTCGAGGAAGTGCTCTACCCGGCGATGGAGGACCGCGCGCTCGACCTGATGATCGGCGAGGGACCGTCGGCGCGCTCGGTGCGGATCGAGTTGCCGCGATTCACTTTGGTCGGGGCAACGACTCGCCAGGGGCTGCTGACGACGCCGCTTCGCGATCGTTTCGGGATCCCGGTGCGGCTCAATTTCTACTCGGTCGAGGAGCTCGAGCAGGTGGTTCGGCGGGCCGCCCGGCTGCTCGACGTTGCGACCACCGAGGACGGGGGCCGTGAGATCGCCCGCCGCTCGCGCGGGACGCCGCGAATCTCCGGCCGGCTGCTTCGTCGGGTGCGCGATTTCGCCCATGCCGCGGGAAGTGCAACCATCGACGCGGCGGTGGCCGATCGGGCGCTCGACCGGCTCGAGATTGATTCGCTCGGGTCTCGACGCGATGGACCGGCGCTATCTGACGATGATCGCCGACCTCTACGGCGGCGGGCCGGTCGGGGTGGAGACGCTCGCCGCCGGGCTCAGCGAGCCGCGCGACACGATCGAGGACGTGATCGAGCCGTTCCTCATTCAGCTTGGCCTCATCGCCCGGACGGCACGGGGGCGGTGCCTCAACGGCCGCGGCTACGCCCACCTCGGGCTGCCGGTGCCGCAGGGTGCGCAAAGCGGATTGTTCGACAGCGGAGCGACCTCGAAATAATGTTGTCCTTGTCTTTGGCGGCCGCCGCGCTCTCGAGCGCCGCTCCCGCGACGCCCGACTATACGATGCACCGCGCGTGGCTGTGCCTGCCGACGCGCGTGACCGCTTGCTCCAGGCCGCTGCCGACGACTGCGCTGAACCCGAACGGTTACGGCTCGAGCGGCCTCAGCCCGGTCGCCGACAAGCCGCCGGTCGATTGTTTCTACGTCTATCCGACGGTCTCGCGCGATCCCGGCCTCAACAGCGACCTGATCGCGGGCCGCGAAGAAGAATTGATGGCCGAGACCCAGGTTGCCCGCTTCTCGTCCGCGTGCCAGGTGTTCGCGCCAATCTACCGGCAGATGACCCTCGCTTCGGTCGCTGCCTTTGCCGCCGGCACCGACGTCACGCAGGCCGGGCTGATCGCCTATCGCGACGTCCGCGACGCCTTCCGCCAATTTCTGAAGTCGCGGAGCTTCGGCCGTCCGTTCGTCCTCATCGGCCACAGCCAGGGCAGCTTGATGCTCCAGCAATTGATCGCCGAGGAGATCGAGACCGACCCGGCGCTTCGCAAGCGGATGCTGCTGGCAATCCTGCCCGGCTACAATGTGCTCGTCCCGCGCGGGAAGCTGGTCGGGGGGACATTCAAACAGACGCCCTTGTGCAGCCGCCCGAGGCAGACCGGATGCGTGCTGAGCTGGGTCAGCTTTCGCGAGAAGAACGTCCCGCCCCCGGGCGCGATTTTCGGTTATGCCGACAAGCCGGGGATGACCGTCGCCTGCACCAATCCGGCGCGGCCCGGAGCGACCGGCTGGGTCCCGCTCGACAGCTATTGGTTCGCGCAGTCGACCCTGCCGGCGCCCGGAGGCCCGATCCGCTGGTCGAGCGAGGGCCCGCCGCCAACGCCTTATCTCCGCACCGAAGGGCTGGTCTCGGCGCGCTGCGTCAACGACGGGCCGCGAGGCTACCTCTCGGTCCGGACCAACGCCGACCCGGCGGACAGGCGCACCGACCGGATCGGGGGCGAGGTCGCGGTCCTCGGGATGTTCCTCCCCGGCTGGGGCATGCACCTTGCCGACGTGCCGATCGCCCAGGGCGACCTCGTCCGACAGGTCGAGGCGCTCCATCCCCGCGCCCATTGAGCTTTTGCTCCAACTCCTCGCCCGCTAGACCCCGGCCATGAGCCACGGCTTCGACACACCCTATCGCGGCGGAATCGTCGGCCGCGCGCATCATTTCGCTTTGAGCGTCTATTTCGAGGACACCGACGCCTACGGCATCGTCTATTACGCCAATTATCTGAAGTTCATGGAGCGCGCGCGCTCCGACATGCTGCGCGCGGTCGCAATCGACCAGGCCGCCGAACTCCGGCAGACCGGCGCAGCTTACGCCGTGGTCGAAGCGAACTTGCGCTACCGCCGCCCGGCCAAGCTCGGCGACGATCTGCTGATCGTCAGCACCGTCGACGCGGTGCGCGCTTCGGCGGTCGACATTCAGCAGCGAGTCATGCGCTCCGACGAACTATTGGTCGAAGGCCGGATCACCGCGGCCTTCCTCGACGGCTCGGGGCGGCCGCGCCGTCACCCGCGCGATTGGGTCGCGAAATTCGAAAGGTTCCTGGACGCGCAATGATTCGGCGGACACTCTGGATTCTCCTGTCGGCACTCGCCGCAGCTTCGGCGCAGGCCCAGTCGCCGGTGACGGTGATCGCGGTCCCGCCGTTCGCCACCCCGTCCAAGGGCGAGAAGGCCAATGAGGACCTCGCCATCGCCTGGGAAGCAACCCAGCTGATCGTCACCGACCTTCGCACGACGAGCGAGCTGATGCCGCTGACCCCGAACCAAAAGGACGTCTATTCCTACCCCGAGGTGACCGCTCCGAGCTATCCCAAGTGGCGCTCGGCCGGGGCCAAGGCGCTGGTCACCGGCTTCGTCCAGACCCGGCCCGACGGGCGGCTGACCTTCGGCTGCTACGTTTATGACGTGACCAACCGGCGCGAGCTCGGCCGCAAGGGCTTCGTCGTCGCCGCCGGCGACATCCGCCGCGCCGCCCACCGCTGCTCAGGCCTCGCTTATGAGAAATTGACCGGCGCCCCGGGCATGTTCGACACGCGCATCGCCTACGTCGCGGAGACCGGCAGCGCGCCCAACGTTGTCCGGCGGATCGCGGTGATGGACAGCGACGGCTTCAACCACGATTATGCGACCAAGGGCGAGACGATGGTGCTGTCGCCCCGCTTGGGCCCTCGCGCGCAATCGCTCGCCTTTGTCAGCTTCTCGGGCGGAACCCCGCATATCCGTGTGCTCGACCTTGCCAGCGGCCGGCTCGGCTCGCTCGTCGACGGCAACCCGATGAGCTTTTCGCCGCGTTTCTCCCCTGATGGGCGAACCATCGCCTTCACCATGGTCCAGGGCGCCAATTCGGACATCTACGTCGCCGATTCCGCGGGTGGCCCGCCGGTCCGGCTCACCACTGCGCCGGGAATCGACACCTCGCCCGCTTTCTCGCCCGACGGCACGAAAATCGTCTTCGAAAGCGACCGCTCGGGCAGCCAGCAGCTTTACGTGATGAACGCCGACGGTTCGGGCCAGCGGCGGCTGAGCTTCGGCACCACCGCCTATGCCGCCCCGGCGTGGAGCCCGGACGGCGAATGGATCGCCTTCACCGCGCGAGTCTCGGGCAGCCGAAGGATCGGGATCATGCGCGCCGACGGGCGCGACGAACGCATGCTGACCAACGGCCCGTTCGACGATTCGCCGGCCTGGGCCGCGAGCAGCCGCGAAATTCTGTTCGAGCGCACCGCCGGGGGCCGGCCGGGCCTCCAGCGGATCACGCTCGACGGGGGCGAGCCGCGCGCCATGTCGATTCCGCAGCCGGGCTCCGACCCCGACTGGTCGGGAGTGATGGAATGATCGGCCGGCTGATCCTCGCGCTCGCGGCGCTGATTCCCTCGGCGGCCCTGTCGCAGGAGCCGGGGCCGCTTCCGGGCCCGACGGTGCCGATCGAGATGCTCCGCGCCGAATTCCTGGCCCGAGCGGGCGGGACGATGGTCTATTTCGGCACCAACAGCGCGCTCATCGGGGCCCCGGCGCGGCCGATGATCGAGGCCCAGGCCCAATGGCTGCGGCAAAATCCCTTGGTCTCCGTGCGGGTCGAAGGTCATGGCGACCCCGGCGACACGCGCGATCATGCGCTAGCGCTCGGCGCCAAGCGGGCCGCTGCGGTGCGCGATGCGTATGTGCTTTTGGGTATTCCCCCCAGCCAGGTGACGATCACCAGCTGGGGCAGCGAGCGGCCGGGCCCGCCGCGCGCCGAAATCCGGCTCGTTCCCTAAGCCGCGCGGCGCTGATACCCGCTCTCGGCGAGCCATGCGCGGGCCTGGCGCTGCGCTTCGGCGATTTCGCGGGCGGTCATCTCGGCAGCGATTTCGGCGCGGCATTCCTGCCCGCGCGCGCTCCCCGACAAAGCCGCGAGGTTGAACCATTTGTGCGCCTCGATCAGGTCGACGGCAACGCCGCCGCGCCCGGTCGAAAAAGTGAGGCCAAGGTCGAACAAGGCGTCGACGTCGCCGCTATTTGCATCGGCGAGCCGGCTGCGGAGCAGGAACTCCGCCCCTTTCGCGCTCAATCCACTCATTTGCACACTCCCATCCCTCGTTCGGGCCAAGGTTGGTCCGAAGGTGGCAAACAAATGGTTAACGCGGTTCAACCATCTTTCGGGGCGCGGACCGCAAGATTGTCGATGATCCGGGTGGTGCCGATCGTCGCGGCGGCGATCAGGCGCATCTCGCCCTGCGCGCTGGCGAGAGGCTCGAGCGTCCGTGAATCGACCAAAGCGACATAGTCGACCGACGCGAAACCCGCGCTTGCGAGCGCCTTGCGCGCATCTCCAAGGACCGTTTCGATCTCCTCACCCCTTGCGAGTCCGTCGCGTGCATTCGCCAGCGCCCTCGGCAAGGCCAAGGCCCGTTCGCGCTCGTCCGGGGACAGAAGGGCGTTGCGAGAAGACAAGGCAAGGCCGTCGGGATCGCGAACGGTGGGCACTCCGACGATCTCGATCGCGAAGCCAAGGTCCGCGACCAGCCGGCGGATGAGCGCAAGCTGCTGGAAGTCCTTTTCGCCGAAGATGGCGAGGTCCGGCAACGTCGCGAGGAAGAGCTTCGCGACAATGGTCGCGACCCCGTCGAAATGGCCCGGGCGGTGCTCCCCCTCCCACCGGTCGGACACGCCCTTGACGCTGACCGACGTCGCGAAGCCTTGGGGGAAAAGATCTTCTGGGGTCGGCAGCCAAACCAGGTCGCAGCCGGCAGCCTCGAGCTTCGCCAAATCCTCGGTCTCGACCCGGGGGTAGCGCCCGAGGTCGCTGGGATCGTTGAACTGCAGCGGATTGACGAAGATCGAGACGATCACCCGCTCCGCGCGGGCCCGCGCTTCCTCGACCAGCGCCAGATGACCGCGATGGAGTGCCCCCATCGTCGGAACGAAGGCCAGCCGGCCGCTCGCCCGGGCGCTCGCGCAGGCAGTGGCCAATTCTTCACCCGAGCGGATGATTTGCACCGGAGTCCGGCCCCTCTATAGTCGTCGACAGGCGGCGCTTGTCTTGGCGCCAGCGCAAAAGCAAGGGCGAGTGAAACGGGCCATGGGCCAACCGCACGTCATCACCTTCGCCAACGAAAAGGGCGGCACCGGCAAGTCGACCACCGCGGTCCACACCGCAATCGCGCTCGCCGCCTCCGGCCACCGGGTCGGGGCGATCGACCTCGACAGCCGCCAGCGGACCATGACCCGCTATTTCGAGAATCGCGAGGCGACCATCCGCCGGCTCGAAAAGCCGCTGCTCCAGGCGCGCTTCGAGGTGGTCGAGGAGATGAGCGAGGCCAATTTCGAGGCCGCGATCGAGCGGATCGCCAACGATGTCGATGTGATCGTCATTGATACGCCCGGCCGCGACGACCCGGTGGCGCGCGCCGCGATCCTCAAGGCGGACACTTTGGTGACGCCGATGAACGACAGCTTCGTCGACCTCGACCTCATCGGACAGGTCAATCCGGACACCTTCAAGGTGACCAAGCCGAGCTTCTACGCCGACCTTATCTGGAGCAGCCGAACCCAGCGCGCCAAGCAAATCGGCAAGAGCGTCGATTGGGTGGTCCTGCGCAACCGCCTCCAGCACGTCGATTCGCACAATTTGCGCCGCGTCGGAGCGGCACTCGACGAATTGTCGCGCCGGGTCGGCTTCCGGGTCATCCCGGGTCTCGGCGAGCGGGTCATCTACCGCGAGCTCTTTCCCAAGGGGCTAACCCTGCTCGACCTCGCCGATCTGGGCGAAGTCGGGATCGCCCATATCGCCGCCCGGCAGGAGCTTCGCGAAATGATCGCTGGGCTCGGAATTACGAATTCGAGCGATGAACGAGCGAAAGTCGCCTGACCGGCGAACCAAACGCTGTTCCAGTTGTTCGGCACCGAAATGACCCACCAGTTCAATCCCACCATCCTGCGCGAATATGACATCCGCGGGATCGTCGGCGACACGCTAGGGCCAGACGATGCACGGGCGCTCGGCCGGACCTACGCGGCGCTCGCGCTCGAGCAATGCGCCCGGCGAATCGCGGTCGGCCGCGACGGCCGCAGCCATTCGCCCGCGCTCGAAGCCGCCTTGGTCGACGGGCTGACCGGGGGCGGGATCGACGTCGTCCGGATCGGCATGGGGCCCTCGCCGATGCTCTATTTCGCCACCCACGCGCTCGACGTCGACGGGGGCATCCAGATCACCGGGAGCCACAATCCCGCCGATTACAACGGTTTCAAGATGCTGCTCGGCGGCGGGTCGCTGTTCGGAGCCGCGATCCAGGACCTGGGCAAGCGCTGCGCCGAAGGGCGGTGGAGCAAGGGCCACGGCTCGGTCGAGGATGCGGATGTTCGCTCGGCTTATGTCGACCGCCTGCTCGAAGGTTTTTCGGGCAAGCCCTTCCGGATCGGCTGGGACGCCGGCAACGGCGCCGCGGGGCCGATCCTCGAGGCGCTGACCGAGCGCCTGCCGGGCGAGCATCACGCCATCTTCACCGAGGTCGACGGGACCTTCCCCAACCATCACCCCGACCCGACGGTCGAGGCCAATCTCGCGGACCTGAAGGCGCTGGTCGCCGCCGAGGGCCTCGACTTCGGAATCGCGTTCGACGGGGACGGCGACCGCATCGGCGCGGTCGACGGCCGCGGCCGGGTCATCTGGGGCGACCAGTTGCTGCTGATCCTCGCCGGCCCGGTGCTCGAGGCCGAGCCGGGCGCGACGATCATCGCCGACGTCAAGGCCAGCCAGATCCTGTTCGACGGGATCGCGGCCTTGGGCGGCCGCCCGTTGATGTGGAAGACCGGCCACAGCCTGATCAAGTCGAAAATGAAGGAGACCGGCGCCCCGCTCGCCGGCGAGATGAGCGGCCATATCTTCTTCAAACACCGCTGGTACGGCTTCGACGACGCGCTCTACGCGGCGATTCGGCTGATCGAGGCGGTCAGCGCGAGCGGCAACAGCCTCGCCGAGCTGATCGACGCCATGCCGAGCTCGGTGGCGACACCCGAACTGCGCTTCCCGGTCGACGAGGCCCGCAAGTTCGCGATCCCCGGCGAGGTCCGCGACCGGCTCGCCGCCGAGGGGGCGGAGGTCGATTCGACCGACGGCGTGCGGGTCCGCACCGAAGACGGCTGGTGGCTGCTGCGCGCCTCGAACACCCAGGACGTGCTCGTCGCCCGCGCCGAATCGCGCGACCAGGCCGGCCTTGATCGCCTCGTCGCCCAGATCGACGCCCAGCTCGCGCGCTCGGGTGTCCGCCGCAATGGCTGACGAACAGCAACAACAAAAACCCGTATGAGCTTCGACGGTGAGCTTGAGGCCCTTAAGGCGTCGACGAACCCGAGCAGCGGCCAGCTGGCCGGGATCGCTCGAATGGCACTGGACAACGGCCGCGAGGCCGCGGTCCTACCCCTGCTGGAACGGGCCGCGAGGCGGCGATCCCGAAGACCCAGCCCTATGGCAGTGGAAAGGAATCCTGGAACGCGCGCTCGACGATCACGCCAAGGCGGTCCATTCATTCGGAAAAGCCGCAGACCTCGCTCCCGGCGATGCCAGCGTCGCGAACGGCCTTGCCCGCACATCGTTGGAGGCCGGCCTTCCCGCGGCCGACCTGTTCGAGCGCGCCCTGCAGCTCGATCCGTCCAATGGTCTCGCCTATCTTGGTTGGAACGCCGCCCGGATAGCGGAAGGTCGTGCCGATGAAGCGGAGCGCGATCTAGTCCGTCTTCTCGAGAGTTCGCCGGGCTTCCTCGATGGTCACCACCAGCTGGCCCAGCTTCGAGCCCAGAGCGGGCGGCGCGACCGCGCCTTCGAATTGATCGAACGCGCGGTCGAGATCTATCCGGGTGAGATCGGCCTTCGCCAAGGGCATCTCCGGCTGCTCCTCGCCGGTGAGGATTTCGAGGGCCTTCGCGCCCAGTTCCTGCGCGCAAGGGCGGATGGCTTCGCGTTGGCTGAGATCGCCGACTTCGGATTCATCGGCGCTTCCGAGACCGCAGACGCGGTGCTTGCCGACGAATTGCTCGCCAGCATGCCGCCGGACACAGTCGCGCCAGCGTGGATCGCCCGGCACTTGCTGCGCAACGGGCGGATCGAACAGGCCGCCGCGCTCATCGACCGCGAGATGGCCGGACCGAATTCGGCGCAAATTTGGACCTATGCCGAGACCATCTGGCGTCTGACGAACGACAAACGTCTCAACTGGCTCGAAGGGCATGAGTCGCTCGTTGCCGAGTTCGATCTCGAATCGAAACTGGCCGCGATTCCTTCGCTGTCCGACGTGCTTCGCGCGATCCACGAGCGTAGCGGCCAGTATCTCGACCAGTCGGTTCGCGGAGGCACCCAAACCGACGGGCACCTTTTCAGCCGGATCGATCCCGAAATTCGGGTGGTTCGATCGATGATGATCCGCGCGACCGGCACATATCTGGAGCGGCTTGCAGACCTTCCCGACGACCATCCGCAGAAACCCCCGCCCGCCTTGCCCGTGATTTGCTTTGCCGGCAGCTGGTCGGTGCGCTTGTCCGGAGGTGGATTCCATAGCAGCCACGTCCACCCTCTCGGCTGGATCAGCTCGGCCTTCTACGTCCGTGTGCCCGAGCCTGGCGGTGCCGACCGTGAAAACGACGGCTGGCTTTGCCTTGGCGAGCCGCCTTCCGACCTAGGACTTGGCGTCGGGCCGACCCGCATGATCGAGGCGAAGGCGGGACGGCTAGTCCTCTTCCCCTCGTGGATGTGGCACGGGACCCGGCCCTTCAGTGAGGGCGAAAGGCTGTCCATCGCGTTCGACGTCGCCCGGCCAAAGGTCGTGTGAGCGGTGTCATTCGTGCAACAGTGAGTCGCTGAAATGACGCAGTCGTACGCCTAGTCACCGATTTGTAAGTATTTTTCTGTTATTGCAGATGGACAACTGAATGAGCGGGTGGACCATGACCGCAACCTTGAAGAGACTGACTCCCGGCATATTGCTGGCGGTCAGCGCGGCCGTCTTGGCCGGGCTGGCGATCGCGGTGAGCCGAGCGAGCGACTTCGATCTCGACTTCGATCTCGATTGGGACGATTTGCCCGCCTAATCCTTTAGGCAATGGGGCAATTTTCCGTCGGCGATCGCACGGGCGCGGTCGCTCTGGCCCGAACCCGGCGGAACCACGGCAACCAGGCACGGCGTCGGCGCCAATCGCGCAATCGCAAGCCGTCCGCTGTCGCTTTTCCCTTCCGCAATGGCGACATGGACCCGGACGATCAGCACATCGGGGCTGCCTCCGGCCGGGCCGCGCCATTCGGCCCTCTTGCCGAGCGAATCGAACCTTCCGTTGGCGACCAGCGTCGGAATCTGCAGGTCGGTGCGGTTCTTCCCGGAAATGACGGCGAGGTCGTCGCGAAGGTCGCTCGAGCTCCACTCGAGACTGTAGCCCGCGACCCCGGGACAGGCCCCGGTCCAGTCGCCGGTCTCCTCGATCTCCTCGATGGTGCGGCAGGCCTTGTCGTCGAGCGGCGAATAGTGGCTGACGCGTTCCGCCGCCGCGCTCTTCGCCGGGCCGCAGGCCGCGAGCGCGATCAGCGCAAGCACTCCAATCGATCTAACCATCGTCATCCTCATCCTCATAGCCGACCAGGTTCAATTCGCGCGCCTTGATCTGGCGGGTCATGCACCAATGCATCAGCGCGTCCTCGCGGCCATGAGTGATCCACACTTCGCCCGGGGCGAGCTCGCGAATCGTCGCCGTCAGCTCGTCCCAGTCGGCATGGTCGGAGATGATCAGCGGCAATTCAACATTGCGCTGGCGGGCGCGCTGGCGGATCCGCATCCAGCCCGAGGCCATGGCGGTGACCGGGTCGGGCAGCCGCCGCGACCAGCGGTCGTTGAGCGCGCCCGGAGGGGCGAGGACGATCTGGCCCTTGAGCTCGTCCTTGGGCGCCCCGGTCGCGGGCCTCAAGTCGCCGAGCGGCACCCCGAGCTCCTCGTAAAGTTGGCACAGCCGCTCGAGCGCGCCGTGATAATAGATCGGCTCCGAATGGCTGCGGGCGCGAAGCTCGGCGATGATCCGCTGCGCCTTGCCCAGCGCATAGGCGCCGACCAAAACGCAGCGCTCGGGGTCGGAATGGAGCCGGTGAAGCAGCCGGTCGATCTCGCTGCCGGTATCGGGGTGGCGGAACACCGGAAGCCCGAAGGTCGCCTCCGAGATGAAGATGTCGCACGGCACCGGCACGAACGGCGGGCAGGTCGGGTCCTCGCGGCGCTTGTAGTCGCCCGACACGACCACCCGCTCGCCCTTGTAGTCGAGCACGATCTGCGCGCTTCCGAGCACATGGCCGGCGGGGACGAAGCGGACCGCGACGTCGCCGACCTTGACGGCCTCGTCATAGGCGACCGCCTGGCCGCTCTGGGGTCCGTAGCGCACGCCCATGATCGCCAGCGTTTCGGGGGTCGCGAGCACCGCGCCGTGCCCACCGCGCGCATGGTCGGCGTGCCCGTGGGTGATCATCGCCCGGGCCTTGGGCTGGGACGGGTCGATCCACGCGTCGGCGGGCGCGACATAGATCCCCTCGGCGTGGGGCTCGATCCAGGAACCGATTCGGGCCATTGGCGGGTTATACACTGCGAATGAGCGGCGGTTCCGGGCCGCGTCAGGAGGAATGCGATGGATATGGGCGGTTTCAATTGGTCGATCATGAACATCCTCGGCCCGGCACTGCTGCTGGTGGCGCTGCTGTGGCTGGTCCTGCGCCGCAACAAGAGCCGCAATGAGGATTACACCGAGAAGAAGACTGACGACCTCTACGAGGAAGAGGAGCGGCGCCGGCGCGAGGGGACCGACAAGCTCTGAGCCGCGACGGGCTGCCCCCGCAGGTCCGCGCCTGGTTCGAGTTGAAGGGCTGGAGCCCGCGGCGACACCAGCTCGAAATGCTCGAGCGGGCGCGCGCCGGCAAAAGCGCTTTGCTCGTCGCAGCGACCGGGGCGGGCAAGACCCTCGCCGGCTTCCTTCCCGCGATCTGCGATCTCGCCGAACGACCGGCCGAAGGCCTGCACACGCTTTACGTCTCGCCGCTGAAAGCGCTCGCCGTCGACGTCCAGCGCAACCTCATGGCCCCGATCGCCGAAATGGGGCTCGACATAAGGGTCGAGACGCGCAGCGGCGACACGCCGTCGGACCGCAAGGCGCGGCAGCGCGCGCGGCCGCCGCATTTGCTCCTGACCACCCCGGAATCGCTGAGCCTTTTGCTCTCCTATCCCGACAGCGACCGGCTGTTCGCCGACCTCGACACGGTCATTGTCGATGAAATCCATGCCTTCGCGCGAGAAAAGCGCGGCGACCTGCTCAGCCTGGCCTTGTCGCGGCTCCAGGCGCTCCGGCCCGGCCTTCGCCGAGTTGGCCTCAGCGCGACCGTCCGCGACCCCGATTCCTACCGTTCGTGGCTGGCGCCCGACGCCGACATCGACGCCGTCGACCTGGTCCTCGGCGACCCGGGCGCGGAGCCCGACCTTTCGATCCTGATCCCCGACGGAAAGATCCCGTGGGGCGGCCATTCGGGACGCCACGCCGCGCGCGAGGTCATGAAGCTGATCGCCGAGCACGGGACCACTTTGGTGTTCTGCAACACGCGCAGCCTCGCCGAGCTGATCTTCCAGGAATTGTGGGCGGTAAACGACGAGGCCCTTTCGATCGGCATCCACCATGGCAGCCTGGCGCTCGAGGCGCGGCGCAAAGTCGAGTCGGCGATGGCTGCAAACAAGCTTCGCGCCCTCGTCTGCACCGCCAGCCTCGACCTTGGGCTCGACTGGGGCAATGTCGACCTGGTCGTCCAGATGGGGGCGCCAAAGGGCAGCTCACGCCTTCTGCAGCGCATCGGCCGAGCCAACCACCGCCTCGACGAGCCGTCGCGTGGCATGATCGTCCCCGGCAACCGCTTCGAATATCTCGAGGCGCGGGCGGCGCTCGACGCGATCGACTCCGGCGAGCTCGACCCCGAGATCTTCCGCCCGGGAACGCTCGACGTGCTCGCCCAGCATATCCTCGCCGTGGCCTGCGCCGGGTCCTTCGACGAGGCCGAGCTGCTCGCCGAGGTGCGCTCGGCCGCGCCTTATGCCGGGCTGACCGACGACGTGTGGCGCCGGGTGCTCGATTATATCGCGACCGGCGGCTACGCGCTCCGCGCCTACGACAAGTTCAAGCGGCTGACGGAAGATGCGCCCGGCCGCTGGCGCATCACCCGCCCCGCGGTCGCCGCCCAGCACCGGATGAACGCGGGTGTGATCGTCGACCAGCCGATGATGGACGTGCGCTTCCAGAACGGGCGGATGCTCGGCCGGATCGAGGAAGGCTACGCCTCGACCCTGATGATCGGCGACCACATCTTCTTCGCCGGACTGAGCCTCGAGGTCATCCGCTTCAAGGACCCCGACATCATCGTTCGCGCGTCGTCGAAGCAAGCGCGGCTCGTCACTTACGGCGGCCAGCGGATGAGCATGACCACCCACCTTGCCGATCGGGTCCGGGCCTTCCTCGCCGATCCGGGCGAGTGGCAACGATTCCCCGACGGCGTGCGCGAATGGCTCGAGGTCCAGCAGCGGCGCTCGATCCTGCCCCAGCCGGACCAGCTTCTCGTCGAGACCTTCCCCCACGAAGGCCGCCATTTCATGTGCGCTTATTCGTTCGAGGGTTGGAACGCGCATCAGTCGCTCGGGATGCTCCTCACGCGGCGGATGGAGACGGCTGGGCTCAAGCCCCTGGGCTTCGTCGCCAATGATTATGCGATCGCCGCCTACAGCCTCGAGTCGGTGAGCGACCCGCGGCCCCTGTTCTCCCCCGACATCCTCGAGCATGAGTTCGTCGAATGGGTCGAGCAATCGCATTTGCTCAAGCGCGCGTTCCGCGAGGTCGCGGTGATCGGCGGGCTGGTCGAACGCCAGCACCCGGGCAAGCGCAAGAGCGGGCGCCAGGTCAGCTTCTCGACCGACCTCATCTACGACGTGCTGCGCAAGTACGAGCCCGAGCATCTGCTCTTGAAGGCCGCGTGGGAGGACGCGCGCGGGCGGATGACCGAGCTCGGCCGGCTCGCGCGGCTGGTCGACCGTGCCGCGGCGACGATGGTCCATGTCGCCGCCGACCGGGTCACCCCGCTCGCCATCCCGTTGATGGTCGTGATCGGGCGCGAGGCTTTGCCGCCTGGCGGGAGCGCCGACGAGGCTTTGCTCAAGATGGCCGAGGAGGCGATGGCCGCCGAAGCGATGGCGGCGGACTAGCGCCCGGCTCGCGCCACCTCATAGAGGAAGTCGGCGTAGAGCCGCGCCTGGTCGGCGAAGCCGGCGACCTTGGGGTTGCTGCTCTCGATGATGAACCACTCGTTGGGCGCGTGAGCGCCGCCGCCGCGGCCGGCCCCGAACTGGCCCGCGGGAAGGCTCAGCGGAGCCCCCGTGAACATCACGCCGGGCCAGCTTCCGGCATTGCGCGCGGCGAGCGTGGTCTCGATCCCGGCATTTTTGAGGGTCGCCTGGCCGGCCTTGATGAGGACGCTGTCCTCGGCCGTCTCGGTCGGGCTGTAGCCGCCGCTCACCACCACCTCGATATCGCCATAGCCGCGCTTGGCGAGGTGCGCCTTGAGCTTGGTCACCGCCTCTTCGAAGGTCATGTTGGGGACGAGCCTGAGGTCGAGCTTGGCCTCGGCGCGGCCGGGCAGGACGGTCTTGCCGCCCGGCCCGGTGTAGCCGCTGACCAGGCCCTGGATGTTGACCGTCGGACGCGAGGCGAGGCGCAGCGAGCTGGTCAGATAATCCTCGTCCTTGGCCCACACCTTGAGGCCCAGGGCCGCTTTCTCGTCGGCCTCGTTGGTCGCCGCGACGTCCTCGGCGATGATCTGCTTCTGGCGCTCGGTCAGCGGCTTCACATTCTCGAAATAGCCGTCGATCGCGGGCGTGAAGCCGTCGTCGGCGATGAGCGTGTTGAGCGCCTTGACCAGCCGCCAGGCCGGGCTGTCGACGCTCGCCATCAGGCTCGAATGGATGTCCTTGTTGGGTCCGCGGCCCCATTTCTCGCCGCTCGAGATCAGCTGGACCTCGATCACGCCCTTGGCGCCGAGGCTGAGCTGGACCGCGCCGGTGCTGCTCTGGCTGGCGGACGGGATG
The DNA here is from genome assembly GCA_963722545.1 of uncultured Alphaproteobacteria bacterium. GTDB lineage: Bacteria > Pseudomonadota > Alphaproteobacteria > Sphingomonadales > Sphingomonadaceae > Sphingomicrobium. The sequence goes on from CAVRMK010000004.1 coordinate 125,459, forward strand.
AAGATGCCCGCGGCCTTGCCCAGCGCGGCGCGGACCTCGGGACTGCTGAGCGCCTGCGGGAAGTTGGGCGAGCCGATCTCCTCCTCGCCCTCCGCAACGAGGACGAGGTTGACCGGAAGCTTGACCCCGGCGGTCTTGAACGCCTTGACCGCGGTCAGGAACGCCATTTCGGGCCCCTTCTGATTAACCGCGCCGCGGCCGACGATCGCCTTGCCTTCGCCCGGCCGGTCGACGATCCGCGCCTCGAGCGGCGGCGAAGTCCATTCGGCCGGGTCGTAATGCTTGACGTCGTACATGAAGTAGACGCCGAGCGTGACCGGAGCGCCGGCATCGAGCGTCGCGAACACCGCCGGAACGCCCTTGGTCGGGATGACCTTGGCCTGCTGGAATCCGGCGTCGAGCGCGAGCTGCCGCATATATTCGGCGCCCTCCGCATGGTTGATCCCCATGTTGGCGATGGTCGGCAGCGCGATCCACTGGCGCAACTTCTCGATCGCCGGCTTCTCGTCGGCGCGGATCGCTCCGACCACCGGCTCGGGCGCGCGGGCCGAAGTCGGGCTCGCGGCGATCACGATCGCGGCCGAGGCCGCAAGCAAGGCAAGTTTGCGCATTTGGTCCCCCTCAGATGTGCCCGCATGGTGCCGCCAAGCGCCGAACTCGTCCAGCCGCCAATCGACAAAGGACCGCAGCTGCCGCAAAGTTAGGCGATGCGGTTCTTTGTTTTTCCTGTTTTCTTATCCCTCACCGGCTGCGTCGTCGGGACCATCGCCGAGACCGCGGTCGATGTCGCGGTGCTCCCGGTCAAGGTCGCTTCGGCCGGGGTCGACGCGGTCACCACGAGCCAGTCCGAGGCCGACGAGAAGCGCGGTCGCGAGCTGCGCAAGGCCGAAGCGCGCTGCCGCAAGGGCAAGCCGCGCCCGGAGGACGATTGCTCAACCGTGAGGCCGCGCTGAGATACTTCCTCGACACCGAATATGATGGCTGGGGCGGAGCGCTGCTCAGCCTCGCCTTGGTCGCCGATTTCGGGCGAGGAATTCTATGTCGTGGTCGAGCATGAGGGGCCGCTCGAGCAATGGGTCGAGCGCAACGTCGTGCCGTTCCTCGACATGGTCCCCGAAGCGCTTCGAAACCCGCACCAGTCGCGTGCCGCCGCGGCCGAGGCGCTGACCTTCTTCCTGGTCGGCGACCCCGATCCGTTGATCATCGCCGACTGGCCCGAGGACATCGCCCATTTCGCCAGCCTGCTCGTCACCGGGCCGGGGCTGATGGTCCCGCTGCCCAATTTGAGGTTCCAGCTGGTCGCTTTGACCGGCTTCAGCACCGCGGCCAACAGTGCGGTCCCGCACAACGCGCTTCACGACGCGCGCGCGCTCCGCGATCATCTGACCGCGCTCGACTGACTATTCGGCGGCCTCCAGGGTCGCGTCCTCGCCGCTCTTGATCCACCTCAGGTCGGCGAGCTCGAGCGGACGGCCGTCGTGCGCCTGCACGCAGATCCGGCGGATCGGCTTGTGGTCTTCGCGGTCGCACAGCGCGACCTCGCCCTCGCCATTGCCCCAGCGCGCGCCCCACTGGCGAAGCGCGACCACCACCGGAAGCAAATCCTCGCCCTTCGCAGTCAGCGCGTAAATCACCCGGCGGCGATCGCCCGGATCGGTCGAGCGCTCGAGAATCCCGCCGGCGACGAGCCGCGCCAGCCGGTCCGAGAGAATGTTTCGGGCGATTCCGAGGCCGGCCTGGAACTCCTCGAAATGCTGGAGCCCGTTGAAGGCCCCGCGAAGGATCAGGAACGCCCATTTCTCGCCGATCAGCTCGACCGCGGCAGGGATCGGGCACGACAGCGCGGCCTGGCGGAACGAATTGAGCTTGGAGGTCAGTGTGTCAGCCGGCATCGGCGCGCCTCTTTTCCCCTGTTATCCGGCATCAAAGCATAGAATCCGGGCAAAGAACAGTTGCTTTACGCAACCTAACCCACTATCCAGTTTTCATTCGCAACGGAAAAACAGGGTTTCTCAGCATGATCCGTCCCTTCACCCTCGCAGCCGCCCTCGCTTTCGGCCTCGCCGCGCCCGCGGCGGCGGCCTCTTATTCGGCCAATCTCGAACAGCCGGCGACCGGCCGCTTCATCGACCGCGACATCAGCTGGCGGTGCGGCGGAGCGACCTGCACCGGCGCGACCAGCGAAAGCCGGCCGCTGGTGCTGTGCCAGGGCCTTGCCAAGCAGGCCGGGCGGATCGGCACTTTTTCGGTCAATGGCCGTCCGCTCGCGGCCGACCAGCTCGAGCGCTGCAACGCCTCGGCCAAGGCCGGCAAGACGGCCGAGCTGGCCAAACGCTAATCCTCTCCCCGGGGCCGCCACTCCCCTCGACACGGGCGGCCCCACCCCTTTTCGCGCTTGCACAATGGCGCGACTCGACCCCATCTTGGCCCCGTGCTCAGGCAGTATGAATTGGTCGAGAAGGTCCGGTCCTACGATCCCGACGCGGACGAGGGGCTGATCAACCGCGCCTATGTCTTCTCGATGAAGGCGCACGGGACCCAGCTGCGCGCCTCGGGCGACCCCTATTTCTCGCACCCGATCGAGGTCGCCGGGATCCTCACCGACTTCAAGCTCGACGACCAGACCATCGTCACCGCGATCCTCCACGACACCATCGAGGACACGCTCGCCACCCCCGAGGAGATCCTCAAGCTGTTCGGCAAGGACGTCGCGCGCCTCGTCGACGGGGTCACCAAGCTGTCGAAGATCGAGGCACAGTCGGAGAATGAGCGCGCCGCCGAGAATTTGCGCAAGTTCCTGCTCGCTCTGTCCGATGACATCCGCGTGCTCCTGGTCAAGCTCGCCGACCGGCTTCACAACATGCGCACGCTCCACCACATCAAGTCGGAGGAGAAGCGCCGGCGCATCGCCCGCGAGACGATGGACATCTACGCCCCGCTCGCCGAGCGGATCGGCATGTACGAGATGATGAACGAGATGCAGACGCTCGCGTTCAAGCAGCTCGAGCCCGACGCCTACGCCTCGATCGTCCGCCGCTTGAAGCAGCTCGAGGAGCAGGGCGGCGACCTCGTCAGCCGGATCGGGCTCGGCCTGCAGCTCTACCTCGCCGACAACGGCCTTCAGGCCGAGGTGCTGGGCCGCCAGAAGCATCCCTATTCGATCTGGAAGAAGATGGCCGAGCGGCACATCAGCTTCGAGCAATTGTCCGACGTCATGGCCTTCCGGATCGTCGTCTCGAACGTCGCCGATTGCTATAATGCTTTGGGCCTGATCCACCGCCGCTGGCCAATGGTCCCGGGCCGCTTCAAGGACTATATCTCGACCCCCAAGCGCAACGGCTACCAGTCGCTGCACACCTCGGTCATCCACGATTTCGAAGATGCGGATCGAAATCCAGATCCGCGACCTCCCGATGCACGAGCGCGCCGAGCGCGGGCTCGCCGCCCACTGGGCCTATAAGGAGGGCAAGCCCGAGGCCGACATCCACGTGCCCTGGGTCGACGATCTGGTCGAGATCCTCGACCATGCCGAAAGCCCCGAGGAGCTTCTCGAGCACACCCGGATGGCGATGTACCAGGATCGGATCTTCGCCTTCACGCCCAAGGGCGAGCTGATCCAGCTGCCCAAGGGCGCGACCTCGGTCGACTTCGCTTATGCGGTCCACACCGACCTCGGCGACCGCACCGTCGGCGCGAAGGTCAATGGCCGCGTGGTCCCGCTTCGAACGATGCTCGAGAATGGCGACCAGGTCGAAATCCTTGCTTCGGAGGCGCAGCATCCCCAGCCGAGCTGGCTGCGCTTCGTCACCACCGGCAAGGCGCGCGCCGGGATCCGCCGTTTTGTCCGCCACAAGGAGCGCGAGGAAACCGTCGCCCTCGGCGCCAAGATCTACGAGGAAATCGTCCAGCGGCTCCCCGCGGAGCTCAGCAAGGATGCGCTCAAGCGCGCGCTCAAGAAGCTCAAGATCGACGACGAAGACGAGCTGATGATCGCAATCGCCCGCAAGCGGCTCACCGACGAAGCGCTGATGGAAGCGCTGATGCCTGGCTCGGCCGGCGGCGATGTCGCCCCCAAGCCATTGGGGCAGCGCAAGGCGATCTCAATCAAGGGGCTGACTCCCGGTGTCGCTTATCACCTCGCCGCCTGCTGCCACCCGATCCCGGGCGACCGAATTGTCGGCCTCAGGCGCGAGGACGAGGAGATCGAGGTCCACGTCATTGGCTGCGACACGCTTGCTAGCGGGATCGACGCCGATTGGCTCGACCTTGCTTGGGGCGAGGGCTCGGACGGCGGCGCCGCGCGGATCGTCGTCATCCTCCGCGACGTCCCCGGCGCGCTCGGGGCAATGTCGGGGATCCTCGGCGCAAAGCACGCCAACATCATCAACCTCGCGCTGGTTCATCGCGATGGAAGCTTTCAGACCTTCCACCTCGACATCGAGGTTCACGACCTCGCCCACCTCCACGCGATCATCGCCGCCCTGCGCGACGCCGACCCGGTTTCGAGCGTCGAGCGAGCCTAGGTTTCCTGCCGGTTCGTGGAATTCGACAAACGGTCGAGCCCGCCTCTTGCCGTGGAATCCTATTCCTATAGCCAATCTGCGATTCACCGGGGGACCCTCGATGGTAAACTGCTGGTTGGCGCGGATTGCGCTTTTGATCGCGGCCGTGGCCGCCAGTTTCGGTCACATTGCCTGGGCGCAGCCGACGCCAGCATCCCAACCCAGCCGTCTCGCGAAATCGTTCGATGAGGCAGCGGCTCGGGCCGAGCTGAAGGCCGCGATGAAGCGAGAGCGAATCCCCGGATTCCAGGCCGTGGTGATGGCGAAGGACGGCGAGGTCTGGCGCGCCGCCGACGGCCTCGCAGACATCGAACGCAAGCGCCCGATGACCGCGCACACGCGGATCCAGATTGGCTCGGTGACCAAGGCGTTCACCGCTAGTCTGGTCGCGGACTTGGTTGCTTCGGGAAAGCTTCATTGGAGCGACACGCTGGGCAAGCTCTTCCCCGACATCCGGATGAATTCGGACATCGCGGCGATCAGCCTGGCCGACCTGGCCAGCCATACCTCCCGCCTGCCCAAGGACCCGCCCAACCGGGTCGATGTGGACGGGACCTGGCGGTCCTACACGCGCGCCGAGCTTTACGCCGCCCTCCGCGATCCGTCGCTTAAGCTGGTCGAGCAGGATTGGAATTACTCGAATTTCGGTTTTGCGATCCTCGGCCATGTCGTCGAACGCGCTGCCGGCAAGCCCTATGAACTGGTGCTCCGCGAGCGCATTCTGAACCCACTTGCGATGACCTCGACCTCCGTCGAAATCTCGCCCGAGCAAGAGGCTGCCCTGGCGGTCCATTATTGGCCCGAGGACAAGCCCGTGAGAGCCCGTCCGCGTTGGAGGTTTGGCGACATCGCGGGCTTCGGCGGAATCACTTCAACGGCCGACGATATCGCCAAGTTTCTCGCTTACCAGCTCAATCCGCGCGCGTTCCCAAGCGTGCTCGACCCACGCGCCACGATCGCGATGCGCGCTACCCGCTTCATGTTCCCCGATTGGAGCGTTGGCTTCGGCCGCCCGTGGATCGAGCGGCGCGAAGACGATGGCACGCTGGTCATCGAGCATGGCGGCGAGGTTGACGGCCACAGCGCTATGATCATGTTCGCGCCCTCGCTCGGCGTGGGCGTGGTCGCGACCGCGAATCTGGGGCAGGACGGCGCGGAAGCCATCGCCAAACCTTTGTTCGCGCGTGCGCTTGCCGCTGCACGCGCTCAGCCAAAGCCGAAACCTTGATCGCTCGGCCCGCGGTCTAGGCGGGGGGCAAAGCCCGCCCCAGCTCGCGGCTTTGCCGCGCATGGGCGTCGCCGCCCGCGAGCACAGCCAGCCGAACCAGATCCGAGGCCGACGCGGTCATCGGCGCGATCTGCACCGGCGCCGCAAGCCCGAGCAAATAGGGACCAAGGACGTTTTCGCCGCCAAGCGCGCGCAGCAGCTTGGTCGACAGACTCGCCGACTGCAGGCCCGGCATGACCAGGATGTTGGCCGGACCGCTCAGCCGGGTGAACGGATAATAGCGCTTCTGCATGTCGTAATTGAGCGCGACGTCGGGCGCCATTTCGCCCTCGAACTCGAAATCGGGCTTGAACGTCTCCAACAGCCGGACCGCCTCGCGAAGCTCCTCGATATGCATGCCCGGCGGGTTGCCGAACGTCGTGTAGCTGATCAGCGCGACCCGGGGCTCGAGGCCCATGCGCCGGGCGAACGAAGAGGAGCGCATTGCAATCGCCGCGAATTGCTCGGCGGTCGGCCGCTCCGTAACGGCGGTGTCGGCAATCAGCACGGTATGCGCCCGGCCTACGACGACATTGACCCCGAACGGCGTGACGTCGCTTTCGTCGTCGATCACGGTGCGGACCTGCTTCAATGACTGGCTGAACGGCCGCGTCGTGCCGGTGATCATCGCATCCGCTTCACCGAGCGCAAGCATTGCGGAAGCGAAATAATTGCGGTCCTGGTTGACCATCCGCTCGACCTCGCGGCGGAGGAATCCGTGGCGCTGATGCTTGGAATAGATGTAATCGACCGCGCGTCCGACGAGCGGCGAGTTGCGGCTGTTCAGAACCTCGTAGTCACGGGCATCGTCAACCCCCATCGCTTCGAGCCGATCATGCACATCCTCGCGACCGACGAGCACCGGGGTCCCGTAACCGCCCTCCTTGAAGGCGATCGCGGCGCGAAGGACATTCTCTTCCTCGCCCTCGGCGAACAGCACCCGCTTGGGATTTTCGCGCGCTGCTTCATAGGCCAGGCTCATCACCGCGGTGGTCGGGTTGAGCCGCGCCCGGAGCGTGTTGCGATAGGCCTCCATATTGTCGATCGGCCGAAGCGCGACCCCGGTCTTCATCGCGGCCTCGGCGACCGCCGATGCGACGACTTCCATCAGCCGCGGATCGAACGGCGCGGGGATGATATAATCGCGGCCGAAGCTGTGCGCCCGCCCGCCATAGGCCGCGGCGACCTCCTCGGGCACCGGCTCGCGCGCCAGGCTCGCCAGGGCTTCGGCGGCGGCAATCTTCATCTCGTCGTTGATCGCGGTCGCGCGGACATCGAGAGCGCCGCGGAAGATGAAGGGGAAGCCAAGCACATTATTGACCTGGTTGGGAAAATCGGAGCGGCCGGTGGCGATGATCGCATCGGGCCGCGCCTCGCGCGCCAACGGCGGCGAAATTTCCGGGTCCGGATTGGCCATGGCGAAGATGATCGGGTCCTTGGCCATGGTCTTGACCATGTCCTGGCTGACCGAGTCCGCGGCGCTCAAACCAAGGAACACGTCAGCGCCGTCGATCGCCTCGGCAAGCGTGCGCTTGTCGGTCTTCACCGCCTGGCCCGATTTCCACTGGTCGAGGTCGGTCCGGCCTGTGTGGATGACCCCCTTGCGGTCGCACATGATGACATTGTCGGGTTTGACCCCCATGCGCTTGATCAGCTCGGCGCAGGCGATCGCCGCGGCTCCGGCGCCGTTGACCGCGACCTTGACGTCCTTGAGCGCCCGGCCGGTGAGGAAGCAGGCGTTGATGAGCCCAGCCGCGGTGATGATCGCGGTGCCGTGCTGGTCGTCGTGGAACACCGGGATGTTCATCCGCTCTTTCAGCGTCTGCTCGATGACGAAGCAGTCCGGCGCGGCGATGTCCTCGAGGTTGATTCCGCCGAAGCTCGGCTCGAGCAGCTCGACGCATTCGATGAATCGCTGGCAATCCTGGGTGTCGACCTCGATGTCGATCGAATCGACGTCGGCGAAGCGCTTGAACAGCACCGCTTTGCCTTCCATCACCGGCTTGGACGCCAGCGCGCCGAGATTGCCGAGGCCGAGGATCGCGGTGCCGTTGGAGATGACCGCGACGAGATTGCCCTTGCTGGTGAAATCATAGGCGCAGGTCGGATTTTCGGCGATCGCCCGAACCGGCTCGGCGACCCCGGGCGAATAAGCCAGGCTAAGGTCGCGCTGGGTGGCCATCGGCTTTGAGGCGACGATCTCGAGCTTCCCCGGCCGGCCGCGCGAATGGAACTCGAGCGCTTCCTCGCGCGAGATCTTGATATTGCTGTCTTCCATGGTGGCGCGGGGTCTAGCTGAACCGTCACCCCCGCGAAAGCGGGGGTCCTGCTGCCTTCCTTTCCGTGATCTATAAGCGGGATTCTCGCTTTCGCGGGAATGACGAAAGAGTGTAGCGCTCTCTCATGGCCCGAGCCGACGCACCGACCCCGATGATGGCGCAGTACAAGCGCCTCAAGGACGAGGCCGGCGACGCGCTGCTGTTCTACCGCATGGGCGACTTTTTCGAATTGTTCTTCGACGACGCCAAAGCCGCTGCGGCGACGCTCGACATCGCGCTGACCAAGCGTGGCGCCGACCAGGGCGAGCCGATCCCGATGTGCGGGGTTCCGGTCCATTCGGCCGAAGCCTACCTCGCCCGCCTGATCCGGGCCGGACACAGGGTGGCGATCGCCGAGCAGACCGAATCGCCGGCCGAGGCGCGCAAGGCGCGCGGGTCGAAGGCGCTGGTCGACCGCGCGATCGTGCGCCTGGTCACGCCGGGAACCCTGACCGAGGAGGCGTTGCTCGAATCCGCTTCGGCCAACTGGCTCGCGGCGGTCGGGCGATCGGGCGACGAGCTGGCGGTTGCGGCCGCGGACATCTCCACGGGCCGGTTCGAGCTGATTGCCTGCGGGCCCGGAGAGCTCGCCGCGGAAATCGCGCGTCTTCAGCCGGCCGAGATTATCGCCGCCGATCCGGTGCCGGACCTCAAGACGACGGCGGGAAGAGGCGAATTCGACAGCCTGTCGGGCGAGCGCGCGCTCAAGGCGCGGTTCGGGCTCGCGACGCTCGACGGGCTCGGATCACCGTCACGCGCGGAGCTCGCCGCAGCGGGCGGACTTCTTGCCTATCTCGACGCGACCCAGAAAGGCGCCGCGACCCTGCTCGACGCGCCGCGCAGGATCGCGCGCTCGACGCACATGGCGATCGACTGGGCCAGCCGCGACAGCCTCGAGCTGACCCGCTCGGCGAGCGGCGGAGTGTCCGGCAGCCTGCTTGGCGAGATCGACCGGTGCCAGAGCGCCGCCGGCCGCCGATTGTTGTGCGAGGATATCGCCGCGCCGCTGACCGACCGGGCCGCGATCGAGGCGCGGCTCGGCCTCGTTGCCTGGCTCGCCGACAGCGCCATCCGCCGCGACCGGATTCGCGCTCGATTGAAGGCCATGCCCGACATTGCCCGAGCGCTCGGACGGCTCGCTGCCGGACGGGGAAGCCCGCGCGACCTTGCGCTGCTTCGTGACGGCCTTGCCGAAGCGGCGGCGCTCAAAACCGAGATCGAGCAGGACGCGGACATCCCGCCGCTTCTCACCAGCCTGCTTCCCAAGCTCGGCGGCCACGGAGCGCTGGTCGACCAGCTCCGCGCCGCCCTGGTCGAAGCCCCGCCGATCGACGCCTCGAAGGGCGGCTATATCGCCGAGGGTTATGACGCTGCGCTCGACTCGCTGCGAAGCGCCGGCTCGGACGGCCGCCGCGCGATCGCCGCGCTCGAGGCTGCCTATCGCGACAAGACCGGTATCGGCTCGCTCAAGATCCGCCACAATGCCGTCCTCGGCTACCATGTCGAGGTCGCCGCGCGGCACGCCGACGCGCTGATGGCGCCCGACAGCGGCTTTACCCACCGCCAGACCCTGGCGGGGGTAGTGCGTTTCAACTCGCCCGAGCTTCACGCGGAAGCGTCGCGGGTAATCGAGGCCGGCGCGCACGCGCTCGCCGCCGAGGCGGCCCACGCTGAGGAACTGACCGCACTAGCCCTGGCCGACCCGTCGCGGATCACCGCGACCGCCGACTCGCTCGCCCGGATCGACGTCGCCTCCAGCCACGCCGCGCGCGCCGCCGAAGGTGGCTGGTGCCGCCCGCGCCTCGTCGACGAACCCTGTCTTGACATCGCCGGCGGCCGCCACCCGGTGGTCGAGCGCGCCCTTGCCGAGACCGGCGAGCGCTTCGTCGCCAACGACCTCAGCCTCGGCCGCGACGACCGGCTGTGGCTGATCACCGGCCCCAACATGGGCGGCAAGTCGACCTTCCTCCGCCAGGCCGCGCTGATCGCCGTGCTCGCCCAGGCCGGGAGCTTCGTCCCCGCCGCCTCGGCCACGGTCGGAATCGTCGACCGCCTGTTCAGCCGGGTCGGAGCCTCGGACAATCTCGCGCGCGGGCGCTCGACCTTCATGGTCGAGATGGTCGAGACCGCCGCGATCCTCGCGCAGGCGACGACGCGCAGCCTCGTCATCCTCGACGAGATCGGCCGCGGCACCTCGACCTATGACGGGCTCGCCATCGCCTGGGCGGTGGTCGAGGCGATGCACGACGAGGTCAAGGCGCGTACCCTGTTCGCGACCCATTATCACGAGCTGACCCGGCTCGCCGGCCGGCTCGACCGCCTGTCGCTCCACCACGTCCGGGCGCGCGAGTGGAAGGGCGATCTGGTCCTCCTCCACGAGGTCGCCGACGGCGCCGCCGACCGCAGCTACGGGATTGCCGTGGCCAAGCTCGCCGGCCTGCCCCCGACGGTCGTCGCGCGGGCGAAATCCGTGCTCGCCAAGCTCGAGGCCGGGCGCGACGCCACCGGCGGGATCGCCGCCGGACTCGACGATTTGCCTTTGTTCGCGGCGGCCGAGGAGCCCGCCCCGCCCGACCCCGTCGCCGAAGACCTGGCCGAGCTCAACCCCGACGTGCTGAGCCCGCGCGAGGCGCTCGAGGCGCTCTATCGGCTCAAGGCTCTCGCCGCGGCTCGGGAGCCATGAGCTTTCACGACATCGGCCAGCGCCGCTCGATCATCGACCGGCGCTCGGTCGCGGCCGAGCTGCGAACGGAGCGCGGCTCCCGCTGCGGTCCTGGCCGGTGCGCTGGAGCGCGGCCGCGCCGAGATCGCCCGGCGGCTCGAGCGCGATCCGTCGGCGGGGCGCTCGACGGCCGAGGCGACGGCCTTCCTCCACGACCAGATCGTTCGCCTCGCCTTCGACCATGTCGCCGGCGGAACCGCGCCGGCCCTCGCCCTCGTCGGGCTCGGCGGAACCGGGCGCGGCGAGATGGCGCCGTTCAGCGACCTCGACCTGATGGTCCTGACAGCCGCAAAGCCAGACGACTCCCACGCCGAGCTCGCCGAGCGTCTGTTCGGCCTGCTCTGGGACCTCAAGCTCAAGCTCGGCCACTCGGTGCGCTCGGCCGACGAGCTGATCGCGCTCGCCAGGGACGACATGACCGTCCGCACAGCGTTCCTCGAAGCGCGCTGGCTGTGGGGCGACGAGCAGCTGTTCGATGCGGCGGCGGCGCGCTTCCGCAAGCAGGTGGTCGCGGGAAGCTCGGCCGAGTTCGTCGCCGCCAAGCTCGCCGAGCGCGACCAGCGCCACCGCCGGATGGGCGACAGCCGCTATGTCGTCGAGCCCAATATCAAGGACGGCAAGGGCGGGCTTCGCGACCTCCACACGCTCTACTGGATCGGCAAATATGTGCACGGAGTCGAGCGCCCCGCCGACCTCGTCGGGACCGGGCTATTGAGCGCCGCCGAGTTCCGCCGCTTCGACCGCGCCGAGCGCTTCTTCTGGTCGGTGCGCTGCCATCTCCATTTGATCGCCGGTCGCGCCGAGGAGCGGCTGACCTTCGATCATCAGCGGCAGATCGCGGACCTGCTGCGTTATGCCGAGCGCCCCGGCGGCTCGCCGGTCGAGCGCTTCATGCGCTTCTATTTCCTCAACGCCAAAGCGGTCGGCGACCTCACCGGCCTGTTCCTCGCCCAGCTCGACGAGCAATTGGGAAAGAAGGGCTTCCGCTTCGCGCTTCCGACCATCCGCCGCCGGCCCAGGCATCTCAACGGCTTCGTCCTCGACCGCGGCCGAATTTCGATTCCGGGCGAGGATTTCCTCCGCGCCGACCCATGCCGGCTGATCGAACTGTTCGCGATCGCCGCGCGCGAGCGGCTCGAGATTCACCCCGCGGCGATGCGCGCCGCGACCCGCGATTGCCCATTGATCGACCGCGCGGTCCGCAACGATCCGAAGGCCAATGCCCTGTTCCTCGAAGTCCTGACCGCGCGCGAATCGCCCGACCTGGTGCTTCGCTGGATGAACGAATTGGGCGTGTTCGGGCGCTTCGTTCCCGACTTCGGCCGGGTCGTCGCCAAGATGCAGTTCGACATGTACCACCATTATACGGTCGACGAACATTCGATCCGCGCGATCGGGCTATTGTCGCAAATCGAGCGCGGCGAGCTCAAGGCCGACCATCCGCTCTCTACCGCCTTGTTCAGGCAGATCGGGTCGCGCCGGACGCTGTATGTCGCGGTCCTCCTCCACGACATCGCCAAGGGCCGCGGCGGCGACCATAGCGAGCTTGGGGCCGAGGTCGCGCTGCGCCTGGGCCCGCGCTTCGGCCTCGATCCCGCCGAGACCGAGACCGTCGCCTGGCTGGTCCGTCACCACCTCCTCATGTCCTCGACCGCGTTCAAGCGCGACCTCGCCGATGCCAAGACGATCGAGGATTTTGTCCGCGTCGTGCAGAGCCCGGAGCGGCTCCGGCTTCTACTCATCCTCACCGTGGTCGATATCCGCGCGGTCGGCCCGGGCGTGTGGAACGACTGGAAGCGCAGCCTGCTGAGGACCCTGTTCGAGGCAGCCGAGGAACGGCTTCGCCTCGGCCACAAGCAGCACGGCCGAAGCGCGCTGGTCGAGCGGCGCCGGGCCGAGCTCGAATCGGCGCTCGGCTGGAATCGCAGCGCGGCGCGGACCCACGCCCGCCGCCTGCCCGACAGCTATTGGCTCGCCGAGCCTCCGGCGGTCCAGCTCGCCAACGCGCTCCAGCTTGCCTCGGCCGAGGCGCGGATCGGCGATTCACGTCCGAGCATCGAGATCGCCAACGATCCCGCGAGCGGCGCGACCCGGGTCGGTATCATCACCGCCGACCGGCCCGGCCTGTTCCACCGCATCTGCCTCGGCCTCGCCCGCGCCGGCGCCGACATCATCGACGCCCGAATCCACACCACCGGCGACGGAATCGCGCTCGACAACCTCCTCGTCCTCAACCGGCAGGGACGACCCTACAGCGATTCGCGGCACAAGGGCCGGCTGACCAAGTCGCTTCGCTTGGCGCTCGAGTCCGACCGCCCGCTGACCCATCCCGCGGCGCGGGGCAGCGCCAAGCATGGCGCGTTCGAGATCGCGCCGTCGGTGGCCATTGCCGCCAACGCCTCCAACCGGACGACGGTGGTCGAGGTCAACGCGCGCGACCGCCCGGCGCTGCTCGCCGCCTTGACCGGGGCGATCCACGACTGCGGGTTCACCGTCCATTCGGCGCATATCGCGACCTATGGCGAGCGCGCGGTCGACGTTTTCTATCTGACCGGTGCAGGCGGGCGGAAGCTTGGCCCCGCCGATATCGAACGGCTCCGTCCGGCGCTTCTCGACGCGGCTGCGCCAAACGAGAACGCTGGCTAGCGTCTGCTTTCGACCCGTCGCGGACATCAGAACGTCACGACTTCACTCGATGTCGCTCAGACGAGCGCACCTTGGAGAGTCGCGAAATACCAGACCCACATTATCATAATGACGACCATCGCCGCCGATTGAACCCAGCGATTATTCGTGCTGGCCGCAGCGAGACTGGCGGCCATGGTCGGCAAGGTCGCGAGGTTGGAAGCAACCCAATTCTGACTGGTCGAGCCGTATAGATATACTGTGCCGATGGTGAGCGCGCATTCCGCAGCGAAGAGGGCCGCATATTTGCGGCCCTCTTCAAGATGGTATCGTTGTAAGTCTACCAAGCCTTTTGCAGGGATTGGGGCGCTCACCATCCGCGCCAGCACGTAGAGCACGCATGCTACCGCAAAGAACATTAGGACGGTCGGCATTGGCCAGTTCGTCTCGGTTCGGAGGTCCCACAGGCTCAGCCACCAGGCGACGATCGCCAGCAGGATATTCAGCATCCATCCTGCATTGAGCCAGGAGAAGCGAAGCCGCTTCCCCGCGCGGATCATGTCACCAATTGTGGACAGGATTTGCGCTACGGCAAGCGCGTAGACGAACGAATAGAGCGTCATGACAAAGTCGAAAGCGCGCATGTCCGGCCCCCTCCGATGTACGATGGTCCGTAGCTGAGACGAGTCAAGCGCGGCCGGCTGGCCAATGTCTGCTTTCCACCCAAAGCTGACGCTAGGTTTCCGATCTCCGCAATCGCCTAAGGAAAAGGCCCCGCCATCGCTGGCGGGGCCTCCCCCTGTTGATCGAACGTCGAAGCCCTAGAAGCCGCGTTCTGGCGCCGGCGGCGGCGGCGGCGGTGGAGGCGGCGGAGCCGGGCAGGTGTCGGTCGCCAGGATCACCGAACCGTCGGGGCAGGTCTGGGTTGCCGGGGGCGGCGGAGGGGGCGGCGGGGGCGGCGGCGGGGGCGGCGGCGGCGGAGCGACCCGCGGGGTCCAGGCGTAGCGCAGGGTCGCGCCGAACGTCCTCGGCTCGGCGAGGAAGGCGCCGAACAGCTGGTTGGAGCGGGTGTAGAAGCCTTGCTCGACCCCGCGCTGCGTGCCGGAGCCCTGGGCGAAGGCGTCGAACGCGACCTGGATATAGTCCTCGTCGAACAGGTTCTGGGCCCACAGCTCGACCGCCCAATTGCGATCGCGGCCCATGATCCCGATGCGGGCATTGACCACCGTATAGGCCTTCTGGACCTTTTCGAGGTCGAGGTCGGAGCCCGAGTTGAACTTCGACTGGTGGCGGACGTCCGCGTAGAACAAGGCCCGCAGCGAGTCCGTGATCAGCGGGTTGAAGCTGATCGATCCGGTGCCGACGAAGGCCGAGCTGTTCGACAGGCGACGGCCCGGAAGCTGGAACAAGGCATTGCTGAGCGGAGCACCCTCGGCTCCGACCAGATTCCTGCGATACTTCGTGGAGACGAAGGTCGCGCCGGCGTTGATGTTGAGATCGGTCATCGGACGCGAGAAGACCTCGATCTCAAGCCCGCGGCTGCGGACGCCAGGGCGAAGCCCGCCGGGGCAGGCGCCGGTCAACGGGTCGTTGTCGGTATCCGCGCCATTGAGGTCGTCCTTGCAGCCGTTGATGTTCTCGACCACGAAGCGCGTGCCGTCGAACGTGTTGAGCTGGAAGTCCTCGAACAGCTGCTGGAAGGCAGCGACGTTCACGTCGATCCCGCGCCCGTTGTACTTGGCGCCGATCTCGAACGCGTCGTTGGTCTCGGGGCGGAACTGGAGGCCGTTGAGGGTGGCGTTCGGAAGAACCGGTCCGGCGCTGCCCGCGGCCTGCTGGCGAAGCAATCCGGCGCGGTCGAGGTTGAACCCGCCCGCCTTGTAGCCGCGCGAATAGCTGAGGTAGGTCAGAAGCTGGTCGGTCGGCTTGTAGCTCAGCACCACGGTGCCGGAGAGCTTGCTCTCGGTCTTCTTGCCGTCGCTCGGACTGAAGCCGATCGGGACCGCCGGGCTGAAGCATGGCAGCCGCTGGAAGGCGACGAGCGAGGTCGGCAGTCCGCGCGCGATGATGTTGGCGAGCGAGAAGGCCCGGCATAGATCATTGTCGTCCGCGAATTCGGCCTCGAGCTTCTTGCGCTCGCGAGTCCAGCGCGCTCCGACCGTCAACTTGAGCTGATCGGTGAGCGAAAAGATGTTGTGAGTGAACAGCGCGAAATTGCGGCTGTTCTGCTCGTAAAGGTCGTTGACTCCGACATTGTTGAGCGTCGCCAGCGGAACTCCGAGCACGGCTGCGAACGATCCGTAGCCAGGCCGAGCCGGATTGGCGTTGACCACCGCAAGGCTCTGCGCCTGCGCGATGAGCGCCGCGCGCTGCGCCGTGAGGACGGCGAGCTGGGCGAGCAGCTGCGCGCGCACCTCGGGCGGCAGGTTGGGATCGGCGAGAGCGGCGTTGATCTGCGCGATACCGGCGGTGAGCTGCGCGATCCCGGCCGCGAGCTGCGCCTGGGCGCCCGCGAGCGCCGGCTTGTTGAAGCAGGTCGGGTCGTTGGGATTGAAGAACGGGGCAAGCCCGGTGGCCGGATTGAGGATCGTCAGGCAGTTGGCGAACTTCTCGTAATCGCTGCCATATTCAATGTTGTCGCGGACCCTCAGGTCCTCGTTGGCGAAATAGGCGCCGACCAGCCAGTCGACGAACCCGGCATTGCCGTTGAGACGGAATTCCTGGGTAAAGGTCGAGAAGCGGTTGTACGACCCGCCGTCGGGAGCGCGGTGGAGAATGTCGAGATTGTTGTAATCGGCGTCGGTTCCGCGGGTCCATTTGTTGTAGCGATAGGCGCTGATCGAGGTCAGCTCGCCCCAGCCGAAGTCATGGACCAGCTCGCCCGAAACGCCGCCGTCCTTGACGTCCGAATCATAGCCGAAGCCCTCGGTCCAGGTCGCCCTGCGGTCGAAGGGATCATCCTCGATCACCGCGCCGAGCGCCTGCATCAGCGGCTTGGTGGTCGAAGGCGCACGGCCGATCCCGGCGACGAAGTCGCTGGCCGGAAGATAGGGCGCGGCGCAGCAAGTCTCGTCGCGCTTGGTGTAATCGCCGATCAGCCGAAAGCTGGTGTCATTGCTGGGCTGGAACAGCACCTGGCCGCGAAGCATCCAGCGGTCACGGTCGTTGGCGCGGTCGCCGGTGATCGAGTTCTTGATGAACCCGTCGCGCTTGACGATCACACCGTCGAGGCGCGCAGCCACGGTCTCCGACACCGGCCCGGTGACACTCAGCTGAACCTTGCGATAGTCATAATTGCCGACGTCGAGCTGGCCGGAGACCGAAGTCTCGAACTGCGGCTTGGCGGTGATGATCGAAATCAGGCCGGCCGAAGTGTTGCGCCCGAACAAGGTGCCCTGCGGGCCGCGAAGCACCTCGATCCGATCGAGCGGGCCGAGCTCGCTGAGGCCCACGCCGGTGCGCGAGCGGTAAACGCCATCGATGAACAGGCCGACCGAGCTTTCGAGGCCGGGGTTGTCGCCGACCGTGCCGATGCCGCGGATTCGGGCCACGCCCGCGCCCGCTTCGGACGAGGTCGACGACACATAGAGGGTCGGCGACAGCTGGTTGAGCTGACGGATGTCGCTGGCGCCGCTGTTGCGGAGCTGATCGGCGGTGACCGCGCTGACCGCGAGGGGAACGTCGGACAGCGCCTGGTTGCGGCGAGTCGCGGTGATGACGATGTCGCTGCTGTCGACCGCCTGGTTCTCGAACGCGCTGTCGTCGACCGCGGCCTCATCGGCACCCGCGTCTTCGGTCGGGGTCGCGTTGGTTTGCGTAGTATCCGGCGTGGTTGGCGGCGGGACCGTCTGCTCGACCGGTTGGTCCTGGGCCTGGGCCGGAGCGGAAATTGCAACGATCGCGGCTGAGAGCAGCCAAGCGGACTTGCGCATCATAGATTGTCTCCCCGACGAGGCGCTCTCCTTCGCCTCATTTCGCGCGCGAAGCTAATCGTGATGGGAGGTCAAGGAAAGCGCTGGCGGCGGGCGGCGCAACAATGGTTCGCCCGCGTAGCGATTATGCAACAGCCGTGTCAGTAAGCCGTCATCTCACTTCGGCGCGAGCACCATCAGCATCTGGCGGCCTTCCATGCGCGGATGGGCCTCGATCTTGGCGATGTCCGCGGTCTGTTCCTGGACTCGCCTCAGAACCGCCATGCCGAGCTCGCCGTGGGCCATTTCGCGGCCGCGGAAGCGCATCGTCACCTTGACCTTGTCGCCTTCCTCGATGAACTCGACGACCTTCCGCATCTTCACGTCATAATCGTGGTCGTCGATGTTGGGACGCATCTTGATCTCCTTGATCTCCTGCGTCTTCTGCCGCTTCCGCGCCTCATTGGCCTTCTTCTGGGCTTCGTATTTGTAGCGGCCGATATCGAGGAACTTGGCCACCGGCGGATCGGAATTGGGGGAGATTTCGACCAGGTCCAGCCCGACTTCCTGCGCCTGCTCGAATGCCTCCCGGGTATACATCACCCCCAGATTTTCGCCATTTTCATCGATCACCCGGACCTTCGGGGATTGAATGAATTCATTGTAGCGGGGGCCGGTGAATTGCGGCGGCGCCATCGAGCGGCGCGGATAGGGCGGGGGTATACGACATCTCCAGTCTGTTGGTCTGAACCGCGCAGTTAAGCGCTAAGGCCGCGGATGAAAAGCCACGACCGCAAGACGCGAGCCGCTTTTTAGGCTGAGCTGTGGCTGGTCGGCGTCAGCCTTGGCCGGGCAAAACCCGCGATCGGGCGATGGCGACGTGACGGGCGATCTCGCGAAAAAACAGCAGATCCTCCGCCTCGAACGCGCGGCGGGTCCGCGAGGCGAACGACAAGGTGCCGTAGAAGCGGTCGTTCACGACCAGCGGCTGGCAGGCATAAGCTGTCATCCCGGCCGAGCGGACGAGGTCGGCAAGCGGATCGAGATTGCGCTGGATGTCGGTGGCGTGGATTGGGCGTCGGGTCCGGGCCACGGTGCCGCAGATCGCCTGGCCGAAATCGAGCGTCAGGCAGCGCTGGACGACGTCCTCAGGGAATCCCTTGATGAAGCCGAGCTCCATCGTCGTCGTCACCTGGTCGGTGACGATGAAGCCGAGCGACGCGTCGACGATTCGCTCGGCCGCGAGGGCCTTGTACAGCGCCGGCAGGACTTCGCGGTCGGGGTCCTTGCCGGCGATCAGGCTTTTGGCGGTTTGGGCCAGGATTTGAGCCCGGCGCTCGCTCAGCAGCGCCTTGCTGGCCCGGTCGCGCCGAGCCGCTTCGTCACGCACTCGCGCCTGTTCGGACAATGTCGCCGTGGCGTTCGCCATTTGCCACCCTCACGGCGGACCAGCCGCCTCAAATGCATGTAAACGGCGGAATCCTACCAAGAACTTAACGAGTCCGATGGGGAACCCGGTTCATTGTGGCCGAAGGTCGGGCGGAATCGCCTCGGCGGCGATCATCGCCACCGCTTCGTCGAGCCCGAGCGCGAGCTGACGCTCCTCGCTGCCGAGCCGGCGCAAGGCGACCGTCCGCTCCTCGGCCTCGCGCTTCCCGACCACCAGCAGCAGAGGGACCTTGGCGAGGCTGTGCTCGCGCACCTTGTAATTGATCTTCTCGTTGCGAAGGTCGGTCTCGACGCGGATCCCGGCCGCCGCCAGCGCCGCCGCGACCTCCGCGGCATATTCATCCGCTTCGGACACGATCGTCGCGACGACCGCCTGAACCGGCGCCAGCCACAGCGGGAATTTGCCCGCGTGATGCTCGATGAGGATGCCGATGAAGCGCTCGAAGGTGCCGAGAATCGCGCGGTGGAGCATCACCGGACGGTGCTTCTCGCCGTCCTCGCCGATGTAGAAAGCGTCGAGCCGGTCGGGCAGGACCGTATCGGTCTGCATCGTCCCGACCTGCCAGGTCCGCCCGATCGCGTCGGTCAAATGCCATTCGAGCTTGGGCGCGTAGAAGGCGCCCTCGCCGGGCAGCTCCTCCCAGCCGTATTCGGGGGTGTTGCGGCCGGTCGCGGCGACGGCGTCGCGGAGTGATTGCTCGGCCCAGTCCCACATTGCGTCGCTTCCGAAACGCTCGTCCGGGCGAAGCGCGAGCTTGATCTGATAGCTTTCGAAGCCGAGGTCCTTGTAGACCGAATCGAGCAGGTCGCAGAAGGCGACGACCTCGTCGACCAGCTGGTCCTCGCGGCAGAAGATGTGCGCGTCGTCCTGCGTGAACTGGCGCACGCGGAGGATTCCGTGGAGCGCGCCATGCGGCTCGTTGCGGTGACAGCAGCCGAACTCGGCGAGCCGCAGCGGGAGGTCCTTGTAGCTGGTGATGCCCTGCTTGAAGATCAGCACGTGCGCCGGGCAGTTCATCGGTTTCAACGCCATCATGTCGCTGTCGCCGGTGATGATCGGCGCGTCGTCCTCGACATTCGGGATCTCGTCGGGGACGACGAACATGTTCTCGCGATACTTGCCCCAATGGCCGCTCTTCTCCCACTGGCGCGCGTCCATCAGCTGCGGGGTCTTGACCTCCTGATAACCGGCCGGGTCGAGCCGGCGGCGCATATAGGCCTCGAGCGCGCGCCAGATGACGAAGCCCTTGGGGTGCCAGAAGACGCTTCCGTGCGCTTCGCTCTGGAGGTGGAACAGGTCCATCTCCTGGCCGATCTTGCGATGGTCGCGCTTGGCCGCCTCCTCGAGCCGGACGAGGTGGGCGTCGAGCTGCTTCTTGTTGAGCCACGCGGTGCCGTAGATTCGGCTGAGCATCGGGTTGTTCTGGTCGCCGCGCCAGTAGGCCCCGGACACCCGGGTCAGCTTGAACGCCTGCGGGTCGAGCTTGCCGGTCGAGGCGAGGTGCGGGCCGCGGCACAGGTCGATCCACTCGGCCTCGCCGTGGCCGGTCTTGTACATGGTGATCGGCTCGTCGGCGGGAAGCTCCATCACCCATTCGGCCTTGAAGGTCTCGCCGTGGTCGAGGAAGAATTGGCGCACCCGCTCGCGGTCCCAGACCTCGCGCACCAGCGGCTTGTCGGCGGCGATCACCCGCCGCATTTCCTCCTCGATCGCCGGCAGGTCCTCGTCGGTAAAGGGGCCACGGCCGGGGGCCGGGGCGAAGTCGTAATAAAAGCCGTCGTCGGTCGCCGGTCCGAAGGTGATCTGGGTGCCCGGGAAAAGGTTCTGGACCGCTTCGGCGAGGACGTGCGCAAAGTCGTGGCGGACGAGCTCGAGCGCGTCTTTCTCGTCGCGGCCGGTGACCAGGGCAAGGTTCACGTCGCTCTCGAACGGTCGGTTGAGGTCGCGCAGCTCGCCGTCGACCTTGGCGGCCAGCGCCGCCTTGGCCAGCCCCGGCCCGATCGCGGCGGCGACATCCGCCGGCGTCGAGCCTTCGGGCATTTCCTTCACCGAGCCGTCGGGAAGCTGGATCTTGAACATCCGTGTCATCGAGCGAGCGCTCTAGCGGTGGGCGCACGGTGGCTCAACCGCTTCGATGAGCGGGTCATCCGGCAAGTATGACAAGTCTGCTTTACATTTCGTCGTTTGCGTGTCGGCCTGGTTGGGTGTAAAGCGGACTTGTCATGCAGAACCGCATCGCCCTTTTGCGCCGCGGCGAGCGCCTCTCTCAGGCCGATCTTGCCCGGCGGCTCGGCGTGTCGCGGCAAAGCATCAACGCGATCGAGACCGGCCGCTCCGACCCGTCGCTGGCGCTGGCGTTCCGGATCGCCGAACTGTTCGGCCAAAGCGTCGAGGAAGTGTTCGCGCCCCTGTCGCGCCACCAGTCTCGCGCCATCTGACGCGGTCACGCCAGTGGCACGGGACGCGCCAGGCGCTAAGGGGATGCGATGAACGAGATTCAACGGCTGACGATCAAAAGCGGGCGCGAGATCGCCATCCGCAAGCGCGAAGGCGACGCGCCGACGGTGCTGTTCCTGCCCGGCTATGCCTCGGACATGGAAGGGGCCAAGGCGACCGCGATCGACGCTTATGCCGCCGACCGCGGTCTGGCCTGCCTGCGCCTCGACTATTCGGGCACCGGCGCAAGCGCCGGCGAATTCGGCGAGGCGACCCTCGATCAGTGGATCGAGGAAGCCGCAGCCGCGCTCGACCAGCTCACCCAGGGCCCGGTCATCCCCGTCGGCTCGTCCCTGGGCGGCTGGGTCGCGCTCCACCTTGCGCTCCGCTTCCCGGAGCGGGTCGCGGCCCTGCTCGGGATCGCCGCCGCGCCCGATTTCACCCAATGGGGCTTCACCGAGAGCCAGAAGCAGGTGATCGTCCGCGAAGGGCTGCTCGAGGAAGAAAATCCCTACGGCGGCGAGCCAATGCGGGTCCATCGCGATTTCTGGGAATCGGGCCAGGAGCTGCGCCTGCTCGAGCACCCGATCGCGATCGACTGCCCGGTACGGCTGGTCCACGGCGAGGACGATCCCAACGTCCCGCTCGAGGTCGCCCACCGGCTGATGCGCCAGCTCCGTTCAGCCGATGTCCAGCTGACCATCATCAAGGGAAGCCGCCATCGCCTGAGCGAGCCGCACGAGATCGAACTCGATCCTAGTCCAGCTCGCGGGCCTCGTGGAGAGCGTTCGTTGATCCTTCCCTTCGTGCTGTTCCTTGCCGCCGCGGCCGCTCAGCCGGCGTCGGCGCCCTGCCCCGACGTGGTCACCGCCGAAGCCGGCATTTGCCGCGCGCTCGCTGCGCAGGCGCGCGGCGACTATCGCGCCGCCGCCGAGTCCTTCGAGCGCGCCGCCGAGACCAAGCGCGCGACCGCGGCAGGCGCGGGCGATCCGGAAGTCGATCGCTTGCTCGCCGCTGCGGGGAACATGTGGATCGCCGCGGGCGACCCGAAGCGCGCCGGAACGGTCCTCGACCAGGCACTGGGAGGCACCGGCCTGGTCGCCGAGCAGCGCGGCGAAGCCTTGCTCGACCGCGCCCGCGCCGCCGAGGCGCAGGGCGACCTCAAGACCGCCCGCGCCAAGCTCAACGAAGCGATGGGCACGATCGCGAAGGATCCCTTCGCCTGGTATTTCTCGGCCGCGCTGGCGATCCGCGAAGGCGACGGCAAGACCGCCGAGAATTCGATCGACCGGGCGCTCGCCATCGCTCCGGCGGACCCGACCTTGCTGTTCCAGGCCGGCCATGTTGCCCACTTCAACGGCGACGTCCCCGGCGCCCGGATGTACTGGCAGCGGGCGATCGAACGCGATCCCAACGGCCGGGCCGGCCGCGACGCCCGCGAGGCGCTGAACATGCTCCCGGTCCCGCTGACCGTTACCGACCGGGTCGCGGTCCCCGACGCCGAGGTCGAGGACGGCGAGCCCGAGGACGATCAGCCAAGGTCGTAGTCGATCGTCGTGACCACCCGCACCTTCTGGTAGGGCGAGGTCGATCCCGTCGAGCCGCAGCCTTCGCAGGTCTCGCCGTCCCTCGGCCCGACCGAGAAATAGCCTTGGCTGGCATTCTTGATCCGGCCCACCTCCGCACCGCTGTCGCGAGCGAACTCCTCGGCGCTCCGGCGCGCGTTGCGGGTCGCCTCGGCGATCATCTGCGGCTTCAGCGCATTGAGCCCGGTGAAGGTGTAGCTGACGTCGCTCGACGCCATCTCCACTCCGCCGCGCAGGAGCTCGGCCTGGCGCGCGAAGGCCTCGCGCGCCTTGAGCACCTCATTGGTCCGAAGCTGGAGCGTGCGCCGGACGACGACCCGGTCGGGCGCGCCGGCATCGTCGGAGTCGCGCTGGCGGCTGACGCTGATGTTGCTGTCGCTGATCTCGGCCGGCTTGAACCCGGCCGTACGGAAGAAGTCGCGCACCTGCCGCGCCTGCCCGTCGACCGATTGCTGGACCGGCGCCAGATCGCTGCCTTTGGCAGTGAACTCGACCGACCAGGTGGCGAGATCGGCGACGACGTCGCGTTCGGAAACGCCGCGGACGGTGACCGTCCGCTCGGCCGACTTGGCGCGCCTCAGCCCGTCGCCGAGCACGTAGCCGCTGGCGGTGAGTCCGAAAGCGAAAATTGCGACGGCGCCGAGGAGGACGACGCGATTGTCCTGGAGATGCTGGATCATGGCGGAAATAGCCCCATGTTCGTCGCCTTTGCTGACGATCACCGGACACCATCGCCGGTCACGATCGTCGACGAACCGTGTATTTATAGCGATGAGTTGAGCGGGTTGAAAGCGGTCCCGCGCAAGAATTCGCAACTGTTGCATAAGCGAAACAGGGCGGGTGCCCGTGACGCCGCGGCGCGAGGCGCCTAGGATGCCGGCATGGCGCTCGAGATCATTCCCGTTCCCGCGTTCAGCGACAATTACATCTGGCTCGTCCACGACCAGGCGAGCGGCGAGACGGCGGTAGTCGATCCCGGCGATGCCGCGCCCCCGCTAGCCGAGGCCAAGCGGCGCGGCTGGCAAATCACGCAGGTCTGGAACACTCACCATCACTGGGACCACACCGGCGGCAACGCGGGGGTCAAGGATGCGACCGGGTGCACCGTGTCCGGTCCGGCTGCCGAGGACATCAAGGTCCGCGACGTTGCGCTGGAGGAGGGAAGCGAGCTCAGGATCGGCGACCATGTCGGCCGGGCAATTGAAATCCCCGGGCACACGCTCGGCCACCTCGCCTTGGTGTTCGATGAGGACCGGATCGCGTTCGTCGGCGACACCCTATTCGCCATGGGTTGCGGGCGGCTGTTCGAGGGAACCGCCCAGCAGATGTACGATTCGCTACAGCGGATCGCCGCTCTGCCCGAAGACACGGCGCTTTACTGCGGCCACGAATATACGCTTGCCAATGCGCGCTTCGCTGTCCACGCCGAGCCGGGCAATCGCGACATCGCCGAGCGCCTGAAAGCGGTCGCCCGGCTGCGCGAGCAGGGCGAAATCACGCTTCCGACCACGGTCGGCAAGGAGCGAGCGACCAACCCGTTCGTTCGCGCAGCGAGCGTCGCCGAGTTCGCCGAGCGGCGGAGCGCCAAAGACAGCTTCGGTTAAGGAGAGTAAGCGCCAGAATCCGCGCAGCACCAGGAGGCCAATATGCGAAACATCGCACTGATCGCGGCGGGCGCCGGGCTCGCCGCTTGCTCCACCGCCCCGCAGCCGGTCGTTAGAAGCCCCGACAAGCAGGCCGAATATGCGAAACTCATTGAAGGCAAGGTCGCAGGGCGGCCGACGAGCTGTCTTCCCTCGTACAACGCTGACGACATGCGCGTGATCGACGACAACACGGTCGTGTTCCGGCAAGGCGCCAACCGGGTCTACGTCGCGCATCTCAAAGGTGGGTGTCCCAACCTGGGCCGTGGTGGCTATGCGATGGTGACGAGGCAGTTTGGAAGCGGCGCTCTCTGCAACGGTCAAATCGCGACCGTGGTCGACACCGGAAGCGGCATGACCGTCGGAAGCTGCGTCTTCGGGGACTTCACGCCTTACACGCGGCCCTAGTTATTAGCGCTTGTAGAGCGCGGCTAGCCGCTCGCCATATTGCTGGACGATCATGTGGCGGCGGATCTTGAGCGATGGAGTCAATTGCTCGTTTTCGATCGTGAACGGCTCGTCCGAGACGATGAACCGGCGCACCCGTTCGGTCACCGAGAGATCGCCGTTGACCCGGTCGACCGCAGCCGAGAGCCGCTGCTGCAAATCCTCGGCCTTCGCATATTCCGGATCCGGGACAAGCAGCGCGACGAGATAGGGCTTGCGGTCGCCATAGACCATCGCCTGGGCGATCTCGGGCTGGATCGTCAGCATTCCCTCAATCCGCTGCGGCGACACGTTGTCGCCCTTGTCGTTGACGATCAGATCCTTCTTGCGGTCGGTGATGAGGATCCGGCCCTTGTCGTCGAAATGGCCGATGTCGCCGGTCGCCAGCCACGGCCCCTTGCCGTCGCCGGCGGGTAGCAGGACTCGCGCTGTTTCCTCCGGGTTCTGCCAATATCCGTGCATGACGTTCTCGCCGCGCACCAGGATCTCGCCGTCCTCCGCGATCCGGACCTCGGTGTCCTTGACCGGCGGCCCGACCGTCTCGAGCCGGATCCCGACCCTGGGCCGGTTGCAGCTGATCAGCGGCGCGGCTTCGGTCTGGCCATAGCCCTGGAGGAAGGTGATCCCGAGCGACTCGAAGAAGATCCCGACCTCGGGATTGAGCGGCGCCCCGCCCGACACCCACGCCTTGGTCCGCTTGCCGACCTTGGCCTTGACCTTGCGCCGGAGCGTCGCCGACAGCAGCTGGTCCATCGGCCAGTCCCACGGCTTCATCCGCCCGACATGCCGGTCCTTGCCGATCTTGAGCGCGGTATCGAGCAGGAACGCCGACAATTTCCCGCCTTGCTCGACCGATTTCATGATCCGCGCGCGAAGCATTTCGAACAGGCGCGGGACGACCACCATGATGGTCGGCTGGACCTCCTCGATATTGGCGGCGAGCTTCTCGAGGCTCTCGGCGTAGTAGATCTGCCCGCCGAGCGCGATCGGGAACATTTGCCCGCCCATATGCTCATAGGCGTGGCTCGCCGGGAGGAAGGAGAGGAAGATCTCGTCGCCCCAGCCGAAATCGGTCGAGATGATGTCGGCCGCGCCGGCGACGTTGTGGAGCAAGGCGCCGTGGTGCTGCATCACCCCGCGCGGCGCGCCGCCGGTGCCGCTGGTGTAGATGAGGCAGGCGAGGTCGTTGCGCCCGACCTTGCCCATCCGCTCGGCCAGCGCGGGCACGTCGCCGCCCTCTGCGACCAGCTGCGACCAGTTATGGACGTCGACGAAGTCGGGCTCTTGCCCGCTGCCCAGCGCTTCGATCGCGATCAGCTGATGGCAATCGGGCGCGTCCATGATCGCCGGAAGCAGGGTCTGCGCGAGCTTGCGGGTCGATACGATCACCGCCCGAGCGCCCGAATTGACCAGCACGTGGCTGTGATCGCGGGTGGTGTTGGTGGTGTAGGTCGGGACGGTGACGCAGCCCGCGGCCATGATCCCCAAGTCCGCGATCAGCCATTCGGGCCGGTTCTCGCTGACCACGGCGACCCGGTCGCCGGGCTTGAGGCCGATCCGCGCGAGCAATTCGGCCAGCGCCGCGACCTGCCGCGCCGCCTCCTTGTAGCTGGTCGACTGCCAGGCGCCGCCGACCTTCGCCCACAGGAACGGCTTGTCGCCTTTCTCCTCCGCCCGGGCGAGGAACATCGTCACCAGGTTCGGGAAATGCTCGAGCTGACGCGCCAAACTGTCTCTCCCCGCGGGCTGCCCCAATCGCCGGCCGCTGTTAGGACGATCGGATCGCGCTTTCCAGAGCGCGAAGGCGCGTGGACAAGCCGCGCCCGCCGCGTCTAGGCAATCGGGCGATGCGTATCCTCACCGCTTTGTTCGCGCTCGTCGCCGCCGCCTGCACTGCGGCCCCGGCGCCGGTTTCCCATTCGTCCGCACCGGCCGCACAGCAGCAGGCCCAGGCGTTCGTCATCGCCGCCAACCCGCTCGCCGCGCGCGCCGGGGCCGAGGTGCTCGAGCGCGGCGGAAGCGCGATCGACGCGGCGGTCGCGGTCCAGGCGATGCTGAGCCTGGTCGAGCCGCAAAGCTCGGGCCTCGGCGGCGGGGCGTTCATCAATTATCTCGACGGCCGCTCGGGCCAGCTCACCATCTACGACGGCCGGGAAGCCGCGCCGGCGGGCGCCAGCTCCGCGATGTTCCTCGGTCCCGACGGCGAGCCGCTCGATTTCGGCACCGCGGTGCTTAGCGGGCGCTCGACCGGCGTCCCGGGAGCGGTCGCCGCCCTCGCCCTCGCCCAAAGCGAGCACGGCAGGCTCGCGTGGAGCAGCCTGTTCGGCTCGGCCGAGCGCGCCGCCGCCGACGGCTTCATCGTCAGCCCGCGCCTCGCGCGCCTGCTCCGCACGTCCTACCCGCAGACCCGGACTCCCGATTTCCGGGCCTATTTCCACCAGGGTCCGAACGGAGCGCTGGTCGAGGCCGGCGAGCGCCTCAGGAACCCGGCCTATGCCGCTTTCCTCCGCCGGCTCGCGGCGAACGGCCCCGCCGCGCTCTATACGGGCGAGACCGCCGCGCGCATCGTCGAGCGGCTTCGCCAGGGCGAACTGCCCTCGACCATGACCATGGCCGACCTTGCGGCCTATCGCCCCGTCAAGCGCGCGGCCCTGTGCGGCCGCTATCGCGCCTATCGGGTCTGCGGCCCCCCGCCGCCCGCGAGCGGCATCGGCACCCTGCTTTTGCTCGGGCTGCTCGAGCGCACCGACATCGCCAGCCGAGCGCCGACCGATCCACACGCCTGGTTGCTGTTCGCCGAAGCGAGCCGGCTGATGTACGCCGACCGCGACCATTATGTCGGGGATCCGGCCCATGTCCGGGTGCCCGTGGATGGGCTTTTATCCCCCGCCTATCTCGACCAGCGCGCCAGGCTCATCGGGACTCTTTCGCCCACCGCCGCTCCGAAGCCGGGCGTTCCCGCCGGCGCGCCCGCGCTGCCCGCCGACAAGACTCTTGAGCCGAGTGGCACCTCGCATTTCATCGTCCGCGATTCCGCCGGCAATGTCGTCAGCATGACCACCACGGTCGAATCGATTTTCGGCTCGGGGCGGATGGTCGACGGCTTTTTCCTCAACAACCAGCTGACCGACTTCTCCTTCAGCCCCGTTACTGCCAGGGGCCAGCCGGCGGCCAATGCCGTCGCCCCCGGCAAGCGCCCACGCTCCTCGATGACCCCGCTGATCCTGTTCGACCGCGAGGGCCGTTTTTCCGGCGCGATCGGCTCTGCCGGCGGCAATGCTATCCTCGCCTTCGTCGCCAAGTCGCTGGTCGCGGCGATCGACTGGGAATTGAGCATGCAGGACGCGCTCGCGGCTCCGAACCTGGTCGCGCGCGGGACCAGCTACGGCGGGGAGATCGACAAGTTTCCAGCCGGGGTCCTCGAGGGACTCGCCCAACGCGGCGTCGTCGTCAAACCGGGCCAAGGCGAGGATTCAGGAGTCCATGCAGTCCTGATCCGCCGCGATTCGGCCGGCCGCGAAATGGTCGACGGCGGCTACGATCCGCGCCGCGAGGGTGTCGTCATTCTTGTCCCACCGCCTCGTTAATGCTGGCGTAGCCGGCCTCGCGGACGCGCTCGGCCAGCCCGCGCGCGATCCGTAGCGCCAGCCCCGGCCCGTCATAGACCATCGCCGAATAAAGCTGGACGAGGCTCGCACCGGCGCGGATTCGCGCCCAGGCGTCGTCGGCGCTGGCGATTCCGCCCGCCGCGATCAGCGGCATCGCCCCGCCGCTCGCCGCGCGAAAGCGGCGCAGCGCGTCGAGCGCCAGAGGCTTCAGCGGCTCGCCGGACAATCCGCCTTCTTCGCCGGCGAAGCGCGATTTGAGCGGCGGGCGCGAGGTCGTGGTGTTGGCGACGATGATCGCGTCGATCCCATGGTGGATGGCGACTCGGATGATCTGGTCGGGCTCGCCCTCGCCGAGATCCGGGGCGACCTTGAGGAACACCGGTGGGCCACCGACGGTACGCGCGTCGTTGACGGCCGAGAGCAGTCCGCGGAGCGCGCCCTCGTCTTGCAATTGGCGAAGCCCCGGCGTGTTGGGCGAGCTGATGTTGACGGTGAGATAATCGGCAACGGGGCTCATCGCCCGCACGCCCGCGACATAATCGGCGACTCGATCGGAGCTGTCCTTGTTGGCGCCGATGTTCACTCCGACCACGCCGCGCGAACGGTCGCGTCGCCTCAGCCGCCCGAGCGCATCCTCCTGCCCGCGATTGTTGAAGCCCAGGCGGTTGATCACCGCTTTGTCCTCGACCAGGCGGAACAGCCGTGGCTTCGGATTGCCCGATTGCGGGACGGGGGTCAGGGTCCCGACCTCGACGAAGCCGAAGCCGAGCCCGAGCATCGCGTCCGCCACTTCGGCATTCTTGTCGAACCCGGCGGCGAGCCCGACCGGCGAAGGGAAGCCGAGCCCGACGACGCTGGTCGTGAGCAGCGGATCGAACTTGCGGGGCCTTCGCTTGGGCATCGCCTTCAATGCCGAGATGGTCACCCGATGGGCGGTTTCCGCGTCGAGCGCGAATGCCAGCGGGCGAAAAAGCGGGTAGATTGCCATTGGCCGAGGCTCTAGCAAGCCAGCGCAGGCTGTTCATCGAAAAACCATTGGCCGAACGCCGCCGGCTTCGCGAAGCCGATGTCCGCAAACTGTAAGGATCGCCCAGTGAAGCGCATTTTCGCAGCCGCCTCGACCGCCGCCCTCCCCTTTGTGTTCGCCGCCTGCGCGTCCACCGCGCCTCCGCCCGCAGCGATCATGGCGACGAGGCAACCGCCGGTCCCGCCGCCGACTGTTCCGGTATCGGTCGTACCCGCAAAGAACGCCGAGCTCGCCGCCTTTTTCGACGACGTCGACGAGGCCGAGCTGGCGATGTCGCCGGTCTCGAAGGCCTATCGCGGGATCAAGGACGAGGATTACGGCGAGTGGGACGAATATACCGACGAGGCGGCTCTGGCTGAACGCGAGCTCGGGCGGCGCCAGGCGGCGGAACTCCAGCGGCGCTTTCAGCGCGCCACGCTCTCGCCCGAGGACCAGCTGAGCTACGATTTGTTCCTGTATCGCAACGCCCGGTTCCAATCGATCTACCCCTATCGCGAATGGGGTTATGTCTTCGACCAGATGAACGGCGCCCAGAGCGAGGGACCGGCGTTCCTGATCAACATCCACAAGGTCGACACCGTCTCCGACGCGGAAGCCTATGTCTCGCGGCTCCGCGAGATCGCCCGCTACCTCGACCAGTCGGTGGCCGAGGCCAAAGAGCGCCAGACTCAAGGCGTTCTGCCGCCCAAGTGGGTGTTTCCCTACATCATCGCCGATTCGCGCAACATCATCTCCGGAGCCCCGTTCACCGAGGGCGAGGACAGTGCGCTGTGGGCCGATTTCAAGGACAAGGTCGACAAGCTCAACGCCGACGCCGCGACCAAGGAGCGACTCCTCGATTCGGCGCGTACCGCGCTCGTCAACGACCTTCGCCCCGCCTACCAGCGGGTGATCGCGCTGATGCAGGCGCAGCACAAGGTCGCCGGCACGGACGACGGAATCTGGCGCTTCCCCAACGGCGCTGAGCAGTATCGCACGCTGCTCAAATATTACACGACGGTCGACTACACCGGCGACCAGATTCACGATCTGGGGCTGCAGCAGGTCGCGCGAATCCACGGCGAGATGGAGGCGATCAAGAACCAGGTCGGCTTCAAGGGAACACTGCAGGACTTCTTCGAGCATATGCGAAGCTCGAAGCAATTCTATTACCCGAACACCGCGGCGGGTAAGCAGATGTATCTGGACGAAACCGCCAAGGCGCAGGCGGCCGTCCAGGCGCAGCTTCCGCGCTATTTCGGAACGCTCCCCAAGGCGCCGCTGCTGATCAAGCCCGTCGAGCCGTTCCGCGAGAAGAGCGCGGGCAAGGCGTTCTACCAGGATCCGCCGCCCGACGGCTCGCGTCCTGGCACCTATTACGTCAACCTCTACGACATGAACGACATGCCCTCGACCGAGGTCGAGGCCCTGTTCTGCCATGAGGGCATTCCCGGCCACCACCTCCAGGGCGCGCTTTTGTCCGAGCTCGGCGAAGGCGCGGTTCCGCCGTTCCGCCAGTTCTCGGGCTATACCGCAACCGACGAAGGCTGGGGCCTCTACGCCGAGAAATTGTGCAAGGAGATGGGTCTCTACGCCGATCCCTATCGCGACTTCGGGCGGCTCCAGCTCGAGCTTCATCGGGCGATCCGGCTGGTCGTCGACTCCGGCCTCCACCACAAGCGCTGGACCCGCGAGCAAGCGATTAAATATGTCGAGGACAATAGCGCCGACGCCAAGGGCGGGATTGTCAAGGCGATCGAGCGCTACATCGTCTATCCGGGCCAGGCGACTGCCTACATGGTCGGCAAGCTCAAGATCGAGGAGCTGCGCGCGCGGGCCAAGCAGGCGCTCGGTGATCGCTACGACGATCGCGGCTTTCACGACACCGTGCTGCTCGCCGGCTCGATGCCGCTAGACATGCTCGAAAAGCGAGTCGACGATTGGATCGCGCGCCAGCGGAGTTGAGTTTCCGTGGCGTAGCGCCTAAATCGGACTGGAAAGCTCCGATTTAACGATGAAACTGTCCCATCTCGCCGATTATGCGGTCGTATTGATGACCGCCGCAGCCCGCTTTCCCGCGGGCGAGCGGCTGTCGGCGACCGCTCTCGCCGACGACACCGGGGTTCCCCTCCCGACAACCCAGAAACTGATGGGCCTGCTCGCCACGCACGGCCTCCTCAGCAGCCATCGCGGCGCCGGCGGCGGGTTCGTGCTGGCGCGCCCCGCGGGCGACATCAGCCTCGCCGACATCGTCGAGGCGGTGGAAGGGCCGATCGCGATGTCGGCCTGCTCCGGCGGCGGCTATGATTGCGCGCTCGATTCGCGCTGCCGGGTTAAACCCCATTTAGGTCTCGTCGGACACGCGGTGCGCGGCGCGCTCGGTGCGGTCAGCCTGATGGAGCTCGCGCGATGAACGAGGCCGTCAAGAACCGCGAGATCCGCGAGAAGATCGCCCAGGATTACGAATGGGGCTTCTCCAGCGACATCGAGCAGGAGTTCGCGCCCAAGGGCCTCAATGAAGACACGGTCCGCTTCATCTCGGCGAAGAAGAACGAGCCCGGGTGGATGCTCGACTGGCGCCTCAAGGGCTATCGCGCGTGGCTCGAGATGGAAGAGGTCGACTGGGCCAAGCTCGATTTGCCCAAGATCGATTATCAGGACGCTTATTATTACGCTGAGCCGAAGAAGAAGCCCAAGCTCGGCAGCCTCGACGAGGTCGATCCCGAGATCCTGCGAGTCTATGAAAAGCTCGGAATCCCGATCGAGGAGCAGAAGGTGCTCGCCGGCGTCGAGGGCGCGCGGAAAGTCGCGGTCGACGCGGTGTTCGACAGCGTCTCGGTCGCGACCACCTTTCGCGAGGAGCTGAAGAAGGCCGGCGTCATTTTCATGGCCATCAGCGAGGCAGTGCACGAGCATCCCGAGCTGGTGCGCAAATATCTCGGCAGCGTCGTCCCGCAGCGCGACAATTATTTTGCCTGCTTGAACAGCGCGGTCTTCTCCGACGGCACCTTCGTCTACGTCCCCGAGGGCGTGCGTTGCCCGATGGAGCTGACGCACCTATTTCCGCATCAATGCCGAGAACACCGGCCAGTTCGAGCGCACCCTGATCGTCGCCGACAAGGGCAGCTACGTCTCCTACCTCGAAGGCTGCACCGCGCCGATGCGCGACGAAAACCAGCTCCACGCCGCGGTGGTCGAGATTTTCGCGCACGAGGACGCCGAGGTGAAATACTCGACCGTCCAGAACTGGTACCCGGGCGACAAGGAAGGCAAGGGCGGGATCTTCAATTTCGTCACCAAGCGCGCGCTGTGCTCAGGCGACCGCTCGAAGGTCAGCTGGACCCAGGTCGAGACCGGCTCCGCGATCACCTGGAAATATCCGAGCTGCATTTTGAAGGGCGAGGGAAGCGTAGGCGAATTCTATTCGGTCGCGCTGACCAACAACCGCCAGCAGGCCGACACCGGCACCAAGATGGTGCACATTGGCGCCAACACCCGGTCGACCATCGTGTCGAAGGGGATCAGCGCCGGCCGCTCGAACAACACCTATCGCGGCCTGGTCCGCGTGCTCCCGCGCGCCGAGAATGTCCGCAACTTCACCCAGTGCGATTCGCTGCTGCTCGGGGCCGACTGCGGCGCCCACACCGTGCCCTATATCGAGGTCAAGAACCCGACCGCGCAGATCGAGCATGAAGCGACCACCTCGAAGATCAGCGAGGACCAATTGTTCTACGCGATGAGCCGCGGCCTCGACGCGGAAAGCGCCGTCGCGCTGATCGTCAACGGCTTCGCGCGCGAGGTGCTGAAGCAACTGCCGATGGAGTTCGCGGTCGAGGCGCAGAAGCTGCTGGGGATCAGCCTTGAGGGGAGCGTCGGCTAATGGCTGGTGCACTCGTTGTCGGGAACATCCGGTTCAGGGACAAGCAGCGTTACGACGCTTATGCAGCCGCATTCCCCGCAGTTTTCGCGCAGAGCGGCGGTACAATGCTTGCCGCTGACGAAAATCCCAAACCGGTGGATGGAAGCGGCGACGGCATCGACAAGATCGTCGTGATGCGTTTTGAGAGCGACGCGGCAGCGCGCGCGTTTCTCAATTCCGCCGATTATCTGCGGATCGCCAAAGACCGCGATGCCGGCGCCGACGTCCGTTCCTGGATCGTGAAGGCCTTTTGATGCTTGAAATCACCAACCTCCACGCGACCGTCGCCGACAAGCCGATCCTGAACGGCGTGTCGCTGCACGTGCCGGCAGGCGAGGTGCATGCGATTATGGGTCCGAACGGGTCGGGCAAGTCGACGCTCGCTTATGTGCTTGCCGGCCGCCCCGGCTATGAGGTCAGTGAGGGCGGCGCGACATTTGACGGTCGGGATTTGCTCGCCCTCGAACCGCACGAGCGCGCTGCGGCGGGGCTGTTCCTCGGTTTTCAATATCCGGTCGAAATCCCTGGCGTGTCCTACCTGCAGTTCCTGCGCGAGAGTTTGAATTCGCAGCGGCGTTCGCGCGGCGAGGCCGAGCTTTCCGGAGCCGAATTCATCAAGCTCGCGCGCGGCCAGGCCGAAGCGCTCGGCATGGACATCGAGATGCTCAAGCGCCCGGTCAACGTCGGCTTTTCCGGCGGCGAAAAGAAGCGCGCCGAGATGGTCCAGATGGGCATCATCAACCCGCGCTTCGCGATCCTCGACGAGACCGACAGCGGGCTCGACATCGACGCGCTGCGCATCGTCGGCGACGGCATCAACCGCATCATGCGCGCACCCGATAAGGGCGTACTGCTGATCACCCATTACGAGCGCCTGCTCGAATATGTCCGCCCCGATGCCGTGCACGTCCTCCAGGCCGGCCGGATCACCCGCTCGGGCGACATCGAGCTCGCCCGCGAGCTCGAGCGCCAGGGCTATGCGGAGGCTGCGGCGTGACGGCAATGTGGGCCATCCTTGGGTGCATCGCCTTCATGATCGTGGCCGGCGCCTCGCGGGGCAAGCCCGGGCGTGGAGTCGCGGACACCGCGCTGCTGGTCATCCTGTTCGGGATCATCGCGATTCTCGACTTCATCATCGGCCGCTTCGTCGAAACGGGTAATGCCGCCGTCACGCTTGCGGTCGTGTTCGCGGCGGGGTTCGCGCTCAACTCGCTCTATGGGCTGCTCGCTCCCGAGCGGCAGAAGAAGCGCGACAAGCAGCTGCGCCGCCTGATGAAGAGGCGCGCATGACCGCGCTTCCAACCCGCAAGGACGAGGCGTTCCGCTACGCCGACATCGACGCTTTGGAGTCGGTGTGGGACGCGCTCCAAGCCCCCGAGCGCATCGCAATTGCTGCGCAGCAAAAGCTGCAGCAAATCTGGCTTCCGAGCGGCGATCCGATCGCCATCCGGCGCGTCGAACTGGTCGTCGAAGCGGGCGCATCGGCGCGCATCTTCGCGCTCAACAACGCGTCGCTCTACGGCCGCATCGAGCTCGACATCAGCCTGCGCGAAGGCGCGCATTTCGAATTCCACGCGGCGAACATCGGCGGGGCTCAATCGACCAACGAGATCGTCACCACCGTCCGCCACCTCGAGCCCGACGCAACGTCGCGCCAGACGGTGCGCAGCGTGCTCGGCGGAAAAGCGATCGGCTCCTATCTCGGCAAGGTCGCGGTCGCGCGCGGCGCCGATGGCACCGACGCCGAGCAATCGGTCAAGGCGATCCTGCTCGATCGCGGCGCGAGCGCCAACGCCAAGCCCGAGCTCGAAATCTACGCCGACGACGTCAAATGCGCGCACGGCGCGACCGTTGGCGAGCTCGACGCGCAGCAATTGTTCTACGCGATGAGCCGCGGGCTCGACCCGGCGAGCGCTCGGGCGCTGCTGCTCGAAGGCTTCATTGGCGGCCTGTGGGATTCGCTGGGATCCGACAGCGACATCGCGGTCGCGGCGCGTGACGTGCTTCGGAAGGTGGCGGCATGAACGCGCCCACCCGCATCAATTCGGCGCTCGACGTGCGCGGCCAGTTCCCGGCCATCGCGAACTGGCATTATCTCGACAGCGCCGCGACCGCGCAAAAGCCGCAGGCGGTGATCGACGCCATCACCACGGCCTACTCCCGCGATTACGCGACAGTGCATCGCGGCGTGTACGAGCGCTCGGCGGTGATGACCCAGAGCTATGAAGACGCGCGCGCCGCGGCCTCCGCGCTGATCGGCGGCAAACCCGACGAGCTGGTCTTCACCCGCGGCGCCACCGAGGCGATCAACCTCGTCGCCCAGCGCCTCCCCAGGGACGGCCGTAACCGCGTTCTCCTGTCGACGCTCGAGCATCACAGCAACATCGTGCCGTGGCAGATCGCCGGATATGACGTAGACGCGGTGCCGCTGACGCCCGACGGCCACATCGACCTCGACGCGGCCGAAGCGATCCTCACCGAAGAGCATCGGGTCGTCGCCTTCGCCCATGTCTCCAACGCGCTCGGCAGCATCCTCGACGCCAAGCGCGCAGCCGGGATCGCCCATTCCAAGGGTGCATTGCTGTTGCTGGACGGTTGCCAGGCCGTGCCGCGCATGCCGGTCGACGTCGCCGAGCTGGGATGCGACTTTTACGCTTATTCGGGCCACAAACTCTACGGGCCCACCGGGATCGGCTGCCTGTGGGGCCGCTCCGGGCTGCTCGCGGCGATGCCGCCGTGGCAGGGCGGCGGCGCGATGATCGAGCGCGTGACCTTCGCTGAGACCACCTTTGCCGAGCCGCCCGCGCGGTTCGAGGCCGGGACCCCGCATATCGTCGGCGCGGTCGGCCTCCACGCCGCGGTCGACTGGGTCCAGGCCATCGGCATGGACTCGATTCACGCCCATGAGGCGGCGCTGGTCGGCGAATGCCGCGACGCGCTTCGCTCGATCGGCGGAGTCGCGCTCTACGGCCCCGCCGAAAGCGCCGGGATCGTCAGCTTCAACGTCGAAGGGGTGCACGCCCACGATACCGCCACCATATTGGACGATGCGGGCGTCGCGGTCCGCGCCGGCCACCATTGCGCCCAGCCGCTGATGGACTGGCTCGGCGTTCCGGCCACCGCCCGCGCCAGCTTCGCCGCGCACAGCGACCGGAGCGACATCGCAGCGCTGGTGCGCGGGATCGAGCAAGTGAAGCGGATTTTCGGATGAACGAGGAACGCAAGATCGAGATCGAGGAGGTCGACAGCGTCGAGACTCCGCCGCGCGCGTCCGTCGCCGAAACCTTCGAGCGCAAGCGCGACTATCTCGCGGGCTTCCTATCCGGCGAGAAAGAGGAAGAGCCCTCCGGGCCCGGAAGCGACCTCCAGGCCGAGGTCGTCAATGCCCTGAAGTCGATCTACGACCCGGAGATCCCGGTCGACATTTACGAGCTCGGCCTGATCTACGACGTCGAGATCAGCGAGGACGGCGACGCGCTCGTCACCATGACCTTGACCACCCCGCACTGCCCGGTCGCGGAAAGCTTGCCGCAGGAGGTCGAGTTGCGGGTGCTGGGAGTCCCCGGAATTCGCGATGCCGAGGTCAAGCTCGTCTGGGACCCGCCGTGGGACCCGTCGAAGATGAGCGACGAGGCGCGACTCGAATTGGGAATGCTATGAATAAGGAAACGAAGATCCGGTCCCGCCCTGCGGCGATCACCCTGACTTCCGCCGCCGAGCAGCGCATCGCCGACCTCATGGCGCGCGCGCCCGAAGGCGCGATCGGGGTCAAATTGTCGACTCCGCGGCGCGGCTGCTCGGGCCTCGCTTATTCGGTCGATTATGTGACCGAGGCCAATCCGATGGACGAGCGGATCGAGACTCCGGGCGGCATCTTTTTCGTCGACGGGGCGAGCATCCTCTATCTGATCGGCTCGACGATGGACTGGCAGGAAGACGATTTCGCCGCGGGCTTCGTGTTCGACAATCCCAACGCCACCGGAAGCTGCGGCTGCGGCGAGAGCTTCACCGTCTAGCACCGAAAAGGTATGATTGGGGCCAGGAGGAGGATGCGATGAGTCTTTCGATCCTGACCCTGGTCCTGGCGGGCGCGTCTCCCGCTGTCGCCCACGATGCCCGAGGCCTTGCTGCGACCAGCCAAGACGAATGCTCGCGCACGGCCAGCTTGCACGCTTTCGACCGGTCAAAGCCGCTCAAGCCCCAGAAGCTTGGCGATTTGCCGCCGGCGAACGCCTACAAGGCGGTATATCGGTTGGTCCGGGGCTGCGAGGTCCCGGTGGTGGTCAAATATGGAGTCGGCGGCCGCTAGAAGCCGAGGCTGAAGCGGAGCGCGGCGCCGATGTCGTCCTCGCCGCCCCGGATGTGCCCCGGCTCGCGGCGGTAGAAAAGATTGCCGCCGATCCACGCGCGGTCTCCGAACAAAGCCGAGCCGTAGCTGATCTCGCCGTCGATCTCGCGGCCCTTGGGGGTCAGCGGGAATAGCGAATAAGCATTGGTCGCGGTGCCGCTTGTGTAGTCGTAGCCAGTCGGAAGCATCAGCCCGAGCCCGCCCTTCTCGATCCTGAGCGGCTGTGAAACCCGGAAACCGAGACGATCGCTCGACCCGAAAATGCGTGATTTGCCGAGGTCGAAGGCATAAGCGCCGCTTTCGAACCGGCCGGCGTTGAAGCTGGTCCAGCCGCGCCGCGCGGTCAGCCCCGCGCTCCAACCGCGGCCGAACTCCTGCCGCGCCTCGGCATCGAGGAACAGGCTGTTCGATCCACCGCCGCCGAACGCCGCGCCGAGGCGGCCGCCAAGCAGGCTGTCCTTCTCGTCGAGCCGGCTCATTCCGAACCCGAGGCGCAGTCCGCCGAAGCGGCGGTCGACCGCCACGCTGGTCCAGCGATAGGGCGGACCCGGTGGCGCTGGTGCGCGTGTCGTTCCACACATTTCCGCTTTCCGCCGAGACGGTCACGCCAAGCTTGCCGATCTCGCGGCGGAGCGCGACGCTGCCATTGCGCTTGGCGGTGAAGCCTGGATCGCCGGCGACATCGCGGGCGACGAGAAAGCCGCTCGCCGCCGCGGCCGAATCGAGCCTTCGCTCCATCGCCTTGGCACCTTCCGCAAAGCCGAAGGCGATCGCGGTCTTGTCGTCGATCTTGGCTAGGGCCGACCCGGCCACCAGCCGCGCCTTGGCGAAATCTTCGGGACCGATCGTCGCGTGCTCGACGGCAAAGCCGAGCGGCCGGTCGCGGCGCTCGCGCACCGTCATCATCAGGCTGACTGGCCCCGTTCCGACCGAGACGCTGCGGACGTCGTTGCGAAGCGAGCGCGACAGCGGGCTGCTCGTTTCGGCCCGGCGAAGCGTCTTGGCGAGATTGAGCACGTAGGCGCGGTCGAACCCGTCGAGGATGATCGCGCCCAATGACTGGCCGGTCGCGGCGTCGCCCGCCGCCTCGGGCAGGTCGCCGTTGTCGCTGAGGCTGACCACCTGTTCGGTCCCGGCCAGGCTGGTCGTTCCGGCGGGCATGAACGCCCGGCCGAGGTTGAGCCGCCCGCGGCCGAAGGTCGAATCGGTGCCCGCGATTCCGAGGTCGTCGGCGCTTCGCAGCAGCAGGTCGACGATCTCGCGCCCGCTGAGATTGGGGAAGGCCTGCGCCAGAAGCGCGACCGCGCCCGAAATGGTCGGCGCCGAGAAGCTGGTTCCCGACCACAGATATTGCTGGCCGTCGGCGCCGGGCGCGCGATCCTTGTAGCCGAGCGCGGCGAGATAATAGATCGCGCCGCTTCCGGCCTTGTTGGAAAAGGTGGAAAGCTGGTCGGTGTTGATCGTGCCATTGGTACTTTCGACCCCGACCGAGCCGGCGATGATCACCATTCCGGGGAATTGATTGGCGGGCGTCAGGGCGAAGCTGTCCGGGTTGGACAGGCTGTCGTTGCCGGCCGAGATGACAAGCACGATCCCGGCATTAACCGCGCGCTGCATCGCCGCGAGCAATTGCGAGCCCGGGGTCGACCCGCCGAGCGACAGGTTGATGACCTTGGCCCCAGCGAGGCGCGCGATATCGATTCCTTCGGCGATCGCGCTATCGTAGAACTTGCAACCGTCCTCGGTATTGCATGTTCCAGGATTGTCGGCGCGCAGGTTGACGATGGTCGCGTCGAACGCGACGCCCATGGTGTTCGATCCGTTGCGCGCGGCGGCAGCGACCGCGCTGACCGCGGTCCCGTGCCCATCTTCGTCGCTGACTCCGCGATTGCCGGCGACATCGCCGCTGGCCGGGTCGATCTTGCCGGCGAATTCCGAAAGCGTCGGATTGATGCCGGTGTCGATGACTCCGATCTTGATGCCCTTGCCGGTCGCGCCCGAATTATAGGCGGTCAGCGCATCGGCCGCGACGGCATAGTTGGACGCGCGATATTCGGCGGTGTCGAAATTCGACGTCCCCGTCGGTGGTGGGGGCGGCGGGGGCGGTGGAGGAGGCGGCGGCGGTGGAGGCGGTGGCGGAGGCGTGCTCGGCGCGGGCGGAATTGGGGCCGGACCGCCGCCACCGCCTCCGCCGCCGCCGCACGCGGCGACGCTCAGCGCCATGACGACCGCACATGCGGCGCGTCCCTGAATCGTCCTTTTCACCCTCACCCTCCGCTCAAGCCGCTGATTTCACGCAGCTTTCCGAATCGGCATATGCCATTGAAAAGCTTTCGATTTCCTGAAAGCAAAATTGCCGCTAACGGCTTGTCGCGACGATGCGACCGGACTTTGCCCATATCCGCGACTGGATTTTCGACCTCGACAATTGCCTTTATCCGGCCTCGACCCGGCTGTTCGACCTGATCGACGAGCGCATGGGGGCCTATATCGAGCGGCTGCTCGGGGTGGACGCGATCGAGGCCAGACGGATCCAAAAGATGCATTTCCACGGCTCCGGCACCACGCTCGCCGGCCTGATGAAGCATCACGACGTCGACCCGCGCCATTTCATGACCGATGTCCACGACATCCCGCTCGACCGGGTCATGCGCGACGACCGGCTGGTGCGCGCGTGGACGCGCCTTCCGGGCCGCAAGTTCGTCCATACCAACGGCGACGCGGATTATGCCTGGCGGGTGCTCGACCGGCTCGGGATCGCCGCCGAGCTCGACCATCTTCACGACATTTTCGCCGCCGACCTGAGGCCCAAGCCCGACGTGCACGGCTATCGCAAGCTGCTCGACCAGTTCGGGATCGACCCGAAGCGCGCTTTGATGGCCGAGGACATGGCGCGCAATTTGCGGCCGGCGAAGGCGCTGGGCATGACCACGGTATGGATCGACAATGGCTCCGAGCGCGGAAGCCACGAGTTCGATCCGGACATCGTCGACGTGGTCACCGACGACCTCGGCGCGTGGCTCGAATCGATTGTTGGAGACGCAGAATGACGGCGGAACTCGAAGCGCTGATCGACCAGGCGTGGGAGGAGCGCGACCGGGTCGGCCCCGAGACCCACGGTGAGGTTCGGACCGCGGTCGACCGCGCGCTCGCCTTGCTCGACAGCGGGCAAGCGCGCGTCGCCGAACCGTCGGGCGGCGGTTGGACCGTCAACCAATGGCTCAAGAAAGCGGTTTTGCTGTCCTTCCGCCTCAACCCGATGGAGCGGATCGGCGGAGCGCCCGGCGGCGGCTTCTGGTGGGACAAGGTGCCGTCCAAGTTCGCCGCCTGGGGCGACAAGGAGTTCGCGGAAGGTGGGTTCCGCGCGGTCCCGGGCGCGATCGTTCGCCGCGGCGCTTATATAGCGCCGGGCGCCGTGCTGATGCCGAGCTTCGTCAACATCGGCGCTCATGTCGGCGAGGGCACGATGATCGACACCTGGGCGACGGTCGGAAGCTGTGCCCAGATCGGCGCCAACGTCCACATCTCGGGCGGGACCGGCATCGGCGGGGTGCTCGAGCCGCTCCAGGCGGGGCCGGTGATCATCGAGGACGATTGCTTCATCGGCGCTCGCAGCGAGGTCGCAGAGGGCGTCATCGTCGAGCGCGGCGCGGTGATCTCGATGGGCGTGTTCCTCGGCGCCTCGACCAAGATCGTCGATCGGGCAAGCGGCGAAATATCCTACGGTCGGGTGCCGGCCTATTCGGTGGTCGTCCCCGGCGCGCTCCCGGCCAAGGATGGCGGGCCGAGCCTCGCCTGCGCCGTCATCGTCAAGCGGGTCGACGAGCGCACCCGCTCGAAGACCGGGATCAACGAGTTGCTCCGCGACTGACGCTCATAAGCCGTCTTAATCGGTCCGGCCCGACCATTTGTTGGCTGGCCGACATTGCTTGTCGGTAGAATCCGCGGATGAAGCTGGCCGAGCCTTCCGAATTTGAGCGCAATTGCGCGGACGCCGCCGGAGCGCCCGACGTCTATGCGTCGGGGATGATCCGAACGATGATGAACGGGCGCGATTGGGCGATCCTCGCCGCGCTCGCCGTGATCTGGGGCGGGGCGTTCGTGTTCATCGGGGTCGCGGTCCGCCACGTCGATCCGCTGACCTATGTGTGGCTCCGGCTGACCATCGCCGCGGCCGGGATGTGGGCGTTTCTTGCGTGGACCGGCCAGAAGCTTGCTCTTCCCCGCGCGATGTGGGGCGGGATCTTCCTCCTCGCTCTGCTCAACAATGCTTTGCCTTTCGCGCTGTTCGGCTGGGGCCAGACCCAGATCGCCAGCGGCCTCGCCTCGATCCTCAACGCCACCACGCCGATCTGGGGCGTGGTCGTCGCCCACCTCTTCACCAGCGACGAGCGCATGACCCCGCGCAAGCTGACTGGGGTGCTGATCGGCTTCGGCGGGGTCGCGGTGATGATCGGCCCCAGCCTGTTCACCACAATCGGCGCCAACGCTCTGGCTCAGCTCGCCTGCATCGTCGCCGCTCTCTGCTACGCGCTCGCCGCGGTGTGGGCGCGGCGCTATCGGCCGCTCGGGCTGTCGCCCTTGTCGGTAACCACCGGTCAGCTGACGGCAGGGGCGGTGATGATGCTCCCGGTCATGCTGCTGGTCGACCGGCCGTGGACCGCGGCGTTT
The DNA here is from genome assembly GCA_963722545.1 of uncultured Alphaproteobacteria bacterium. Classification (GTDB taxonomy): domain Bacteria; phylum Pseudomonadota; class Alphaproteobacteria; order Sphingomonadales; family Sphingomonadaceae; genus Sphingomicrobium. The sequence continues at coordinate 167,978 of CAVRMK010000004.1, forward strand.
CCGCCGCTCGAAGCCTGGGGCTCGATCGTCGCTCTGGCCTTGCTGTGCAGCGCCTTTGGCTACGTGCTCTATTTCCGCCTGATCGATTCGGCCGGCGCGACCAACGCCTTGCTCGTGACCCTGCTGGTCCCGCCGATCGCCATCCTGCTCGGCGCGCTCCTGCTCGGCGAGACCCTTGCGCCGCAGGACTTCCTCGGCCTCGCGCTGATCGCCATCGGCCTCGCCGCGATCGACGGCCGGCTGCTCAGCCTGTGGCGGGGGCGGCGCCGGCTTCGGCCAGCAATTTAGCGGCTTCGGCCCCGGTCCAGTCGAGGTCGCCGGTATAGCGCCACACCTCGCGCCCGCTGGCGTCGTAGAGCACCGAGGTCGGCAAGACCTGCGCGGCCAGCGCCCCCGACAAGCCCATCGCCGGGTCCTGATAAGCGCCGAGGCCACCGACCTTGAGCTTGGCTAGGAAGGCCTTGACCGAAGTGTGCGGCCCACTGTCCTGGCTCACCGCGAGAACCTGTACAGCGCCGGCCTTGTCGAGAGCCGCCAGGGTCGGAAGCTCCTTCACGCACGGCGCGCACCAGCTCGCCCACAGGTTGAGCAGCACCGGCTTCCCGGCGAAATCGGTTAGCGTCACAGTCTCGCCCTCGGAATCGATGAACTCGACGTCGGGCGCGGCCGACCCGGTCTTGGATCGGTCTACCCCCGCCTTCGGAGCCGCTTCCGCCATGGCGGCGTCGGTCTCGCTTTGCTTCGGCTCCTGCTGGGAACAGGCCGGCACAACGAGCAGCAAAGGCAGCAACCAGCGCATCCATTGCGCGATAGGAAAGCACTCGGCGCGCAGCAAGGCCAAGCTGGAAAGTCGCTTGCGAAGCGGCTAGCGCTCGCCTCCATGCTTTTCCGCTTCGCCGTCCCTGTCGCCCTCGCCGCCCTTGCCGGCTGCGGCCGCGTTGGCGACCTCGAGCCCGCAAAGGGCCAGGCGCTTCCGGTCAAGCCGCTGATGGCGCGAACGACTCCCGATGCCGAGCAATTGCTGACCCCACCGCCTTATGCCCGCCCCGACCGGGTCGACGAGCTGGTCAAGAAGTCCGAGCCGCGCAAGCCCGATCCGTTCGACCTTCCGCCGCCGATCGGCGGGGCCGCGCCGCCCGCGCCAGCCGGGACCGACCCCGAGCCTGCCGAGGAGGAGACCGGGCCCGTCACTCCGGACGGCGGCCGATGAGCCAGGCGAAGATCCGCAAGGCGGTCTTCCCGGTCGCGGGGCTCGGGACTCGCCTCCTCCCCGCGACCAAGACCATCCCCAAGGAGATGATCACCATCGTCGACCGCCCGCTCATCCAATATGCGGTGGACGAAGCGCGAGAGGCGGGCATCGAGACGATGATCTTCGTGACCGGCCCGAACAAGGCGCCGTTGGATAGCTATTTCGACGTCGCTTCGGAGCTCGAACGGACCTTGCAGGCCGCGGGCAAGAGTATCGATGCGCTCAAGCCCTCGAACGCCCGCGACGGCGAGATTGAAAGCGTGCTCCAGGCGCAGCCGCTCGGCCTCGGCCATGCCGTGTGGTGCGCGCGCGACCTCGTCGGCGACGAGCCGTTCGCGGTCCTGCTGCCCGACGATTTGATGGTCCCCGGCGCGCTCAAGCAGATGGTCGAGGCGTGGAACGAAGTCGGGGGCAACCTCCTCGCGACCGAGGAAGTGCCGCTCGAGAAGACCCGGAGCTACGGGATCGTCACGCCTGGAGCGGTCAACGGGCGGCTCACCGAAGTGCTCGGCCTGGTCGAAAAGCCGGCTCCGGAGGCGGCGCCGTCACGCCTCGGAGTGATTGGGCGCTACATCCTTCAGCCCGAAGTCATGCAAGTGCTCGATGCTCAGGAACGCGGCGCCGGCGGCGAGATCCAGCTCACCGACGCGATGGCCAAGCTGATCGGCCAGCAGCCGTTCCACGCGCTCAAGGTCAATTCGACCCGCTATGACTGCGGCGACAAGGCGGGCTTCGTCTCCGCCAATGTCGCGGTCGCCGTGGCCCGCTCCGATATCGGGCCTTCGGTTCGGGCCTATATCGAGTCGCTCTAGGGCTCCAGCTCGACGTCCCAGTAGAGATAGTCGCGCCAGCTTTCGTGGAGGTAGTTGGGCGGGAAGGCGCGCCCATGCTCCTGCAATTGCCAGCTGGTCGGGCGGATCGGTTCCCACTGGATCTGCATATGCGCCTCGCTCGGCGTCCGCCCGCCCTTCTTGAGGTTGCATGGGGCACAGGCGGTGGCGACATTCTCCCACGTCGTCCGCCCGCCCTTGGAGCGCGGGATGACGTGGTCGAAGGTCAGCTCCCGCCCGCTGCTGCAATAGACGCAGCGGAAGCGGTCGCGGAGGAACAGGTTGAATCGCGTGAATGCCGGATATTGGTTGGGCCGGACATAATCGCGGAGCGCAATCACCGACGGCAGCTTCAAGGCAATGCTCGGGCTGTGCACTTCGCGGTCGTAATGAGCGACGACGTCGACCCGCTCGAGGAACATCGCCTTGATCGCCGTCTGCCACGGCCACAGGCTCAGCGGATAATAAGACAAAGGCGTATAGTCCGCGTTGAGCACCAGCGCGGGACAGCTCTCAGGATGGCGGATCAGCTCTGGATGATACATGCGCGCGCCGTGAGCCTCTCGTTCGGTTGGTCCGAACCGCAAGCTCCCCGGCCCCGTCGCACGCAAGGAGGAGAGGGCTGCCCGGCCCACTTCCCTTGTGACGCGCCGGATGCCAACCCGGCGTGACAACATCATGAATCGAAGATTGCGGATTCCCCGTCAAGAGTCGATTCGGTCACACCTCTTATGATCGTCTCGCGCTTCGCCCCTTCGCCCACCGGCCGGCTTCACCTGGGCCACGCCTATAGCGCGGTGACGGCGCATGCCCGCGCGAGCGAGGCTGGCGGCCGTTTCCTCGTCCGAGTCGAGGACCTCGACCAGTCGCGCAGCCGCCCCGAGTTCGTCGACGCGATCTTCGAAGACCTCGCGTGGCTCGGGCTCGACTGGAGCGAGCCGGTGCTCGTCCAGTCACGCCGCGCCGCGGCTTATTCGGCGGCGATCGAGCGGCTTCGCGGCCTCGGCCTCGTCTATCCGTGCTTCTGCACCCGCTCGGACATCGCCGCCGCGCTCGCGGCACCGCACGGCGCCCAAGGCCATTATCCAGGCACCTGCCGCGGCCTGGCCGACGATCCCGCCCGGCGCGAGGCCGAGCCGCACAGCTGGCGGCTCGACGCGGCCAAGGCGATCGCGCGCGTCGGCCTTCCCGGCTGGAGCGAACTTGGACAGCGTTTCACCAGCGCCCCAAGCGACATCGACGACGTCATCCTCGCCCGCAAGGACGCGCCCGCAGCCTATCATCTCGCCTGCGTGATCGATGATTCCGACAGCGGTGTCACGCTCGTCGTGCGCGGCGCCGATTTGCGGAGCTCGACCCCGGTCCAGCGGCTGCTCCAGGCGCTTCTCGGCCTCCCCGAGCCGGATTATCTGCCACCACCGCCTCATCGCCCATGCGGACGGGCGGCGCCTCGCCAAGCGCGATCGCGCGCCGACCTTGGCGGCGATGCGCGAAGCCGGAGCCGACGGGCGCGTACTCGCCAACCAGCTTCGCGCCGGCCAGCTTCCGCTTGGTTTCGGCTGGCTCGAAGCCTAGAGAGGCGCCATGAGCACCATCCTCATCGTCCTCCTCGTGCTTGCCATGGGTGCGACCGCCTACGTACTCATTCGCGGGGTCATGGCGATGGCGTCGGGCAAGGACCTCAGCGGCGAGCAGCAGCAGAGTTACATGCGCAAGCGCGTGCTGTTCCAAGCGGTCGCGATCGTCCTCGTGATCCTCATCCTGATCGTGGCCGGCAACGCGCGATAGGCCTCGGGGCAAGTGGTCAAGCTCAACAAGATCTACACCCGGACCGGCGACCAGGGCTCGGCCGGGCTGGTTGACGGGAGCCGAGTCAGCAAGTCGAGCGCGCGCATGGCCGCGATCGGCGATATCGACGAAGCCAATGCCGCGATCGGAGTCGCCATCGCCGCGCTCGGCGAATCCCCGCTCTGCGACCGGCTATTGACCATCCAGAACGACCTGTTCGACCTCGGCGCCGATGCCGCGACCCCGGGCGCGGTCGAGGGCGCGCTGCGGATCCTGCCCGCCCAGGTCGAGCGGCTCGAGCGCGAGATCGACTCGATGAACGCCGAGCTTTCGCCGCTGACCAGCTTCATCCTCCCGGGCGGATCGGGCGCGGTCGCGGCGCTTCACCTCGCGCGTGCGGTAACTCGCCGGGCCGAGCGCAGCGCGGTCGCACTCCACGCGGCCGAGCCCCTCAACCCGTCCCTGCTCGCTTATCTCAACCGTTTGTCGGACCATCTGTTCGTCGCCGCGCGTTATGTCGCGATGAGCGAAGGGGGAGATGTCCTGTGGCAACCCGGCGCGAGCCGATCCAGATAGAAGCATCGCTGTCCGAGCGGCTGCTCGCGACGCGCCGGCTGACGCTCGCGCTCGCGGCTCCGCTGAGCGACGCCGATGCCGCGATCCAGCCGTTTCCCGACGCTTCGCCGGCCAAGTGGCACCTCGCCCACACCAGCTGGTTCTTCGAGACCTTCGTCCTGCGCGACCACGTCCCCGGCTTTCGCCCCTTCGACGAGCGCTTCGCCTTCCTGTTCAATTCTTATTACGAGGGCGAAGGCGAGCGGCACCCGCGGCCCAAGCGCGGGTTGATCAGCCGCCCGAGTCTCGACGAGGTCCGCGCTTATCGCGCCTTTATCGACGAAGCGCTCGAGGCGGCCCTGCCGGCCCTTGCCGAACCGGCGCTCGCCCTGGTCGAGCTCGGCATCCACCACGAGCAGCAGCACCAGGAGCTGTTCCTCACCGACATCCTCGCGACCTTCGCCGAGAACCCGCTCGAGCCGGCCTATGGCGACCTTCCGGGCGTGACCTGCTTCGCCGACGAGCCGCTCGCCTTTCATCCCGGTCGAACCGGGATCGTCGAGATTGGCGCCGGCAAGGACGGGTTCGCCTTCGATTGCGAGCGGCCGCGCCACGAGACCCTGCTCGCCGGCCACGCGATCGCCAGTCGCAAGGTCACCAACCGCGAATGGCGCGAGTTCATCGCCGAGGGCGGCTATTCGACCCCGACCTTGTGGCTTTCGGAAGGCTGGGACTGGGTCCAGCGCGAGGGAATCACCGCGCCGTTATACTGGGGCGACGATCGCGAGACCGTCTTCACGCTCGGCGGACGACGCGCCATCGACCAGGCGGCCCCGGTCGCGCACATCAGCCTGTTCGAGGCCGACGCCTTCGCGCGCTGGGCCGGTGCGCGGCTCCCGACCGAAGCCGAATGGGAGGATTTCGCCGCGTCCGCCGACCCGCACCTCGGCCACCAGCTCGATACCGCAGGCGCCGTCGCGCCGAGCCCAGGCGGCGCTCTGTTCGGCGACTGCTGGGAGTGGACCCAAAGCGCCTTCGCGTCTTACCCCGGCTTCAAACCGGCCGAAGGTACGGTTGGCGAGTATAATGGCAAGTTCATGTCCGGGCAGCTGGTGCTGAAAGGCGCGAGCTGCGCCACGCCGCGCGGCCACAGCCGGTCGAGCTATCGCAACTTCTTCCCACCGGCCGCGCGTTGGCAGTTCACCGGGGTGCGGCTTGCCAAAGATGTCTGACCCGACGACGCTTGAGAAAGCCGATCCGGCGTTTCGCGCCGACGTATTGAACGGGCTCGCCGAGCCGATCCCGGCGATTCCCGCTCGCTGGCTGTATGACCGGCGCGGAAGCGAATTGTTCGATGAAATCACCCGCCTGCCGAGCTATTACCCGACCCGCACCGAGACCGCGCTGATGCAGGCGAAGATCGCGGAAATCGCGGCGGCGATCGACCCGGTCGAGGCGGTGGTCGAGTTTGGCGCGGGCTCGCAAACCAAGACCCCGCTGCTGCTCGGCGCCGTCCACCCCAAGGCCTATGTGCCGATCGACATCAGCGGCGACTATTTGACGGACTCGGCCGCGACCCTCGATGAGAATCACGCGCGGATCGACGTGTTCCCGGTGATCGCCGACTTCACCAAGCCGTTCGACCTCCCAGCCGAAATCCAGGGCATGTCGCGGCTCGGCTTCTTCCCCGGTTCGACGATTGGAAATTTCGTCCCGCGCAGCGCGACCGACATGCTGCGCCTGTTCCGCAAAATACTCGGCACCGGGGCCAAACTCCTGATCGGAATGGACCGGATCAAACCCGCCGAGCGGCTTATCGCGGCCTATGACGAGCCCGAAGGCGTGACCGCCGAGTTCAACTTGAACCTGCTCCACCGGATCAACCGCGAGCTTGACGCCGACATTCCCGTCGATGCGTTCGTGCACGATGCCCGCTGGAACGACATGCTGTCGCGGATCGAAATGCACCTTCGCGCGACCCGCGATGTCGCCTTCCACATCGACGGCCGGCGCTTCGCTTTCCGCAAGGGCGAGACCATCCACACCGAGAACAGCCACAAATATGGGCCGCGCGGTGGGCGCATGCTGCTGCTCTCCGGTGGCTGGACGCCGGTCGGCGAATGGACCGACGATGGGCGCGATTTCACCGTCATCCTGGCCGAGGCCCAGCCCGACAGGTTTGCGCCTTAGAAAGCGCGCGGCTAAGCGGCGACCATGGTCAACGCGCTCTTCGACATCCTCATCCTGCTCCTGAACGTCCTGTGGTGGGTGATCATCATCCAGGTGATCCTGAGCTGGCTGTTCGCCTTCAACGTCCTCAACACCAGCTCGGCTGGCGTCCGCGGCTTCGCCGGCGCGCTCGAGAAGATCACCGCGCCAATCTATCGTCCGATCCGCAAGGTGCTGCCCGATTTCGGCGGGATCGACTTCTCGCCGGTGGTGGTCTTGCTCGGCATCATGGTCATCCAGCGGCTGCTCGCGGGGGTCGCCGCCGACATCGCGGTTTCATGAGCGCACGCCGGATCGACGGCAAAGCCGCCGCTTTGGCACTGCGCGAGCGGGTCGCGCTCGCGGTCTCGGACTTTGCCGCACTCGCCGGCCGCCCGCCCGGTCTCGCCACCGTCCTCGTCGGCGAAGACCCGGCAAGCGCGGTCTATGTCCGCTCGAAGAACCGCGCCACCGCCGAGGCCGGGATGGTGAGCTTCGCGCACAACCTCCCCGACACGATCAGCGAGGCCGAGCTGCTCGAGCTGATCGAACGCCTCAACGCCGATCCAACAGTCGACGGAATCCTGGTCCAGCTTCCCCTTCCTCCGCAAATCGATTCCGGCATGGTCATCGCGTCAGTCGATCCGGCCAAGGACGTCGACGGCTTCCACGCGCTCAACGCCGGCCGGCTCGCGACCGGGCTCGACAGCCTCGTCCCCTGCACCCCGCTCGGCTGCCTCCACTTGCTCAAGGCCGAGCTCGGCGACCTCAAAGGGCTCGAGGCGGTGGTCGTCGGCCGCTCGAACATCGTCGGCAAGCCGATGGCGCTGCTCCTGCTGGGCGAGCATGCGACCGTCACGCTGGCCCATTCGCGCACCCGCGACCTTCCCGCCGTGGTCCGCCGGGCCGACATCGTCGTCGCCGCGGTCGGGCGGCCCGAAATGGTCAGGGGCGACTGGATCAAGCCGGGGGCGGTGGTGATCGACGTCGGAATCAACCGACTCCCAACCGACGACGGCAAGGGCCGGCTGGTCGGCGACGTCGCCTTTGACGAAGCGTTACAGCACGCCGCCGCGATCACGCCGGTCCCCGGCGGGGTTGGCCCGATGACCATCGCCATGCTGCTTCGAAATACGTTGGTCGCGGCGCACCGCCGCGCCGGCCTCGACGATCCGGAGGGTCTATGATCACTGCCTTGTTGCTTGCCGCGGCCCCGCTTGCCACCGCGATCGATGCCGAGCGCGCCTTCTCCCGCGACGCGCAGACAATCGGCCAATGGTCGGCGTTCCGCAAATATGCCGACGACACGGCGGTGATGTTCACCCCTCAGGCCGTCTGGGCGCACGAATTGCTCAAGGACCGCAAGGACCCGCCGCAATCGGTCGAATGGTGGCCCGACCAAAGCTTTGTTTCCTGCGACCGCAGGACGGCAGTCAACACCGGACCCGCATTCCGCCCGGACGGCCGCCACTACGGGCGCTTCACCACCGTCTGGCTGCGCGAAAAGGGTGCGTGGAAATGGGTCTATGACAACGGCTCCGACCCGGTCGGCTCGCCCTCGCGCAAGCCCCAACGGCCCAAGGTCAGGCGCGCCTCGTGCCGGGCCAAAGCGCCGGGTGCTCCAATCATCCCGCCGCTGCCGCTCAGCGATCGGCAGGCACGCAAGACGCCTGAAGACAGCGGCCGGGGCGAATCCGCCGACAAGACGCTCGGCTGGGACTGGAAGGTCGACAAGACCGGCACACATCACTTCCGGGTCTATCTGTGGAACGGGCGCGGTTATGACGAGGCCTTGGTCGTCAAAGTCGCCGGCCAATGATCGAATTCTTCAGCTCCGCCTTCCTCACCTTCCTGGTCATCATTGACCCGCCGGGCGCGGCTCCCATCTTTTCGATCCTGACGCCCGGAGCCAGCCCCGAACAGCGGCGGGCGATGGCCTATCGCTCCGCCCTCGTCGGTTGGATCATCCTGCTGATCTTCGGCCTGCTCGGGCGCCCGATCCTCGACGTCCTCGGGATCAGCCTCGCCAGCTTCCAGGTCGCCGGCGGGCTGCTCCTTTTCTACCTCGCGTTCGAGATGATTTTCGGAAATCGCCAGGAACGCAAGGAGGAGCGGGCCAAGCACCATGAGGGCGGCAGTCCTGAGGTCGAGGACGTCAGTGTCTTCCCGATGGGCACGCCGATGATCGCCGGCCCTGGAGCGATCGCTAGCGTCATGCTGTGGGTCAGCCGCGCCGACGACGTCACCGAGACCGCGCTGGTGATCGGCGCAATGACCCTGGTGATCCTCCTGACCCTTTTCGCGATGCTGATCGCCGGTCCGTTGATGCGCTTCATCGGCGAAAAGATGGAGGCGGCGATCACCCGCGTGTTGGCAGTGATTATGTCGGCGCTTGCGGCGCAATTCGTGATCGACGGGATCCGCGCCAGCTTCCCGGGGGTCGCCGCCTAGGCCTTGAGCACCCGCCACATCCGCAGCGGCGATCCCTCGGGCAGCGGGATCGGCTCGAGCCACAGCGGGATTTCGCCTTTCTCGAGCCGCGCATAAAAGCCCTTCGGCGCTTCGGCCATGAAGATGGTCGAGCTCGAGCTCATCGGGCAGCTGAGGACATAGTCGGAGCGATATTTGCGGGCGATCGCATGGGCCTCGTCGGCGCTTCCCCGCCAAAAGCGCATGACGTCGACGATCTGCTCGGCATTGCGGTGATAGGGGCCGGTGACGGCATCATGGTGGGTCAAGGTGATGAGCCGCGGGCCGAGGTCGACGAAGGTCATCACCCGGCCCTTTGGCTCCAGCGCAACCGGGTGCATGCCCCACATCGACGCGCATAGCCGGTTGGCGCGCGAAATCGCGCGGTCGCGCTCGGTCACCGGCTTGGGCGGAACGAAGTTGAATGCGAAGGGGATGGTCGCCCCGGCGCCGAGGAGCAAAGCCACCGACGCGCCGAGGATCTTGAGCGGCGCGACCTTTAGGCGCCACAGCCAGGGCACGGCGACGAAGGCGAAGGCCGCCGCCCCGGCCAGCGCCATGACCTGCGCCGAAGGGCCCGCGCGGGTCTGCCACGCCAGGAGGAGCGTCGCGACCAGGGCGGGTGCTCCAACGCCCAGGACCCGGCGCAGGCGCTCGGGATCGCGACGCGCGCGACGGGCAAGCAACATCCACCCGATCGCGCCGGTCAGCGGAAGGGTCGCGATCAGGAGCGCAACTCGCCATCCGTGCATCCAGATCGGCCGGGCCTCGCGAACGTGGCTCAGCCACAGCTCCTTCGCCTCCGGAGGGACTCCCTCGAGACGCTGGAGGCAATGCGGCCACATCAGGGCGTGGAAGGCCGCCAGGACGGCGCCGGCGGCGAGCGCGAGCACGAGCCGCCGGCGCCACCCGTCGGCGACCAGCTGGCTGAGCCCGAACAGCACGGCCCCGGCGACCAGCGCGTCCGACAGCCACACCGGCGACAGAGCGTCGCACACCGGCGCGCGATTGGCGTAGGAGGCGAACAGCAGGAAGGCGATCGCGGTCCCCGCACCGAGAGCGACTGCGAAGGCTCGCATCCGATCTCGTTCGCGCTCGTCGGCGACCCAGAACAGCACCACCGCGCTGCCCATCACCGCGAGATAGATCATCAGCTCGAGCCCGATCGCCAGCGACAGCGCGGAGGCGAGACCGAGGACCGCCCCGCCGCGCGCCTTGTCGGGATCGCTCATCCCCGTCACCGCCAGCGCGAGCAAGGCGAGCTGCCAGCCGTGGTGGTCGATCCTCAGCGGCATGAACATCCCGCTCGCCGAGCCGGCGAAGAAGAAGGCGAGGAAGGCGAGCAGATAGGCGAGCGGATGGACCAGCCGCCGCGCGGTCAGCGCGACCGAAAACAGCAGGAGCAGCATCGGCAGCATTGGTGCGATGGCCACCGCCCAACGCTCGGCCCCGGACCCGCCGAGGAACGGCTTGAGGGCGAGGATCAGTCCGGCGAGCGGGAGGTCGACGAGCCGCGACCAATGTACGTTCGACCCTGCCAGTCGATATTGCCGCAAGTCGAACCAGTCCTGGCCGCCGAGCAGCGCGCGGACCTGCATCATCCGCATATTGTCATCGGTGTCGCTGAGCCCGAAGTAGCCGATCTCGGCCCAGCGGCGGATCAGGAACCAGGCGCAAAGCCCAAGCCAGGTCAGCAGCACGACCCAGCGCCAGCGCCGGTCGAGCAGGCCGGTGACTCTCGCCTGCAGGCTCATGTCCTTGCGCGGTGGCATGTTTCGCGCTCTAGCCGCTCTTATGCAAACGACAAGGGAAACGCCGGGCGACGGCGCCGCCATGACCGCCCAGCTGGTCCGCTTCGTCATGACCGGCGGCTTCGTCACCGCGCTCGGGATCGGAGTCTATGCCCTGGTCGCGATCGGCCTTCGCTGGAACCCGCAGCTCGGCAACTTCCTGGCTTATGCAGTCGCCGTCGCAAGCGGCTATGTGCTTCACAGCCGCTGGAGCTTCCGCGGACATGGCGGGGAGCGCACCCATTCGACCAAGCTCCGCTTCGCCGTCGTCTCGGTGATCAGTTATGCGCTCAACAGCCTGTGGGTCTGGCTGTTCTACACCTATCTCGACCTCGGCCGGGCGGTGCCGATGATCCCGATGCTGTTCGTGACTCCGGTGGTGACCTTCGTCCTCAACCGCCAGTGGGTGTTCCGCTGATGGAACGGTCAGTCTACGACCAGATGGCCGAGCTCGACCAACGCCACTGGTGGTATGTCGCGCGCCGCGAGGTCTTGAGTGCGCTGATCGAACGGACGGTCGGCAGGGCCAGCAACCTCGCCATCCTCGAAGTCGGCTGCGGCACGGGCCACAACCTCGCGATGCTCTCGCGTTTCGGGACAGTCGACGCGCTCGAGCTCGATTCCGAGGCTCGAGCCTTGGCCGAGAAGCGGCTTGGCAAGCCGATCCTGCGCTCGCCCCTCCCCGACCTGACGGACGTGCCGGAACGTCATTACGACCTCATCGGCGCGTTCGACGTGATCGAGCATATCGAGGACGACCGCGGCGCTTTGGCCTCAATCGCGAGGCGGCTGAAGCCCGGAGGCAAATTCATCATGACCGTCCCGGCGCACCAGTGGATGTGGTCGGCGCACGACGTCGCCAATCACCATCAGCGGCGCTATTCGATTCGGCAGCTTCGCGGCCTCGTCGAGAATTCGCCACTCCGGCTTGAGCAAAGCGGCTATTTCAACAGCTTGCTATTCCCGCTGGCGATTGCCGAGCGGCTCGCCTCAAAGCTTCGGCGCAAGGAGGATGGCGGCCTCAGCCTCCCGCCGAACTGGCTCAACCGATCGCTCGAAAAAAGCTTTGCGCTGGAGCGCTATGCGATCGGGCGCTTCCCCTTGCCGCCGGGCCTGTCGCTGTTCGCGGTGGCCTCGGCGACATAGCCGAGCCGGAGTTCGTCGGGCGGGCGCGCTCCGGCGATCTCCTGGATGATGTAGAGCGGCCGTTTCTTCGCTTCATTGTAGAGCCGCCCGATATATTCGCCCATCAGGCCGAGGACGAACATCTGGATTGCGCCGAGCAGGACCACGACCAGCATCAGCGAGGTCCAGCCGGGGATGCTCCGCCCGACCGCCCAGGCGTAGAGGATGTAGAGCACGATCAGCACCGAACCCAATGACAGCAGCAGCCCGGCCTGGCTGGCGAGCTTGAGTGGCGCGGACGAGAATCCGGTCAAGGCGTCGAGTGCGAAGCGGATCATCTTGCGCAGCGGATATTTGGTCCGCCCAGCGAAGCGCTGCTTGCGCTCGTAGACGATCGGCACCTGGTGAAAGCCGATCCACGCGACCATTCCGCGGATGAACCGCGCCTGCTCGGGCATGGCGAGCAAGGCGTCGAGCGCGCGCCGGCTCATCAGCCGGAAGTCGCCTGCATCGATCGGAATGTCGACCTCGGTCGCGCGCGCCAGCAGGCGGTAGAAGGCCGCCGCGGTCGCGCGCTTGAAATGGGTTTCCCCGTCCCGCGCCGCGCGCACCCCGTAGACGACGTCGGCGGCCTCTCGCTCCATCGTCGCGAGCATGTCGGGAAGAAGCTCGGGCGGGTCCTGGAGGTCGGCGTCGATGATCAGGATCGTGCCGCCCCGGCAGAGGTCGAGCCCGGCGGTGAGAGCGAGCTGGTGGCCGTGGTTGCGCGACAGGTTGATCGCGACCGTCCGCGGATCGCGCCCCGCGATCTCGCGCATCATCGGCCAGGTGCCATCGTCCGACCCGTCGTTGACCAGCACCAGCTCATAATCCTCGCCGGCTGAAGCCCGCGCCGCCTTGCTCAGCCGCTGGTGAAGCTCGGCGAGGCACTCCTGCTCGTTGAAGCAGGGAACGACGATCGACAGCGCCGTCATCGCGCAGGCTCTCCGGATTTGCGGATTCGGTAGAGCTGGCTCCCCGGCCCGCTCCAGATGAGGTCGAGCCCGGCCACCGAGGCCGGATCGAATCGCGGTGGATCGACCAGCCAGACATAATCGAAGGCGTCACGCGGAATCGCCGCGAGCGCTTCGTCGATGGTCGCGTTGGGAAGCCACCGGCACTGGGAATCGCGGACCATCTGCGAGGGATCGACGCGGAAGGCGCCGGCCTGGCGGTAGATGACCTGAAGCAAGTTCGCTCCCTCGATCGCCCATTGGTCGTTGGCGAAGGCCTCGCGCCGGGCCAGCGCCATCGACGGAATATGCGAATTTCTAAACAGCGGCCACGCCGGCGGGCACGGGTGGCCGACCAGGGTGACGAGCTTTGCGCCGAGCGGGACATGGTCGAGCGCGCGCATCCGCGTCTCCTGGACGTTGGCGGCAATCGCCAGGCTCGCCGTCGTGGTTGCGACCTTGAGGGTCCAGAAGGCGAAGGCGGCGACGGCAATCCCCCACGCGTGCACGAGCCGCGCCTTGGGCCCGACTCGGATCGCGAGCAGGGTCACCGCGAGGAAATAGGGCACCAGGCGCATGTCGGCATAGGCCGAGCCGAAAATCTTCCACGGGATGAGGACGAAGGCGATGGCCAGGACGATCGCCGAGAAAGCGAGATTGCGCGAGAATTGCAGGCGTGGGGTGACAATCGCGGCGGCGATCACTGCGGCTGAGACGACGAGCATGCCGATGTCGAGCGGCTTCCAGCGGTCGCGGAGTGCCGAGACCAGCCAGTTCCACTTATCGTCCCAGTTGAACCAGCCGCGGGTCATGTCGCGCTCAATCTCGCTGCGCCAGGCGAGGATTAGGAGCATTGGGCCGGCCATGACGGCCGCGTGGGGCACTGCTCCGAGCCCCGCGCGCCACCAGTTCTTGCCCGCGTCGTGCTGGCGCACGGCCTCGGCCGAGAAGCACATCAGCCCCAGCATTCCCCAGCCGTAGGTGTGGCAGAAATAAACGATGAACCCGATCGGGACGAACAGGGCCGCCCGAAGCCCCAATTTCCCCAGCCTCCCGAGCCGCAGCCACAGGCCGAACGCGATGAAGGCGAGCGCCATGGCGAGAGCGAAATTGGCGAAGCCGAAGTGGAACGGATACCCGAAGGCGAAGGGCAAAGCGAAGTAAGCGGTCGGCGGAATGCGGTGATGGACTTCGCGCGCGACCCACAGGAAGCCGGCGACGGTCAGCGGCGCGATCGACAGCAGGACCAGCTTCACCGCCGGCTCGAGCCCGATCAGCGGGGCGAGCGGATAGACCAGAAGATCGACCCCGAGATTGCCGATCGGCGCCCAGGCGAAGTCGTAGAATTGCCGGAGATGCGCCGAATCCTTAAGGTCGAGTTCGACCCGGTAGCGGCCGATATGACCGAGCAGGTCGACCAGCGGCGGGACAGCGGGATAAAGCAAAGGCACGAAGGCGAGCAGGATCGCAGCTGCGACCGCGACCCGGGTCTCCCACCACGGCCGTCCAAGCCCTCGGCCGTTTGCGCTCGTCCCGGTCATGCCCACCCGTCGTTTGACAAGGCCAATGCTCCTGCCAGCCGGGGCGAGGGCGTTCAAGCCGGATACATCTCTACCGCCCTAGCTCTTCGGGCCTCATCAGAGGAGTATCGTGATGCCCAAAGGCCTTCTTGCCGCGAGCGCGGCGCTTGCCGCCATCGGCGCAACAGCCGCAGTTTCCGCCCAGCCGGGCAGCCAGCATCCGGGCAAGGACCGGATCGAAACGCGCGCCGAGGTCACCACCGAAGTCGCGCGCAAGTTCGCGGCGCTCGATTCGAACCGCGACGGTTTCGTTACCCAGGCTGAGCTTGACGCCAAGGCCGGGGCGCGCGCCGACAAGGCCGAGAAGCGCGCCGACCATTTCGATCCGGCGCGGATGTTCGCCAAGCTCGATTCGGACAAGGACGGCAAGGTCACGCGCGCCGAGGCCGACGCCGCAATCGGCCAACGCATGGCCGCCAAGGGCAAGCCTGCCGATCGCGCCGACAGCCGCGCCGGCCGGATTTTCGATCGCACCGATTTGAACCGCGACGGTGCGATCACCTTGGCCGAGCTCAGCGCCGCTCCAAGGCCCGCGCCGAAAGCCGCCAAAGGCGCTCCGGGGGGCCGCATGGGCAAGATGTTCAGCGCCGCCGACGCCAATCGCGACGGCAAGGTCAGCCAGGCCGAGATGCAGTCGGCCGCGCTCCAGCATTTCGACCGCGCCGACGCCAACCGCGACGGGCAGGTGACGCCCGAGGAGCGCCGCTCGACGCGCCAGGCAGCGAAGCCGAAAAAGGGCTAAGCCCGCTCAGGCGCTCGCTTTGGACGTCTTCCGACGGGTCGGCGCTTGCGCCGGCCCGTTTTCATTTGCCCGGTAGCGAGCTTCGGCCTCGGCCATATAGTCGCGGGTGATCGGGAGCGCGCCGCGGTCGCGAATATATTGCAGCTGATAGTTGCAGCCCGCGCCATGCTCGAAGAAGACGATCGCGCCGGATAGGTAGAATTCCCACATCCTACAGAAGCGCTCGTCGTAAAGCCTCGCCATGCGCTCCCGTGCATTGGTGAAGCGCCTCAGCCATTCGCGCACCGTCAGCGCATAATGGAGGCGCAGGGTCTCGACGTCGCTGGCGATCAGCCGCGCCCGCGTGCTCGCCCCGACGATGTCGGGCAATGACGGCAGATAGCCGCCGGGAAAGATATATTTGTCGACGAACGGGTCGGGCGAGGCGCCGGCCTTGCCGAGCTTGCCAATCGTGTGGAGCAGCATCACCCCGTCGTCGGCGAGCAGCTCCCGGCATTTCGCGAAAAACTCGTCGAAATGCGCGAGGCCGACATGCTCGAACATTCCAACCGAGACGATTCGGTCAAACCGGCCGTCGAGCTTGCGATAGTCGACCAGCTCGAACTTCACGCGGTCGGCGACTCCCGCCTCCTCGGCGCGGCGACGCGCGGTTGCGAGCTGGTGGTCGGACAGAGTGATCCCGAGCACCTCGACCTCGGCGACGCGGTTCAAATAGAGCGCCATCCCGCCCCAGCCGCAGCCGATGTCGAGCACCCGCTGCCCGGGCTTCAGGTCAAGCTTGGCCGCAATATGCGCCTTCTTGTCCGCCTGCGCCTGCTCGAGGCTGTTCGCGGGGTCGGTGTAATAAGCGCAGCTATATTGCATGTCGGGGTCGAGGAAGGCCTCGTAGAGCTCGTCGCCGAGGTCGTAATGGTGGGCGACGTTGCGCCGCGACTTGTTGGGCTTGTTGCGCCGGAACATGGCACGGATTTTCTTGATCTTGCCCTTGTTGAGCTTCTCGCGGCCCTTGGTCTTGGCCTCCCAGCGGTTGGCCCCGACGACCAGCTCGAGCAAATCGAGGATGGTTCCGTCCTCGATCGTCAGCCGGCCGTCCATATAGGCCTCGCCGACCGCCAGCCGCGGGTTGCGAACGAGGTCGAGCGCAACCTTGCGGTCATTGAGTCGGATGGTGACCGATTTGCCGTCTCCGGGGCCGAAGCTTTTCGGCGCCTGTCCGGGCAGGATCAGGTTCAGGCGGCCCCTTGGAACCAGGGTTTCGAGCAATCGGTCGAACAGCAAGTGCTTGGCCCTCAGGCTGCGGATTTCCGCTTCCGCTCTGCCGCCGTCTTGAGCTGCCCGCAAGCCGCGTCGATGTCGCGCCCGCGCGGGGTGCGCACCGGCGCCGAGATCCCGGCCTCGAAAATGATGTTCGAGAAAGCGCGAATCCGCTCCGGCTCCGAACATTCATAGGGCGCGCCGGGCCATGGGTTGAACGGGATCAGATTGACCTTGGCGGGAAGCCGGTAGCGGCGAATGAGGCGGACCAGCTCGCGCGCGTCCTCGTCGCTGTCGTTCTTGTCCTTGAGCATCACATATTCGAAGGTGATGCGGCGCGCATTGTTGGCGCCCGGATAGGCGGCGCAGGCCTCGAGCAATTGCTCGATCCCATATTTGCGGTTGAGCGGCACGATCTCGTCGCGCACCGCCTTGGTCACCGCGTGGAGCGAGACCGCGAGATTGACCCCGATCTCCTCGCCCGCGCGCGCCATCATCGGCACGACGCCGCTGGTCGACAGCGTGATCCGCCGCCGCGACAGGCCGAGCCCGTCGCCGTCCATGACGATCTTGAGAGCGTCGCGGACATTGTCGAAATTGTAGAGCGGCTCGCCCATCCCCATCATGACGATATTGGTCAGCATCCGCCCCTCGGGCTGGCTCGGCCATTCCCCCAAGGCATCGCGGGCGAGCATCACCTGGCCGACGATCTCGGAAGGCTCGAGGTTGCGCACCAAGGTCATCGTTCCGGTGTGACAGAAGGTGCAGTTGAGCGTGCACCCGACCTGGCTCGACACGCACAGCGTCCCGCGGTCGGCGTCGGGGATGAAGACCATTTCATAATCGTGGCCGTCGTGGGTCTTGAGCAGCCATTTGCGCGTCCCGTCGGTCGACACCTGCGCCTCGACCACTTCGGGCCGCGAAATGACGAACGATTGCGCGAACCACGGCCGCTGCGCCTTGGCGATGTCGCTCATCGCGCCGAAGTCGCTGACTCCGCGGTTGTAGATCCAGTGCCACACCTGCTTGGCGCGGAGCTTGGCCTGTTTCGGTTCGAGCCCGGCCGCTTCGAAGGCGGCCTGGATCGCGCTCTTGCTCAAGCCGACCAGCTCGGCCCGGCCGTCGGCACGCGCCGGCGCCCCGCGTTTGACGGGCACGGGATCGACGGTGCCGGGAATCGGCATCAAGTTGGTGTCGGCGCTCATGGTGAGGCGCCCATGTAGGTGGATTCAGCGGATTTTGCCAGCGCCGCGAAGCGCGCAGCGCGCGGCGGCCCGGTCAATCGCGGTCGCCGCGCCGCGGACTTCGAAGCGGTCGGTAATCCGGCGGCCCGACCCGCTTCGGGCCGTGACCTTCATCCCCTGAGCGGAGCGGATGGCGGCGATGATCGCCTGGTCCTGCGCGGTCCCGCGGCTCCAGGCCTCGCGGCCCCGGGCGACCAGCAGGAAGGTCGCGCCGCCGATTTCGAGCAGGATCGTCGCTCCAGGTCGGGGATCACGGCTCAGGGCGGCGTGGAACTGGCCCCATTGGCGGCGGTCCGGCGTGAACCGGAAACCGGCGATGGCCGGGGAGCGTGAGCCCGCAGGACGGAACGGCGAGCGGGTCACCGCCTCGCAGCTCGATTGGCGGTCGATCGCCGCCCACGACCCGGACACGCCGATCACCCGCGCGGGGGAGGCCGCGGCCAAAGCGGCGCCGATGCTGAACAAACTCGCGATCATCTCGCCGCTTCGCTAGCCCGACCGGCCAGCATGGCCAATCCTTCGATTTCGTGCATTTACCATCCGAACTTGTCGTTTCGCAGCGCCTGTGCCAATTTCCCGTCGCTCGGTACCTTTGTAGAGTCGCGGGGGCGCGATGTTGGTCCGAGTATTCCTTTGTAATTCCAGCTTTATTTCCTGAAGCTCATGCCAATGGCCGAGCTTCTGAGCCGCATCGCGGCCGAGCTGGCGTTGTTCGCCGGCATCGGCTTCCTGTTGTTCGCGCTCAACGATCTGCTGGTTGACCTGATCTATTTCGGACGGGCGATCTGGCGGGGAATAGCGGTCCGCCCGCGCTACCCGCGCTTGTTCGCCGACCAGATCCAAGTTCCGGTCGAGCCCGGGACGATCGCGGTGTTCATCCCGGCCTGGGACGAAAGCGCGGTGATCGCGCCGATGCTTCGGGCGACCCTCGAGCGCTTCGACCATCCCGATTACCGTTTGTTCGTCGGCTTCTATCGCAACGACCCGGCGACCGAGGCCGCGATCCTCAGCGTCGCCGACGAGCGGATCGAGGCGGTCGAGGTGCCCGCCGACGGGCCAACGACCAAGGCCGATTGCCTCAATCACCTCTATGACGCGCTGCTGGCGTGGGAGACGGCGCGCGACCGGCCGGTCAAGGCGGTCGTGCTCCACGACGCCGAGGATGTCGTCCACCCGCTCGAGCTGCGCATCTTCGACCGGCTGATCGGACGCGCCGCAATCGTCCAGCTCCCGGTCCTGCCGCTGCCCGACCCCGCCTCGCCCTGGATCGCCGGCCATTATTGCGACGAGTTCGCCGAGGCGCACATCAAGGAGCTGGTGGTTCGCGAGGCGGTCGGCGCCGCGATCCCGCTCGCCGGGGTCGGCTGCGCGATCGAGCGCAAGGCGATGTGCCGGCTCGCCGCGCTCGAGGACGGACGCCCGTTCGCGGGCGACAGCATGACCGAGGATTATGAGATGGGGCTGAGGGTCGGGGCGCTCGGCCTGAGCACCTTTTTCGTGCGCATCCCGGCCCGCATCGGCGAGCGCGGGGTGGTCGCGACCCGCGGCCATTTCCCTTCGACGCTCGGCGACGCGGTCCGGCAGAAGGCGCGCTGGCTCGGCGGAATCGCGCTGACCGGCTGGGACCGGCTCGGCTGGCGAGGGAGCCTCGGCGAGCGCTGGATGCGACTTCGCGACCGCCGTGGGCCGCTCGCCGCGCTGCTGCTGATCGCGGCCTATGGAGCGGCCCTGCTGTGGGCCCAATTGTGGCTCGCCGAGGCGCTCGGGGCGCCGGTCCAGGCACGCATGGGGCCGGTCCTTGTCGCTTTGCTCACGATTAACGCCTGGCTGCTCGCCTGGCGCGTGCTGATGCGCGCCTGCTTCACCGCCTCGGCCTATGGCGTCGGCCAGGGGCTGATGGCGATCCCGCGGCTGGTCGTCGGCAACGTCATCGCCATCCTCGCCGCGCTCCGGGCGCTGTCGCTGCACATCGGCGGTGGCGCTCGCCGCTGGGACAAGACCCGTCACGTCTTTCCCTCGAGCCTTCCGCGATGAGCCCGGCGCTACGCTTCTTGGCTCTGGCCGTGGTCGGCTGGGTCGGGCTTGCGCTCGGCGATGCTCGGGGCGATCCCGGGCGGCGAATTGTTCGAGGTCGGCAAGGCGCGGCCAAGCGCGGCCCCGCCGGTCGTGGCGACCGAATTCCCGCCGATCGAGCCGCTTGCGCCAGCCGTGCCGGCCGCCCCGCCGTGGCTGGTCGCCTCGGCGCCCGGCCCCTACGTTCAATATTATCCGGTCCCGGCGCCTTACCCGGTGTATCGCGAGGCGCGCTGGTCGCAGCCGTCGGCGCCGCTGGTGCGCCCGGTCGCGCCGGCGTTCTATGCGGCGGTCCCGGTGCTCGACGAATGGCCTCTGTCACGGCTCGCCGCGGCCTCCTCCTCGCCGCTTGGGATGGCCCCGCCGGTTCAGCAGAGCTTCCCGCAGGCGACCGCGCCAGCCGCGCGCATCGATCCCACGAGGTTCGATCGGCTCGAGCTCACCTCTTGGGCGCTGCTTCGCGGCCAGGGCCTGACCTCGTCCACCAACACGCTCGCCAGCGGCTCGGCGCTGGGCGGAAGCCAGGCCGGAGCGCGGCTCGCCTATCGCTTCACACCGCATGTTGCCGCGGTGCTGCGCACCTCGAATACGATCGGCCAGCGTGGCGGCGAAGTTGCGCTCGGCGCGAGAGTCCAGCCGGTTCGAGGGCTTCCGATCTGGGTCACCGCCGAACGGCGCCAGCGGCTCGGCCGCTACGGCGGAGGGCGCAACGCCTTCGCTCTGTTCTTCGAAGGGGGTCTGTGGGACCGGCCGCTTCCGGCCAACTTCCGGCTCGACGCCTATCTCCAGGGCGGAGTCGTCGGGTTCAAGAGCCGCGACGCCTTCATCGACGGCGCCGTCGCCGCGACCCGGCCGGTCTATCGCAACTTCTCCGCCGGCCTCGGCATCTGGGGCGGCGCGCAGCCCGGAGTGTATCGGGTCGACACGGGCACGCGGGTGACGATGCAAGTGCGCCGAAACGTCAAGGTGCATTTCGATTACCGCCAGCGCCTCGCCGGCAACGCTGAGCCCGGCTCCGGCCCGGCAGTCACCCTCGCCGGGGACTTTTAGGCCGCATTGCCCGTCGAAGCGGCCGCGCTTGGCCGCGCCGCTGCTTTCGGGCTAGTCCTGCGGATGGATGGACATCTACCTCCCGATCGCCGGAATGTCGGTCAATGCGCCGTTGATCGTCGCATTGGGCTTCCTCGTCGGCTTGCTGTCGGGGATGTTCGGGGTCGGGGGCGGCTTCCTCACCACGCCGCTGCTGATCTTCTACGGAATCCCGCCGACGGTGGCCGTCGCTTCGGCCGCGACCCAGATCACCGGCGCCTCGGTCTCAGGGGTGATGGTCCACATGCGCCGCGGCGGGGTCGATCACAAAATGGCGGCGGTGATGATCTTCGGGGGCCTGCTGGGATCAGGGATCGGCGCATTATTCTTCCGCGCACTCCAGTCGGCCGGCCAGATCGATGTGGTCGTGGGTGCGCTCTACGTCGTCATCCTCGGCGCGATCGGCGGCCTGATGCTCAAGGATTCGCTCGTCGCGCTCGGCTATCTGACCGTCGAGCCGCGCCCGCCCGGCGACGAAACCAAGAAATCGACCCGCTGGGTCGCGACCTTGCCGCTGCGCTGGCGCTTCCAGGCGTCAGGGCTGCTGGTGTCGCCGCTCGCGCCCTTCGTGCTTGGTGCAGCGTCGGGAGTCCTGACTGTGTTCCTCGGGATCGGCGGCGGCTTCATCCTCATTCCCGCGATGATCTATCTTCTCGGCATGCCGGCCCGGGTCGTGGTCGGGACCAGCTTGCTGATGGTCCTCGCGGTCAGCGCGGGAACGACCATGATCCACGCGCTCACCACCGAGGCGGTCGATATCGTCCTTGCCGTCCTCCTCCTCGCCGGCGGCGTGATCGGAGCGCAGTATGGGGCCCTGCTCGCGCTTCGAACCAAGCCCGACCTGCTCCGCCTTGCACTGGCTTGCATCATCCTGCTCGTCGCGCTGCGGATGCTGCTCGGGCTCGCCTGGCGCCCCGACGAAATCTTCTCGGTCGAGCTACTGTGAGCCGGTTGCCTCGCACGCTCGCGCTCGCGCTCGTCGCGCCGCTCCTGCTGGCCGCCGAAAAGCCGGTGCTCGTGCCCGATATCTCGGCCCGCCAGATCCAGATCCGCTACAGCTTCACCGGAGCCCAGCTGCTTCTGTTCGGCGCGGTCGTCTACCCGGGTGGGCGGGTCCCCGACCGCCGGGTCGACATTGCGGTGGTGCTGCGCGGCCCGGTCGAGCCGATCCTGATGCGCGAGAAGCAGAAGGTCGCGGGAATCTGGATGAACGTCGAGCAGAGCCGCTTCCGCTCGGCGCCGTCTTTCTACGCCGTCGCCTCGTCGCGCCCGATTGCGGCCCTGCTCGATGAACGAACCGCGGCAATCTACGAGCTCGGGGTCCAGAACCTCCAGCTATCGCCCGGCGGCGGCGCTTTGCCCGAGAAGGAGCGGCGGTTCGAAGCGGGGCTGATCGATCTCCGCCGCCGCTCAGGCCTCTACGCCGAGCACCCGCGCGGGGTCGAGATCAACAAGGGCGTGCTGTACCGCGCGACCATCGCCATCCCGAGCCAGGTTCCGGTCGGAACCTACACCGCCGAGACCTTCCTCATCGACCAGGGCAAGGTCATCGCGGTCGCAACCCGCGACATCGAGATCGACAAGTCGGGCTTCGAGCGCTTCGTCGCGCTCGCCGCGCGGCGCCACAATTTCCTCTACGGCCTGGTTGCCGTGCTGGTTTCGCTCGCGCTCGGCTGGGCCGCGGCTTGGGCTTTCCGCCGCCGCTTCTGACCCGCTCCCCAATCCTAAGCCAATTTTAACCGCTTTCGCTTAAGCCCGTAGCTTCAATTCCAGTGGGAGCGTGGGTGGTGATGGACGGACAGGCGAATCTTCGCGAGCTGCTCGACGATGTCAGCAGCTTTTCGGGCGAGCCGCGCGATACGCCCGGCCCGGTCACCAAGCTCGATGCCCATATTATCGGCGAGGTGCTCGAAATCGCCGGTTCGAGCTCGAAGATCCGAATGGACGCCAAGACCCTCGCCGCGCTCCAGTCCAATTCCGACCCCTCGATCGCCATGTCCGGCCAGGTCGGAAGCCAGGTCAAGATGGTCGTCGGCAACAACTGGCTGATCGCCAACGTCCGCACCCTGAAGGGCGACAAGGACGGCGAGCTGATCGCCAATGTCGACTTCCTCGGCGAAGGGAGCAAGGATTCGACCGGCCGCCTCAGCAATTTCCGCCGCGGCGTCACCCGCTACCCGATTCCGGGATCCGAAGTGCTCGCGGTCGCAACCGACGACCTCCGCGCCATCTTCGCCGCCAGCGGCGAGCCTCATATCGAGGTCGGAACCGTCTATCCGACCGACGACATCCGCGGCGCGCTCTACGTCGATCCGATGCTCTCGAAGCATTTCGCGATCCTCGGCTCGACCGGCACCGGCAAGTCGACCTCGGTCGCCTTGATCCTCCACCGCATCTCGCAGCTCTCGCCCGAGGGCCACATCGTGATGATCGATCCGCACGGCGAATATTCGGCCGCTTTCAAGGGCTGCGGCGAAATCTTCAACGTCGACAATTTGCAGCTGCCGTATTGGCTGATGAATTTCGAGGAACATTGCGAAGTGTTCCTGACGACTCAGGACGCGGACCGTCAGCGCGACGCTGACATCCTCGCCAAATGCCTGCTCGCCGCGCGCACCAAGGGCAAGGACATGACCAAGATGGGCAAGGTCACGGTCGACAGCCCGATCCCCTACCTCCTGACCGACCTCAATTCGATTATCGTCAACGAGATGGGCAAGCTCGAGCGCGCCGGCGACACCCAGCCCTTCCAGCGCCTCAAGACCAAGCTCGACGAGTTGCGCGCCGACCCGCGCTACACCTTCATGTTCTCGGGCATGTTGGTCAGCGATTCGATGGGCAGCTTCCTCGCCCGCCTGTTCCGGCTGCCGAGCCAGGGCCGTCCGATCTCGATTGTCGACGTCTCGGGCGTCCCAAGCGAGATCACCAGCGTCGTCGTCTCGGTGCTCGCGCGAATGGTGTTCGACTATGCGCTGTGGAGCCGGACCGAAGCGCAGCGCCCGCTCCTCTTGGTCTGCGAAGAAGCCCACCGCTACGTGCCCAAGGACGAGAATTCGGGCCAGCAGGCGGTGCGAAAGATCCTCGAGCGGATCGCCAAGGAAGGCCGTAAATATGGCGTTTCGCTGGGTCTCATCACCCAGCGGCCCTCCGACCTTGCCGAAGGCGTGCTGTCGCAGTGCGGCACGATCCTCTCGATGCGCCTCAACAACGACCGCGACCAGGCCTGCGTTCGCGCCGCCATGCCCGAAGGCGCTCGCGGCTTCCTCGATGCCATCCCCGCGCTCCGCAATCGCGAAGCCATCATCTGCGGCGAGGGCGTCGCGATCCCGATCCGGATTCGCTTCGACGAGCTGGAGCCCGAGAAGCGCCCGGCCTCGTCCGACCCGAGCTTCGCCCGCCTGTGGCGCGAGACCGGCGACGAAGCGGGGATCATCAACCGCACGATCAAGCGGTGGAGGGGTCACGGCCGCTGAGCCGCAAGCGCAGTAAGCCCCGGCTCTTCTAACCGCACAAATTCATGATACTCTCCCCTCAGGGGGAAATCGTCATGCGCCACAGGCACTCGCTGCTGCTCGCCGCAGCTATGCTCGCAACCGCCTCGTGCGGCACTCCGCCGCCGGTCCGCACCCTCGCGTGCAGCGCGGTTCCGGCCGATTCAATTGCGATCCGGTCTGATGGGCAGACCAAGCGCGCCGAGCTCAAGGTCCTGACCTATAATATCGAGGGGCTCGGCTTCCCCGCCCGCACCGGCCGCGGCTCCGAGCTGCGCGAGATCGGCCGGCATCTCGATTCGATGCGCCAGGCCGGGACCGGCCCCGACATCGTCCTGTTCCAGGAGATGTTCAGCGGCGCGGCCAAGAACGCCGTCCTCGCCTCGGGCTATCCCGCGATCACCCCGGGGCCAACCGCCAGGACGCGCTCGGCCGCGGAGGTCGAGGAAAAGCTTCCCGGCAAGGCGCGCATCAAGCGCGGCGAGGCCGGGATCCATTTCGCCGGAAGCGGGCTGGCGATCGCCTCGCGTTTCCCGATCATCGCCACCGACCTGCTCGCTTATGGCAAGCGCGCCTGCGCCGGGCTCGACTGCCTGTCGAACAAGGGCATTGTCCTCGCCCGAATCGCCATTCCCGGCCTTCCGACCCCGATCGACGTCTATGACACGCACATGAATTCGCGCGGGGCCTCGAAGGCGCCGGCGAAGCGCAACCTCGCCGCGCACGATCGCCAGGCGCGCGAGGCGTCGCGGTTCATCGATTCGACCCATGACGACAATTTCCCGGTGATCTTCGGCGGCGACTTCAACATGCGCCATTCAGAGCCGCGCTGGGACCATTTCACCCAATATCAGAAGATGTTGCTGGTCCACCGCGTGTGCGCGGAGCCGGCCTCGGGCTGCGACGTCAAGATGTCGTGGGACGGGGACGCGCCGTGGATGGACACGCAGGACCTGCAATTCTTTTGGAGCGGCAGCCCGGTCGCGGTCCGCCCGATCCGGGTCGAGGCCGTGTTCGACGGGCGGCCCGAATCGCCGACTTTGTCCGACCACGACGGCTTCATGGTGACCTACGAGCTGAGCTGGCCGGCCAGCGTCGTTGCTGGCCCGGTCTGCTGATCAGCCCCGTCGGCCGGTGACCTTCATCAAGAGCGCGAGCCGCGCCCTGACCTTGTTCGCAAGCTCGGGATCGACCGCGGGCGCGCTCGTCACGGTGACTCCGAGCGGATTGACCGCGACTCCACCTTGGCGAACCTCGAAATGCAGGTGGGGCCCGGTCGAAAAGCCCGAGGAGCCGACATAGCCGATGACCTGGCCGCGGCGGACGACGGTGCCCGGCTCGACCGCATAATCGCTCATGTGGCTGTAGGTCGACATCGTCCCGCCGCCGTGCGCGATCCGCACTTGGCGGCCATAGCCGCCGGACCAGCCGGCGCCGACCACTTGGCCGTCGGCGGCGGCGACGATCGGGCTTCCCCAGCCCGCGCCGATATCGATTCCGGCGTGGAACCGCGAGAAGCGCAGGATCGGGTGGATCCGGGTTCCGAAATAGGAGGTGATTCGGCCCGCCGCCGGGAGGACGAGGCCGCTTTCGACCGGCTCGGGCGCTTGGTCGCGCGCGGCGTCGATCCACGCGGCCCGCGGTCCCTCGCCCCAGCGCACCAGCTGCAGATCCTCGCCATGGCCTCGGTCCAGCCCCGCATAGAGCAAGCGCGGCACCGGTCCGCCCGAGATGATTAGGTCGAAGCGGTCGCCCGGCATGATGTCGGCTCCGACATCGATCTCGCTCGCCAAGGCGGCGAGATATTGCGCGGCGAGCTCGGGGTTCGCGCCCGCGGCGCGAAGCGACCAGTAAAGCCCGTCGCTCGAGCGGCCGACGATCCGCATCGGGCCCGAAGGCGCTTCTGGCTCCGCGGCCGGGCCGGATTGGGCAAGGACGAAAGGCCGATCGCGCTGAGGGACGAAGGCGGCGGGCTCGGCGGCCTCGGCCGCGGCCATGCGCAGCCCGGTCCGGCCACCGGCTGCGAGCGGCTGGACTCCCAGCGCGCGCCATTGCCGGTCGCCGTCGCCGACCGGCGCCCGGGTCCCGGGCAGGCTCGCCCAGGCGACTCCGCTGGTGAGCAAAGCCGCAAGGCCGACCACGCGCCATTGCCTCGGGGCACCAAGATCGATCCCGAACATTGTTCCGCTGTCGCCGATCAAGGTTAAAATCCGTTGAATCCGCTGCCTTTTCCCTTGTTTTCGGCGGCCAAGCTGCCACATGCGGAGGCGTAATGGCCCGCCAAGACGACGCTCCGGTCCGGGCGATCCTCGGGCCCACCAACACCGGCAAGACCCATCTCGCGATCGAGCGGATGTGCGCCCATTCCTCGGGCGTCATCGGCTTCCCGTTGCGGCTGCTCGCGCGCGAGGTCTACGACCGAGTCGTCGCGCTCAAGGGCGAGAAGCAGGTCGCCTTGCTCACCGGCGAGGAGCGGATCGCGCCGCCGGCCGCGCGTTATTTCCTGACCACCGCCGAATTGATGCCGGTCGACCAGGATTTCGCCTTCGCCGCGATCGACGAGGCGCAGCTCGGGATCGACCCCGAGCGCGGCCATGTCTTCACCGACCGGATGCTTCGCGCGCGCGGCCGCGAGGAGACGCTGATCTTCGGCTCCGACACGCTCCGCCCGGTGATTCGCGAGCTGTTGCCCGAGGCCGAGATCGTCAGCCGCCCGCGCTTCTCGACCTTGCGCTACGCCGGCTCGGTCAAGCTCTCGCGCCTGCCGCCGCGCTCGGCCGTCGTCGCTTTCTCGGCCGAGCAGGTCTACGCGCTGGCCGAGATGCTGCGCCGGTTCAAGGGCGGCGCGGCGGTGGTGATGGGCGCGCTGTCGCCCGCCACCCGCAACGCCCAGGTGGCGATGTTCCAGCGCGGCGAGGTCGATTATCTGGTCGCGACCGACGCCATCGGCATGGGCCTCAACATGGACGTCGCCCATGTCGCCTTCGCCGGCCTGGAGAAGTTCGACGGTCGCCGCGACCGCCGGCTGACGATTGCCGAAATGGCGCAGATCGCGGGCCGCGCCGGCCGCCATCAAAAGGACGGCAGCTTCGGCACTTTGGGGCTCGGAAGCGACGGCGAATCGCCGCTTAGCGACTCGGAGATCGCGGCGATCGAGGATCACCGCTTTCGCCCGCTCGACTGGGTCTATTGGCGCAATTCGGACCTCGATTTCGAGGACGTCCGCTCGCTCATCGCCAGCCTCGAGATCCGCAGCGACGACGAATGGCTCAAGTCCGCTCCCGAGGCGATCGACCTCGCGGTCCTCAAGCTGGTCGCCGAGGATCCGGTGATCGCCGCCGCGCGCGAACGCCGCGCCCGCCGCCTGTGGGCGGTGTGCGGGCTTCCCGATTTCCGCAAGGTCGGTCCGATGCACCATGCGCGGATGGTCCGCCGGCTCTACAATTATGTCGCCGAGGGCGGCCATGTGCCCCACGAATGGTTCGCCGCCGAGGTCGCCCGGCTCGACAATGTCGGCGGCGATATCGAGGCGCTCGCCGACCGCCTCGCCGGGATCCGCAGCTGGGCCTATATCGCCCACCGCGAGGACTGGCTCGCCGACCCGGCCAAATGGGCTCAGCGCACCCGCGAGGTCGAATCGCGCCTGTCCGACGCGCTCCACGAGCGGCTGACCCAGCGCTTCGTCGATCGCCGTACCGCGGTCCTCGTCCGCGACATCGGCGCGCGCGGCGCCGACGCGCTCCCGGTCACCGTCGCCGCCGACGGCGAGGTCAGCGTCGGGCCGGAACCGATCGGCCACTTGTCGGGCTTCGATTTCCGGGTCGATCCGGGCGCCCGGCTGGCCGACAAGCGCCTCCTTCTCGCCGCCGCCGAGCGGCGCCTCGGCGACGAGCTCGAGCGCCGGGCGGCCGAGCTGGTCAAGGCCGGCAACGAGGCCTTCGAGCTGATCGCCGATGAGAATGGCGCCGCGGCCATCGCCTGGGACGGGCCTGCCGGCGAAGCCCAGGGGCCGCACATCCTCGCCCGCCTCTCGCCCGGTCGCTCGCTACTCGAGCCCGCGCTGCGCACCGCGCGCGCGCTTGATCGACTTTCCGCTACGGGCCGCGCCGCGCTGCGCGAGCGGCTCGAACTCTGGCTCGATCAGGAAATCGCCCGGCAACTCAAGCCCTTGCAGGCGCTCGCCGAGGCAGCCGGCGACCCGGTGAGCGCGGCCGGCGTCCGCGCGCTCGCCGCGATGCTCGCCGATGCCGGCGGGGTGCTCCCGCGCCGCTCGGTCCTCGGCGCGATCGGCCATCTCGAGCAGGACGACCGGCGCGCGCTCTACCGCCTCAAGGTCCGACTCGGCCCGCTCGACGTGTTCGTCCCCGACCTGCTTCGCCCCGCCGCCCAATATTGGCGCTCGGCGCTGGTCGCGTTGAAGTCGGGCGAGCCGATGCCCGAGCTTCCCCCGCCCGGGGCGACCATCCTTGCGGCCGATGCCGACCCGCGCGGCGCCGCGCTCGCCTTCCGCCGGCTCGGCCGGAAGTGGCTCCGAATCGACCTCGCCGACCGGCTTGCGAGCCACGCGCGCCAGGTTCGCGACAAGGACAATGCGGAGCCGCTCGACCACGCGCTCGCCACTAGCCTCGGCCTCGACGAGTCGATGATCGGCAAATTGATGGCCGAAATCGGCTTCGTGCGCGCCGGGGACAGCTGGCGCTGGCGCGGCCGCCGCGGCCCGCGGCGCGAGGCTCGACATTCACCCGCAAATCAGTTCGCAGCGCTTGCCGAATTGAAGCGGCGCCGCTGATTTGCGGATCGACCGCTTCCTGTTCTTCGTCCGTCTCGCCAAGAGCCGGACCCTCGCCCAGGCGATCATCGAGCAGGGCTATGTCCGCCTCGACGGGCGGCGCGTCGCCAAGCCGAGCGAGGAGGTCCGCGCGGGCAGCGTCCTAGCGCTCCCGCTCCACGGCAAGGTTCGAGTCGTGAAAGTGCTGAGCCTGCCCCCGCGCCGCGGTCCCGCGGCCGAGGCGCGCGGCCATTATGAGGAGATTGGCGGCGGGTAGGCGCGAATTTCGGCCTCGCTCATCCAGCGGGCTCCGGTGAGGTCGCGTTGCCGCGACAAGACGTCGAGAACCCCGTCCATGACCTCGCGGTGCGGACCGCTCGGATCGCGCCGGCGAAGCCGGTCGAACAGGCTGGTGTTTGGCCAGCTCTGGATGAGCCATTCGTCGGCGGCCTGGACCATGCACCAAATGATCGCGCCCCGGTGGTCGACGGCCAGGCTCCAGCCGTAATCGTCCCAGCTCTCGACGCCTTCGCGGATGATGAAGCCGGATTGGCAGAGGTCGCGCTTCAAATCGCTCATCAAGGCGCGCCCGGCGCCGAGCTCGTCACGTTCTTCGTCCGCCCGCATCGGGAATTCGAGGACCATGAGCGTCATATCTCCCCCTTTTGCCCCGATCGCCTTGTGTCGCACCAAACCTTTCTGGAAACTGACCGCTGCCAAGTTGACGAGCGGGGGCGCGGAGCATAGCCCACGCCAAAGGACCATCGAGAAGCGAACCGCTCATGACCTATGTCGTCACCGACGCCTGCATCCGCTGCAAATATATGGACTGCGTCGAAGTCTGCCCCGTCGACTGTTTCTACGAGGGCGAAGTGATGCTCGTGATCAATCCCAACGAGTGCATCGACTGCGGCGTGTGCGAGCCCGAATGCCCCGCCGAGGCGATCCTTCCCGACACCGAAAGCGGGCTCGAGAAGTGGCTCGAGATCAACGCCAATTTTTCGACCGATTGGCCCAATGTCACGCGCAACAATGGCCAAACCCCGCCCGACGCCGACGAACATAAGGGCGAAGAGGGCAAATTCGACAAATATTTCAAGCCCGAACCGGGCAAGGGCGACTAGATCTTGCCGCTGGTCGGATGCCTGGCTCCCGACTTACTGATTTCAGTCGATGGCACGGTTAAGTGGAGAGACGGTTCGGGAAGGGGCTACTGAATGGGCATCTCGGCACTGACGACTGCGATGACGGTCGCCGCTGCCACGGTGCCCGCCGGCGAGTCGCCGGCTTCCTTCGCCCACTCTGTCTCCGAACCAATTGCGGCAGACTCCGGACCATCCGGTTCAGAACGCCAATCGGGAGCGCCGCTTATCCTTCTGGCGCAGTCGACAGAGCCGGGCGCGAAGCCGGAGGCGACCGGCGAGGCAACAGCTCCGCCAGAATCACCGACTCCCCCCGCAGCGGAACCGGCACTGCCGCCTTCAACCCCGGATAGTGACCAGGAACAGATAATTGTCACCGGGCGGAAGCCGAGCCCCGACGACCCGCTCGAGGAGCTGAACGTCGAAACCTTCAAGGTCACGCGGGCGGTCGACGAGTCCCTGATCGCTCCGATTGCGTTCGCCTATCAGGACATCATGCCGCGGCCCGTTCGCAAGGGACTGCGCAATTTCCTCCGAAACCTTAACGGACCAATCGTCTTCATTAACTATCTGCTCCAGCTGAAGCCGGACAAGGCAGCCGAGACCTTGGGTCGCTTCCTGATCAACACGACGGTCGGCCTCGCGGGGGTGGTCGACGTTGCCAAGAAGAAGCCGTTCTTCCTGCGTCATCGCAGCAACGGCTTCGCCAACACGCTCGGTTTTTATGGCGTGAAGCCTGGCCCTTATTTCTATTTGCCCCTGCTCGGACCGACCACCCTTCGCGATTTCATTGGCGACCGCCTGGACCTGTTCCTGCTACCGTCGTTCTACGGTAAGTTGTTGCAGAAGCGGGAGATATTCGTCCCGATCGCTGTGCTGAGCGCACTCGATAATCGCCTCGAGATCGATGAGAATCTGAAGGCGATACGCGCGTCGCGCGATCCCTATCTCGCCACTCGCACCTTCTATCTTCAGAAGCGGCAAGCCGAGATCGATGCGCTACGCGGTCGCAAAGTTCAGAACACCACGCCACCCGCGCCAGGCGCGAAACCTGTGCCGTCCTGGCGCTCGCCAGTCCAATATCCTCCAAAAGCCGGCTTCACCGGCGCGGCAGGTGGGCCGCTGCTGGGCAGCGTGTCGATTAAAGTCGGTGTCCGGATGGGCTGGGCGACGCCCACCTTTCCGGCTCCTAGCGCCGCTTGAGCAGTTCCTCGACGATCCGGTCGGCGGCCTGCTCAGCGCTCATCGCGGTCGTGTCGATCCGCATCTCGGGGTTCTCGGGCTCCTCATAGGGGCTGTCGATTCCCGTGAAGTTGGGCAATTCGCCCGCGCGCGCCTTGGCATAGAGTCCCTTGACGTCGCGCTTCTCGGCCTCGGCCAAGGGCGTGTCGACGTGGATCTCGATGAATTCGCCTTCGGACATCATGTCGCGCACCATTCGCCGCTCGGCCCGGAACGGCGAGATGAAGGCGGTCAGCACGATCAGGCCCGCGTCCGCCATCAACCGGGCGACCTCGCCGACCCTGCGGATATTCTCGATCCGGTCGGCCTCGGTGAAGCCGAGGTCGCGGTTGAGCCCGTGGCGGACGTTGTCGCCGTCGAGGAGGAATGTGTGGCGCCCGCGCTTGGCGAGCTTCTTCTCGACGAGGTTGGCGATGGTCGACTTGCCCGCGCCCGACAGGCCGGTGAACCACAGCACCGCGGGCTTCTGGCCCTTCAGTTGCGCGTGGGTCTCGCGGCTGACGTCGAGGTGCTGGCGGTGGATGTTCTCGGCCCGGCGAAGCGCGAAATGAAGCATGCCGCACGCCACCGTCGCATTGCTGAGCTTGTCGATGAGGATGAACCCGCCGAGCGCGCGGTTGGGGCTCGCGCCGTCCACGGCATAAGGCTCGAACACGATCTCGCGGTCGGTTGCGATCTCCGCCACGCCGATCGCGTTGAGCCCCAGGGTCGGCGCCGCCAGATGCTCTAAGGTGTTGACATTGACCTCATATTTCGGCGGCTGGACGGTCGCGGTGACCATCTGGGTGCCAAGCTTCAGCCAATAGCCGCGGCCCGGTAGCAGCTCGTCCTCGGCCATCCACACGATCACCGCTTCGAACTGGTCGGCGGCCTCGGGCGGGTCGACCGCCGCTGCGATCACGTCGCCGCGCGAGCAATCGACCTCGTCGGCGAACGTCACGGTAACCGACTGGCCGGCGACTGCCTGGTCGAGGTCCCCGTCCATCGTCACGATCCGCTCGATCCGAGTCGTCCGGCCCGACGGAAGCACCCGGACCTCGCTCCCGGGCCCGATGCTCCCGCTCGCGATCTGGCCGGCGAAACCGCGAAAATGCTGGTTCGGGCGGTTGACCCACTGGACCGGCAGCCGGAACGGCTTGGCCGCGGCCGAATCCTGATCGAGCGGGACGGTGTCGAGATGCTCGATCAGGCTCGGCCCCGTGTACCAGGGCGTCGAATCGCTCGGGACCATGATATTGTCGCCGTTGAGGCCTGAGACGGGAATCGCGATCCAGTCATGGATCCCGATCTCCGCGGCGAACAGCCGATAGTCGTCGACGATCTGGTCGAACGCGGCCTGGTCGTAGTCGATCAGGTCCATCTTGTTGACCGCGACGACGATCCGCCGGATCCCGACCAGTTGCGCGAGATAGGAATGGCGGCGGGTTTGGGTGAGGATGCCCTTGCGCGCGTCGACCAGCAGCACCGCGAGGTCCGCGGTCGAGGCGCCGGTCACCATGTTGCGCGTATATTGCTCGTGGCCCGGCGTATCGGCGACGATGAACTTGCGCCGGGCGCTGGAGAAGAAGCGGTAGGCGACGTCGATGGTGATGCCCTGCTCGCGCTCGGCCGACAGGCCGTCGACCAGCAGCGCGAAATCGATCGTCTCGCCCTGGGTTCCGTGCTTCTTGCTGTCGCTCTCGAGCGCGTCCAGCTGGTCGTCGAAGATCTGCTTGCTCTCGTAGAGCAGTCGGCCGATCAGGGTCGACTTGCCGTCGTCGACGCTTCCGCAGGTGATGAAGCGCAGCAGCTCCTTCGCCTCCTGCTGCTTGAGCCACGCGCGGACGTCGCTTCGGATCAGCTCATGGTCGGATTCTTGGGTGAGGGTCATCTAGAAATAACCCTCCTGCTTCTTCTTCTCCATGCTGGCGCTGCCCGAATCCTTGTCGATTACCCGGCCCTGGCGCTCGCTGGTCTTGGTCAGCAGCATTTCGGCGACGATGCCCTCGACCGTGTCGGCATCGCTCTCGACCGCTCCGGACAGGGGGTAGCAGCCGAGCGTCCGGAACCGCACCTTGCGCAACTCGGCGACGTCGGCGCCCAGCGGGAAGCGGTCGTCGTCGACCATCAGGATCAGCCCGTCGCGGATCACCGTCGGCCGCTCGGCGGCGAAATAGAGCGGGACGATTTCGATGGCCTCGCGCAGGATGTATTGCCACACGTCGAGCTCGGTCCAGTTGGACAAGGGGAAGACGCGGATGCTCTCGCCCTTCTTCTTGCGGACATTGTAGAGCGACCATAGTTCCGGCCGCTGGCGCTTGGGGTCCCAGCGGTGCTTCTTGTCGCGGAAGCTGAACACGCGCTCCTTCGCCCGGCTTTTTTCCTCGTCGCGCCGGGCTCCGCCAAAGGCCGCGTCGAAGCCATATTTGTCGAGCGCCTGCTTCAGCCCCTCGGTCTTCCACATGTCGGTGTGGAGCGGCCCGTGGTCGAACGGATTGATCCCTTGGCTTGCAGCTTCCGGGTTTTGATAGACGATCAGCTCGATGCCGTCCGCGGCAGCGACCTTGTCGCGCAGCGCGTACATGTCGCGAAACTTCCACGTCGTATCGACGTGGAGCAAGGGGAAGGGCAACGGCCCCGGATAGAAGGCCTTGCGCGCAAGGTGCAGCATCACCGCCGAATCCTTGCCAATCGAATAGAGCATGACCGGGCGGTCGGCCTCGGCGACCGTCTCGCGCAGGATATGGATGGACTCGGCCTCGAGCCGGTCGAGATGCGTCAGTGAACGCACGGGGCCACCATCAGCTTTGCGCCCCGGGACCGCGCGGCGATCGGCCGCGCGGCTCGGACGGCGCTGTTCAAGCGGTTTCCTTGACCTTTGATTTCGCCTTGGGCTTGGCCTTGGCCTTGGCCGCCTCGGTTGCCGGGCGCTCCTCGATCGCGTCGATCAGCGGCTGAAGGCCCTTGCCGTACTTGGCCCAGCGCTTGACCGAGCTCTTGTAGATCGGCTTGCGCACCTGGGCGACGCTGGCGGTCTTCACCGGCCGGTCCGACTTGTGGAACTCGAGGCATTTCTCGTCCCACGGCAGGCCGAGGAACTCGATCAGCCGCTTGGCCTCGGTCTCGGTGTCGGCGACCACGTCCTCATAGACGACCGTGGTCATGAAGCCCTCGGGCAACACCGCGTTCCAATGATCCATCAGCTCGCGATACTTGCCGTAATAATGGCCGAGCTCGGTGAGGTCGTAGCTGTGCGGCATGTCGTCCTTGAACAGCTTGGTGAAGCCGCAGAGGCAGGTGTCGACCGGATCGCGCATCGTGTTGATGACCTTCGCCTTCGGGAACATCAGGTTGATGAGGCCGAGGAAGAAGAAGTTGGTCAGCAGTTTGTCGGTGATCTTGGGTGCCTTGCCCGCGCCCTTCTCGATCGCCGCCTGGTAGTTTTTGGCGAGGATGTCGAACTGGGGATTGGTGATCTTGCCCACCATCTCCGGATATTTGGGCAGCGACGGGAAGCGGTCGCGGAGCTGGCCGAGGGCCCGGCTCAGATATTTGACCTCGCCGGCGCCATAGACGTCGGGGTGGCTCGACAGGATCTGCTCGACCAGGGTCGAGCCCGAGCGCGGCATTCCGACGATGAATACCGGGCGGGAGTCGTCGAGGCCCGGATAGGTGCGGTTCTCGAACACCTCTTTGGTGAAGGCGGCGCGGATCGAATCGAAGAAGCCGAAGGTGTCCGACTCCTTATATTCGAGCTGGGCGCGCTTCATCTTCCCGCCCTGGATATAATGTTCGAGCGCTTTCTCGTGCTGGCCGCGGTCGTCGAGCGCCTTGGCGTAGGCATAATGGAGCGGAAGGAACATGTCCGCGTTCGGATTCTTGGCGGATTCGAAGATCGCTTCCATCCGATTGTACAATTCTTCGCCGACGCCCTCCGAGAAATCGACCAGATCGTTGAGGTTGGCGTAGGCCCCGTACATCGAATCGTTGAGCTTGAGCGACTTGAGGATGTTCTCGCGCGCCTCCTCGAGACGGCCGACCGACTTTAGCGCGACGCCGTAGAAATTGAGCGCCTCGGGGCTGTTCGGCGCCTTCTTGAGCGCCTTGTCGAGCACTTCGATCGCCTCGTCGTAACGGTCGGTTTCGTGGAGGATCTGGCCAAGCACGACCAGCCCTTCGGCATTTTCCGGGTCCTGCTTGAGGGCCAGCCGGACCGCCTGCTCGGCCGGCTGGACCGCGGAGCGGCGAAGCTGGATCTTCGCCGTCAGCAGAAGCGAAGAGACGTTGGTCGGAGCGAATTTGAGCACCTCGCCGAGGACCCGAAGCGCCTCGACGTCATTCTTCTTAGACGCCAGCAGGGTCGCGAGATTGTTGTGCGCCTCGACATATTTGGGATTCTGCTGGATCGCCTTGCGCATCGCATGCTCGGCCTCGTCCAGCTTCTTGTCCTGCTGGAGCAGCGTCCCGAGATTATTATAGGCTTCGGGATAGGCCGCGCGGTGGGTCAGGGCATCCTGGTAGGCGTGCATCGCGCCCTCGACGTCGCCGGTGATCCGCAGCACGTTGCCGAGATTGTTATAGGCCTCGGCCATCGTCGGCCGGACCTCGATCGCGCGCTTGTAATAATCGATCGCGTCACGGAACTTGCGCCGTTCGTAGTTGATGATCCCGAGATTGTTGAGCGCCTGGGCGTTGTTCGGATCGAGCCGGATCGCCTCCTTGAGAGGCTTCTCGGCTTCCTCGAGCTTCCCCGCCTGGCGCAGCACCTCGCCGAGGTTGGCGTGGTAGCTCGGCGCATGGGGGTTGATCTTGATCGCCCGCCCGACCTCTTCGATCGCTTCGTCCTTCTGCCCCAGGCCGAGGAGCGACACGCCGAGGATGTTGTGCGCGTCGGCATTGCCCGGACGCGCCTGGATGATCTGCCGGCAGACCCGCGAGGCCTGCTGGAAATTCCCCCGCCCGTACAGCTTGCCGGCCATTTCCACGGCCTTTTCGGGAGTCACATTGACGCGACCGCTCTGGGCCATGGCGATCGCTGCGTCGGCGTCCTCGGTGCGCTGCTTGGCGCCGGGTGCGCGGCCCTGGCCGCGGCCGGCACCGGCGGGCCGTTGGCCTGCTCCCCGCGGAGCGGCGGCCGGACGCTGCGCCTGGCCCTGCGGAGCGGTGGCTGGACGCTGCGCCTGGCCCCTCGGGGCGGCGACCTTGGCTGCGGGGGTCGGGGCGGTTTGCGCCGCGCCGGTCTTGGCCTTGGCGGGCGACTTGCTGGTCTTACGATCTGTCATGGATGGTTCTTTTAGTGGGAAAGCAAGGAAAATAAAGGCTTAGCTTGGCCCGGCGAAGCTCGGACCCGAAACAAAGAAAAGAGGGCGCTTGCGTCCCTCTTCCCCAATGAAGTCCAGCGAACGAAAGCCGTTGGGGCGGGCCTTTTCGGGCCCGCCCCTCGGGTTTGTTACTGGCCGCGTTCCGGCGCCGGCGGCGGCGGCGGCGGCGGCGGAGGCGGAGCCGGACAGGTCTCCGTCGCCAAGATCACCGAGCCGTCCGGGCAGGTCTGCGTAGCCGGAGGCGGCGGCGGCGGCGGCGGCGGAGGCGGCGGCGGCGGCGGCGGAGCAGCCCGTCCACCCAGCGGCAGGACGAACTTGAAGTTGCCCGCGTGGCTGGTGACGTCGCTGTTGAACTCGCCCTCGTAGCCGATCCTCAGGTCCACCGGGCCCATCTTGCCACCGACCGAGAGGCCGGCGAGGAAGGTGCCCCGCTTCTGCGCTGCCGAGATGATGTCGAAGTCGCAGTCGCGGTCGTCGAGGAAGGCCGCGTTGAAGTCGCTCCTGCGATCCCCGAAGCGGTAGCGGTAGCCAAGGTTGACCTCCGGAACCACTCCACCCATCTGCGTCGCCCACTTGACGCCGCCGGTGAGGAAGCTGTGCCGCGCACGGCCACCGTAGACCGACAGGTCCGCACCACCACCACCAGTTTCCTGGAAGCTCTTCAGCTTCGCGTTGACATAGTCGTAGTTGAGGTACGGCGTGAGCACCGAATTGCCACCCAGCGCGAACCGCGCCCCGGCATGCACGCCGGCAGTCCACATCCTCACATCGGGATCGCCCTGTGGGCGGGACGCGAAGGTCGCGCCCGGCGCCAGGCCGGCGAAGTTGATGTTGCGATCCGAATCGCCGTCATACCAGCTGTAGGTGGTCATCGCCTTCACGTAGAAGGTGCCCGGATCGTAGACCCCGTACAGACCGACCTGCAGGCCGTCGGCATCGGCATCGTCGCCGAACTGATTGTCCTTCACGTGGTTGGTGACATAGCCGATCGAGCCGCCGACGATCCCGGCGCCACCGACCGTGACGTCCAACCCGACCACCGCCGAGACGCGGCGCGACTTGGCGGTTCCGGCCTCGATGTCGCCATCGGCCTTGCGCCACTGATAGTCGGCCTGACCCCACAGGTGGATCGGCGAGGAGGCACGGCACTCGAGCACCGAGCCGGCCAATGCCGGGATCTCGCAGTCGGTCGCCTTGGCCAGGATGTCGTTGTGATGGACACCAAGGCTCGGGAACGACTGCAGGTAGTTGGCATAGACCGAACCCGACAGCATGTTGAGCGCGGTGTTGTAGTTCACCGCATTGGTGAACAGGAACAGATCGGCCAGAACATCGACGATCCCGCCCGTCAGAGTGACGTCGTAGATGCACTCCAGGCCCTCGCCAACGCTCGTCCCGTTCTGGTTGAGGCCAGGGACGTTCGGGAACGGAACCCTGGTCAGACGCAGGTCGACGTTGTCGAGCGTGTCATAGACGCACCCGAAGTCGAGCAGCAGCGAGTTGGCCGGGATACCGGTCACCAGGCACTGATCGAACTCCCCGGTCAAATCGAGACCGTCGATGACGTTCTCGTAGACCGTGGTGTCCCACAGGCCGTTACCCGGAGTCTGGATGTTGGCGATCAGGGTCCCGCCGTTGAGCGTCACCACATCCGCGAAGATCTGCGGATAGGTGCCGATCGGAGCGGTTCCGTCCGCCGGCGGCAGGTCGAGCTCGAGCGTGCCGTCCGGATCGACCGTCAGCGTATTGACGAACGCGTAGGACGGACCCTCCAGTGGGTTGATGACCATGTGGAAGTTGCCACCGTCGCCGATGAACATGTCGCCCTCGCCGCAGAGGTTCTGCGCCGGGTTGTCGAGCTGAAGCGCCGTCGGGCCACCGAGCGGCATGCACTCGGGGTTGATGATCCCGTCGAACACGGTCTCGCCGAGCAGCACGTTGATCGCGTCGCCCGTCTGGACATCGATGTTGCCGAAGATGTTGCCGCTCAACAGGTTGATGACCGTGTTGTTCGGCGCCGAGGCTACATCGATCGCCATTCCGCGCAGGAAGGTTGCGCCGCCATCGGTCGAACTCGCGGACGATGATGTCCCCGTCGTTGTTGATGGTGAGCAGATCCGTCGCCAGCGGAGTGGTATCGCCATTGGCGGTGACATAGATGCCGCGAGCCTGCGCGTTTCCACCGTTGACCGTGACTGCATCGACATTGATGTCACCGGTGTTGGTGATGACCATCGTGTTGATGCCGCTCGCGACAGAGATACCCGTCGCATAAGCGCTGCTGGTCACCCCGCCCGACGCATAGGCGATCACGTCGATCAGCCCGGCGTTGGTCAGGTAGCCCGTGATCGGGTTGCCCTGTGTGCCGGTCGCCGTGAACGTCGGAGCGTTCGACAGAACGATGCCCTGCGCAGTGGCCACCGCGGTGCCCGGAGCGATCGCCTCGGCACCCACGAAGATGCTCGAGCCGGCGTTGAACACGTCGACGTTGAGCGTCCCGCCGCCGCTGCCCGCGGCCGAGTAGCCGATGGCGTGAGCGAAAGCCGCCCCGGTGGTCCCGGTCGCGCCGGCAAGGGCGACGACCGCCAGCTCACCGGTGTTGTAGAGCGAGGCGTTCATCGAGGTCGCCGCGAGGAACTGGCCGATGCCCAGCGCGAAGGCCGAGGCGAAGGCCGAGCTGCCCGAAGCATAAGCGTCGGCAACAACCGTGATGTCGCCGCTGTTGATCACCGCGGCGTTAGCCTCGGTGCCGGCAACCGCCTGACCAATGCCGACCGCAGTTGCGAAGGCCGTGGCCGAGCTTGCTGCCACCGCTTCCGCGTCGGCGCGAACGACGATCGACCCGCTGTTGTCCACCAGGGCGTTCGCCAGGCCGACGTTGGTCTGGTCGATATCAACCGCGGTGGTCACGAACGTCAGATAGGTGTTCGTGTGGCCCAGCGGGGTCGTCGAAGTCACGGTCTCATAGTGAGCGAAGACCGTGACGTCCGTGGCAACCGCGTTGGCGCCCTGCGAGATGCCGATGGCAAACGCGCTCGCCGCCGCCGCAGTGGCGCCGTCGGCAACCGCATTAGCGAGCACCGTGATGTAACCATCGTTGACGACTTCGGCGGTGGCCGTCGCGCCGCGAGCGAACTGCTCGACTCCGGTGGCGAAGGCTCCCGCGAACGCCGGGGAGGTCACGCCGTCCCCTGCGCCGAGGTTGACCACCGCTTCGGCCGAGGCCGCGACCACCAGGGTGCCGTTGTTCTCGAACAGCACCGAGGCATGGCCCGTCGGAGTGAACGACAGGAACGCCGTGGCATAGTCCGAAGCATTGTTGTTCAGGTCCACGATGACGGTGCCGCCGGTGGTGTAGTGAAGCGTGGCGGTGCCGGTGACGACCTGCAGGAAGTCGAACGCGCCGGCCGAGGCATATTGATCGATGCCGTTGGCCGAAGCGATCGCAACCGCGCCGTTGTCGCCTGAGGCAAAGGCGTCAGCCGCGAACACCATCGTTCCGTAATTCTGGACCGTGGCATAGGCCGGATCGCCGTGGACGAACTGGTCGATACCGTCGACCGAGGCAACCGCCAGGGCGAAGTCGTCGCCGACCGCCGAGGCACCCGCCGTCACGCTCATCACGCCATTGTTGACGAAGCTCGCCGTCGCCGGGCCGGTCGGGGTCTGCGAAACCCCCGACTTGAAGGTGAACCCGACTCCAGTGAGGTAGTCGCTCGCGATCGCGGTTCCCGGGAACGCCGTGGTGAAGACGACCAGCGTATCGGCCGTTGCAGTGTTGGCCGTCGCGACCTGGCTCCACCCGCTGGCGGTCGCGAACGCAACCGCGCTCGCGCCCTTCTGGGCCGCGTTGCCGACGAGAACGTCGGCGTCGGCCGAGACGATCAGCGAGCCGTTGTTGGTCATCGCCACATTGGCGCCGCCACCAGCGAAGGCTCCCTGGAACCCGCCGCTGGCCGAGGCCAGGGCCAGCCCATCGCCGCCGCCGAGCGCGTCGGCATCGGCAAGCATGGTGATGTAGGCGCCGGTCGCGTTCAAGAACGACGCGTTGGCGGTCGCCGTAGCCGAGCCAATCGTGCCGGCCACCGCAACCTGGACGATGCCGTTGCTGACGAACGCCAGTGCGCTGACCGTGTCCCCGCCGAGCGCGTTTGCGTCGGCAAGACCGACGATCGAGCCGGAGTTGACGATGTCAGCCGAGGCGTAGCCGAGCGTACCTGTGGCGAACGCCCCCTGGAACAACACGGTTCCGATCGAGGCCAAGGCGAACGCATCGTCGTCCGCGGTCGCCGAGGCGAGCGCGATGACGTCGATCGAGCCGCTATTGTCGAGATCGGCATCGGCGACGAACGAGGCCGTCGCGAACTGGTTGATGCCCGATCCGATGACCGCGATTGCCGAGGCGCTACCTTCGCTGGCATTGGCGCCTTCGGCGTCCGCCAGGACGAGGATCGTGCCCGAGTTG
This sequence comes from uncultured Alphaproteobacteria bacterium, assembly GCA_963722545.1. Taxonomy (GTDB): domain Bacteria; phylum Pseudomonadota; class Alphaproteobacteria; order Sphingomonadales; family Sphingomonadaceae; genus Sphingomicrobium. Next base: position 209,377 of record CAVRMK010000004.1, read on the forward strand.
TTGATGTTGGCGATCGCAACGCCGCTCGTCGCAGTGGCAGTCGCTTGCTGCGAAATGCCGACGCCGACCACCGCAACCGCCCGAGCGAAGCTCGGCTCGTTGCCGTCTGCATCGGCTTCCGCGACGATCAGGATGTCGCCGCCCAGCGCATTGCTGATCGAGGCATAGCCCAGATCCACACCGAAGGCGCCCTGCTGAATGCCCGTGCCCACGACGGCCGTAGCGATCGCAGTATTTCCGGTCGCATAGGCATCGGCCGAGACCAGAATGGTCCCGCTGTTCGCGAGGATCGCCGAAGCGGTCCCCGAGGAACCGGAAGCCACGGCAGCCTGGTCAATACCCTGACTGACGACCGCGACCGCGTTGGCGAAGCCGCTCGCGCTGGCGAAGGCGTCCGCCGTCACAGCGATCAAACCGTCATTGGAAAGGTTGACACTCGCAAAGGCCGGACCGGACTTGGCTTCAGCGTTGGCGAACTGGTCGATGCCGGTTCCGACCGCCGCGATCGCCGAAGCGAAGCCGCCGCCGATCGCATCCGCGTCCGCACCGACCGCGATGGTCGCATAGAGCGCATTGTCGATGTCTGCGATGGCCGTGGCAGTGACGCCCGACTTAGCGGTGACGTCCTGCGCAATGCCGGTGCCGACCGCCGCCAGCGCGAACGCGCCGCTGCCCGCCGCCGAAGCGTCGGCGAGAACCGCGATCAGGCCATCATTGTCGATATTCGCCGAGGCGAACGCGAGTGAAGCGCCGTCGAAGACGAAGCCAGTGTTATACTCGAGGCCCGAAGCATAAGCGTCCTGACGGATGCCCTGACCCACGACCGCGATCGCCGAAGCGCCGCCCGGTATCGGGTCGCCGAACACGTCGACGCCGCCAGCCGCCGCCACGGCGTCGGCCGAGATCACGATATCGCCGCTGTTCTGGATCGAGGCGACGGCCACGGCCGCGCCTTCCTTGGCGAAGGCATCCACGTTCTGGCTGATGCCGGTTCCGACGCTTGCATAGGCGTTCGCCGCGAACGTCCCGTTCGCCTCTGCGGCTGCGAAAACGTTGATGTCGCCGCCGTCGTTGCTGATGAACGCTCCGGCAACGGCGGTCGAACCCGCCGAAGCGAAGACATTCTGGTCGATTCCGACGCCGACCAGAGCGGTCGCATAGGCGACGCCGCCATTGGCTTCGGCCAGCGCGCCGACATTGAGCGTGCCGCTGTTGTCCAAATCGGCCGTTGCATAAGCGACACCGTCATATTCGAGACCGCCGACCGTCGCGACGGCCGACTTGGCGAACGCGTTCGCAGTCTGATGGATTCCAGCCTCTACGCTGGCGAAGGCGATGGCGGAGCCGATCACCGGAGTCGCCGACGGGAAGGGGATCAAGAACCCAGTGGCAGTCGCCTGGGCATCGGCGATGATGTTGATCGTCGCCGAGTTGTTGATCTGGGCAATCGCAACGGCCGTGTTGTTCGCGAGAGCCGTCGCATAAGCAGTCGCGCTGGCGAACTGATCGATTCCGCCGTCACCGATCAGCGCGGTCGCGTAAGCCGCGCTCTTACCGGAAGCATTGGCGACAGCCACGATGTCGATCCCGCCGCCCTGCGACAGATAGGCGGTTGCGAGACCCGCGTTGGGGCCGCCGTTCGAGATCGCGTTCTGGTCGATCGCGTCGTTGACCGAAGCATAAGCGAATGCCGGGCCCGAGTCGGCGATTGCCGACGCATAAGCGAGGATGTCGATCGAACCCGTGCCGTCGATGACCACGCCAGCGAAGCCGTCGGTCGCCGTCGCATTCTGGACGATCGCATCGTTGACGATCGCGGTCGCGGTCGCGGGACCGAGGACCGTGTCGTGCGCGAAAGCGGTCGCGTGAATGTCGATCGTGCCGTTGTTGATCAACGTGACGTTGGCGTCGGCGCCAATCGAGGTCACGGCCGCCAAGACCGGCGAGCCATAGCCGATCGTCTCATATTCCGAGGCCAAGGCGTTCTGCACCATCGCACCGTTGATGATGGCGACCGCCTGGGCGTCGCCAACCGCCGACGCGAAGGCGCCGATTTCGATCGCGCCATCATTGAGGATCGAGGCGAAGGCGTCGCCGCTCTTCGACTGGACGTTCTGCTCGAGAGCCGAATTGACAATCGCCTCGGCGTAGACATCTCCGCCGGTCGCGATCGCGGCGGCGTTGATGGAGATCACGCCGCCAAGGTCATTATCGATAAGCGCCGTTGCACCCGACTTGCCCGTGACGGTCTGTTCGATGCCGCCGTCGATGCTGGCGAAGGCGCTGGCCGACAGATAGCCATGGGCAATCGCGTTGACGTCGAGCGAAATCGCGCCGGCGTTTGCGATTACGGCGCTTGCGTAGCCGGAGAAGACCGCAGCAACATTCTGCTCGATGAAGTCGTCGACGTGCGCCGTCGCGAAGGCGAGGCTCGCGCCGCCGCGCCCATCCGCTACGGCGGTGAAATTGGCATCGATCACGTCGCCGGCGCCATTGGCGATGCTGGCATAAGCGCTGCCGAACGCCACGGCGACATCCTGCTCGATCAGATCGTCGCCTTCGGCATTAGCATTCGCCGTCGCTCCACCGGTGCCCGACGCATAAGCGAGGCCGTTGATGACGATCGAGCCGTCATTGTCGATGATCGCGCCGGCGGTGCCGAACGTGGCATAAGCGGCTTGGTCGATCGCGTCCGAAACGTGTGCAACCGCGTCCACCGAGGTCGTTCCCTCGGCGAGCGCAATCGCTTCAATCAGGATCGAGCCGTCATTGTCGATTCCGACCGAAGCAAGACCAGACTTCGCGCTTGCATCCTGGATGATGCCGCCGTCGACGGTCGCATAAGCATTGGCGTTGCCACCCCCAGCGTCCGCGATCGCGGCAATGGTGATCGAGCCGCCCGCGGCGTTGTTGAGATCGACCGTTCCAGTGAAATACCCGGAGGCAAACTGGATGAGTCCGTCGTCGACCGACGCATAGGCCTCGTTGAAGGCGCCGGCGTCGCCGCCATTGGCGACCGCCAAAGCGACGATGTCGACCGCGCCGCTGTTGTTGAAGTCAATGTCGACCGTTGAACCGTAGGCAATCTGGGCAATTGCACCACCCGCAAAGGTGCCTTGGCCGATGTTCGCCTCGGCATAAGCCGTTCCGCCGCCGCTGGCGTAAGCCAGGGCCGCGATCGAGATCTCGCCCGTATTCTCAATACTAAGCGAGGCCGCGCCGGACTTATTCGCATATTGAAGGACCTGGGCGTTGAACATCGACGCGGTGGCGTTTGCGTCATCGCTGGCGAAGGCGTTGGCGACCGCCCCGAATGCCATGGTGCCGCCATTGTCCAGGAACAGGTCCGCGCTGCCGGGAAGGGAGGCAAACGTATTGAGCGGAAGCTGAGCAAAGCCAAAGAACATATTGGCATTCGCGTTCGCATCGGCGCCGGCGCTGGCGAAGTTGTTGGCCGAAGCATAAGCGCCCCACTCGGCGAGCCCAGTCAAATAAGCGGTTGCTGTCCCGGTCGCGGATTGAACCGCCTGACCATTGGCGAAGAGGTTGATAGTCGCGGTGGACGACGGGCCCGTAGTGTCGATCACGCCGAAGAAACAGGGGGGATTCGGGCCGGTGACGTTGTTGGCGAGATCGCAGATCTCGATCAGGGTCGCATTGGTGAAGCTGCCGGCATAGGTGCCGTCCGCAAGTCCCTGTGGAGACGCGAGAGCCGAAGTCGCGGTGAGGTTGGAAATTCCAAGCGCCGCTGCCGAAACGCCAGTCAGAAGGGCGATACGCCGGAAGTTGGTAGTCATGTCGTTCCCCTGTTTATCCGCGACCCGCGGGGGTGGTTTGCCCGTCTCTTCTTCTACCTGAGCCCCCATCGCGACACCCCCAACAGCGAGTCGCACACACACGGCGGCCCCAGCAAAAGCTGAGACTTCTGAGTGTTGGATATCACCATGCGAAGCAAAAGCAACTCGGAGAAGTTGCTCCATTTTACGAAAATGGCGGCTATCCGCCGATAGTGTTGCAACTGTGACACAGGGGACGGGCGGCGGCGGCATTCTCCAATACGCGCGCGCGCGCGAGGAGCAGGGCCCTGCAAATCGCCATTTCGCTCGGGATTGGGGACGATCCGGACTTGACCTGGCGCCCACGCGTGGACTTGGCCCGGCGTCGCGTTCACCGCGCAGCAAGCATGGATTGGCGACATCGTCCCAATCGACTCCGCCAGGGCGACTCGCTATCGGGCGGTCACGAAATTCCTTTTCATTTGAGAGCTAGGGGAACCTTTACAGTGTCCACAACATCCGTTTTCACCGTCGCCGCACTCACCCTCGCCGCCGCGCTTCCGGCGGCCGCCCCGGCGGTCGCCCAGACCGCGGCGCAGCGTCCCGCCGCCCAGGCCGGTCAGGGTGCGCAGCAGCAGCCGACCCGCGCCAACCTGCTCCGCAGCCTCGACGCCAACTTCAAGGCCGTCGACACCAATGGCGACGGAACCCTGTCCTCGTCCGAGCTCGCCGCCGCCGAGGGCAAGGTCCAGCAGCGCCGGATCGCTGGACTTCGCACCCGCTACGAGGGCGAGTTCACCAAGCTCGACACCAACAAGGACGGCCAGCTGAGCAAGACCGAGTTCATGGTCGCCGCGCCCAGCGCTTCGTCGGCCACCCCGAACGGTGCCGCGCTCGTCGCCAAGCTCGATTCGAACAAGGACGGCAAGGTGACCCCGGACGAGTATCGCGCCCCGGTGCTGGCTAATTTCGACAAGGCCGACGCCAACAAGGACGGCGTCATCAGCCAGGCCGAGCGGCCCAAGCGCAACTAAGGCCCGTCCGCGCCTCGCCGCGGATGTCCGACACACACTCACCGGCCCCTGTTCCCTCGGACCGGGGCCGGCTCTGTTTCGAGTGCTCCGACTAGCCGACCGGCCCCGAGGGCGTTTAGAGGACCGCAATGGCCAATTACGAAACCATCATGCGCCTTCGTCCGGAGGTCCGCGAGTTCGTCCGCAACCGCCGCTGGGTCCACCGCGGCGACGTCCTATTCTACGGCGCCAACACCAAGGGCGAGCATTTCTCGACCGACCAGGGCGGCTTCCGCCACAGCGTGTTCAAGGGCAAGACGCTGGGCGTCCCAGAAATCCTCAAATATCCGCGCTACGGCCTCGTCCTCGGGCCGAGCAGCGTCTACGGCTTCGGCCTCGCCGGGAACGAGAACACTTTGCCCTCGGTGCTCGGCGAGCGCCTCGGCTTTCCCTTCGCCAACATCGGTCTTCCCGAGGGCAATAGCCGGAGCCTGTTTTCCCTGCTCATGGCGACGATCGCGCGTGCGCCGCGCCGGCCCAGCGCGGTGCTCCACATCAGCGGCGGCGACTATACCAGCTTCTGCTACACCTCGATCGCCGACCCGGTGTTCGGCCCGCCCAACCTCAAGCAGATGGCGATGGTGATGAAGGAGCGCGGCGGCAAGCGCCCCAAGAGCGAGAACCAGATCCAGCCGCTGCTGACCTTCACCGCGACCTGGATTCGCGCCATCGCGCAGCTATGCAAGTCGGCGCGGGTGCCGCTGGTGCTCGCCGACGATACCACCTTTTTCGAGAAGACGAATCCGAGCGAGTTCGACGTCGAGGCCGAGCTCGGCAAGCCGTTCGGCAAGAGCCAGGAGCTGCAGTTCGCAACCCACAAGAAGTTCGTCGAGCACTATCACGGCCGCCGCAAGCAGGTCGCGGAGAAGTTCGGCGTTCCGCTGGTCGGCCCGGGCAAGACCAACGCCATCGGCTTCGTCGACGAATTTCATTACGACCGCGACGGCACGGTCGCGCTGGCCGACGATTATGCCAAAGGCTTCGACGACTTGCTCTAAGTCACTGGCGCTCGGCCGCGCCGCAGCTTACTGACGACTCTTCCCTGGGGGACCGCTCGCTCGCGCAGCGGTTGAGATCGGCATTTTCGCCGGGACCCATCGAACCTGATCCGGCTGACACCGGCGGAGGAAGAGGAGACGATCATGGGCGACGCACCGGCAAGAACCGAGCTCAAAGTCACCACCGGCCCGATCCGCGGGTCGCGCAAGATCTTCGTCGACGGGGTCGCGATGCGTGCGGTCGACCTCGAGCCGTCGAGCGGCGAGCCGCCGGTCGTCCTCTACGACACCAGCGGCCCTTACACCGACCCGGACGCTTGCATCGACATCATGGCCGGCCTGCCCGAGCTCCGCGCCCGATGGATCCGCGGCCGCGGAGATGTCGAGGAGGTCGCGCAGCGCGAGCTTCGGCCCGAGGATAACGGCCAGCTAGGCCCCGACCGCAGCGGCGGAGTCGCCGCCTTCCCCGCCGTCCGCAAGCGGGTCCTCCGGGCCAGGCCGGGCGCCAACGTCACCCAGATGCACTATGCCCGGCGCGGCATCATCACGCCCGAGATGGAATATGTCGCGCACCGCGAGAACCTCGGCCGCGAGGCCGCGCTGAATCAGCCCCGCGACGGCGAGTCGTTCGGCGCCGCAATCCCGGATTTCGTCACCCCCGAGTTCGTCCGCGACGAGGTCGCCCGCGGCCGCGCGATTATTCCATCGAACATCAACCACCCCGAAACCGAGCCGATGGCGATCGGCCGCAACTTCCTCGTCAAAATCAACGCCAATATCGGCAACAGCGCGGTCGCCAGCGACGTCGCCGCCGAGGTCGACAAGATGGTGTGGGCTATCCGCTGGGGCGCCGACACGGTCATGGACCTCAGCACCGGCCGCAACATCCACGACACCCGCGAATGGATCATCCGCAATTCGCCCGTGCCGATCGGCACCGTCCCCATCTACCAGGCGCTCGAAAAGGTCGGCGGAATCGCTGAGGACCTCACCTGGGACGTCTACCGCGACACGCTCATCGAGCAGGCCGAGCAGGGCGTCGATTACTTCACCATCCACGCCGGGGTGCGCCTGCCCTACGTCCCGCTGACCGCCAAGCGCGTCACCGGCATCGTCAGCCGCGGCGGCTCGATCATGGCCAAATGGTGCCTCGCCCACCATCGCGAGTCATTCCTCTACGAGCGCTTCGACGAGATCTGCGAGATCATGAAGGCCTATGACATCGCCTTTTCATTGGGCGACGGCCTCCGCCCCGGAAGCATCGCCGACGCCAACGACGAGGCGCAGTTCGCCGAGCTCTACACTTTGGGCGAGCTGACGAAGATTGCGTGGAACCACGACGTCCAGGTGATGATCGAGGGCCCCGGCCACGTGCCGATGCACAAGATCAAGGAGAATATGGAGAAGCAGCTCGAGGTGTGCGGCGAGGCGCCCTTCTATACCTTGGGCCCGCTGACCACCGACATCGCGCCCGGCTACGACCATATCACCAGCGGCATCGGCGCGGCGATGATCGGCTGGTTCGGAACGGCGATGCTCTGCTACGTCACCCCCAAGGAGCACCTCGGCCTCCCCGACCGCGACGACGTCAAGGTCGGGGTCGTCACCTACAAGCTCGCCGCGCACGCCGCCGACCTCGCCAAGGGTCACCCGGCGGCGAAGCTCCGCGACGACGCATTGAGCCGCGCGCGCTTCGACTTCCGCTGGCGCGACCAGTTCAACCTCTCGCTCGACCCCGATACGGCCGAGGCGTTCCACGACCAGACCCTCCCCGCCGAAGGCGCCAAGACCGCCCATTTCTGCTCGATGTGCGGGCCGAAGTTCTGCTCGATGAAGATCAGCCAGGATGTGCGCGAATTTGCTGCCCGGCAGAATGCGCCAATCGAACAAAGCATTGCCGTGGAGGAGGCCGAAAAAGGCATGGCGGAGATGTCCGAGCGCTACCGAGAAGCCGGCGACCTGTACGTGCCTCTCTGACGTGCTGCGGTCGCCCTTGGTCCGGCACGATTCCCCCATTCGCGCGTCCTTGTTCAGATGAGGACAACGTTCTTCCGTCTGCTGCGGCGATTGCGCGCCAGCTACTGGTTCCTGCCAAGCGTGATGGCCCTTCTCGCCATTGTTTTAGGCGCCCTCGTCGTTTGGCTCGAACTCCGGGCCAGCCGAAGGTCTGCTCGACGGACTCGGCTGGTACCAGAAAGCCAAGCCCGACGGCGCGCACCAGGTTTTGTCGACCATCGCCGGCTCGATGATCACTGTCGCCGGAGTCGTTTTCTCGATCACCATCGTGGCGATCGCTTATGCCGCTAGTCAGTACGGCCCGCGGATCCTGACGAATTTCATGAGCGACCGAGGCAATCAGGTCACCCTCGGCACGTTCATTGCCACGTTTGTCTATTGCCTGGTGGTCCTGCGCACGATTCGCGGCGGCGATGAAGGCGAGTTCGTTCCGCAGATCGCGGTCATGGTCGCGCTGCTTCTCGCGCTGTGCTCGATCGCGGTGCTGATCTATTTCATCCACCACGTACCCCGAAGCATTCATATCAACACCGTCGTGGCGCGAATTGGCCGGCAGCTGATTCGCGCCCTGGAGGCGGATTTCTCTTCATCCGGCCACGGCCCAGGCGCCAGGAATGAGCAAGGCGCGGATGATTCGCCAATTCCAGCCGGCCGGGCCGGGGCTGGTGAAGTCGAAGCCACCGTGACTCGGGCGGGAGTCGATGGATATCTCGAAGCGGTCGACAACGATTCGCTGCTCGACCTCGCTCGCGAGCACGATGTGATGATTCGCATCCACCGCATGCCCGGGGATTTCGTGCTGGCGGACGACGTAGTGATTTCGGCTTGGCCGGCGTCGCGCGTCACCCCGGAATTGTGCAAAGCGTTTGGCGCAGGCTTTGACGTCGGCACGAGCCGCACGTCGGCACAGGATCTCTATTTCCTGGTCGACGAGCTGGCGGAGATCGCCGCAAGGGCTTTGTCGAGCGGGGTGAACGATCCCTACACCGCCATCACCTGTCTCGACTGGCTTGGCGCCGCCACTGCGCGGTTGGCCGGTCTGCCGCCGCCCGTTTCGTGCCGACGCGACGAATCGGGGGCAATTCGCTTGTGGACCGTTCCGCAAAGCTTCGCCGATTTCATCGAACGTGGATTCGGCCGCATGCGCCAATATGTATCCCGCGACATGAATGCGGCGCTGGCAGCGCTGGATACGCTGGCGGCGGTTTCGGCTCGATGTGGGTCGGCCGAGCGGATGAAGATAGTGTCTTTAGAAGCCGACAGACTGCTCGAACTCGCCGCGATCGAACTTCAAGGTCCCTTGCTGGAGCGTGTTCAAAAGCGGCATCGCGAACTCAGGCTATGACCTGAAAACACTGCCCGGTCAGACCCGACGAACTCCCTCCATCAGAGCTTCGTCCAGCTTATCTCCCCGAATGACCGAGATGTCGCCGGTCGTTTCGAGAACCACGGCGCGGGCGTCCTCAATTCTCGTCACCCCGACCGAACGCAACTTCGCGAGGAGGTTTGAATGCGACACTCGTGTCTTCGCCATGGCCGCTTCGAGAAACTGGCCACGATCAATCAGCAAGACCGGCTCGTTGGACATCAACCTGTTCAGCATCGACGACTTGAGCCGCGCCTCGGCAAGAATCCATTTGATCATGAAAACCCCGCCGATCGCGACCATCGCCTGGAGGAATTCATCCAAACGCACGCGCGTGCCGGCTTGCGCGATCAGCGATCCAGTGGCGATCGTGGTGACGAAGTCGAACGCGGTCATCTTGGAAAAGGCCCGAAGCCCGACGAGCCTGACGAGGAAGACGGTCCACAGAACCGCGGCGGCCGTTAGAACCACGCCAAGGACCACCGGGCCGAATGCGCCTGCGAATTCAAACATTGGTCAACACCTTTCGAGGAATGCCGCAACAACGTGCATCGGCGCGGCATCGCTGTCGATATTTCAGGGATTGTCGGTGAGCCGTGCCCTGAACGGCGCGAGCGCCGCAACCATGTCGCAGCCCATCTGTTGGTTATTGTAAGGGTGGCGCGATCCGCGCTGCCGCCCCGTTCGCCGCCGGCTCCGCGAAGCCGCGGCCCAGCGCAAATTCATTCGCATTAAGGAGGCATCTTTACGATGACCACGACAACCCACATTCGCCCGCCCCAACCTGATGTGGTCGGCAAGAATGAAACCCGACAGATGATTTCGTCCGACAAGGTCGAAGGCACGAACGTATTCGATTCGAAGGGCGAAAAAATCGGCACCGTCCGCCAGGTGATGATCGGCAAGCTCGACGGTCAGGTCCGTTACGTCGTCATGGGCTGCGGCGGCCTGTTCGGCTTCGGCGAGGACAATTTCCCGCTTCCCTGGGATGGTCTCGAATACGACACCAAGCTCGACGGCTACAAGCTGATGGGAATCACCAAGGAGGATTTCCAGCGCGACAAGGCGCCGAGCTTCGCCCGCAACGAGCAGCCGAACTGGTCCGATGATTACGATCGGCAGATCCGGCTCTATTATCTGCGCACCGCCTGATCCGGCGTTCACAACGATTGGTGAAGGGCGGCCGTCGGGCCGCCCTTCTTTTGCGTGATATCAGGATCGGGCGAAGCGCGCCCGCCGCGAACGATCTGCCTTAGCGAACAGAGCCCGCCCTTCGGTCACGCAGCCTCCTCGCGCTCCTACTCCTGCTCCCACTTGATCTGGAATTCGATCTCTTCCTCACCGTCCTCGCGCTCATGCTCGATGTTGTAGCGCGCCCGGACCGGGACGGAGATGCGTTCCCCAGCGATTTGGATTTCGAACCGCTCGCCGCTCTCGAGCGCGTCGGCGAGGCGGCGGAGCTTGGCGATGAAGTCGGGGAGCGGATAGTCCTTCTCGATATCGCGATCTACCTTCGGCATCGTCAACTCCCCTCAACATGTTTGGGTGAATAGTCTCAATCGGTGGGTCGCGGCTAGTTCCTGCCCAGCCGCTCCAGCGCCGCATCGAGCGCCTGGAGGAACCTTGACCGGTCGGCCTTGGCGAACGGCGCCGGGCCGCCGGTGATCCCGTCGGCGGCGACGCGGAGGTCGGCCATGATCGCGCGTGTGGCGATGGCTCCGCCGATGCTCGCGGCGGTGAACTCCTTGCCGTTGGGGCCGAGGACTGTCGCGCCTGTCTTGAGGCAGCGGTCGGCGAGCAGGATGTCGCCGGTGACCACCACCGTCTTCGAATCCGCGGCGTCCGCGATCCAGTCGTCGGCGGCGTCGAACTTTTGCCCCACCACCACCCGCTCGATCAGCGGATGGTCGGGCACGCGCATCCCTGAGTTGCTGACCACCCTCACCGGCACCTCGCGCCGCCACGCGACCTTGTAGATTTCGTCCTTCACCGGGCAGGCGTCGGCATCGACCAGGATCCGGACTTGGCACAATTCGTCGGTCACGATTTTGCTGTCCTACAGCACCCGCTCTGTGATCCAAGCTGCCGGATGAGCCGACCGCGCCTCGCCAATTCCGTTTCCGCCGCGCTCAACCGGCGCCAGCCCGACGCGCGCCCGCGTAGGCTTGCTGCGATCGCTGCGTTTCGGCGGCGCCGGAACCGATCCGAAATCGCCCCGTCAGTGCGAACTTTGGGAACATTGGGCGATACGCATCGCCCGTCCGGGGGCCGCTACCCCGCCCGCCGCAGCGTGAACTCGACCAGGTATGGGCCGTTTTCGTCCGTGCGGTTAGCGACGACGTCGACGGCGCCGTCGGGGCGCAACCGATAGACGATTCGCTGAACATCGGAGCGAGGGTCGGTCGCCTCGAACGTCGCCTCGCCGCGCCCTGCCGTGGCAAGGCGCATAACGCTCGGACCATCTGCCTCCCACGAGCTATAGTCGGAATTGTATCGCTTGAACCGCATGACCACCGTCTCGCCGGATTGCTCGACGACCGCAAAGCGAAGGAAGCGCACGGCGCCCTTTTGAACTCCGCGCGACATTCCGAGCAGAACACCGGCCTTTGCGCCGGTCCAATTCTCCTCGATGACGAAACCGCTTCGATCGCTAGTCCAATTGCCTTCAAGGAAATCGAGGTCGGCGAGCGAAGCGGCGCGGGCATCGGCGGTTGCCGACAGCACGGCCGATGCGAAGGAAAGAAGCACGAAGACGGGTTTCATGGCGGTCCTTGAAGCGTTGCTTGAACGCCGCGGGACTAGGCGGTGCGCCGGATTCTCCGCCAATCGATTCCGTGCATCGAATCGATACGGCCTAGCGCGCGAAGCGCTTCTTGAGGTCGGCCTTGATCGAGGCCCCGCCGAGATGTGCGTCGACGTTGGAATAGCCTTCGCGGCGTAGAACCTTGCGGATCTCCTCGATGCTGGTCGACTCGGAGGCGACCTCGAAAGCGCGTTCGATGATGTTCTGGGTTTGCATGGGCGTCCTGGAAGGTTTCGTATCCGTCATGAACGGACTGCGGCCGTTTCGGTTCCGTCGCGCCGCGCCTGGGGGCGCGGCGGTCAGGTCTTCATATTGTCGAGCCCGCGAACCACGCCCGCCTTCTGCGACGGGTTGGACGCGTTGTGCTTCTTCGGCTGCTCCTTCTTGGGCTTGCGGATTTCCTTGTTCGACTTGCGTTGACCCTTGGCCATGCGGACCTCCTATAGCGAGGGCGGGACGCCCGTGGTCCCAGCTTAAGCGAATTGTCGGGCGAGGGATATGGGAGCGCGGTGATCGCGGCTTCGTCGATCACGGCGGACGTCCGCCGAACTTGCCTATCCGCGCTTGATGGCCGACATTAAACGCTCTGGGGCCCGCGTCAGGAGGATAGCCCCGTGGATGTTTCGCGCTTCCGCTTGATCGCCGCCGCGGCGCTGCTCGGCCTCGCCGCCTGGGGCAGCGGTTCGGCCCAGGCCCCGAAGATCGGCAAGCCGCGCCCGGCCCCGGCCGAGCTCCCCCCCGACGTCCCGCCCCTGCCGCCGGCGGTGCTCGACGACACGCTGGCGATCGGCGGCGATGACGTTAAGGCGCGCCAGTCGAACACCCGGCTGACGATCGAGGTCGGGGTCAACGGCCGCGGGCCCTACCGCTTCCTCGTCGACAGCGGCGCCGACACGTCGGTCGTCGGGCTGCGCATCGCCCGCGACCTCGAGTTGCCGCTTGGCACGCCCGCGATCCTCAACTCGACCACCGCCCGCCACCTCGTCGACCGCGTCCGGGTCGAGCAGCTGACGCTTGGCCCGAGCACGATCCGCGACCTCCAGCTCCCGGCGCTCCGCGAGAGCGACGTCGGCGGCGACGGGCTGATCGGGATCGACGCTTTGGTCCACCAGCGGCTGATGATGGATTTCGAGAAACGGCTGATCAAGGTCGAGGACGCGCGCATCCCGGTCCGCTCCGAACCCGGCGAAATCGTGGTCACGGCCAAGCGCCGGCGCGGCCAGCTCATCCTGACCCAGGTCCGCGCCGCGGGCTTTCCGCTTGACGCCGTCATCGACACCGGTTCGGAGGTCTCGATCGGCAATAGCGCGCTTCGCCAGAAGCTGCTCGGAAACCGCCGCGGACGATCGTGGATGGTCCCCGCGACCGGAGTCACCGGGGTCACCGTCAACATGCAGATGACGATCATCCGCGAGCTCCAGATCGGCCCGATGACGCTCTACGACGTGCCGATCGCCTTCGCCGATGTCCCGCCGTTCAAATTGTTCGGCCTGGCCGAGCAGCCGGCGCTCCTGCTCGGAACCGATGTGCTCGAGACCTTCCGCCGCGTGTCGCTCGATTTCCGCGCGCGCAAGGTCCGCTTCCAATTGAAGCGCTGCGGAACGGACAGCGTGACTTTGAGCACCTCACCGTCGAGAACGGCGACTCGGATCACGAGTCGCGGAAATCCCGCGGCGTGCGCCAGCTAAACGGGGGAAACCGCATGAGAGCAATCGGCCAAGCCGCGATATGCATCGCAATTCTGTGGGGTGCGCCGGCACAGGCCAAGTCCAAGGCTGACAAGCTGCGGATCGATGTGGGGCCAATCTGGAACCAGGCCGATGCCGAATCCAAATGCCGCAAGGCGGCGCGCAAGGCCGGCGGCGAATGGACCGGAGAATGGACGACCATCGTCCCCAACCAGTCGTCGATCTGCGTCGTCAAGAAGACGTCCGGCGGCGGAAGCAGCCTGCGCTGGGCCGAACCGATCAAGCCGGCCGGCGGTCCCTCGGGCCCGAAAGTCGAGAAGCTGTCGTCGGGCAAATGGAGCGTCGAAGCCGGACCGATTCACGCCGACATCGAGGCCAAGATGAAATGCCCGCGCGCGGTCGGATCGGTTGGAGGCAAATGGACCGGCGCATGGTGGACGACACAGATGGGCCGGATGTCCGTCTGCGAATTCACGCGCTGAGATGAGTCTTCCGCCGGAACAGACGCCCGAGCTCACGCCGATCGAGCGCGAGCGGATGATCCTGCACCACGGGATCGAGCAGGACTCGCGCACGGTCCGGATCACCGGGATCGTCGCGATGGGGCTGGGATTGTTCCTGATCTTGATGATCGGAGCAGTTGCTTATTACACCGTTCCGATCATGCTCGCCGCCGGCGAGACAGTCGACGGATCGCGGTTTAGCGGCGGGCCCGAAGCGCGCCTGCTCATCTTCGGGATCTATGCCGCCGTCGCGGCGATCGGGCTGACCGCCATGGTCAGCGGAGCGGTGCACATCGCCACCGGCCGGCGGTTCGCTCCGGGCATCCGGCTGATGTCCCTGTTCTTGTCTCTCGTGGTGGGCATCGCCCTGCTGGTGAAGGCCTTCGCCTAGCGCTTGATCGCCCGCACCGCGTCCAGCGCCTTGGTCACATGGCCGCTCCAGTCCATGTCCGAATAGGCCAGGACAATCCGTCCGCGACGGTCGATGACATAGGTCGTCCGGTTGGTCATCGGCTTGACCTTGTTCACAATCGGCAATCCGACCTGGTAATCGCCGATGATCTTGCGGGTCGCGATCGCCACCGGGAAGGCGTTGCGGCATTCCTCGACCGAAAAGCGCTTGAGGGTGGAAAGGTCGTCCGCCGACAGGCCGATGACCTGGGCTCCGGCTTTCTTGAACTCGCCCATCGATTCGCTGAACGCCCGGGCCTCGAGCGTGCAGCCCTTGGTGAAAGCCTTGGGATAGAAATAGAGGACGACGGGGCCGCGCTTGAGCGCCGAGGCGAGATTGAAGCGGAACGGCTTTCCGGCCTCGGCTCCCGCGGTGGTGAAGGCTGGTGCCTTGGCCCCGACTGGAAGCGCGGCGTTGGCGGCGCTGGAAAATCCAAGCAATGCGGCGAGCGCGGACAGGGCTTTGAGCATGGCGCAACTCCTTCGGGCCGGAAGGCTAGCGGATTGCGCGCTCGAGTCGAGCCACTCGGCTTAGCGCGCGAGCAAGCCGGTCAGGACGTAGAAGAGGATTACCAGCGGCCCGGCGATGAGGGTCGCGGCGACGAGGCCGAGACGGATGATCAACGGGTCGACCCCGGTGACATCGGCGAGGCCGGCGGCGACTCCCATCACCTTGCCCTGCTCGCGGTTGACGACGAAGCGTGCGGTCATGGTCTTTGCTCCTTGAGAGGCGGCGTTACGCGATCGGCAGCGAAGTCGCGGCCGAGACGAACAGCATGGCGGTGATGAAGGCGCCGGCGAAGATGACGGCGGTTTCACGGGCCTTGGCGAAGTTGCTGGTCATGTCATTTCCCTTATCGTTGAATTACGTTGCGAAGGCCCAAGCGGCCTACGCCCCATTCAATGCAGGGACCGTGCCAATTCAGAATTATCGTGATATTTCAACGACAGCGGGGAATCACCATCAACCGTGAGTTGGGAATTTCTGCCGCTGCTTGGGAAAATCTGCCTCAGCTCGCGGTGAAGTCGCCACCGTTGGGATGAAGGATCTGGCCGATCATGTAGGAGGAATCCTCGCAGGCGAGGAACAGGAAGCAGGGCGCGACCTCGTTCGGCTGCCCGGCGCGGCCGAGTGGCGTGTCCTTGCCGAAATCCTTCAGGTCCTCGGGCTTCTGCCCGCCGAACGGGTTGAGCGGGGTCCAGATCGGCCCCGGCGCCACGCCGTTCACGCGGATGCCCTTGCCGGCGAGGTTCTTGGCCAGGCTTCGGGTGAAGGCGGTGATCGCGCCCTTGGTCGCGCTATAGTCGAGGAGCTTGGGCGAGCCCTTGTACATCGTCACCGAGGTGCAATTGATGATCGCGCCGCCTTCGGGAATGTGGTCGAGCGCGGCCTGGGTCAGGAAGAACATCGAGAAGATGTTGGTCTGGAACGTCCGCTTGAGCTGATTCTCGTCAATGTCGCGGACATCCTCGTCGGGGTGCTGCTCGCCGGCATTGTTGACGAGGATGTCGAGTTGGCCGAGTTCGCGCACCGTCCGCTCGACGGCCTCGCGGCAAACCTCAGCGTTGCCGAGGTCGCCGGGGATGACGATCGCGCGGCGGCCTTCAGCCTCGACGATCGCCTTGGTCTTGGCGGCGTCGTCATGCTCGCAGAGGTAGGCGATGGCGACATCCGCGCCCTCGCGGGCGAACAAAGCCGCGACGGCCCGGCCAATCCCGCTGTCGGCGCCGGTGATCAGCGCGACCTTGCCCTTGAGCCGGTCGGACCCCTTGTAGCGCGGCTCCCAGTCGGGCTTCGGCTCAAGCTGGCTTTCATGTCCGGGCAAGGCATCCTGCCGGACCGGCGGCTCGATCGTCTCGGACATGATCTACTCCTTGGGCGCTTACTCTTTGGGCGCGACGCCCATGCCTTCGCGGTCGAACTCGTCGATCGTGGCCTGGTTGTGGTCCTTGTCGTCGGGCTTGCCGTCGCGGCGGCCGCGCGGAACCTTGGGTTTCGCCTTCTTGGTCATGCAGTCGCCAACCCTCCACCGGCCGAGGCGGTTCCGAGGCGGGCGCGGTTTGCGGCGCGGCATGGCCGCGCCTACCTTAAGAAAGATGGCGGAGCGAACACTCGAAAACCCGGGCGGACGGAACGCGGGGTTCCGGGTGCTGTGGCGTTTCCTGCCGATGCTTTGGCCAAAGGGCGAAGGGGAGCTCAAGGCGCGGGTGGTAGCCGCGCTCGTGCTGGTGCTGGCGGGCAAGGCGGCGGTGCTGGTCATGCCCTTCGCCTACAAGGCGATCATCGACCGGATGACCGGCACGGGCGCGGCGTTCGCGGTCGTTGCCGGCCTCGTCCTGGCTTATTGCACCGCGCGCTTTGCCGGTGTCCTCAGCGACAATCTGCGCAATGCCTTGTTCGAGAAGGTCGGCCAGGACGCCGCTCGGCGGCTTGCCGGCATCGTCTTCCGCCACATCCACGATTTGTCGCTGCGGTTCCACCTGGACCGCCGCACCGGCAGCCTGACCAAGATCGTCGAGCGCGGGACCAAGAGCATCGACATGATGCTCTATTTCATCCTCTTCAACATCGCCCCGACCGCGATCGAGCTGACCGCGATCTGCGTCATATTCCTCATCAAGTTCGGGCCCGGGCTGGTCGCGGCGACGCTGGTGATGGTGGCGCTGTACATCGCCTTCACGCGCTGGGTGACCGACTGGCGCGCGGCGATCCAGCGGCAGATGAACGAGGTCGACAATCGCGCCATCGGCCGAGCGGTGGATTCGCTGCTCAATTACGAGACGGTCAAATATTTCGGCGCCGAGGAACGCGAGGCGAAGCGCTATGACGAGGCGATCGGCGCCTTCACCCGCGCTGCCGTTCGCAACGAGACCAGCCTCGCCTGGCTCAACATCGGCCAGTCGCTGATCACCAATTTGATGATGGCGGGAGCGATGATCTTCACCGTCTGGGGGTGGAGCGAGGGGCGCTTCACGCCCGGCGACGTGGTGCTGGTCAATGCGCTACTGATGCAGCTGTTCCGGCCGCTCGACATGCTCGGCTGGGTCTATCGCTCGATCCGCCAGGGCCTCGTCGACATGGAGGCGATGTTCGACCTTCTCGACACGCCAGCGGAAGTGGTCGACCAACCTGGCGCGCCCGCGCTGCGAGTGACCGAAGGGCATGTGCGCCTTGAGAATGTTCGCTTTGGCTATGAGCCCGATCGAACGATCCTCGACGGGCTCGACCTCGACATCCCGGCCGGCACCAGCTGCGCGATCGTCGGCCCGTCGGGCGCGGGCAAGTCGACCATCGCCCGGCTGCTCTATCGATTCTACGACCCGCAGGGCGGGCGCATCCTGATCGACGGGCAGGACATATCCGCGGTCACCCAGAAGAGCCTTCGCGCCGCGATCGGGATCGTTCCACAGGACACCGTGCTGTTCAACGATTCGATCGGCTACAACATCGCCTATGGCGAGGACGAGGCCGATGCCGAAGCGGTCGTGACGGCCGCACGCGGAGCGGCGATCGACCGCTTCGTCGAATCGCTGCCCGAGCAATATGAGACGATGGTCGGCGAGCGCGGGCTCAAGCTTTCGGGCGGCGAGAAGCAGCGCGTGGCGATCGCGCGGACGTTACTCAAAAACCCGCCCATCCTCGTGCTCGACGAAGCCACCTCGGCGCTCGACAGCCGCACCGAGGAAGCGATCCAGGCGACCTTGTCCACCATCGCCGAAAACCGCACGACGATCATCATCGCGCATCGGCTGTCGACGATCGTCAATTCCGACCAGATCGCGGTTATCGACCACGGCCGGGTGGTCGAGCGCGGCACCCACGACAGCCTGCTGGGAGCCGGAGGGCTTTACGCCGAGCTGTGGACCCGGCAGGCTGCCGAGCGCTCGGTCGAAGAAGCAGCGCAGGCGGTGGGGTGACCGACCGGCGCGCCGCTCAATGATGGAGCTTTCGATGCGAAATGGATTACTGATTTTCGCATCAGCGCTTCTGGCCATCGCCCAGGGTGCATCGGCCGAGGTTGCACCGGCGATCGCCCTCGAGCCCGGAGACGCGTTGACGGTTCGGACCGGCCCGGTCGGCAAGCCGGTCGTACAACGTCACGTAGCGCGGTGGACGGCCTTCGATGTGTACGCCGCGCGGCAGCTGACCGGCCTTACTCCTCCCGATGCTCCCGTCGCGGTGGCAACGCCGCTCTACGCGGACACCGGCGAGCCCAATCCCGATCCGGTTGCGCCCGGGGAGTTGCGGCTTGGCTTCATGTCGGTCGCGGGCAAGCACAGCTTGCTTGTCGTCGAAAACGGGTTGCCCGAGACGATCAGTTATCGCGCAACCATGACCGTAGACGGCGAAAGTCGGCCGACCGACGTCTGCCTCGTGAAAACTGGCCTACCCAGTTACGAGCACTGGCCCCACCCAATCGAGCGCATAGCGTTGGCGGACTTCGAATATGCCAACCTGCCGCCCGGACAGCTCCCGCCATGTCGATAGGAGTCAGATCAGCGACTCTCGAGGAGGTGCTGAAGCGAACGTTCGGCTTCAACTCGTTCCGCGAGGTCCAGGCGGACGTGGTTGAACGCGTGATGGCGGGGCTCGATACGCTGGCGGTGATGCCGACCGGGGCGGGCAAATCCTTGTGCTACCAGCTTCCGGCGCTCGCCCGCGACGGCACCGCGCTGGTGATCTCGCCGCTGATCGCGCTGATGCACGACCAGATTCGCTCGGCCAACTCGATCGGAATCCGCGCCGCGTCGCTGACATCGGCCGATTCCGACCGCGAGCGCACGATCGAGCGTTTCCGGAATGGCGAGCTCGACCTCCTCTATGTTGCTCCGGAGCGGGCTACGACCGAAGGCTTCCGGCGGCTCGTTGATGACCGGGAGCTGGCGCTGATCGCGATCGACGAGGCGCATTGCGTCAGCGAATGGGGCCACGACTTCCGCCCCGATTACCGCCAGCTCCGCGGTCTGCTCGACGCGCATCGGGACGTGCCGCGGCTGGCCCTGACCGCGACCGCAGACGCCCGCACCCGCGCCGACATCCTGGCCCAGCTCGGAATCCCCGAAGACGGGATGATCGTCGCCGGTTTCGACCGGCCCAACATCCGCTATCACGTCCGCCACCGCGAGCAGACCGGCAAGCAGCTGCGCGAGCTCCTCGCCGCCCAGCCCGGACCCGCGATCATCTACGCCCCGAGCCGCGACAAGGCCGAGAAGATCGCCGAGCAGATCGCGGCGAGCGGGCGCCCGGCCCTGCCCTATCACGCCGGGCTCGAGCCTCCGGTCCGGGCCCGCAACCAGGCCGCCTTCGTCGAGTCCGAGGAGATGGTGATCGCGGCAACGATCGCCTTTGGCATGGGAATCGACAAGCCCGACGTGCGGCTGGTGGCTCACGCGGGCATCCCCAAGAGCATCGAAGCCTTCTACCAGGAGACCGGGCGCGCCGGGCGCGACGGCGAGCCGGCCGAGGCGTGGCTGTTCTGGGCGGCCCAGGATTTCGCCCGCGCCCGCCAGCGGATCGAGCAGGAGGTCGAGCCCGGGCGCCGGGCAGGCGAGCGCGAGCGCCTGAATGCTCTGGCGATGTTGGTCGAGGCGAGCGGATGCCGCCGAGCGATCCTGCTGCGACACTTCGGCGAAGATCCGCCGGCGAGCTGCGGCAATTGCGACAATTGCCTCGATCCGCCGGCGACGATCGACGCGACCGAGGTCGCGCGCAAATTGCTCTCGGCCGCTTTCCGCACCGACATGCGGTTCGGAGTCGCGCATCTCGCCGCGGTGCTCGGCGGCGACGACAGTGCCAAAGTCCGGCAGTTGGGCCATCACAAGCTGTCGGTCTTCGGGATTGCGTCGGGCGACGAGCTGCAGCTGATCCGGCCGGTGGCGCGCGCGCTGATCGCGCAGGACGCGCTTCGCGCCGACGCTTATGGCGGCCTCAGCTTCGGGCCCGCGGCGCGGCCGATCCTGAAAGGCGAGCGGGCCCTCACCATCGCCATGCCGCCACCCCGCCGCAAGCGCCGCCGCGACCGCCATGACGGGCCCGTCGACCCGATGTTCGAGCGGCTTCGCGAGGCTCGGCGGCAGCTCGCCGCCGAAGCCGGCGTTCCACCCTACGTCGTGTTTCACGATTCGACGCTGCGCGAGATCGCCGCCACTCGGCCGAGCACGCTCCACCAGCTCGCGCGCGTCCAGGGCGTGGGCGAAACCAAGCTGGCGCGCTATGGTCCGGCGATGCTCGCGGCACTTGCCGCGCAGGAGGAGGCTGCCGGTGCATCGGGAACTTGACCAAAAGACGCTGGTCGGCGGGCAGATTGCGCCCGCGGACGTCGCCGCGCTCGCGTCCCAGGGCGTGACTCTGATCGTCAACAACCGTCCCGACCACGAGGACCCGGGCCAGCCGCTCGCCGCGGACATCGAAGAGGCCGCCGCAAGGGCCGGAATCGCCTATCGCCACGTCCCGATCCTGCGCGGAATCGGCCCAGGCGATGTCGAGTCGATGGTGGACGCTTTGGCCGAGGCGGGCGAGGGCAAGACGCTGGCCTTTTGCCGCTCTGGCACGCGCAGCGCGATGGTCTGCGCGCTTGCCCACCGCGAGCTCGGAGCAAGCCGCGAGGAGGTCGAGCAGCGCCTCGCCCGCGCCGGCTTCGATTCCGGCCCGATCCAGCATTTGCTCTAAGGCAGGTCGGCCAGCAGCTTCACCGCCGCAGCCAAATCCTCGTCCAGAACCATGACCCGCGCGCCGATGAGCGCGCCTTCCGAATAAAGGCTGCTGGCGCCGTCGAAGACGACCGCGCCGATGCCGTGGCTTTCGAGGAACGACCGCGCGATCTCCGCCTCGATCGCGGTGTTGTAGCGCGCGGCCTGGACGAGCGCGCTCACCAGGGGACGACCTCTCCGGCCGCGATCTCATCGGGTCGCGGCGTTCGTCCGAGCATCCCGTTGCGGTGCGGGAACCGTCCAAAGCGCTCGATGATGGCGAAATGCTTCTTGGCATAATCGAGGTAAAGCGGCTCGCCGAGCGCGGTGAACAGGTGCAGCGACTGGCGCTGATCGGCCAAGGATTCGCTATGTTCGAACGGCAGATAGAGGAAGGCGCGCTCGTCCGCCGGAAGCAACTGATCGAACCCGCGCTCGACCGCCCCGCGCGCAACTTGGACCGCAAGGCTGTCAGTCGCGAACTGATCGGCATGGCCGCGGAACATGTTGCGCGGGAACTGATCGAACAGCAGCACCGCGGCGAGCGCGGTCAGCGGATCGACCAGGAACTTCTCGGGCGGAAGCGCCTGCTTCTCGTTCCACAGACGGAGGAATCGTTCGCGGATGCGGTGGTCGAGCGCTTCGCTCGGCGCAAACCATTCGGCTTTGTCGAGCCCGAACCAGAATCTGAGGACTTCGCCGCGCCAGTCGTGGCGAGCCGTCACACCGCGGTCCCGCCGACGGTGAGGCCGTCGATGAGCAGGGTCGGCTGGCCGACCCCGGCGGGAATGGTCTGGCCGGCCTTGCCGCAGGTCCCGACGCCCTCGTCGAGCGCCATGTCGTTGCCGATTCCGATGACCCGGGTGAGCACGCTCGGCCCATCGCCGATCAGGGTCGCGCCCTTGACTGGCTCGGCAAGCTTTCCGCCGCGAACCCGATAGGCCTCGGTGCAGGAGAAGACGAACTTGCCGCTGGTGATGTCGACCTGGCCGCCGCCGAAATTCCTGGCGTAGATTCCGTCCTTCATCCGCGCGATCAGCTCGGCCGGGTCGTCCCTGCCGCCGAGCATGAAGGTGTTGGTCATGCGCGGCATCGGCGAATGGGCGAAGCTCTGGCGGCGGCCGTTTCCGGTCGGCTCGGCGCCCATGATCCGGGCGCTCAGCCGGTCATGGATATAGCCCTTCAAGATCCCGTCCTCGATCAGCACGGTGCGGCTGGTCGGAGTGCCTTCATCGTCGATGGTCAGCGAGCCGCGGCGGGTGTCGATCGCGCCGTCGTCGATCACCGTGACGCCGGGCGCGGCCACCCGCTCGCCAATCCGACCGGAGAAGGCCGATGTGCCCTTGCGGTTGAAATCACCCTCGAGCCCGTGGCCGACCGCTTCGTGGAGCAGCACTCCGGGCCAGCCCGGGCCGAGCAGGACCGGCATCTCGCCTGCCGGAGCGGCGACCGATTCGAGATTGACCAGCGCTTGCGCCAGGGCCTGGTCGATCGAGGCGTTCCATTGATCCTCGACGAACAGCGAATCGTAGAGGTAGCGGCCGCCTAGTCCATGGGTTCCGGTCTCGCGGCGGCCGTTCTGCTCGACCACGATGGTGATCCCGAGCCGGACCAGCGGGCGGACGTCCGAGGCGACAAATCCGCCCGCGCGGATGATGTCGATCACGCTCCACGCGGCCGCCAGCGTCACGCTGACCTGGACCACGCGGGGGTCGCGGGCGCGCGCCGCGGCGTCGATCCGCTGACACAAGGCGACCTTGTCGGCGAACGGGACCAGGCCGATCGGATCGTCGCTGCCGTACATAGCCTGGTTGGTCCGCGCCGGCGGCGGGGCGGCGGGCCTGCGAGCACGATCGAGCAGCTTCAAGGTCGCGGCGGCGCGTTCGATCGCCGCGGCGCTGATCTCATTGGCGTGCGAGAATGCGGTGGTCTCCCCGGTGACCCCGCGAAGCCCGAACCCGGAGCTGGTGTTGTAATCGGCGGTCCTCAGCCGCCCATCGTCGAAGACGAACGCCTCATTGGCGGAATATTGCAGGTAAAGTTCGCCATCGTCGCAGCCGGCGAGATGGCGCTCGGCGAGCCGCCCGGCCTGGTCGGGATCGAGGCTTCGGTAGAGGAAGCGCCGCGGATCGCCTGCGCTCATCGCCCTTCGCCGTCCGCCGGGCCGCCTTCGAGGACGAAGCGGCGGTCGCAATAGCCACATTCGACATAGCCGAGGGCCGGATCCATCCGCAGATAGACTCGCGGATGGCCGAGTTCGGCACTGACTTCGCCCGATCCGTCGCAGGCGACCGAGCTGTGCTTCGTGCGGATGATTTCGGGAGGCGGGATGTCGGAGTTCATGCCCGGCAAGTAGGGCCGGGCGGGCGGGCGGACAAGGTGCGGCCAGCTTGTCGCGCCACCGGCCTGCCCTTATGCCCCCGGCCAAGCATGACCGAGCCAGCAATCCGCATCCGCGACCTCAGCAAGACCTACGCTGGCGGCAAGCGCGCGCTCGACCAGGTCAGCTTCGACGTTCCGCGGGGCCAGATCTTCGGATTGCTCGGACCCAATGGCGCCGGCAAGTCGACGCTCATCAACATTCTCGCCGGGCTGGTCGTGAAGACCTCGGGGACGGTCGACATCTGGGGTTTCGACATCGACCAGCACCCGCGCAACGCCAAGCGCTCGATCGGGATCGTGCCGCAGGAGATCATCTTCGATCCCTTCTTCACCCCGCGCGAGGCGCTCGAGATCCAGGCCGGCCTCTATGGAGTCCCCGCGGCCAGCCGGCACAGCGACGTTTTGCTCGCGGCGATGCACCTCAGCGACAAGGCGAATGCCTATACCCGCACGCTTTCGGGCGGGATGAAGCGCCGGCTCCTGGTCGCCAAGGCGATGGTTCATTCGCCGCCGATCCTCGTCCTCGACGAGCCCACTGCCGGCGTCGATGTCGAGCTTCGGCGAGAGTTGTGGAACTATGTCCGGAGCCTCCACGCCAAGGGCACGACAATCGTTCTCACCACCCATTATCTGGAGGAAGCCGAGCAGCTTTGCGACCGCATCGCGATCATCCATCACGGCCGGGTGATTGCCAACGAGCCGACCCGCGAGCTCATTTCCAAGGCACAGGAAAAGTCGGTGGTGGTGACGTTCGACCGCGACATGCATGCGGTGCCCGACAACGACTGTTTCCAGGACATCAAATTGCTCGACGAAAGGACGCTCGAGATTACCTATCGCAAGGACCGGGTCAACGCCGGCGAGGTTCTTGCCGCGGTCCAGGAAGACGGCTTCGCGATCGTCGACGTCACCACCCGCGATCCCGACCTCGAGGACGTCTTCCTGAGCCTCACGGCGGCCGGCCGAGACCCCGCGTGAAGCACACCGCCGACGTCCTGGTCATCGGCTCGGGCGCCGCCGGGCTGACCGCGGCGCTAAACCTCGCCGAGACCCGAAAGGTCGCGGTGATCGCGAAGGGCGAGCTCGGCGGCGGAGCGACCGAATGGGCTCAGGGCGGGATCGCCGCAGTGCTCGAGCAAGGCGACAGCTTCGAGGCGCACGTCGAGGATACTATGGTCGCCGGAGCCGGGCTCAACGACCGCTCGGTGGTCGAATATGTCGTCGGCGAGGCGCCGCGCGCGATTGCCCGGCTGGTCGAGCTCGGGGTTCCGTTCGCGAGCGAGAATGGAGCGCTGCATTTGACCCGCGAGGGCGGCCATTCGCACCGCAGGATCGTCCATGTCGCCGACGCCACCGGATGGGCGGTCCAGCAGGCGCTCGAAAAAGCGGTGCTGGCGAATTCCAATATCGCGGTGCTACCCGACCGCGTCGCGGTGGACCTCATCACCGGACGCAACGCGGCCGATTTTTCGACCAGCGGCGCGGTCCACGGAGTCTACGCCTACAATCGCGCCAAGAAGAAGGTCGAGACCCTGACCGCGCGCGCAACCGTGCTCGCGACCGGCGGGGCGGGCCGCGCCTACCTCTATTCGACCGCTCCGCGCGGCGCGACCGGGGACGGGATCGCCATGGCCTGGCGCGCCGGCTGCCGGATCTCGAACATGGAATTCATGCAGTTCCACCCGACCTGCCTCTACAATCTCGAGGTCAAGAACTTCCTCATCACCGAAGCGGTGCGTGGCGAAGGCGGGATCTTGAGGAACCCACGCACCGGTGAGCGCTTCATGCCGCGCTACGACAAGCGCGCCGAGCTCGCTCCGCGCGACATCGTCGCGCGCGCCATCGACAGCGAGATCAAGCGCGACGGCCTCGACTTCGTCTGGCTCGACATCAGCGACAAGGATGATGAGTTCGTCCGCTCGCATTTCCCCAACATTTACGACCGGCTGCTCGGCCTCGGAATCGACATCACCCGCGAGCCGATCCCGGTTGTCCCGGCACAGCATTACACCTGCGGCGGGGTGCTGGTGGATCGCGCCGGGCGAACCGACGCCCCCGCGCTCTATGCCGCCGGCGAGGTCACCCAGTCCGGTCTCCACGGGGCCAACCGACTGGCCTCCAACTCCTTGCTCGAATGCCTGGTGTTCGGCGAAGCGGCGGCGCTCGACATCCTCAAGCGTTGGGACGAACTTCCCCCCGTCCCGAAGATCCGTCCGTGGGACGAAAGCCGGGTTACCGACAGCGACGAGGAAGTGGTCATCGCCCAGACCTGGGGCGAGATCCGCCGCTTCATGTGGAATTATGTCGGCATCGTCCGCACGACCAAGCGGCTGCAGCGGGCCAAGCACCGGATCGACATGCTGCGCCGCGAGGTGCGCGATTATTACGCCCATTTCCGGGTGACGCCGGACCTGATCGAGCTCCGCAACCTGGTCGAGGTCGCCGACCTCATCATCCGTTCTGCGCTGAGCCGCGAAGAAAGCCGCGGGCTGCACTTCACGCTCGATTTCCCCGGGCTCCTGCCCGAGGCGCGGGATACCGTGCTGGTACCCTGACCCCGGTGTCGCCTAGGGGCGTGCCTCGCTCTTGCTCGCGACATCGGTGGCGAGCGGGCGGGTCAGCGGGAATTCGAGAATGCAGGTCACGCCCCGGCCTTCGAGCTCGCGCCGGATCGTACCCTTGAGCTGCCCTTCGACGAGCCGCCGCAACAAGCGCGATCCGAAATTCTCCATCGCACTGGCGCGGACCTCGGGCCCGTCGGCCTCGGTCCATGACAGGCACAGATTGTCCCCGTCCATTTGCCAGCTTACGTCGAGCCGCCCGCTCGGGGTCGACAGCGCGCCATATTTCAGCGCGTTGGTGGCGAGCTCGTTGATCGCCAAGCCCAGGGCCACCGCTTGCGGACTACTGAGTTGCACGGCCTCGCCATCCTGCCGCAAGCGTGACCGGCTGTCGGAGGCATAGGGCTCGAGCTCGGCTTCGATCAGCTCGGACACGCTGATCGAATCCTGCGCCGCGAGCTTTTCGTCGAGCAGCGCATGGGCCCGGGCGAGCGCGGCGATGCGCGCGTTCAAGGCGCGATAATGCTCTTCGGGCAGCGTCAGAGTGGCAAGGGCCTGCGCGGCTGAAAAGGCGTTCTTCACGCGGTGCTTGAGCTCGTCGCGGGCCAGCTCGGCGTCGTCGAGCGCCTTGGACAAGGCCTCGATCAGGCGGACATTCTCCATCGCCGTCGCGGTTGCGCGCGCCAGCCGTTCAAGCATTGCGACCTGGTCGGCGGTGGCCAGGTGACAATCGCTCCAATAGGCGCCGATCGCGCCGATCGGGTCGTCGGACCGAACCGGCACCATCAACAGACTGCGGACAAAGGTTTCGAGATAGAGGTCCTGCGGGATACGCGGGTCATCGCGAATATCCTTGATCGCCACCGTCTGGCGGTAAAGCATGGCCCAGCCGCTGATGCAGGACGCAAGCGGAAACTTGTGCCCTTTCCATAGCGGCCCCATCGCATCTTCCTCGACGTACCAGCATTGCTCGCCTTCGCGGAGGATGACGGCAATTCCGTCGGCCCCTATGAGTTTCCGGGCCGTGGTTCGAAGCGTGGCCACGACATCGTCTATGCCCGCAGCGCCGGCGAGCTTTTCGATGGCTTGAACGAGTAGCTCGCCGCGCTCGTGCAAAACGCGCTCGGCGAAACTGCTTACCTCACCCTGGTCGCCGCATTCGAGGCGGCTCCCGTCCTGTCCCTGTTGCTTCGTCATATTGCAGGTGAAACGACAGTTTCCCGATAAGGTTTCCTTTGCATTACAAGGCGATGAACAGCGGAAAAGAGAACTTCACCGGCCCGCCAGAGAACGTCTCTCGGGAGAAACGTGCCGGAGTTCGCCGGCAAGGCGGTCGGCCACCGGAATTCGTCCCAATTTTGCGTCATCCTGTCGGGTAGCTGTCCCCGACCGCTCCGCCGTCAGAGCTTGAAGAGTCCGCGGAGGCGGTAGTCGCTGGTGCGGATATCATAGATTCGCCAGCCGACCCTTGTGGCGATCAACTCGATTTCCAGCCGCTTCGGACGGCTATTGTCGAAGGTCACCACGGTTTCGGCCCGTTTCCCCTTCAGCCGGATCGGGCCGATCGCGGCCTTGAACGGCAAATAGTCCTGACAATCGCAGATGGGGTCGCCATTGAGCTCGGGCGCTTCGCCGCGCTGGTTCGCTGCCGCCGCCTCGGCGACAATCGCCCGAGCGAGTGTCGCTTCATAATATTGGGCCGGATGTTGCAGCGTGACGGGCTGCGCCGTCCGCCCTTCGTAAGGCGCGTACAGCGCTTCGAGAAATGCCTTGGCGCCCGCCGCGGTCGGCTTCGCTTCGGCGACGCTTCCCAAGGGGACAAGCGCGAGTAGGGGAAGCAGGAACGGCCGCATTTCAATCCCCCCGAACGACACCACCGCCATGATAGCCGATGCCGCGGAACAGAACAGCCCTGGCTTCGGCGCCAGCGGGCGCTGGCAATGGCGGGCCGGCCTGCTAGAGCAAAAAGCGATGGCCGACGCCCAGGAATCCACCGCCAAGCCCCACCTCTATCTCGTCGACGGGTCGAGCTACATCTTTCGCGCCTATCACCGGCTTCCTCCGCTGACCAACCGCCACGGCCAGCCGGCGGGGGCGGTCTATGGCTATACGACGATGCTGTGGAAGCTCGCCGGGGACCTCAACCGCGGCTCTAGCGAGGACGGCGGCCCGACGCACATGGCGGTGATCCTCGACGCGTCGGAGCACACCCACCGCAACGAAATGTACGACCAGTATAAGGCGCACCGCCCGCCCCCGCCCGAGGATCTGGTCCCGCAATTCCCGCTGATCCGGACGGCCACCCGCGCCTTCTCGATCCCGTGCATCGAGGAAGAAGGGCTCGAGGCCGACGACATCATCGCTTGCTACGTGACCGCGGCGAAGGCTGCAGGGTGGAGGACAACCATCGTCAGTTCGGACAAGGACCTGATGCAGCTGGTCGAGGACGGGTCGGTCGACATGCTCGACACGATGAACGACCGCCGCATCGACCGCGCCTATGTGCTCGAGAAATTCGGGGTCCCGCCGGAAAAGGTCGGCGACGTCCTCGCGCTGATGGGCGACAGCGTCGACAATGTCCCCGGCGTCCCCGGGGTCGGACCCAAGACCGCGAGCCAGCTGATCCAGCAATATGGCGACGTCGAGACTGTGCTCGCGAGCACGGACGAGATCACCAAACCCAAGCTCAAGCAGAACCTCATCGAGCATGCCGGCAATGCGCGCCTGTCGCGCGAGCTCGTCCGGCTAGTGTGCGATGCGCCGCTGCCCGAGCCGCTCGAAGCCTTGGCGCTGACCGGGATCCCGCCCGAGCCGCTGCGCGAGTTCCTCGCCGACCAGGGCTTCAAGTCGCTTCTGGCGCGGCTCGAAGGCGGGGGCTCGGCCGCGGGCCGGAGCAGCAGCGGGGGCGGGATCAACAGCGTCGCCGCGGCGCTCGAAGTGCCGAGGGCTCCGACCAGCGAGGCGATCGCGGTCGACCGCTCGGCCTATGAGACGGTGGTCGACGAAGCCGCGCTCGACCGCTGGATCGCCGAGGCGCGCGTGGCCGGCTTCGTCGCGGTCGACACCGAGACCGACTGCATCGACTGCATCGTCGCCCGGCTGGTCGGGGTGAGCCTGGCGACCGCGCCCAACCGCGCCTGCTACATTCCGCTCGGTCATGTTGGCAGCGACCTGCTTTCGGAAACGCCGAAGCAGCTTTCGCCCACGGTCGCGCTACCCAAGCTGAAGGCGTTGCTCGAGGACCCGGCGGTGCTCAAGATCGGGCACAATCTCAAATATGACTGGGTGATGTTCACTAAGGCCGGAATTTTGCCGGAGCCTTACGACGACACTCTGGTGATGAGCTTCGACCTCGATGCCGGGCGCCACGGCCACGGTCTCGACGAGCTCGCCAAGCTGCATTTCGAGCACGACTGCATCCCGTTCAAGGCGCTGTGCGGCACGGGCCTCAAGCAGATTACGTTCGACAAGGTGCCGCTGAAGGACGCCACCGAATATGCCGCGGAGGATGCCGACATCACGCTCCGCCTGTGGCTCAAGCTCAAGCCGCGGCTCGCTTCGGAGAATGTCGCGCGGGTCTATGAGCGGGTCGACCGGCCGCTGGTCGCGGCGATTGGGGCGATGGAGCGGCGCGGGGTCAAGGTCGACCGCGCCTATCTCGCCGGGCTGTCGAAAGAGTTCGCGACCGAAATCGCGGCGCTGGAGGAGCGGGTGTTCGAGGCGGCGTGCGGGCCGTTCACGATCGGCTCGCCGCAGCAACTTGGCCAGGTGCTGTACGAACGGCTCGGCCTCAAGGGCGGGCGCAAAGGCAAGAGCGGCCAATATTCGACCGACGTCACCGAGCTCGAGCGGCTTGCCGGCGAGGGCGTCGATTGCGCCCGGCTGGTGCTCGAGTGGCGCCAGCTGACCAAGCTCAAATCGACCTACACCGACGCGCTCCAGGCGCAGATCAATCCCGAGACGGGCCGGGTCCACACCAGTTTTTCCCTGTCGGGCGCACAGACCGGGCGTTTGTCGTCGAACGACCCCAATCTCCAGAACATCCCAATCCGGACTGAGATCGGCCGCAAGATCCGCGACGCGTTCGTCGCCGAGCCGGGCCACGTGCTGCTGAGCGCGGATTATTCGCAGATCGAGCTTCGCCTCGCCGCGCACATGGCCGACGTCCCCCAGCTCAAGGAGGCGTTCCGAGCGGGCGCCGACATCCACAACCTCACCGCCGAGGAATTGTTCGGGACCGTCGACCGCGAGACCCGCAACCGGGCCAAGACGATCAATTTCGCCATCCTCTACGGGATCTCGTCCTGGGGAATCGCCAGCCGGCTCGGGGTCTCGAAGGAGGAAGGCCAGGCGATCATCGCCCGCTATTTCGAGCGCTTCCCCGGGATCCGCTCGTATATCGACGAGACTTTGGCGTTCGTCCGGGCGAATGGCTTCACCCGCACCTTGTTCGGCCGCAAGACCCATTTCCCCAACATTCGCGCCGGCAACCCCTCGATCCGCGGCGGCGCCGAGCGGGCGGCGATCAACGCGCCGATCCAGGGGACAAGCGCGGACCTCATCAAGCGCGCGATGGCGCGGATGGACTCGGCGCTCGAGGAGGCCGGGCTCGGCGAGGTCCGGATGCTCCTCCAGGTCCATGACGAACTGGTGTTCGAAGTTCCAGAGGGGCGGGAAGAGGAGGCCGCGGCAATCGTCCGCGACGTGATGTCGGGAGCCGCCGGGCCGGCGCTGTCGCTCGACGTCCCGCTCGATGTCGATGTCGGATGGGGGGCCAATTGGGGCGCCGCTCACTAAAGCCCGATCCCGAAGACCTCGGCAGCGGCGCCGACATGGCGGCGCTAGCGCGGGGCGGAAGGATCAATTTCCTCGGCTTCGTGCTGCGGCTGATCGCGCGCCTGCCGTTCCTGTTCATTGCCGGGCGGATGTACGGCGCCGAGGCGCTCGGCCGCTTCGCCTTCGCCGTGCTGGTCGTCGAGTTCGCGGCCCAGCTCGCGACCCTCGGCTTGAAGCGCGGGCTCGCCGAGCAGCTCGCCCACAGCGACAAGCCGCATGTTTGCGTGGTGTGGGACGCGCTCCTCGTTGGCGCGCTCGGCTCGCTGCTGGCGATGGCGCTGCTGTTCATATTTCCGCAGGCGATGTTCCCCAACAGCGAGATCCACGGGCTCGAATGGCTGCTCCCGATCTCGGTCATCGCGCTGGCCTGGTCCGACGTCATGCTTTCCGCGCTGGCCTATCGCCACGACGTCGGAGCCACCGTTCGAGCGCGCGCGATCATCGAGCCGTGGACGATCAGCATCGCGGCCTTCGCTTTGGCCTTCGTGTCCAAGCGCGACGGGCTGATCTTCGCTTATGCCGTTTCGATGCTCGCCGCGGTGATCGCGTCGGCGATCCCATTCCTCAAGAGCTATGGCGTGCCGCACGGTTGGAACCCGGACCCGGCGAGCCTGTGGCGGATGACCCGACGCAACATCCCGCTCGCCGCGGCTGACGCGGTCGAATGGGGCAGTCGCCGGGTCGATCTCGCGGTCCTCGGACTGTTCTTCTCGCCCGCCGCGGTCGGAATCTATTATGTCGCACAGAACGTCGCCTCGCTCCCGGCCAAGCTCAAGACCAGCTTCGACCCGATCCTCGGGCCGGTAATCGCGCGCAATCTCGCAGCGGGAGACAAGATCGCGGTCGCCAGGCAGGTTCGGCAGGTCGGCTTCTGGGTGATCGGCGCGCAGATGGCGGTGGCGCTCGCGCTCGGCATTCCGGGCGAGGGCGTGATGGGACTGGTCGGGCCCGCCTTCGTCGCCGGGACCGCGGCGCTCGCCTTCCTCCTCGCCGCCGAAGTCGTCGCCTCGATGGCCGCGGTCAGCGAAGCGGCGCTGATCTACACCGCGCGCCACCGCAACATGTTCATCAGCTTCACCATGATCATCCTCCAGGTCGTCCTGTCGGTTGGAATCATCCTGCTGATGCGGCGCTCGGACCTGCCCGTCATGTGGCAGGCGACGGGGCCGGCGATCGCGCTGCTGCTCGCTCTAGCCTTCGCCGCCGTGACCAAGTCGCTGCTGCTGCGCAAGGTGCTCGGCGCTCCGGTCTCGGGCTGGCGCTGGCCGCTGATCTGGGCCGCGGCGGCCGCGATCGTCGTCGGGCAACTCGCCATCCTGATGACCGAATGGGCCGAACTCTTGTTCGGCATTCCCGCAATCCTGCTCGCCTTCGGATACGTGCTGTGGACCCGGGGCTTCGGGCCCGAAGACCGCGAGCTGTTCCGGATGCGCAAGGCGGATATCGAGGAAATGCGGTTGCCGACCGTCGCCGACAGCCCGGGCGCTCCACGCTAGTGGCGGAAGTGCCTGACGCCGGTGAACAGCATCGCAAGGCCGGCCTGGTCGGCAGCCGCGATCACTTCATCATCGCGGATTGACCCGCCGGGCTGAATGACCGCCGTCGCCCCGGCGTCGGCCGCCGCTAGCAATCCGTCGGCGAAGGGAAAGAAGGCGTCTGACGCGACGGCCGAGCCGACCGTACGCGCCTCGGGCCAGCCGTTCGCCTCAGCGGCTTCAGAAGCCCGAATGGCAGCGATTCGCGCACTGTCGCGGCGGTTCATCTGGCCCGCGCCGATGCCCGCGGTCACTCCGTCTTTGGCATAGACGATTGCGTTCGACTTGACGTGCTTGGCCACGGTCCAGGCGAACAGGCAGTCCTTGAGTTCCTGGTCGGTCGGCTGACGTTTCGTGACGCATTTGAGCAAGCTCGCCGTGACCTGGACATTATCGCGGTCCTGGACCAGCAGGCCGCCCGCGATCACCGCGAGCATCTCGCCCGAGCGGATCGGGTCGGGAAGCTCGCCGGTCAGGAGCAGGCGCAGGTTCTTTTTCTTGGCGAAAATCGCGCGCGCTCCCTCATCCGCATCGGGGGCGACGACCACCTCGGTGAAGATCGCGGCGATCGCTTCGGCGGTAGCGGCGTCGAGCGGGCGGTTGGCGGCGACGATGCCGCCGAACGCCGAGACGCTGTCGCAGGCGAGCGCCTCGGTCCATGCGTCGAGCAAGGTCGGGCGCTGGGCGACTCCACAAGGGTTGGCGTGCTTGATGATCGCGATGGCGGGATCGCCGCCGCCAAATTCTGCGATCAGCTCGAGCGCGGCGCTGGCGTCGTTGAGATTGTTGTAACTGAGCGCCTTGCCCTGAACCTGGCTAGCGCCGGCAATGCCGGAGATCGTGGCGGATTGCGAAACATAGAGCGCCGCCTTCTGATGCGGGTTCTCGCCGTAGCGCAGCGGTGCCTTGAGCCGATAGGCCAGCGTCAGGGTCTCCGGCTGACCCTGCTCCTGGTCGCTCCGCGCAAACCAGTCGGCGATAGCCGAATCGTAGCGCGCGGTGAGCGCGAAGGCCTTGGCAGCGAGCCGCTTGCGCAAGGCAAGGCCGGTGCTTCCGTCGTTGGAATCGAGCTCGGCGAGCAATTCGGCATAATCGGCCGGGTCGGTGACGACCGCGACGAACGCATGGTTCTTCGCCGACGAGCGCACCATCGCCGGTCCGCCGATGTCGATATTCTCGATGACGGTGTCGCGCTCGGCACCATTGGCGAGGGTTTCCGCGAAGGGATAGAGATTGACCACGACGAGGTCGATCGGCCCGATGCCGTGCTCCTCCATTGCCGCGGCATGCTCGGAATTGTCGCGCACGCCGAGGAGTCCGCCGTGGACTTTCGGATGAAGCGTCTTGACCCGCCCGTCCATCATTTCGGGGAATCCGGTTAGGTCACTGATGTCCCGGACCTCGGCGCCATGTTCGCGCAGGCGCGCCGCGGTCCCGCCGGTCGATACGATCTCGATCCCGTGGCGCGTCAGGCCTTCCGCGAGCGCTTCGAGACCGCTTTTGTCGGATAGGGAAATGAGGGCCCGGCGGACGGGGACCAAGTCGCGCATGCAACGTCCTTCTTGATTAGCTGGCGCGGCGGAACTGCCAGCCGATTTCGCCGCCCATTGCCGAAATTTCCCCGGTCACCGCAAGCTGGATCGTGCGCTTGGGCAGGCCGCGGCCGTCAATCCACAGGCTTTCCTCGCTGGTGAGCTCGCCGCCGCGGCAGCGGAAATTCCACGGCGGAGCGCCCTTGGAGCGGATCAGCGCACCCATGCCGTCGGCGGTCAGAGTCGCCTCAACCCCCGGGGCGAGATGGAAGCGCACCGCATATGGCGCGGCGCCGCGGATCTTCTTGCGGCCCTTAGGCGTCAGCTGATCGATGCCGCGCAATTCCTTGCCGTCATTGCCGAGCACCAGGCTGCGGCGGTGGATCATGCCGAAGCCTTTGACATAGCCGTCGTGGGCGGCGTCGAGCCGGCTCGAATCATTGTCCTCGCGCCGGTCGATGACGACGTCCTCGACACCCCGCCCGAGCGAGCCGTCGGGCTGGATCCGAGTCGAATTGCTGTCGTCCAGGATCAGGGTGCTGTGGGCCGCGGTCGAGCGCAGGGCATCGACGAGATCGCGCGGCAGCCCGCTCGGCAGCGGCCCGGGCCCGCCGCAATTGACCACCAGCCGCTGCCCGCCGTCGCTCAATTCGAACGCCAGGGTCGAGGCCGAGCCGAGCGCCGCCATCTTCGGCTGCGGCGGCGGGGCGGCATCGAGCACCAGAACGGTGCCGAGCGCGCTCAACCGCTGATAGCCCCAGCCGCGCGCCTGGCGGAGCGGGCGGGCGCGAAGCCCGCAGCCTTCGATCAGCGCCATCAGCCGCGCCGCTTCCCCGGGCCCGCTGCCCTGCCAGCTCGACAGCGCGCCGTCGCCGAGCGTGACCCCGTGAAGCGCGGCGAGCGCCGCGGCCGCGGCCGCTTCGACCCCCTCGGGGATGGTTTGGCGCGCGGCCAAATAGCAGGAGCGCAAGAGGCTCAAACGGTCGACCAGCAGGACTTGCTCGAACGGCGAGCGGCTGATCAGCCCGCCGTCGTCGAATTGCGCGGAGCCGAGCGCCCTCGCGAGCCCGGCCTCGCCGCGGGCGACCCGGCCAACGCCGCCCTGGACGAGCAGCCCGGCAGCGACGACGCCGCACCAGGCGGTGACCCGCTTGAGCCCCGCCGGGGCCTTGTCTGCCGTCGAATCGAGATGGCGGGCGCCGCGCGCGAGCGTGTTGAGAAGCGCCGAGCGGTAGCCGCTGTCATTGCTCGACAAGATGTAGGGCGCATAAGCGGACCAGAAGAGGATCCGCTCGCCCCACAAGTGCGGCGCCCAGGCGTCGTCGGCGCGGGTCCCGTGGGCGATCAGCCAGCGCCCGGCGAGCGCCTCGCCCGTCGCCGCCCCGCGCTCGCGCGATGCGGCCGCGGCAAGGTCGCGGAGCCAGGAGAAGCCCTGGAGCGCCTCGCCCGCCGGGCTGAGCGGCGGGATCGACGCGAAGTCGATTTCGCCGAGCGCAAGCATCGCGTTTCCGACCGGCAGCTTCCCGGCTAGAATCTGGGCGCCGCGCTGGCGGTCGCCGACGACATGGTCGCGGGGAACGGCGAGGAGCTTCAATGGCTGGCGCTTGCTCGCCAGCCGGCCGAGCAGCGAACCTCGGGCAAGCCTCCGGACGATCTCTGACCCCGCCGGAGTCGTCGCGCTCATCCCTCGCCCCTGAGCGCCCTGATATTGCCGGCATAAGCGTCCGCCCCGCCGCGGAAGGCGGCGGTCCCCGCGACCAGCGCGGTCGCGCCCGCGGCGACGGCAAGCGGCGCGGTCTCGGGGTCGATCCCGCCGTCAACCTCGATGATCACATCGAGATTTTCCTTGGCGACACGGTTGGCGACCGCCTCGATCTTCTTCAACTGGCTGTGAATGAACTTCTGCCCGCCGAAGCCCGGATTGACGCTCATCACCAGGACCAGGTCGATCTCCTCGAGCACATAGTCGAGCATCTTGGCCGGAGTGCCCGGGTTGAGCGAGACCCCGGCCTTCTTGCCCAGCGCCTTGACCCGCTGGATGGTCCGGTGGAGGTGCGGCCCCGCCTCCGGATGGACGGTGATGATGTCAGCGCCGGCCTCGGCGAAGGCGTCGAGGAACGGGTCGACCGGTGCAATCATCAAATGGACGTCGAACGGCTTCGAGCTGTGCGGTCGAAGCGCCTTCACCACCCCCGGACCGATCGTGATGTTGGGGACGAAATGGCCGTCCATGACATCGACATGGATCCAGTCGGCGCCGGCCGCATCGATCGCGCGGATTTCCTCGCCGAGCCGGGCAAAATCGGCGGACAGGATCGAGGGCGAGATGATCGGAGCGGCCATGGAGCCGATTAGACGGAGTTAACCGGTGCGGACAAGTCGCGCGATGAAGAAGCCGTCGAGCCCGCCCTCGGCCTCAAGCAATCCCGGCAGGATGCGGGTCCAACCCTCGGGCGCGGGCTCGAGCCAGTCGGCGATTGGCGAAGGAGGCTCGAGACGGAAGGCTGGATTGGCGTCGAGGAAGGCGCCAATCACTTGCTCGCCCTCCTCGGGCTCGAGCGAGCAGACCGAATAGACCAGGGTGCCGCCGGGCGCGACCCAGCGGGCGGCGCGCGACAGGAGCGTGAGCTGCGCGTCGGCGGCCTGATGGATGAAGGATGAGCGCACGCGGTGAAGCACTTCGGGATGGCGACGGAAGGTGCCGGTCGCCGAGCAGGGCGCGTCGAGCAGCACCGCGTCGAATAGCGCCGGCGCGTCCCAGGCGAAGGCGTCGGCGACTTCCACTTCGGCCTCCAGCCCGGTCCGGCGAAGATTGTCTGAGAGGCGCTGAAGACGACTTGCCGACCGATCCAGCGCGCGCACCCGGTGCCCGGTGGCGGCGAGCTGCATGGTCTTGCCGCCAGGCGCGGCGCACAGGTCCAGGACCGAGCCGGCATTCGCCGGGATCAGCCGAGCGGGAAGCGAGGCCGCGAGGTCCTGGACCCAGAAGCGCCCTCCGTCAAAGCCGGGAAGATCGGCGACCGACTGGCTCTCGAGCCTGACGTGGCCAGGAGCAAGCGACGTCCCGCCATAAGCGGTAGCATAGGCCTCAGCCTCGGCTTCATCGGCAAAGCTGAGATCGAGCGCCGGCCGGCGAACGATTTGCCGGCGCGCCGCTTCGACCGCCTCCGTGCCCCACGCCTGAAGCCAGCGGCGCTCGACGTCGTCGGGAAGCCGCGGCGCGTCGCTCGCAGCCAGCTTCCCTCTCAGGAGGGTCCCGAGAACGCCGTGGACCAGCCGCCGAGGCCCGCCCTCAACCAGCGGCAGAGCCGTGGCGACGACTGCATGATCGGGCACCGCCATGACAAGCCTCTGCGCGAGCGCGATCCGGAGCACCATCCGCGCCTTGCTGTCGTCGGGCAGCCGCTGGCGAGTCGCGCCGTCGATCAGCGAGTCGAGCTCTGGAATCCGCCGCAATGTCTCGCCGACGATGGCCTGCGCGAGCGACTGGTCGGCCGGTGGCAGCTTGGCGGCGACCCAGGACGCCGAATCGACGGTCTGCCCACTGCGGAAGATCCGGTCCAGGATGCGGAGCGCGGCACGGCGCGGCTCCACTCCCTCGGGACTTGGCTTTGCGCCGCTCATCGCTCATCTCGGAGACGATGAAGCGTCCCCCAAACGTCAAGCCGCCGAGCCACCTCAGCTCCTCTCCGCCGGTCCCCAAGCCGCGACCCTCGAAGCCCTCTCCCGCGCCGGCGGGGGAGGAAAAGCGCTCCGACCCGACGCGCTATGGCGATTGGGAGAAGAAGGGCATCGCGGTCGATTTCTAGACGCCCTCGGCTCGCGGCGGCCGGGTCAGCAATTGCTCGAGCACCTGGTCGACCCCGGCCTCGCCGGCGATCAGCGAATCGACCGCGAACACGATCGGCATCTCGACCCCCATCTCGCGGGCGAGGCGGGCGAGCACCGGGGCCGTGAAGGCGCCTTCGGCCACCGTCGTCCGGTCGGCCATCAGCTCGGCCACCGGCCGGCCCTCGCCGATCCCCTTGCCGAGCGAGAAATTGCGCGAGCTCGACGACGAACAGGTGAGGACGAGGTCGCCGAGGCCCGGCGAGGCCGGCAAGCGTCTCGCGCCGCGCGCCCTTGGCCAGCGCGAAGCGGGTCATTTCCATGAAGCCGCGCGCGATCAGCGCGGCGCGCGCGTTCTGGCCGAGACGGCGGCCCTCGGCGATTCCGCAGGCGATCGCGAGCACGTTCTTGACCGCTCCGCCGACCTCCGCGCCGACGACGTCGTCGCTGAGATAGATGCGGAAGGCGGGCGAGCTCAATCGTTCGCGAAGCCGCTCGGCCAGCTCGGGGTCCTCGCACGCCAGGGTGACCGCGGTGGGAAGCCCCTCGGCGACCTCGTGCGCGAAGGACGGACCGGAGAGGACGGCGATCGGCGAGGTCGGGCAAACCTCGTGCGCCACCTCGTGCAGCATCTTGCCGCGTGCCCTCCTCGATCCCCTTCGAGCACAGGACCAGCGGCATTTCCGGGCACGGCAGGCGCGACAGGACCGCGCGCATGTGCTGCGCCGGAGTGACCACGATCCACGCGTCGCGGTCGGCAAGGTCGGAGAAAGAAGCGGTCGCCCGAAGCGCGGGATCGAGCTTGCAGCC
Source organism: uncultured Alphaproteobacteria bacterium (assembly GCA_963722545.1). Taxonomy (GTDB): domain Bacteria; phylum Pseudomonadota; class Alphaproteobacteria; order Sphingomonadales; family Sphingomonadaceae; genus Sphingomicrobium. The sequence goes on from CAVRMK010000004.1 coordinate 248,224, forward strand.
TTTCAGATAGAGCGGGATTCTCGTGGATCCGGTTGATCGCCGCCACGACCTCATCCTCGATCGCCCACAGCAAAGTGTCGCGACCGCCATGGGCCGCGACTTGCGCCAGCGCGGTGCCCCAGGCGCCGCCTCCGACTACGCCAATCTTCATGCCTTCACCCCCGCTCCCCTCACGCGTTCCGCTTGCTCGTCGAGCGGCCAGCGCGCCCGCGCCGGCGCGTCATAGCCGTCGGTGAGACCGGCCGCGAGCCGCTCGGCCCCGGCCCAGGCGATCATCGCCGCATTGTCGGTGCACAGCCAGGCCGGCGGGACGCTGAACGCGCGGCCGGAATCTTCCGCCAGACGGCGAAGCTGCTCACGGACCGCCTGGTTTGCCGCCACGCCCCCGGCAACCACCAGTGCCGGAGCGTCTGAAGCCTCAAGCGCCAGCCGGGTTCGGTCGACCAGGCAATCGGCCACGGCCTGCTGGAAGCTCGCGGCGATATCGGCCGGCGCATGCTCGCCCGAAGCGGCGGCCCGCTGGACCGCGCTCTTGAGCCCGGCGAAGGAGAAATGCGGCTCGCCCGAGCCGATCAGAGGCCGCGGGAGCGGGACCGCGGCGGGGTCACCGTCCCTCGCCAGCGTCTCGATCGCGGGCCCGCCGGGATAGGGCAGGCCAAGCAGCTTGGCCGCCTTGTCGAACGCCTCGCCGGCGGCATCGTCGATCGTGGTCGCCAGGCGCCGGTAACGAGCGACCCCGTCCACCTCGAGCAATTGGCAATGGCCGCCCGAGACGAGCAGGAGCAGATAGGGAAAGTCGAGGCGCGGATCGGCGAGGCGCGGGCTAAGCGCATGGCCTTCGAGATGGTTGACCGCGATCAGCGGCTTGCCGCCGGCGAGCGCCAGACCCTTGCCGGCGAGCAGGGCGACCATCACCCCGCCGATCAAGCCGGGACCCGCGGTCGCGGCGATCGCGTCGACGTCGGACAGCGCCACTTTCGCCTCGCCGAGCACCCGCCGGATCAGGCCGGGGAGGATGTCGACATGGGCGCGGGCGGCGATTTCGGGGACGACCCCGCCGAACGGCCGGTGCGCCTCGTTCTGCCCGACCACCGCCTGGGCGAGGACCCGGCGGTCGCTGGTGACCAGCGCCACCGCGCTGTCGTCGCACGAGGATTCGAGGCCGAGGACAAGGCTCATCGTCGCGGCCATTGCCCTAAGGCGGCGCGATTCACTAGGGGGGCGCAATGGATCGTCCTTCCCGACCGCTCAGGCTTGGAACGCGGGGATCGCCCTTGGCGCTGGCCCAGGCGCGCTCGGCCGCGGCGGCGATCGAGGCCGCGAACGGATGGGGTCAGGGGGCGGTCGAGATCGTGCCGCTGACCACCACTGGCGACCGGGTCAAGGACCGTCCCCTCGCCGAGCTTGGCGGCAAGGCACTGTGGACGAGGGAGCTCGACCGGGCGCTGACCGCGGGCGAGCTCGACGTTTGCGTCCATTCGATGAAGGACGTCGAGAGCGAGCGGCCCGAAGCGCTCCGGATTGCGGCGATGCTCAAGCGCGCCGATGTTCGCGACCGGTTGATCGGCGCGGAGTCGCTCGATCGAGTGCGAGAAGGAGCAGTGGTCGGAACCTCGTCGCCGCGCCGGGCCGCACAACTGCTCCGGCTTCGTCCCGATCTCGCCATCGTTGCGCTGCGCGGGAACGTCGAGACCCGGCTGCGCAAGGTCGAGGACGGGGAGGTCGAAGCGACCCTGCTCGCCGCCGCCGGCCTCGACCGGCTGGGAATCGCGGCGGGCGAGCCGATCGCCACCGACATCCTTCTTCCCGCGCCCGGCCAGGCGGCGATCGGGATCGAATGCCGTTCGGACGATTCGGAGACACTCGCGCGGATCGCGCCGGTCGCCGACCGTGACACGATCGATTGCGTGACCATCGAGCGGGCCTTCACGAGGGCGCTCGGGGCAAGCTGCGCCTCGCCGGTTGCGGCGCTCGCGCGCGCCGACGGCGGCGGCATCCTGCTGGGCGCCGAGCTGCTCAGCGCCGACGGTTCCGAGCGAATCGCGAAGCAACGGCGGTTCGCCCGCGGCGACGAGGCCGGAGCCGAGGCGCTCGGAAGGGCGATGCTCGCCGGCGCGCCCGAGGCGATCCGGACCCTGTTCGCAAGCCGATGAGGCAAATCGTCATCCTCCGCCCCGAGCCGGGCGCGTCGGCGACGCTCGAGCGGGCTACCACGCAGGGGCTCAAGCCGATCAAGGTTCCTCTGTTCGAGATCGAGCCGGTCGCCTGGACCGCGCCCGACATCGCAAGCTTCGACGGTCTGCTCGTCACCAGTGCCAATGCCATCCGCCAGGCCGGCGCCGGCCTGGAGCAGTTGAAACCGCTGCCCGTTTATGCCGTCGGGCGGGCCACCGCCGAGGCCGCGAAGACGGCCGGGTTCGAAGTCGCCAAGGTCGGCCCTGCCCGGGTCCGCGGCCTCCTCCGGATGATCGACTCGGACCTTCGCTTGCTCCACCTCGCCGGCGAGGACCGGATCGACCCGCGCCTGGCGTGGCAGACGATTATTGTGCTTCCAGTCTATCGCGCCCGCGCCATCGAGGACGTCGACCCAGCCCCGATCGACGGCGCCGTGGCGCTGGTCCATTCGCCGCGCGCCGGCGCCCGGCTGGCGGAAGTGGCGCGCGACCGCTCAACCATATCCGTGGCGGCGATCAGCCCCGCCGCGGCCGAGGCCTGCGGCAAAGGCTGGGACAGTGTCTCGTCGGTGGCAAAGCCGAGCGATATCGCCTTGCTGGCCCTCGCCGCGCGGCTGTGCGAGAAGAACGGCGAATGACGACCGCCGGAACCAGAAACGGCATGGGCTGGGGGGCCCGGATCCTGATCGGGCTGACTCTGATCCTGGCCGGCGCCGCCGCGGCGACGTGGGGGCTGGCGCGCTCCGACGAGGCCGCCCGATTGCTCGGAGTGGCCGACAAGCCCACCGTCGCAGCGACAGTTCAACCTAGGCCCCGCCAACGGTTGATCGCCCCGCCATCGGCTCCAGTCACCGCCGCCGAGCAACAGCGGCTCGACCAGCTCGAGCAACGGCTCGCGCGAGTCGAGAACGTCACCCAGCGCGCGGCCGGGTCGGCGGGGCGCGCCGACAGCCTGCTCATCGCCATCGCCGCCCGGCGGGCGATCGATCGCGGGGTCGCGCTCGGCTATCTCGAGCGGCTCCTGGTCGACCGCTTCGGATCCGGCCACCAGCGCGCAGTCGCGACAATCGTCACCGGCGGCCGCGACCCGGTCCTTCTCAACCAGCTGATCGTCGACTTTGAGGCCTTGGGCCCCGAGCTTCGCCGCGGCGGGCCCGGCGAGGACTGGTGGAGCGGGCTCAAGCGCGAGCTCGGATCGATCGTCTCGGTGCGTCGGGCCAAGGAACCGGCGCCGACGCCCAGCGCTCGCTTCGAGCGCGCGCTCCAGCGCCTCCAGGCCGGCGACGTCGATCGCGCCTTGGCCGAGACGATGCGCATGCCGGGCGCGGCCAATGCCCAGGCCTGGATCGCCGACGCGCGCCGCTACATCGCCATCCACCGGGCGCTCGACGAGGTCGAATCGGCGGCGCTGATGCCCGCGCCTGCCGCTTAAGCTCAACCACCGGCAATTTTCACCTTGGCAAGCGACTCGCGCTTTGCGAATCTGCCCCCTCGGGTGCATTCGCAAGAGGGTATAAGTCATGTCTTCGGTGTCGCGTCGGTTGGGGTTGTGGTTGACGATTGCCGCCGGAGGCGCGGTAAGCGCATCGAGCGCGCAGACGGCATCGCCGCCCGCCAGCCCCGCGGTCCGGCCGCCGGCGCCCCCCGCCGCAATCGTCACGGCTGCGCCGATCGTCGCCCCCAAATATCTTGCCGGCCGAATCGACTCGCTCGCCAAGGCCTTTTCCGGCCGGGTCGGGATTTCGGTCCGCTCCGTCGACGACGGCTGGTCCACCGGCTGGCGCGAGGACGAATTGTTCCCGCAGCAAAGCGTCAGCAAGATGTGGGTCGCGATCACCGCGCTCGATGCCGCCGACAAGGGCCGGGTCAAGATGAGCGAGAAGGTCGGCCTGTCGAAGGGCGACCTCACTTTGTTCCACCAGCCGATTGCCTCGCTGGTCCTCGGCGGCGGCTACAAGGCGAGCCTCGACGACCTGCTGTTCAAGGCCATTACCACCAGCGACAACACCGCCAACGACAAGCTCATGCGCTCGATCGGCGGCCCCTCGGCGGTGCGCGCAATGATCGCCGCCAAGAAGCTCGGGGCGATCCGCTTCTACGACGGCGAGCGCGCGCTCCAGAGCCGGATCGCCGGTCTCATCTGGACGCCCAGCTATTCAATCGGCCGGGCCTTCTATCAGGCGCGGGAAGCACTCCCCTACAAGGTCCGCAAGGCCGCGTTCGACCGCTATGTCGCCGATCCCTATGACGGCGCCTCGCCCGAGGCGATGACCGCCGCGCTCGCGCGCCTCAAGCGCGGCGAGCTTCTGTCGCCCGACTCGACCCGGCGGCTGCTCCGGGTGATGGGCCAGACCAGGACCGGCGCCAACCGGCTGAAGGGCGGACTCAAGCGCGGCTGGTCCTTGAGCCACAAGACCGGGACCGGACAGGTGCTCGGGAGCCAGCAGGCGGGCTACAACGACGTCGGGATCCTCACCGCGCCAGACGGCAAGAGCTATTCGGTCGCGGTGATGATCAAGCTCACCGCGGCCCCGCTTCCGACCCGGATGAAGCTGATGAACGACGTGGTGAAGGCGACCATCGCCCAGCACGAGATGCTCTACGCGCCGCCCGCGACGATTGCGCGCAACTGATCAGGCCGCGGCTCGCGCGCTCGAGGCGATTCGGTCGGCGGTCCGCAAGGCCAGCGCGAGCATCGTCAGGGTCGGGTTGGCCCAACCGGAGGTCGGAAACAGCGACGTCCCCGCGACGAACAGGTTGGCGAGGCCGTGGACCTGCCCGAAGCCGTCCGTCACCCCACTCCTGGGATCGTTCGCCATCCGGGTCGTTCCCATGTGGTGGAACCCGCCGATCGGGTGGGCGCTGACCAGCGGGTCGAACTGCCACCCGCGGCCCCGCTCGAGCCACTCGGCGACCTCGATCCGGCCAAGGCCCGAGCTTGCGAATGCGCGCGATGCCGCCCGCACCAGTTCCGAGGCGGTGCGTACGTCAAGCTCGCCGATCCGCCAGTCGAGCCGCACCCTGGGCATGCCGAGCGAGTCCAGCTTGTCGGTCAGCGTGACTCGGCTTTCGGGATTGGGCGCCTGCTCGGCGCGAAGCACGACGGTGAGCTCGGACCGGCCCGAGCGATAGCCTAGCCACGGAAACAGGGGGCCGACCGAATGCTTGACCAGCCGCCCGGCCAGCCGCTGAGTCTTCCACATCGAGCGCGCGACGGTCGTCGGTTCGACCTTGTGCTTGGCATGGAGATAGGCGCGCTTGACCAGCGAGTGCCGGCCGCCCGACGGGGGCCGCGCGGCAATCGTGATCGCCGAATTGAGCAGCTCGCGGCTGTGCTGGAACGACTCGGTCGCGGTCAGCAACGGGGCCGCCACGACCTCTCCCGCCGACCGGTTGGCGAAAAAGCTGAGCAGCTGCCACGCGGGCGCTCCGCGCAATGTGCCTCCGCGGGCATGCGGATGCTCCATGAAGAAGCGACCGACGAGATCATTCTGGTTGCCGATTCCGGTTGGAATCACCGACTGCGAGGCAAGCAACAGCCGCGCATTCTCGATCCCGCCCGCAGCGACGACGAAATTGCCGGCGTGGACCGCGATCGGCTCGCCGGAAGGGCCGCGAACGTCGAGATGGCTGATCGCGCGGCCCGACGGCAGAGCGACGATCTCCCGAACCGTGGCGTGCAGCGCGACGATCAGCCTCGGGTGATCGAACAGGTCGCGGTTCCGCGACGCTCCGAAGCGGTCGAACTGGTGATCGAATTCCCAGTGGTTGATCGCGATCTCTCCGCCGTTCAGCCGCCCCACGCGCCCGTTCACAGCGCCAAAATCGGGGCGCGTAGCGGGGAGCCCGACGAGCGGCCGCGCGCGCTCGTACCACCGCCCCAACTCCGCCGCCGGGAACGGCCATCCGGAATGAGGCACCCAGTCGCGCTGTTCGAAATCGATCGGGTCGAGCTGGGCGCAGCGCCCGCCCCAGATCGCCGTGGTCCCGCCGAAGAAGCGAAGCCGCGAGCTTTCCAGGTCATAATAGGTTTCGCCGATCGACTCGCCGGCGTTGAGGTCGGAAGTGCTGGCGTGGTGGTCGAGCCCGCCGCTTTCGAGCAACAGGACGTTGAGCCCGCGCGAGAGCAGATGCCGGGCCACAGTGATGCCTGCAGCACCGGCGCCAATGACCGCGACGTCGGCATCAAGCCGGCCCGGCGCCCCCGCGCTCAGATCAATCAGCATCCGCCATCGGTCTAGCACAGCGGCCATACCGGTTTGAAGGCCGACGTCGACCCGCCGGGCAGGACCGCGGAATAAACGGAAAGACTGGAGCGGGCGAAGGGATTCGAACCCTCGACCCCAACCTTGGCAAGGTTGTGCTCTACCCCTGAGCTACGCCCGCTCGGCCGGAGAGACGCGGGAGTGCTCCGCGCCGGGAAGCGGCCCGCTAACAGGCGAGTGTGCGCTTTGCAAGCGCCGCCGGAGCGCTTTCGATGCCGCGCTTGTCGGTCGGGCCCGGCGGGGGCATATGCCCGTCAGCGCGTTGCGAGGAGCATAGCCTGTCGTGGCCACATTGGGATTGAGCGAAGCCGACCGGCAGTCGATCGAGCGATTCAAGGCCGAGGTCATCGAGCCGTCGATGGATTCGCTCGTGATCCTCGATTTCTGGGCCGAGTGGTGCGCCCCGTGCAAGCAGCTTGCGCCGGTGCTCGAAAAGATCGCCGCCGATTATGCCGGCAAGGGGGTCAAGCTCGCCAAGATCGACGTCGATTCGGAAAAGGTGCTGGCGGCCCAGTTCCAGATCCAGTCGATCCCCACCGTCTATGCGATCCATCGCGGCCAGCCGGTCGCCGACCTCACCAACTACCGCACCGACGGCCAGCTTCGCTCGGTCCTCGATCAATTGCTCCGCCAGCTTGCCGTCGCGGGCGAGGGAGCAGGAAGCGCGGCGGAGATCGAGCCGATGCTCGAAATCGCCGAGAAGGCGCTCGAGGCAGGTGATCCGGCCGAAGCCGCCGCACTGTTCGGAACCGCGCACGATATGGCGCCAGACCATCCGGAAGCTGCGGGCGGGCTGGCCCGGGCGCTGATCGCCGCAGGCCGGATCGACGAGGCCCGCGCCTTGCTCGACGGTCTCGCGCCTGAGGCAGCGACGAAGCCCGAGGTAGCGCGCGCCCGCGCCGCGCTCGAGCTCGCTTCGGCCCCGAAGATCGACACCGCCCCGCTCGAGGCTCGGCTCGCCGCCGACCCCGACGACCATGAAGCGCGGTTCGAGCTCGCCTCGGCGCTGAGCGCGGCGGGCGACCGCGACCGCGCCGCCGACGAACTGCTTGCGATCATCAGCCGCGATCGCGACTGGAACGAGGGCGCGGCGCGCAAGCGCTTCCTCCAATTGCTCGAATCGCAGGGCCTCGAGGACAGCTGGTCGGGAGCCCAGCGGCGCCGGCTGTCGGCCGTGCTCTTCACATGAGCCGGACCATTCGGATTCCCCTGTTTCCGCTTGGGGGCGCCCTGTTGTTCCCGCGCTCGCAGCTCCCGCTGCACATTTTCGAGCCGCGCTACCGGGCGATGGTCGCCGACGCGGTCGCCGGAGCCGGGCACATCGGCATGGTCCAGCCGCTCCGCGACGACGACGACAATCTCGCCCCGCTTCACTCGGTCGGCTGCGTCGGTGAGATTGGCGGGGTCGAGGAGCTCGACGACGGGCGCTTCAACATCGTCCTCGTCGGCACCGACCGCTTCCGGCTGGTCGCGGAGGCCCCACTCGACGAGCCCTACCGAATCGCCGACGTCGACATTGGCGCGTTCGACGACCGCGAGCCCGACCCGCTCGGGCTCGCCCAGCGCGCCGAAGTCGAGCGCGAGGCGCGCAAGCTCGGCGATGCGCTCGGGCTGGCGATCGACTGGGCCGCGGTCGGAAGCCTCGACGATGAGATGCTGGTCAACGCCATCGCGCAGGTCGCCCCATTCGACATCGGGGCCAAGCAGGCCCTGCTCGAGGCCGATTCGCTGGACACCCGCGCCGACCTTCTGGTCCAGCTGATGCAGTTCCAGCGCGTCGCTTTGACCGGCGGGCTCGAGATCGAGCCGACGCTTCAATAACTAGATGGGAAGTCCCCGCAGGAGCAGCGGAAGGTCGCCGCTGGTCCCCTGCGCTTCGTCCCGCAAGCGGTTGCGGAGCGGTGCGATTCGCCCGACCAGGCCCATCCCGAAGCGCCGGATCGCCGAGGCCGCCTTGCCTGGAATCCCGTAGATTCGGGTCAGGCTGTCGGTGGCTACCGCGACCGACAAGGCATCGAGCGCGCGCCAGCGCTCGTAGCGGCCGAGCAATTGCCGGTCGCCGAGGTCGAGCCCGAGGCGCGCGCCTTCGACGAGGACCTGGGCAAGCGCGGCGGCGTCGCGGAAGCCGAGGTTCAAGCCCTGGCCCGCGATCGGGTGGATGGCGTGCGCCGAATCGCCGACCAGCGCGAGCCGCTGGGCCGTGATCCGCGCCGCATGATGGAAGCCGAGCGGGTAGGACGAGCGCGGCACGAGCATTTCGATCCGCCCAAGGAACCCGCCCATCGCCGCCTCGGCCTCGGCCGCGAATTCCGAATCGCTCAGTGCCAGCCAGCCTGCGGCATCCTCCTCGGGCACCGACCAGACGATCGCCGATCGGTGCCCGCCCTCATCGTCGGTCATCGGCAGCAAAGCGAACGGGCCCTGCGGGTAAAAAATCTCGTAAGCCACATGGTCGTGCGGCCGTTCGTGGCGAAGCACCGAGACAATCGCGCGATGCCTGTACTGCCAGCGCGCGAGCGGGATCCCGGCCTCGTCGCGGGTCGGTGAATTGCGGCCTTCTGCGGCGACCAGCAGCGGAGCGTGGAGGATCGAACCGTCGCTCAACGTGACGGTTACGCCGTGCTCGCCGCGGGTCACCGTGTCGGCGCTGGTTCCCCAGCGCAGGTCGATGTTCGCCCCGGCCTCGGCTCGAGCCTGGAGCGCGCCGCGCAGGTGCCGGTTCTCGTGCATCCAGCCGAGCGCTTCGCCGTCCGGCTCGGAATCGAAATGGAGCCCGCCTGGCTCGAGCCCGTCGGCGACCGCGATCCGGTGGATCGGGCAGCCGGGTTCGGAGAGATGCGCCGCGGCGCCGATGACCTCGATCATGCGCATCGAGCTCGACGACACCGCGCTGGTCCGGCCGTCGAAGGCGGCGGTCGTGCGCCCCGCCGGATCGGCGGGATCGACCACGACCGAGCGAAGCCCGCTCGAATCGAGCGCCGCGGCCAAAGTCAGCCCGACCAGCCCGCCGCCAAGGATGATGATGTCCGCGCGTTCCATCGGCTCCGCCGTAGCGGTTGCGCGCCCCCCTTCCAAGAAGTCCGCTTGACCGGCGAGTCCGCCACCTGTCATCTTAAGCGAAGATTGTCCCGGGGGATGGAATGGCGAGTGTTGCCACGCGTACGCCCAAGCGCGAGCTTGCGCCCGACTGGCGCGACGTCCTGCGCGAGACGGCCCGGCGCTTCGCCGTCCGGCTCGGCGGCGCAGTGCTGGTCGCGCTCGCGCTGATCGCCGCGGTCGCGCTTGCCACCCACAGCCCCACCGACCAGTCGCTGACCACCGCGGCGGGCGGCCCGCCGGCCAATTGGGCCGGGCCATTCGGCGCCTATTTCAGCAATGGCCTGCTGCTGCTGTTCGGGATCGGCGGAGTGCTGTTCCTTCCGGTCGTCGCGCTCGCGGGCCTGAGGATGCTTCGGCTGGCCCCGGCCGGTCGGGTCGTCCGCGGGCTGTTCCTCGCCGCGCTCGGCGCATTGTTGCTCGGGACCGCGCTCGGCCTCACCAGCGGCTCGGCGGTGTCTGGGCTTCCAAGCGGATGGGGCGGTGCGCTCGGCTTTGCCTCGGCTCACGGCGTCGATGCCCTCATTGCGCTGATCCCCAACCCGTCGATCGCCGGGCCTACCCGGCTCGCGCTCCTGGTCCTGTTCGGGCTTGCCGGGATCGCGCTCGGCTATGCGGCGCTTGGGCTGACCGTGGACGAGCGCGCGTGGATCCGCGCCTTGGCCCGGCGCCGCCCGCGCGAAGCCCGCTCGCTGCCGCGCTCGACCGAGGCGCGGCCCGAGCGAGCGCAGCCCACCGCTCCGCCGCGGGCTCGGCCCGCCGTCGCGGTGGCGGAGCCGGCGCGCTCGGTCGCTCCGGCCGGCCGGACCCCGGGCCGCCGAGCCCAGACCAGCCTTGCGCTCGGCGACAGTTACCAGCTGCCGACTGTCGAACTGCTTGCCGCTCCGCCCAAGGAAAGCCGCCAACCGGTCGACCGCGCGGGCCTCGAGCGCAATGCTCGCTTGCTCGAATCGGTGCTCGAGGATTTCCACGTCCGCGGCGACATCGTCGAGGTCCGCCCCGGCCCGGTGGTCACGATGTACGAGCTCGAGCCGGCGAGCGGGATCAAGGCCAGCCGGGTGATCCAGCTCGCCGACGACATCGCCCGCAACATGTCGGCGCTGTCGGCGCGGGTTGCAACCATTCCGGGGCGCAGCGTGATCGGCATCGAGCTTCCCAATTCCCGCCGCGAATCGGTGTCGCTGACCGAGCTGATCGGGAGCCAGGCGTTCGAGGACCAGAACATGGCCCTGCCGCTGGTGCTGGGAAAGAATATTGCCGGCGACCCGGTGATCGCCGACCTCGCGCCGATGCCGCATCTGCTGGTGGCCGGGACCACCGGATCGGGCAAGTCGGTCGGGCTCAACTGCATGATCCTGTCGCTGCTGTATCGCTACGGCCCCGACCAGGTGAAGATGATCCTGATCGATCCCAAGATGCTCGAGCTGTCGAGCTACGACGGAATCCCGCACTTGCTCTCGCCGGTGGTGACCGAGGCAGGCAAGGCGATCCGGGCATTGAAGTGGACAGTCGAGCAAATGGAGGAGCGCTATCGGATGATGGCGAACCTCGGCGTTCGCGCGCTTCCGAGCTTCAACGCCAAGGTCCGCGAGGCCCGCGCCAAGGGCGCGACGCTCGGCCGCCGGGTCCAGACCGGCTATGATTCCGACACCGGCCAGCCGGTCTACGAGACCGAGCAGCTCGATTATGAGGCACTGCCGCAGATCGTGGTCATCATCGACGAGCTGGCCGACCTGATGATGACCGCGGGCAAGGAGGTCGAGTTCCTGGTCCAGCGCCTCGCGCAGAAAGCGCGCGCGGCCGGAATCCACCTGATCATGGCCACCCAGCGCCCCTCGGTCGACGTCATCACCGGCGTGATCAAGGCCAATTTGCCAACCCGCATCAGCTTCCAGGTGACGAGCAAGATCGATTCGCGGACGATCCTCGGAGAGCAGGGTGCCGAGCAGCTGCTCGGCAAGGGCGACATGCTCTACATGCCCGGCGGCAAGCAGATCCTGCGCGTCCACGGGCCGTTCGTCAGCGACGAGGAGGTGCGTAGCGTCGCCGAATATTGGCGGCGGCAGGGCTCGCCCGATTATGTCCAGGCTGTGACTGAGGAGCCGGAGGACGGCGGCTATCTGTTCGACGGCCAGCCGTCGGGCGAGGACGATGCCGAGACCCAGCTCTATCGCAAGGCGGTGCAGATCGTCGCCGAGAGCCAGAAGGCCTCGACCTCCTATCTCCAGCGCCAGCTGAGGGTCGGCTACAATAGCGCCGCCCGGCTGATCGAGCGGATGGAGAAGGACGGGCTGGTCGGCCAGCCCGACCATGTCGGCCGGCGCGAGGTGCTGATCGATACCGAAGGCCACCCGATCTGACGGCTGAACGGCGCGGAACCGGCAGGTTCAGTGCGCATTCAAAGCGGAAAGGCCAGCATACGGCCAACCATCCCCCAGGAGCTTCGCAATGATTTCCTCGATTTCCCTCGCGCGCGCCCTTGCCCCGGCGGCCCTGATCGGCCTCGCCGCGGCGCCGGCCCTGGCCCAGAGCGCAGCCGCCGACATGGCCAAGCTGCGCGCGCACATCTCGTCGGTCCAGTCGATGACCGCCAACTTCACCCAGACCGATCCGCGCGGCCGAACGTCCACCGGCACGATGCAGATGAAGCGGCCGGGCAAGGTGCGCTTCGCTTATTCGGGCGGCGATCTTCTGCTGGTCGCGGACGGCAAGACGCTGACCTTCATCGATTATCGGGTCGGGCAGAAATCGAGCTGGCCGCTCGGCCGGACCCCGCTCGGCGTGCTGCTGTCGAGCTCGCCCGACCTCAAGGGCCGGGCAAAGGTCGTTGCCAGCAACGACAGCCGCGTCGTCGCGGTCGAGGCGCGCGACCCGACCCAGTACGGCTCGCTCCGGCTGGTGTTCCTGCGCAGCGCCTCGGCGCCGGGCGGGCTCCAGCTCTACGGCTGGACCGCGACCGACTCGCAGCAGAAAAGGACCACGGTCAAGCTCTCCAATGTGCGCTACAATGTCGCGGTGAGCGAAAGCGCCTTCCGCTACGCCGAACCGAAGAAGAAGTAAGACAAAGACAGTTTCGATTCGCGACTTGTTCATCGCGGCGACAGCCACCGATTCTTATAAAGAGGATCGATCCCGAGCGTGCCCTGGGTTTCCCCCTGTTACCGGGGCTTATTGGGATCCCTTGCGTGACGAACGCTAGGCGAGCCCTCGCTCCACGCCCCCGGAGCGGGGGCTCTTCGTTTATGGCCCTTCCTAAGCGAGTGGAACTGCGGCTAGGTGCCCCCCCGTGACGCGCAGCCTCAAGATCGCTTCCTGGAACATCAACTCGGTGCGCGCCCGAAGCGCGCTGGTCGAACGGCTGATCCTCGAGGAGCAGCCCGACATCCTGTGCCTCCAGGAAACCAAGGTTCTCGATGACATCTTCCCGGTCGAGCAGTTCGACCGCCACGGCTATCGCCACCGCCACTTGAACGGCCAGCGCATGCACCACGGAGTTGCGATCCTGAGCCGGGTCCCGCTCGCCGATCCCGGGCGCCACGACTGGCAGGACAATGGCGAGGCGCGACACGTCGGCGCCCGGCTCGCGTGCGGAATCCGGCTTGAGAATGTCTATGTCCCGGCCGGGGGCGATACGCCGGACCGCAACCTCAACCCCAAGTTCGGGCAGAAGCTCGACTTCCTCGAACGCATGACCCGCTGGTCGGAGGGGCTTCGCGAGCCCACGGTCATCGTCGGCGACTTCAACGTCGCCCCGCTCGAATGCGACGTGTGGAGCCACAAGGCGCTGATCAATGTCGTCAGCCATACGCCGGTCGAGGTCGAGGCGCTCGGCCGGCTCCGCGAAGCGCACGACTGGGTCGACATCGGCCGGCGCTTCGTCCCCGCGCCCGAGCGCTGCTTCACCTGGTGGAGCTACCGCTCGCCCGACTTCACCAGGAACGACCGCGGCCGGCGGCTCGACCATATGTGGGCCTCGCCCGAGCTTGGCGACAACCTCGCCGCGCACCGGGTGCTCGAGCCGTGTCGAAGCTGGGAACGGCCGAGCGACCATGTCCCGCTAATCCTCGAGCTCGCGCTGTGAGGAGCAGCGGCCAGGTCGCGCGCGCGATTGCCGCGATCCGCTCCGGCCGGCCGGTGCGGATCGAAGGTCCAAAGCCGATCGCGGTCGCGTCGATCGAGACACTCAGTGGCGAGCAGCTGGCGATGCTCGACCCCGCCGGGACCGCGCCATTGCTGATCAGCGGAGCGCGGGCCGCCGCCTTGGCGCTCGCCAATGACCGCGAGGCCGCCGACCCCCAGCAGCCGGTCCTGCTCGCCCGCGCCGAATGGATCGACACGAAAAGCGCGCTCGACCTCGCCGATCCCGGCCGCGACTTCGACCGAGCCCCGATCGGCCCGCTCGAGCCGGTAGCGTTCGACTATCCAAATGAGGCCGCCGCGGCGCTCCAGCTCGCCCGGCTGGCCGGGCTGCTTCCCGCCTTGTGGGTGCTTGAGGCCGGCTGCACGACGATTTCGGTCGAGGCCGCTGCAGTCGCCGCGGCGAGGCCGTCGGTCGACCTCATCGCGCGCGCGGCGCTGCCGCTCGACGGCTTGCCCGAGACCCAGATCGTCGCCTTCCGCGGGACCGACGATGGTGCGGAGCATGTCGCTTTGGTGGTCGGCGCGTTCGGCGGCAGGCCCCCGCTCGTCCGGCTGCACAGCGAATGCCTGACCGGCGACGTGTTCGGGAGCCTCAAATGCGATTGCGGGCCGCAGCTTCGCGAAGCGCTCCGGATCATCGGCGCTGAGGGCGGCGGAGTCCTGCTCTATCTTCGCCAGGAAGGGCGCGGGATCGGCCTTGCCAACAAGCTCCGCGCCTACGCGCTCCAGGACCGCGGGTTCGATACGGTTGATTCCAACCGTCGGCTCGGTTTTGCCGACGACGAGCGCGATTATGGACATGCCGCCGCGATGCTCGTGGCGCTCGGGATCAATGAAGTGCGGCTGCTGACCAACAATCCGGCCAAGGTGGAAGGTCTCGAAGAGGCGGGGATCGCGGTCGCCGAGCGGGTTGCGCACCACATGCCGGTCAATCCGCACAACGCCGATTATCTCTCGACCAAGAAGAAGCGCAGCGGCCATCTCGACTGATCAGAGTTCGAGGAGCCGCCGAACCTCGTCATAATCGCGCGCAACCTCGCGCACTCCTTCGGCGCGAAGCAGTCCGGCGTGGCCCTCCTGGCAGTGCGATCCGCCGCAAAAGCCGATGACTCGCGCGCCCGAGGCCAAGGCGCCGCGCACGCCGATCGGGGAATCCTCGATCACGGCGCACCCCTCGATCGGAACCTCGAGCCGGCCGGCGGCAAAGCGATAGAGGTCGGGCTCGGGCTTGCCGCGCTCGACATGCTCATGCCCGCTGTAGAGATGCTCGCCGAACAGGTCGGCGAGGCCGAGGTGCGCAAGGTGCCCGCGCATCCACCGGGTCGAGCTCGACGAGGCGAGCGCTCGCGGCAGCTGCGGAGGAAGCGATCGAAGGAAGTCGGCGGCGCCTGGCACGGCTGCGACTCCGCCTTCGAGCAGCGCCTGGCCCTGAGCTCGGCGAAGCGTGATGAAGTCCTCGGGCAGCGACCGGCCGATCCGCTGCTGGACCGCGTCGAAGAACGCCCGGCCGGCGAGGCCGACATAATGATCGTAGCAATCCTCGATCGTCGTCGGGTGGCCAAGCTCGGTGAGAAGCTCGGCGAGCAGCTGATTGCCGACGTGCTCGCTGTCGACCAGCACTCCGTCGAAATCGAGAATCAGAGCGGCGGGCCGGGTCATCCGTCGTCGAACAACAGGCTTCCGATGCGAACGGCGGTTGCGCCGAGCATCGCGGCCTTTTCGAAATCGGCGGACATGCCCATGCTGAGCCCCGCGACCTGGTGGCGATGCGCGAGCTCGGCAAGGAGCGCGAAATAAGGCGAGGGCTCGAGATCCAGCGGCGGAATCGCCATCAGGCCGCCGAACGCCAGCGGCGAGGCGCGCACAGCCTCGACCAGGGCGCCGATCTCGCCGATCGGGCAGCCGCCTTTCTGCGGCTCGTCGCCGATATTGACCTGGACATAGACGCTCGGCGCCCGGTCGGCCTTTCCCGACGCCTTGGCCAGCGCAGCGAGCAGGCTCGGCCGGTCGAGCGAATGGATGACGTCGAACAGCCGCACCGCCTCGTCGGCCTTGTTCGATTGGAGCCGGCCGATGGCGTGGAGGCGGATGCCGGGATGGCGGGCAAGCACCGGCGGCCATTTGGCCAGTGCCTCCTGGACCCGGCTCTCGCCGAAGTCGCGCTGACCGGCGGCGATCAGCGGCTCGATCTCGGCCATCGTCCGACCCTTTGTGACGGCAATCAGGGTGACGTCGTCGGAACTGCGGCGGGCGAGCGTGGCGGCCTTCGCGATTCGCTCGCGGATTTCGGCTAGTCGGGCAGCAGGGTCGGCCATGGCCCTGGCTATAGGCGGGCCGTCACGCGAGTAAATCGCGTGACGTCGATCAGGCTCGCTTCGCGACCTGTCGGCCGGCTTTCGCCATCTCTACGCACTGCTAACGATTGCTGCGCAATCGCTGCGCTGCGCTCGGTGGCTCAAGCTAAAACTTGAAAGCCGTCCCGATATAAACGGCCTGGCTGTCGCGCCGGTCGTCTTTGACCGCGGCCATACGGTCATGTTCGATCTGGTAGCGAACGCCGCCGGTGACCGCGACCCGCCGCGACAGCGAATAGGAGCCGCCGAGGTCGAACGAGACATTGTCGTCCTTGCGCAGCGCCGGGAGCGGGGCTCCCGCGGTGCGTTCGGCGCCGACGGCGAGCCGGCCGGTGAACTTCTTGAGCGAGTAGCTGACGCCCACGACTGCGCTCTCGCGGCCGCCCTTGGCGGGATCGGCGTCCTTGACCTTGCTGACGTCGCCGGCGAGCCCGAATCGCTTCCAGCCGACCGCGACCCCGAGGTTGTAGCTGACGGGGGCAAGGTCGCGCACCGCCGACTGCGCCGCGGCAGTGGCGTCGGTCAGGCGGTTGCCGCCATTCTCAGCGGCTCGGGCGCGGATCGCGACCCGGACCTGCGAGGGCCGGCCCTTGGCGGGCGCCGGGGTGAAGCGGAAATCGGTCAACGACAGGCCCTTGCCGGCGATCGACGCGGCGAGCTTGGGATCGGCGTTGGCCGGAGTGAAGGAGAAGATCGGGTCGGCGCTGACCGACACCGCGGCCGGACGCTTCTTCGACGCGCTGCTGGCGATCGCCGGAGTCAGCACGAGACCGCCCGCGGCAAGTGCCGCTAGCATCCCGGCCTTCTTCGATCGCGCAAAGGTCAGCACGTTCACAGATCTCCCTGTTCGCGAGTCGATATAGCGATGCGAACCTGAAGGTTCCATGACTGGAGTCGATTCGCCGCACGGCTGTTGCCCATCCGTCACAACCGGGGTTCGTCGGGCCGAGGCTTGCGAGGACGGCGGCGCATCTATAACGCCCGGTGCCATGAGTTCACACCCCGAGGATGCGTAGATGAATCGCCTGCCCACGACTGCCGCGTTGATCGTCCTCACCTTGGCCAGCGCCGGCTGCACCCGCTATCGCAGCATTCCGGGCGAGCTCGCGCCGTCCGAAGTCATGACCATCGGGGTCAACAGCTTCCTGTGGCGTGCCGCGGTCGACACCGTGTCCTTCGCCCCATTGCTCCAGGCCAATCCGGCGAGCGGGGTGATCATCACCGACTGGTACACCAATCCGCGGCTTCCGACCGAGCGGGTCAAGCTGACCGTCTCGGTCCTCGATCGCGACCTTCGCGCCGACGCGCTGCGAGTTGCCGCCTCGCGCCAGGTCCTGCAGAACGGCACCTGGGCCGACGCGCCGGTGACCGCCGCAACAGTCCAGAAGCTCGAGGACATCATCATGACCCGGGCCCGCGACCTCCGGCGCTTCTCAGTCCGGGGATAGAGCCGTTGCAATGAACGGGCGCTTCGACCCGGCAGTCGCCGACCGCTACTGGCAGGAGCGGTGGGACGAGGAGGATTGTTTCCGCGCGTCAAGCGGAAGCGACAAGCCCAAGACCTACGTGCTCGAGATGTTTCCCTATCCCTCGGGGCGCATCCACATGGGCCATGTCCGCAATTACACTATGGGCGACGTGATCGCCCGCTATCGGCGGATGCAGGGGTTCGAGGTGCTCCATCCGATGGGCTGGGACGCGTTCGGGATGCCGGCCGAAAATGCCGCGATCGAGCGCGGGATCCACCCGGGCGAATGGACCTGGGGCAATATCGGCGCGATGCGCGACCAGCTCAAAAGGCTCGGCTTCGCGATCGACTGGAGCCGGGAGTTCGCGACCTGCGACCCGGCCTATTACGGGCATGAGCAGGCGCTGTTCCTCGACCTGGTCGACGCCGGGCTCGTCTATCGCAAGGAGAGCGAGGTCAATTGGGACCCGGTCGACATGACCGTGCTCGCCAACGAGCAGGTGATCGACGGCAAGGGTTGGCGCTCGGGCGCGCCGGTCGAGCGCAAGCGCCTCAACCAGTGGTTCCTCAAGATCACCGACTTTGCCGAAGAGCTCCTCGATGGCCTCGGATCGCTCGACCAGTGGCCCGAGAAGGTCCGGACCATGCAGTCCAACTGGATCGGACGGAGCGAGGGGCTGCAGTTCCGCTTCCGCCTGGCCGAACGCGTCGCGGAAATCGAGGAAATCGAAGTTTTCACCACCCGCCCCGACACCTTGTTCGGCGCGAGCTTCCTCGCCATCGCGCCCGACCACCCGGTTGCAACGGCGCTCGCCGAAGGCGATCCCGAGACCGCCCGATTCATCGCCGAGTGCAAGGCCGGCGGGACCAGCGCCGCCGACCTCGAAACGCTCGAAAAAAAGGGGCTCAAGACGCCGCTCGAGGCGGTCCACCCGTTCGACCCGCAGTGGCGGCTCCCGGTCTACATCGCGAACTTCGTGCTGATGGACTATGGGACCGGCGCGATTTTTGGGGTCCCGGGGCACGACCAGCGCGACTTTGAGTTTGCGAAGCGTTATCAGCTGCCTATCCGCCGGGTCGTCGCCCAATCTGTGGACGTAGCGTCCGAACCGATCGGCACCGAGGCGGAGATGACCCCCGGAGTGGCGGTCAATTCGCAATTCCTCGACGGGCTTCCGACCGCCGAGGCAACCGCCGAGGTCATTCGCCGCGCCGAGGTCGCCGGATGGGGCGAGGGGCGCGTCCAGTTTCGGCTTCGCGACTGGGGGGTGTCGCGCCAGCGTTACTGGGGCACGCCGATCCCGATCATCCATTGCGCCAAGTGCGGCGCGGTCCCGGTCCCGCGCGAGCAATTGCCGGTGGTTCTTCCCGACGATGTCAGCCTCGACGTGCCCGGCAACCCGCTTGACCGCCACTCGGCGTGGAAGGCAGTCGATTGCCCAACCTGCGGCGCCGCGGCGCAGCGCGAGACCGATACGCTCGACACCTTCGTCGATTCGAGCTGGTATTTCCTCCGCTTCGCAAGCCAGCCGGGCGACCGGCCGTTCGACCCGGTCGAGGTCGCCGAATGGCTCCCCGTCACCCAATATATCGGCGGGGTCGAGCACGCGATCCTGCACCTGCTCTACGCGCGCTTCTGGACCCGGGCGCTGAAGACGATCGGACGGCTCGACTTCGACGAGCCGTTCCGCGGGCTGTTCACCCAGGGCATGGTCACGCATTTGACCTACCGCGCCGGCGACGGCAGCTGGCTGAGCCCGGGCGAGGTCCGGCGCGACGGCGACGATTGGGTGCACATCGAAAGCGGCCACCCGGTCACCCCGGGCCGGGTCGAAAAGATGTCCAAGTCGCGGCGCAACACCATCGACCCCGAGCCGATCCTCGAGCGCTACGGGGCCGACGCCGCGCGCTGGTTCATGCTTTCCGACAGCCCGCCCGAGCGCGACCTCGAATGGTCGGAGTCGGGCATCGAGGGCGCGGCCCGCTTCGTCCAGCGTGTGTGGCGCCTGACGATGGGCGCGACCAGCGATCCGGGCGAGGATCCGCCGCTCGAGCGCAAGGTCCATCGGACTGTTGCCGGAGTCGGCGAAGCGATAGAGTCGCTCCAGTTCAACAAGGCGATTGCTTTGCTCTACGAGCTGACCAGCGCAATCGAGAAGGCGGCGCCGAGCGCGGCCCGCCTGGCCGCCATCCGCGCGCTCGTCCAACTGATCGCGCCGATGGCCCCGCACCTCGCCGAGGAATGCTGGTCGGCGCTGGGCGAGCGCGGACTGGTCATCGACTCTCCCTGGCCGACTCACGACCCCGCAATGCTGATCGACGATGAAGTCACCGTGGCGGTCCAGGTCAACGGCAAGCTGCGCGACACGTTGATCCTGGCGCGCGGGCTCGATCGCGCCGCGGCCGAGCAGGCTGCGCTCGCCTCCGACAAGGTCCAGCGGCAGCTCGCCGGCGCGGCGCCGCGCAAAATCATTGTCGTTCCCGACCGGCTGGTGAATATCGTCGCCTGATGCGCCGCCTCGCCGCCTTGCTCCCGGCTCTCCTGCTGCTTCCACTCGGGGCGTGCACGCTTCGACCGCTCTATGCAGGCGAGGGCGGGAGGCAGATCGGGGCCATGCTCCACTCGGTCAGCGTTGCGCCGATCGAAGGCCAATCGGGCTGGCTGGTGCGCAACAAGCTCCGCGACCGGCTCGGCAATTTCGACGGAAGCGCGCCGGCCTATCGGCTGATGGTTACGCTTGATGACAATATCACCGCTTTCGGAATCCGTGGCGACCGCGCCGCCACCTACGAGCGGCGGACGCTCCGCGCGCGCTATCAGCTGGTCGAGGCAGCGAGCGGTTCGGTGCTGCTTGACGCCACGGCGTCTTCGGACGCGGGCATCGACATCGTCAGCTCGGAATATGCCACTGTCGCCGCCGAGCAGACCGCGCTCGAGCGATTGTCCGACCAGCTCGCCGACCAGATCGTCACCCGGCTCGCGCTGTACGCGTCGCGCACGGCCGCAGCGCGATGAAGCTTAGCAAGGGGACGATCGCCCGCGCCCTCGACCAGCCCGGCGCGGACGTCCGCTTCTACCTCTTCCACGGTCCCGACGTGGCTCAATCGCGGGCGCTCGGGACTCGCCTGGTCCAGGCGCTCGGAGCTGACCGCTTCATCATCATCTCGAACGCGGTCCGGTCTGATCCCGCGGCGCTCGCCGATGAAGCGGGCGCATTGGCCCTGTTCGGCGGCAAAAGGGTGATCTGGATCGAACCCGCGGGCGAGGAGATTGTCGACGGGGTGCAGGCGCTGCTCGACTCGCCCGCGTCCGAGAGCCCGGTCGTGGCGATTGCCAGCAGCGGGCTGCGCAAGACCTCGGGGCTGCTGAAGCTCGCCGAAGCGTCGCCGGCGGCGGTCGCGTTCGCCGCCTATGCGCCGGAGGGGCAGGACGCCGAGCGGATGGTGATCGACCTCGGCCGCCGGTTCGGACTCAAGATCGGCTCGGCGGTGGCCGCCCGGATCGCCGAATCGTGCGGCAACGACCAGGCGATCGTCGCGCAGGAGCTCGACAAGCTAGCGCTCTATGTCGACGCGTCGCCGCAGGCGCCGAAGGAGCTCGACCATGATGCGGTCGATGCGGTCGGGGCGGAGCTTGGCGGCGGCGATTTGCTGCGATTGGCCGACCACGCGCTCGGCGGGCGGATGGACGAGTTGCTCGAGGAGCTGTCGCGGCTTCCGGCGGGCGGAAGCGAGGCGATCCCGATCGTCCGCTCGGTCCAGCGGCGACTGCTGATGCTCGCCCCGGCCCGCGCCAGGGTGGAGCGAGGCGGTCGTCCCGATGCCGTCATGGCGTCGTTCGGGCGGAGCCTGTTCTGGAAGGACAAGGCGTTGATCGAGTCGATGCTGGCGCGGTGGAGCGCCGCGGACCTGGCCAAGGCCGCCGACCGCTGCGCGAGCCTCGAGCGCCAACTCATGTTTAGCGATTCGCCGCCAGTCGCGGCACTCGGTGAGGAATTGATTGCCGTCGCCCGCGCCGCCCGACGCGCGCGCGCCTAGATCGGCTCTCCGGTCAGGCGCTGGCAGATCATGTCGAGCTGATCGAGCGTCGAGTAGGTCAGCCGGACCGTCCCGCCCTCGCCCTTGTGGCTGACCTCGACCTTTAACCCGAGCATGTCGCCGAGCTGGCGTTCGAGCGCCGCGAGGTCGGGGTTTTGGGCTTCGGCCGGCTTGCGCGCTTTCGCCTGGACGAACGGCGCGCGGGCCGATCGCGCCTCCACCTCCGCCTTGCGCACCGACCAGCCCTTGGCGATGATCGCCCGCACCAGCGCCTCGGGATCGGGCGCCGAAGCGACGGCGCGGGCATGGCCCATGCTGATATCGCCTCGCAATAGCGATTGCCTGACGAATTCGGGCAGGTCGAGCAGGCGGAGCAGGTTCGCGATATGGCTGCGCGACTTGTGGACGATCTTCGACAGCCCGTCCTGGGTATGGCCGTGAGCGGCCATCAGCTGGCGATAGGCCTCGGCCTCCTCGATCGCATTGAGATCCTCGCGCTGGACATTCTCGATCAGCGCGACTTCGGCGACTTCGCCCGGGGCGAAGTCACGGACAATCGCCGGGATCGCATGCACCTGCGCCTTCTGCGCCGCGCGCCAGCGCCGCTCACCGGCGACGATCATGTAACCGTCGCCGTCGGGCCGGACCAGGATCGGCTGGAGCAGCCCGCGCTCGGCGATCGAGCGGGCGAGCTCCTCGATCCCCTCCTCGCCGAACTGGCTTCGCGGCTGGTCCGGGTTGGGGCGGATCCGAGCCACTTCGATCTCGCGCACGCCGTCGGAGCTTACCGCTTGCGCGTCGCCGCCCGAGCGCGGCCGCGCCGCCGATTCGCCGAGCAGCGCCGACAGGCCCATGCCGAGACCTTTGCCGCTCCGCTCCGCGCTCATGCCGCCTCCGCCAGTTGCGGAAGCCGCCCGATCAGCTCGCGCGCCAGCCGGACATAGGCTGCCGAGCCCGGGCAATTGAGGTCGTAGATCAGCGCCGGGAGCCCGTGGCTCGGCGCCTCCGACAGGCGCACGTTGCGCGGGACCACGGTGTCGAAGACAGTCGACCCGAGACAGGCGCGGACGTCCTCGGCCACTGCCAGCGAGAGATTGTTGCGGCGGTCGTACATGGTCAGAGCCACTCCGAGAATCGCGAGGTCGGGATTGAACGCGGAGCGGATTCGCTCGACCGTCTGGAGCAGCTGGCTCAACCCCTCGAGCGCGAAGAACTCGACCTGGAGCGGGACCAGCAAGTGCCGCGCCGCGGCCAGCGCGTTGACCGTAAGCAGCCCGAGCGACGGAGGGCAATCGATCAGGCAGATGTTCCACCGCCCGGACGGCGTCGCCGCAAGCGCCTGGCCGAGCCGGTGGACGCGGTCTTCGAGCGCAACCATTTCGATCTCCGCCCCCGACAGATCGACCGTCGCCGGAAGCAGGTCGAGCCGGGGAACCCGGGTCGGCACCGCCGCCTCGACCACCGAGGCGCGTCCGATCAGCACGTCATAGCTGGACAAGCGCCGCTGCGAGGCCGCGATCCCGATGCCGGTCGACGCATTCCCCTGCGGGTCGAGGTCGATGAGCAGCACCTTCCAGCCGATCGCGGCGAGCGCGGTGGCGAGGTTGATCGCTGTCGTGGTCTTGCCCACTCCGCCCTTCTGGTTTGCCACGGCGATCGGGATCATCGCGTCTTTCGCCTCACATGGCGGGCCAGGATGATGGCCGAATCCGCGCTGACCAGGCTGGGTTCCATCGTGAAGTCAGCTTGCCATGCGCGCCGGGCAGCCGCCAGTTCCGATTGCGCCGATTTCCCCTTGGGGAACAGGAACAGGCTTTTTCCTGTGGACAAATGGTGGGATAGTTCGAGGAGCCGGACGAGCGGAGCGACCGCCCGGGCGCTGATGAAGTCGAAGCGCTCGCGCAAAGTTTCGGCCCGTCCCCGGTGGACTCGCGCGTTCAGTCCGAGCCGTTCGACGGCCCGGCCGAGAAAGTCCGCGCGGAGCCGCCGCGGCTCGATCAGACAGACGGGATCATCGGTCAGGCACGCGATCACGATTCCGGGCAGACCCGCCCCCGAGCCGATGTCGGCCCACGTTCCGCGGTCCTTGACGAACCGCAATAATTGCGCCGAATCAAGCACATGGCGAGACCAGAAATCCTCCAGTGTCGCGGCCGAAACGAGATTCTGCCGACTCGCCTCATCGCGAACCAGGGCCTCATAGGCGTTCAGCTTCTCGACTGTTTCACGTGAAACATCGCGCCCGGTTGCGGCGCGCAACGCGTCGATCATGCCGCGTCACGGCGGCTCGCCGCTACGTACAGCGCAGACAGCGCTGCAGGGGTGATCCCGGCGAGCCGCGACGCCTGGTCAATGGTCTCCGGCCGGCTTGTGGACAGCCGCTCAACCATTTCGGCCGAAAGTCCGGGGACCGAAGCAAAATCCAGGTCGGCGGGAATCGGCGCGGCGACGTCGCGCCGGATGCTGTCCCAGTCCTTCCTTTGGCGCTCGACATAGGGGGCATAGAGCGCGTCGGCTCGGCCTTCCTCGCTGACCGACCACTCCGCGGCCAAGCGGCGCTCGAGATGCAATTCGACGGAGATCCTCCGACGATCCGACAGGCATCGCGCATCGAGCGCATCGGCGCCGAGGCGGCTCACGGCGTTGTCGGCCCGCAGCGCAAGCCGGTACTCTGCCCGCGCGGTCATCATCCGATAGGGTTCGGTCACACCCTGCAGAACAAGATCGTCGATCATCACCCCGATGTAGCTCGAGCGCCGGTCGAATCGGACCGGTTCGAGGTTCAGGGCGACGGCTGTCGCGTTGAGCCCGGCGACCAAGCCCTTGAGCCGCGGCTTCCTCATAGCCCGTGGTGCCGTTGATCTGACCCGCCAGGAACAGTCCCGGAATGTCGCGAACGTCGAGCGTCGAGCCGAGCCGCGCGCGGGTCGACATATTCATATTCGACGGCATAGCCGGGGCGGGCGAGCTCGGCCGAACTCAAGACCCGGAATGCTGCGCACGAAGCGCAACTGCACGTCGACCGGAAGCGAGGTCGAGATGCCGTTGGGATAGACGATCGGGTCGTCGAGGCCCTCCGGCTCGAGGAAAATCTGGTGCGAATCGCGCTCTGCGAAGCGCTTCACCTTGTCCTCGATCGACGGGCAGTAGCGCGGACCGCGGCCTTCGATCGCACCGGCGAAGAGCGGGGAGCGGTCGAAATTGTCGGCAATGATGGCATGGGTTTCGGAGGTGGTTCGAGCGATCGCGCACGACAGCTGCGGTCGCCGGATCCCGTCGTCGAGCGCCGACATGCTCCAGTGGCGAGGTTCGCTCGGCTGCTCCTCTAGCCGGGCCCAATCGATCGTCCGCCCGTCGAGCCGCGGCGGCGTGCCTGTCTTGAGCCGCCCCTGGCCCAGGCCAATGTCGCGGACTTGTCCGGCAAGCGCGTTCGACGCCTTCTCGCCTTGCCTCCCGCCGGTCATGACCTCCTCCCCGACGAACAAGCGCGCGTCGAGAAAGGTGCCGGTGGCAATCACCAACGCGCGGCAGGCGATGACCCCAGCGCTGGTCCGAACCCCGCGCACACGCCCGTGGTCGAGCAGGACTTCGAGCGCTTCGCCCACGAGCATCGCGACCCCCTGCTCCTCGAGTAGCCGCCCGGCCGCCTCGCGATAGAGCCGGCGGTCGGCCTGGACCCGCGGGCCCCACACCGCCGGCCCCTTGCTGCGGTTGAGCATCCGGCGATGGATCGCCGAGGCGTCGGCCGCGCGCGCCATCAGCCCGTCGAACACGTCGAGCTCGCGCACCAGATGCCCCTTGCCGACACCACCGATCGACGGGTTGCACGACATCTGGCCGGCGTCCTCGCGCCTAAACGTCAGGATCGCCGCGCGCGCGCCGCGGCGGGCCGCAGCGGCGGCCGCTTCGCACCCGGCATGGCCGCCGCCGATCACAAGAACGTCGAAGCATCGACGGCGCCATAGCGCAGCCATGTTCCACGTGAAACTATTTGCCGAGGCAGAAGCGCGCGAAGAGCGAGTCGAGAAGATCTTCGACTCCGGCGCGGCCGGTCAACCGGTCCATTGCGAGGCGCGCGCACCTCAGCCCCTCGGCCTGGATCACCGGGTCCGCGCCCGTCCCTGCATCGGCGAGCTCGTCCCGCGCCTCCGCGATCAGACCCGCCTGGCGCGCATTGAGCGCAATGGCATCCTCGGCGGGAAGGATGGCGCGCGCCATGGCAACAACTGCGTCAATCAGCGCGGTCAGCCCCTCCCCGGTCAAAGCGGAAACGGCGAGGCTGCCCGTCGGGGCCGGCTCTCGAACGTCGGCGCGCGCGTGAACCTGGATGGTGCGCGGCAGATCGGGCGTGTCGGCCGGATCGCCGAGCCACAGCAGGATGTCGGCGCGCTGGACCTCGCCCGAAGCGCGGGCCACGCCCATCGCCTCGACCCGGTCCCCGGTCTCCCGAAGTCCCGCGGTGTCGGTGAACAGGAAGGGCAGACCGGCGAGTCCGAGCGGGACCTCGATGACGTCGCGGGTGGTTCCCTCGACGTCGCTGACGAGGATTCGATCAGCACCGGCTATAGCATTGATAAGGCTCGACTTTCCGGTGTTCGGAGGACCAGCGGCGACAACCCTTATGCCGTCCCTCAGGGGCTCCGAGCGCGGCCGGCCGAGCCAGGCGCCGAGCTCTTCGGCCAAAGCCTCGGCCTCCGCAGCGATCGCTGGCCCTGCCGCCTCTCCCTCATCTTCCCCGACATAATCGATCGCCTGCTCGGCCCGCGCTGACAACTCGAGGAGCTTCTGCCGCCACGAGTCGATCTGGCGCTTGAGGCTGCCGTCGGCGAGCTTCAACGCCGCGCGGCGCTGCGCTTCGGTCTCGGCCTCGATGAGGTCGGCCAGACCTTCGGCCTCGGTCAGGTCGATCCGTCCGTTGTCGAAGGCGCGCCGCGTAAACTCCCCGGGCAAGGCCTCGCGCAGGCCATCCTGCCGGGCGAGGCTGGCCAGGACCGAGGCCACCACCGCCCGGCCGCCGTGGCAATGAAGCTCGACCGAATCCTCGCCGGTCGCGCTGCTGGGCCGATCGAAGCGGACCACCAGCGCCTCGTCGAGCAGCTCCCGGCTCGCGGGGTCGCGGAGCTCGCGGACCGCGACCGCCCGCGGCGGCGGAAGATCGCCGGCGATCGCCCGCGCCGCAGCGTGAGCATCGAACCCGCTGATGCGGATGATCGCTATCGCCGCCGGAGGGCGCCCGCTCGACAGTGCGAAGATGGTGTCGCGGGGGCTGCCCGCGGTCATGCGAACAGCGTGCCGAGCCCCACCTGCGGGTCCATCCAACCGTCGTAGATCATCTTCAGCGCGACGTAGAGAATGACCAGCAAGCCGACGTAGGCGATCCACTTATAGCGTTCGATGTACCGCGCGATGATGTTGGCGGCGATGCCCATCAGGGCCACCGCGAAGATGAGGCCGACGATCAGGATTCCCGGATGATCGCGCGCCGCGCCGGCGACGGCGAGGACATTGTCGAGGCTCATCGAGACGTCGGCGATGGCGACCGCCCACACCGCTCCGCTGAAGCTCTTGGCCGCCTTCAAACCCGCGTGCTCGTCGCCGAGGATCTCTTCCGAGCCGAACGATTCGCCTTCGTGGTGAAGGTCGCGCCACATCCGCCACGCGACCCACAACAAAAGAAGGCCGCCGATCATGATCAGCCCGATGACCTGCATGAGCTGGGTGACGATCAGCGCGAACAGGATGCGCAGCACCAGTGCCGCGAGGACTCCGATCAGGATGACCTTGCGGCGCTGCTCGGCCGGGAGGTTCGCGGCCAGCGCACCGACGACGATGGCATTGTCGCCGGCAAGCACGAGGTCGATCATCAGGACCTGAAGGAACGCCGCGAACGCCGCCGGCGAAGTGATGTTCGAGAAATCCTTGACGATCGCGGCCCACATTTCGGCGGGACCGCCAAGGTCAAGCGGCACGGCGGCGGGAGCAGCGGCAATCAGCAGGTCGATCATTCGAACTCAAATCCGTTCAGTGGCCCAGCGTTCCCGCGAGCCTATTGATTCATGCTCGCGAAGAAATCCTCGTTCGACTTGGCGTCCTTCATCTTGTCGAGCAGGAACTGCATCGCGTCGACCGTCCCCATCTGCATCAGGATCCGGCGCAGTACCCACATCTTGGTGAGGATGTCCTGCTTGACCAGCAGCTCCTCCTTGCGGGTGCCCGACTTGCCCACGTCGAGCGCGGGGAAGATGCGCTTGTCGGCAACCTTGCGGTCGAGCACGATCTCGGAATTGCCGGTGCCCTTGAACTCCTCGAAGATGACCTCGTCCATCTTCGAGCCGGTGTCGATCAAAGCCGTGGCGATGATCGACAGCGAGCCGCCTTCCTCGATGTTACGAGCGGCGCCGAAGAAGCGCTTGGGCCGCTGCAATGCATTGGCATCGACGCCGCCGGTCAGCACCTTGCCAGAGCTCGGGACGACCGTGTTGTAGGCGCGGCCGAGGCGGGTGATCGAATCGAGCAGGATCACGACATCCTTCTTGTGCTCGACCAGGCGCTTGGCCTTTTCGATGACCATCTCGGCGACCTGGACGTGGCGCTGCGCGGGCTCGTCGAAGGTCGAGGAGATCACCTCGCCCTTCACGCTGCGCTGCATGTCGGTCACCTCTTCCGGCCGCTCGTCCACGAGCAGGACCAGCAGGAACACCTCGGGATGGTTGTCGGTGATCGCCTTGGCGATGTTCTGAAGCATCACGGTCTTGCCGACGCGCGGCGGCGAGACGATCAGCGTGCGCTGGCCCTTACCCTGTGGCGAGACGATGTCGATCACCCGTGCCGACTTGTCCTTGACCGTCGGGTCGAGCGTGTCGAGCGTCAGCTTCTCGTCCGGATAGAGCGGCGTCAAATTGTCGAAGTTGACGCGGTGGCGCACGGCTTCGGGATCGTCGAAGTTGATCTGGGTAATGCGGGTCAGAGCGAAATAGCGCTCGCCCTCCTTGGGACCGCGGATCTCGCCCTCGATGGTGTCGCCGGTACGAAGCCCAAAGCGGCGGACCAGCGCAGGCTGGACATAAATGTCGTCGGGCCCGGCGAGATAATTGGATTCGGGCGAACGCAGGAAGCCGAAGCCATCGTTGAGAACTTCGATCGTGCCGGCGCCCATGATCTCGACGCCATTCTCGGCCTGGATCTTGAGGACCGAGAACATCAGGTCCTGCTTGCGCATCGTCGAGGCGCCTTCGACCCCCATCTCCTCGGACATTGCGACCAGTTCGGCCGGGGTCTTTTTCTTCAATTCTTTCAAATGCATGGGACAGTCTTTTCTTGGGAATATCTGCTCTGGAGACTTGGCTGCTGGAACAGGAGCGCGGCAGGACACCGCTTTTCGGAGAAACGAGGGCCGGCGGCCGAGAAAGCCGGCCGGGGCCGAATGGACGTGCGACTATGGATCAGCGCGAGCGCTGTCAATCGGGACGCGCCAAGTTAAGGCTTAGAACGGTTTAACGATGACCAGAACGACGATCAGCGCCGCGGCGATTCCGGGGATCTCGTTGACCATCCGCAGCGTCCGCCCGCTCATCGTCCGCTCGCCCGCGGCAAGCTTGCGACCATAAGCGGCCAACCAGCCCTGGTAGCCGGTCAGCGCGACCACCAGCGCGAACTTGGCCTGGAACCACGACGCGCTCCACAGATCGAGGTTGAAGGCGAGCAGCAGGCCAAGCAGCCAGACCAGCACCATTGCCGGCGTCAGGATGATCGAGCGGACCCGCGATTCGCGCTCGATCCACGCCCGGTCTTCTGGCGATCCAGCGACGGTCTCCTGGTGGTAGACATAAAATCGCGGAAGCAGGAACAGCCCCGCCATCCAGAAGATCACGAAGGTGACGTGGGCCGCCTTCACCCACAGATAAGCGGGGCCGAGAATTCCGGTCAGCTCAGGCACTCACGCCCCCGTTTCACTTGCTCTGCCTTACGTGGGCCAACATGGCCTCGACATGCTCGATCGGCGTGTCCTGAAGGATTCCGTGGCCGAGGTTGAAGATGTGGGGACGCTCGTCGAACGCGTCAAGAATCTTGTCCACTGCGAACCGCATCGAATCGCCGCCGGCGATCAGTGCGAGCGGGTCGAGATTGCCCTGGACGGGAAGGCCTTCGGGCAATTCGCGCGCTGCCCAATACGGATCGACGGTTTCGTCGAGGCCGATCGCATCAACCTTGGTCTCACGCGCATAAGCGGCGAGCTTGCCCCCCGCGCCCTTGGGAAAGCCGATCAGCGGAATCTCAGGGTGACGCTCGCGCAGCGCCGCCGCGATCCGCGCGGTCGGGGCGATCACCCAGCGCTCGAATTGAGCGGGCGATAAGGATCCCGCCCAGCTGTCGAACAATTGCACCACCTCGGCCCCGGCCTCGATCTGCCCCGAGAGATATTCGAGCGTCACCGCCTCGATCCGCTCGACGATCGCGGCAAAGCGCGTTCGGGCTCGGCATAGGCCATCCGCCGCGCGTCGGACTGGTCGCGGCTGCCCTCACCGGCAACCATGTAGGTGCCGACCGTCCACGGGCTTCCGGCAAAGCCGATCAGCGTCTTGCCAGGCGGAAGTTTCGAGCGAACCTTTCGCACCGTCTCGTAGATCGGTGCCAGCCGCGCCGGCTCGGCGGCCAAAGATTCCAGCGCGGCCTCGGCCAGCGGCGGGGTCAGCCGCGGCCCTTCACCCGCGACGAAGCTGAGGTTCTGCCCGATCGCGAACGGTACGATCAGGATGTCGGAAAAGAGGATCGCCGCGTCGAGCTCGGCGAAGCGGCGAAGCGGCTGAAGCGTGACTTCGCACGCCGCGTCGCTGTCATAGACGAGGTCGAGGAAGCCGCCCTTCTCGGCCCTCAGGGCGCGATATTCGGGCAGGTAGCGACCGGCCTGGCGCATCATCCACACCGGCGGCACGGACGGCCGCTCGGCCACGCAGGACCGCCAGCAAGGGCTTCGTGATTTGCGACCCGGCAGGTTCGAGGGACAGGGCTCTTCTCTCTCTTTAGATATATATGGAAGAAGGATGATGGAGTTGTTGGTCGCGGGGTAGCGGGGTTTAGGCGAGCCCCCCGATATTGCCAACAAGCGCGGGCTCAGGGATTGACTCAAGGAATGGCGGCGAGTTGGCGCGAACCGCTCCCGCGATTCACAGGCTGGGGGCGGATTTCATCCACGGGGATGAAACCGGGCAAAGCGATGCGCCGGCCGCCTCGAAATCGCCGATTGAGCCTGCCCCCAGAAGCGCGCTAGGCCCTGCACGCACCTTATCCACAAGGTTGTTGATCCAGCCTCCATGACCCTGATCCTCGCCTCGACCAGTCCGATCCGCCGAGCGATGCTCGAGGCGGCCGGAGTCGCGGCGGAGGCGGTCGCGCCCGGCGTGGATGAGCAGTCGCTGAAGTCCGGCGCGCCTGCCGACGCGGCGCTTCGCCTTGCCGAGGCCAAGGCGGAAGCGGTCAGCTCCAGGCGCCCGGACGCTTGGGTGATTGGGTCGGACAGCATCGTCTGCCTCGATGGGCGAATGCTGGACAAGCCCGCCGACCGTGCCCAGGCCGCCGAGCATTTGGGGGCTTTTTCGGGACGCGAGATCATTCTGGTCAGCGCCGTCGCCCTGGCCCGCGGCGGCAAGTCCCACTGGTCGGTCGCCGATTCCGCGCGGCTCAGGGTTCGCGGGCTGAGCGAGCCGTTCATTCAATCCTATCTCGACGCCGAATGGCCCGAAGTCGGCTATTGCGTCGGCGTGTTCCGGATCGAAGGCCGCGGCGTGCAATTGTTCGAATCGATCGATGGCAGTCACTTCACTATCCTTGGCATGCCCTTGATCCCGTTGCTTGCAGCGCTGCGCGAGCGCGGGCTGATCGAGGCATGATCAAGGTCGCGATCACCGGCTCGATCGGAATGGGCAAATCGACCGTCGCGGCGATGTTCGAGCGCGCCGGAATTCCTTTGTTCGACTCCGACGCCGAGGTCCACCGGCTGCAGGGTCTGGGCGGGATGTTGGTCGGGCCGATCGCACGGCGGTTTCCCGGCACGGTCAAGGACGGAATCCTCGATCGCGCCGGCCTTGCGAGCCAAGTGCTCGGCAATCCCGAAGCGCTTGCCGCGCTCGAAGCCATCGTCCACCCGGCCGTCGCGAAAGCTCGCGAGCGGTTCGTCGCTGATCATGCCGACGCGCCGATCCTGCTGTTCGACATCCCCCTGCTGTTCGAGACCGGCGGCGAGTCGGCGTTCGACAAGGTCGTCGTTGTCTCCACCTCGCCCGAGATCCAGCGGACACGCGTTCTTCGAAGGCCGGGCATGACCGCGAAGAAATTCGAGTCGGTCCTGGCTCGCCAGACGCCTGATTCGGAAAAGCGCAAACGGGCCGATTTCGTCGTCGATACCAGCGGCGATCTTGCCGTCCACCGCGGCCCAGGTCGACGCGATCATTGCTTGCCTCAAGGCAGCGGGGGAGCGATAACCGGGCCGTGCGGGAAATCGTCTTCGATACCGAAACCACCGGGCTCAACCCCGCCACCGGCGACCGCATGGTCGAGATCGGCTGTATCGAGATCTTCGACCGGATCGAGACCGGCCGCCACTTCCATTGCTATTTCAACCCGGGCCGCGACATGCCGCTCGAGGCCGAAGCGGTACACGGGCTGTCGACCCAGTTCCTGGCAAGCAAGCCGAGCTTCGTCGACAAGGCCGAGGAGCTGCTCGAGTTTCTCGAGGATTCGCCGCTGGTCGCGCACAACGCCGGGTTTGACTTCGGCTTCCTCAACCACGAGCTCGGCCTGTGCGGACGGCCCTCGGTATGCATAACCCGGATGCGCGACACCCTCGCGCTCGCCCGCTCGCGCCACCCCGGCGCCAAGCACAGCCTCGATGCCTTGTGCGCGCGGTTCGGGATCGACCGCTCGCACCGGGTCAAGCATGGCGCGCTGCTCGATGCGCAATTGCTGGCCCAGGTCTATGTCGAGCTGACCGGCGGACGTCAGATCGGGCTTGGCCTCGTTGCCGAGACCAGCCGCACGATCGTCGCCATTTCCGCGCCGCGCCCCGCAACCGAGCCGCGGCCGGCGCGGTCGCACGAGCCCTTGCCCGAGGAACTCGAACGGCACCGCGCGTTTCTTGCACGGATCGTCAATCCCTTGTGGGCGCGGTTCGGGCTCGCCATTTGACGGGCCGAAGGGCGCCGCCCTAAGCGCCGGCGCAGTTGAAGAAGGAGCAAGTCCAGGTGGACGTTCGGGTCGCAGGACATCAGGTCGAAACCGGAGAATCGCTGCGCGAGGACGCACAGCGACGGGTTGCCGAGATCACCGAAAAGCTTTTCGCGCGCTCGATCGGGGCCAACGTCACCTTCGGCCGAGGTCCGAACAATGATTTTACCTGCGACATCGTCGCCCCGGTGATGCAGGGCGTTGTGCTCAAGGCCTCGGGCCGGGCGCGCGAAGCCCAAGCGGCGCTCAATGCCGCCGCCGACCGGATCGAATCCCAACTTCGCCGCTACACCAAGCGGCTTCGCGAGCATAAGGTCGACGGGGCGCCCTATGTCGAGAATGCCGGCTACACGATCCTCGCCGGATCGGCGGCTCGCGAGGACGAGCCCGCGACCTTCCCGGCGGTAGTCGCGGAGACCAAGGTCGACGTTCCCGACGCCAGCGTCTCGGACGCGGTGATGATGATGGACCTGCGCAACACCACCGCCTTGATGTTCCGCAACAGTGCGACGGGCGCGTTCAACATGATCTATCGTCGCGAAGACGGAAACATCGGCTGGGTCGAGCCGCAAAGCTGATTCAATGAGCGGCGGCCTGACGGCGGCCGGCCTTCCTTTTGTCCCTGCCCAGTTCCTTTTCGGGTTCCTGTTCATGCACCTTGCCGATTTCATCGATTTCGAGGCCATCCGGCCCGCGCTTCCCGGCGGAAGCAAGCGCGCGCTTCTCCAGCAGCTCGCCAACCTCGCCGGCCAGCGCTGCGGCGCCGACCCGGCGGCGATCCTCGCCAGCCTGGTCGAGCGCGAGAAGCTCGGGAGCACCGGCTTTGGCCAAGGCATTGCGATCCCCCACGGCAAGATCGCCGGGCTCGAGCGGATCTACGGGCTGTTCGCCCGGATTGCGGAGCCGGTCGATTACAAGGCGGTCGACGGGCGCAAGGTCGATCTCGTCTTTCTCCTGCTCTCGCCGCCCGATTCGGGCGCCGAGCATCTCAAGGCCCTGGCGGCAATCAGTCGGGTGATCCGTGACGGCGCGACTCTGGAGAAGATGCGCGGTGCCCGCAGCCGTGACGCGCTTGCCGCGGTCCTCCTCGGCGCCGACGAGCGCGACGCGGCCTGAAGCGGCCAGGCCCCCGTGCAGGCAAAGCTTCCGACGTATCTCGAGGTCGCGGCAATCCTACGGCGGGCCGGTTCCGACGGCGATTTCGCGACCGTCATCCGGAGGGGCGACCGGGAGCGCGGAACGCTTCTGCTGCTGGTCAGCTCGCGCGGTCGGCACCTCGCCTGCCTTGAGCGGGTCCTCGACCTGACCGGGACCTATCGCTGGCAGCGAACCGGCCCAACCGAATCGGCGAACCCGGCGGAAGTTTCCGATTTCCTCGCCAAAAGAGCACGAGTCGACGCGGATCTGTGGGCGATTGAACTGGATGTCGCTTTGCCCGAACGCTTCATCGCTGAAACGACCGGCGAAGCTTGACCCCGTAACGAATTGGCCGGACATCCGTCCCAACAACAAGAGCGGGGGGCATATTCTTGGCTTTCGAAAGCAAGAAATGCCACGCGAGACGGCATATCACCGACGAGCCAGGCGGAAGTAACCGCATAGAGTTTCTGGTTCGATCCGGCCGGTATGCCGCAAGTTTAACGGTTAAGATGATTCATCCAGTTCGTTCGGCGCTGGTCTTCAGTGCTGCACTTCTCGCAACGAATATTGCTCCGGCCCAGGCCGGTTCCAATTCCGAGTCGCTGGTCACCGCGGCGACCGTCAGCCTCCCGCCACTCGCGGTCGAGGAGCTGCTCGATCGTTCTGACCGTCCCGAGCTGGCCGATCCCGCGGATGCGGACAGCCTGCCGCTTGCCGACGAACCCAAAGCCCCGGCCGCCCAGGCCGAGCCGGCGGTGACGCCCGGCGCGGACCTGGCCGAGCTGGTCAGCGCGCACCGCGGGACCGACCCGGGAAACCGTGAGCTCGAATGCCTCGCCACCGGAATCTATTTCGAGTCGAAGGGCGAGCCGCTCGCCGGCCAGCTCGCCGTCGGGCAGGTCATCGCCAATCGCTCGACGAGCGGGCGCTTCCCGTCGTCTTATTGCGGCGTGCTGTTCCAGCGCAGCCAATTCTCGTTCATTCGCGGCAAGTCGCTTCCGTCGGCGCCGCGTTCGAGCCGCCAGTGGCAGACCGCGGTGGCGATCGCCAAGATCGTCGACAAGGGACTGAAGCTATCGTCGGTCGGCAAGGCCCTGTTCTTCCACGCCCGCTATGTCTCGCCGCGCTGGCGGCTGAAGCGGGTCGCGGCGATCGGAAACCATATCTTCTACCGCTAGGCGGATCACTGTTTGGGGGCGAGAAGCGGGTGAGCGAAAGCTTGCCCGCTTTTTCTTTGCCGTTTTTACCTTTGGCCCTTGTTTTCGATCTGTTCTAATCATCGCCGATGGCCAGTGCCGCCGACTCGTCCTGC
Organism: uncultured Alphaproteobacteria bacterium; assembly: GCA_963722545.1. GTDB lineage: Bacteria > Pseudomonadota > Alphaproteobacteria > Sphingomonadales > Sphingomonadaceae > Sphingomicrobium. The sequence goes on from CAVRMK010000004.1 coordinate 283,431, forward strand.
TTTGTCGATTTGCCGCCGATCGCGGCCGACGTCGCTCGCGGCGTGACTCGCCTGCTCTGCCGGCATGACCAGTTTGCGGTGTGCGAAGTCCCGCTCGCCAACGGCCGGCGAGCCGACCTGATGGCGGTCGATTCGAAGGGCGCGTTCACCATCGTTGAGATCAAGGTGGCGAAGGCGGATCTTCTCGGCGACGGCAAGTGGCTCGACTATCTCGACCATTGTGACCGCTTCTTCTGGGCCGTCCCGCCGGCGCTGGCGCGCTTTCTCGAGGAGGAAAGGTTCCTTCCCGGCGAGGCCGGTCTGATCGTCGCCGACCGCTATGACGCCGCGGTGGTCCGCGAGGCGGCGCACCGGCCGCTCGCCCCGGCCCGGCGCAAGGCCGAGCTTCTGCGCTTTGCGCGACGTGCCGCGCGGCGGCTCTCGGCGCAGATCGACCCGTCGCTGGGCGACTCAATCTAGCCTTTATTTGCTGGGCTTCTTGGCCTCGATTAGCTCGCTCATCTGCCGCGAGCGATTGTCGCGCTTGGCGTAATCGCGCGCCGTATAGCCGGCATAGTCGCTCTTGTCCGGGTCTGCCCCGGCATCGAGCAGCGCGCGAACGGCGCGGGCATTGCGCGCCTGGACCGCGATGATCAGGGCGGTCTCGCCGAGTTTGTTGGTCGAATCGACCTTTGCGCCGAGCTTGGTCAGCCAGCCGATTGCCTCATCGAAGCCGATCCGCGCGGCGCTGATGATTGGCGTGTCGCCGTCCTTTGCGGCAAGCTCGACATCGGCTCCGGCGTTGAGCAGATAGCCGGTCCATTCGCGGTCGCCGCGGCGAAGCGCGATGTTCAGCGCGGTGTCGCCCTTCGGGTCCCGCGTGTTGACCACTGTCGGATGCTCGCGCAGCAACTGGATCGCCTTAGAGGCATCATCCTTTCGCACCGCCTCTACGAAGGCCTCGCCGTTGGTCTGATGGCCCATTTGCGCGGTAACCGGAATGGAGGTCAGCGCGACCGCCGCGGCGACGCAAATGATTGCGATTCTAGGCATGTTCGTTGGATCACCCCGTTTAACCCGCTTGATCGCGCCGGCCTAGCAGAGCAAGGCTGGCCTTGTCATGAATGCGCGCGCACCATTCTGGGAACGGCCACTGAGCGAGCTCGACCGCGGCGAGTGGGAGGCTTTGTGCGACGGCTGCGGACGCTGCTGCCTGCACAAGCTCGAGGACGAGGAGACCGGGCTGCTCTACCCGACCAACGTCGCCTGCCAATTGCTCGATCGCAGGAACGGGCGCTGCCTCGATTATTCGAACCGGATGAAGCGGGTCAGCGATTGCGTCCGGCTCGACCCGGCCAATCTCGATTCGCTCGACTGGCTGCCGGACACTTGCGCCTACCGGCTTCGGGCGGCGGGCGAGCCGCTGCGCGAGTGGCATTATCTGATCAGCGGTGACCGCGAGAGCGTCCACGAGGCAGGCCAGTCGACCCGCGGCTGGACGGTCAATGAGGTAGATGCCGGCGACCTCGAATATCATGTGGTCGAGCGCGCGCTCTGAGGCGGCGCTCGAAGCGCGCCTCCCGCTCCCAATCGACATCCGCCCGGTGCGCCGGGCGCGACGGATGCGGCTCCGGCTCGACGAGGCCGAGGGGCGGCTGACCCTGACTTGCCCATGGCGGACCAGCCGCAAGTCGGCGCTGGCCTGGGCGATCGAGCAATCCGAATGGATCGCAGCGCAGATCGCCTGCGCCGGGCCGGGCCGCCCGTTCGAGCCGGGCGCGGCGATCCCGTTCGAAGGCGAGGACCGACTCATCGTCTGGGATCCTGGCGCTCGCCGGAGCGTGGCCCTCGACGGCGACCTCCTGCGCTGCGGAGGCCCCGAGGCCGGCCTCGCTCGGCGGATCGAGGCCTTTCTCAAGGCCCGAGCGATCGAGCGGCTGTCCGCGGACGTTTCTGAATATTCCGCAATTGCCGGTGTGACCGCCCGATCGGTTCGGATCGGCGACCCAAAAAGCCGCTGGGGAAGCTGCTCGTCCGAAGGCCGGCTTCGCTTCAGCTGGCGGCTGATCCTCGCCCCGCCCGCGGTCCGCCGGTTCGTCGCCGCGCACGAGGTCGCGCATTTGCGCCACCTCCACCACGGCCCGGAATTCAAGGCGCTCGAGGCGGAATTGTTCGGCCCCAGACTGGACGAGGCCAAGGCGCTGCTCCGGCGCCTAGGACCGGGGCTGCGACGGATCGGCCGGAACGGGCTGTAGAGGTGGCGGCTGTCGCGGCGGCGGCGGCTGTCGCGGCGGATAACGATTGGCCGGCTGCGGCGGGAACGCCTGGTCGAGCTCCTGCTGGCTCGGGTCGCCGGTTCCGTCCGGTCGCATTCCTGGCGCCGTCGCGGGCGGCGGCACCTGGCCCGGCGGATAGAGCGGCATGCCGTTCTCATCGACCATCGGCTCGAACCCCTCGACCGGCACCATAGCGTCGCCGAACATCTCCTCCTCGGGCGTCAACTGCCAATCGGGAATCGGGACCTCGGTTTCGAATTGCTCGACCGGGCGGTTGGCGACGGCGATCCTCATGAAATCGTGGAAGGCGCGGGCGGGCGCGGTTCCGCCCTGGAGCCCGCCGACCGGCCGGGCGTCGTCGCGGCCCATCCACACCCCCGCGGTCAGTCCGCTCGAAAAGCCGATGAACCAGCCATCCTTGTACGAGCTGGTGGTGCCGGTCTTGCCGGCCACCGGCCGCCCGATCTGAGCCGCCCGCCCGGTTCCGCTGAGCACCGCCGACTGGAGCAGGTCGGTCATCTCGGCCGCGACCCACGGGGCAACCAGGACCCGCTCCTCCTGCGGCTCGTGCTGGTAGAGCAGCTCGCCGTCCGCCGTCACGACTTTGCGGATTGCGTAAGGAGTCACCGCGACGCCCTTGTTGGCGACGGAAGCGAAGGCGCGGGTCATGTCGATCAGCCGCACGTCGCTGGTCCCCAATACCATCGACGGGAAGGTCGAGATCGGGGTGGTGATCCCGAACCGGCGCGCCATGTCGGCGATGGTCGAGAAGCCGAGCTGCGCGCCGATCTTGGCGCTGACGGTGTTGATCGAGCGCGAGAAGGCCTCGCGGAGGCTGACCGGTCCGGCGTTGGTGCGGGTCGAATTGCGCGGGGTCCAGCCGTCGATCGTCACCGGCTCGTCGACGATCGTGTCGGTCGGCTTCATCCCCAATTCGAGCGCGGCGAGATAGACGAACAGCTTGAACGCCGAGCCCGGCTGGCGCTGGGCCTGGGTCGCGCGGTTGTAGATCGAGCTGACATAATCGCGCCCGCCGACCATCGCGCGCACCGCCCCGTCGCGATCGATCGCGACCAAAGCGCCCTGCGTGCCCTTGGGCGTGTCGGCGGCGATCGCCCGGTCGGCCGCGGCCTGCATCCTCGGGTCGAGCGTGGTCCAGACGTCGATCGGCGCGGATGTCTCGTCAATCAGAGTGTCGAGCTGCGGAAGCGCCCAGTCGGTAAAATAGCGAACGCTGTTCTCGCGGCTGGCGCGGACGATCCGAACCTCGGCCGGGTCGACGGTTGCTGCGCTGGTCGCGGAAATGAAGTCGTTGCGGACCATCGTGCTCAGCACCACCGACGAGCGGGTGCGCGCGGCCTCGACGTCGGCGGTCGGCGAATAGTTGGACGGCGCCTTGACCAGCCCGGCGATGATCGCCGCTTCGCCGAGACTCAGGCGGTCGGCGCCGTGACCGAAGAAGGTCCGCGAGGCGGCGTCGATGCCATAGGCGCCGCCGCCGAAATAGACCCGGTTGAGATAGAGCTCGAGGATCTGATCCTTGGTGAACTTGCGCTCGAGCGCCAGCGCCAGCACCGCTTCCTTGAGCTTGCGCCCATAGCTTCGGTTGTTGGTGAGAAAGATGTTGCGGGCGAGCTGCTGGGTGATGGTCGAGGTGGCGCGAATGCGGTGGCCGTTGACCACCGCTGAGCCGATCGCCCGGGCGATTCCGATCGGGTCGACCCCTAAGTGGCTGCGGAAGCGCCGGTCCTCGATCGAGATCATCGCCGCGCGCATCGGCGCGGGAATCCGCTCATAGGGAAGCCAGCGTCCGAAGCTCGGTCCGAGCGAGACCAGCACCTGGCCGTTGGCCGCGCGGACTCGGATCATCTGCCCGAGGTCGGAGCGCTGGGTGAGCTGGCCGTAGCTCGGCAAATAAGCGACCGCGACCGCGACCGCGATGATCAGCGCAATCAGCCCGAGCGCAGCCGCATAGGCCAGGGCCTTGACGATCCGCATCGGGTGGAAGCGACCTCCGGGGCTCAAGGCGCCGCTCAGTCCCGGCGCGTGTCACGAGATAGAAATGTGCGCGGAATCCGGCAAGGGCGCTCGGCGCGCTTTTCGATGGTGCGGTCGAGAAGACTCGAACTTCCACGGCCTTGCGGCCACAGCGACCTCAACGCTGCGCGTCTACCAGTTCCGCCACGACCGCACGTCATGAAAATCCGGCGGCCGGGACGGCTGCCGCGACTGGCAAGGCGGCGCCTCTAGCAAAGCGGCCAAAGCGGCGCAATGGCGCCAGCCGGGCCGTCAGACGGCGCGCCCGCCGAGCGTGATCGTGATCGCCTCGCCGCCCGGCGGGACATTCACTTCCGAACTGTTGAAGCTGGCGCTCGCGCCCGGCGAAAGGGTCCGTGCGGGCGGCGCGATTGTCCAGCGGTAGACCACCGCCCCGCCGCTGTTGCGAAGCTCCGCGGTGAGCGGCGGGACGCTCTGCTCGCGGCCGGTCGGGTTGATCACCCGGCCGGTGACGGTCAGCAGCTCGTTGCCGCTTTCCAACCGGGTCCGATCCATGTGGGTCGTGACGAGGGTCAGGGGACTGGCGTGGCTGGCGATGCCGAGGCGCGACTTCCACTCCTCGGGCGCCAAGAACCAGAACAAGGCGCTGAGTGCCGCGACGATCAGGAGGATCGCGACGAACGGCAGCCAGCGACGGCGGCGCGGCTCCTCCTCCTCGCCCTCGAGGAACGCGGGATAATCATCGCCCGGCGCCTCCGGCTCGGGCGGCTCGCGCCAGTCCGCCGGCTCCTGCGCCTCGGCCGGCGCGGCGTCGGCGGCGTCGCCGACGATCGCTTCCTCATAGGCGCGTTGCTCGGCCTCGGGCCCGGTTCGCGGCTCGATCAGGCTGGCCTCGGCGAAGCTCTCGTCCTCCTCGGCCTCCGGCTCGGGAATCGAATCGTAAGGCGACGGGCCGGCGGCTTCTTCTTCTACGACCACTTCGACGTCGACGGATCCTTCGGCCGGACCGTCGATCCCGGCGTCCTGCCCGTCTTCGATTGCCGGGCCTTCGGAGCCCTCCTGGAACCAGCTTTCCCCGCACGACGCGCAGCGGACCTTGCGTCCCTGCGGCGGGATCGCCCCTTCCGCCACGTCATATTGCGTCGCGCAATTGGGGCAGGTCAGGATCATATCGGCAAAAAGCCCTCTTCCGGGACGGAAAGACCACGGTAAACAGGAATGCGAACCGCTTGGCAAGGCGGCGCAGCGGGGCGCCGGAGGCCGGCGCGGGAAAGGAGTGAAACTGTCCCAGATTGCGGAATTCGACGGCGTTGGCCTGCGCTACGGCACCGGGGGCGAAGTGCTGCGCGACCTCGACTTCCGGCTGCTCAGCGGCGGCTTCTATTTCCTCACCGGCCCGTCCGGCGCGGGCAAGACCTCGCTCCTCAAATTGCTCTATCTGGCCCAGCGTCCGACGCGCGGGCGAATCCGCCTGTTCGGCGAGGAGCTGGCCGAGATCCCGCGCTCGGGCCTCCCCTCGCTCCGCCGCCGGATCGGCGTGGTGTTCCAGGACTTCCGGCTGATCCGCCATTTGTCGGTGTTCGACAATGTCGCGCTTCCGCTCAGGATAGCCGGGACCGCGGAGGACGAGGTCGGCTCAACGGTCCGCGAGATGCTCGACTGGGCGGGACTCGGCGAGCGCTCGGCGGCGCGACCCCCGACCCTGTCGGGCGGCGAGCAGCAGCGCGTGGCGATCGCCCGCGCGGTGATCGCACGCCCGGACTTGCTGGTCGCCGACGAGCCGACCGGCAACGTCGATTCGGACATGGCGGCGCGACTCCTGCACTTGTTCGCCGCGCTCAACCGGCTGGGGACGACCGTGGTGGTCGCGACTCACGATGTCGGGCTGATCAAGGCGACCCCGGGCGCGGAAATGATCCGGCTCGAGCAGGGCACCCTCACCGACCCCACCGGCACGCTCAAGAACCCGCCGGGAAGGGAGCGCACGATATGATCGGCTGGCTGAGTCCGCCGCCCGCCGAACGGCGGATCCTCGCCGGGCCGGCGCTGCGCTCGATCACTCCGTGGATCGTCGCGGTGATGAGCTTCACTATCATCCTGGCCGCCGCGTGCGGGCTGCTGGTCGCGCGCGCCGCGAGCGATCTCGGCGCGTCGATCGGGACCAAGCAGGTGCTCACCGTCCCGGCCGGAGGCGGGGACGTCGCGGCGATCGCCGAGCGGCTTAGAGCGATGCCCGGGGTCGCAGCGGTCGAGCCGCAAAGCGAGTCCGAGATGCGCGAGACGCTGAGGCGCTGGCTCGGGCCCGCCGCCGACAGTCCCGACCTGCCGGTGCCGGCGCTGGTGACATTCGAGCTTCGCCTAGGGCAAGACCTCGCGGCGCTTCGGCCGGCCTTGCTTGGCGCGGCTCCGGGCGCGGCCATCACCTCCTACAGCGAGAGTTCTCGAGCCACTGCTCGGCTCGTTCCGGCTGCTGCAATGGGTCGCCTTGGCGCTCGTCCTGCTGCTCGCCGGGGCCGCGTCGGCGGCCGTGATCCTTGCCGCCCGAAGCGCGATCGACAGCCACCGCGCCACCGTCGACGTGCTCCACGGCATTGGCGCCACCGACGCCCAGGTCACCCGCCTGTTCCAGTATCGAATCGCGCTCGACACGTTGATCGGAAGTCTCGCGGGAGCGATCGCCGCGGGGGCGGTGATCGCATCCGTCGCCGGAAGCGCGCGCTGGGCGGGGGATCTTGGCGGCCTCGATCTCGGTTCGGCGGACTGGCTCGCGCTTGTGCTCCTGCCCTTCGTCCTCACCGCCGCGGCGACCCTCGCCGCGCGCGCGGCGATCCTCGCGGCGCTGAGGGAATCGTTATGATCTGGCGGCTCGGATCGGCGCTGCTGCTGCTTTACGCGCTCGGTTTCGTGCTGTTCGCGGTGACCCTCGGCGGCCCGGCCGATCCCGCGTCCAAGACCGATGCCGGCATCGTCCTCACCGGCGGCGACGGCCGAATCGAGCGCGGGCTCGCGGTGCTCAAGGCCGGCAAGGTCAAGCGGCTGCTGGTCGCCGGAGCCGACCCGTCGGTGGCGAAGCGCGACATCGCCCGGCGGGTTCCCGGCAGCGGGCGCTGGGTCCGCTGCTGCGTCGACCTCGGCTCAGAATCCGTCGACACGCGCTCGAACGCCGCCGAGGCCAGGCGCTGGCTCGACGCCAGGGGCTATCGTTCGTATCGGCTGATCACCAGCGACTGGCACATGCGCAGGGCGCGCTTCGAGTTCGAGCGCGAGATCGGGGACAAGCGGACAATGGTGGTCGACGCTGTGCGCAGCGAGCCCCGGCTGATGACCATTTTCAAGGAATATAACAAATATCTGTTCCGCCGCCTCGGCCTGCTGGTCGGCGTGTGACGATGGCCATCCGCTCGCTGCTGTTTGCATTGATCTTCTATCCGCTGACTGCGGCCTTCTGCATCGCGGGCATCCTCGCCCGGCTCGGCGGTCGGCAGGCTACGTTGGCGGTGGTCCGGCTGTGGATGGACTGCTTTCGCTGGCTGACCCGGCACCTGCTCGACATCCGGACCCGGGTCGAGGGCGCGATTCCCGCCGGGCCGCACCTGGTCGCGGTCAAGCACCAGTCGATGTTCGAGACGCTGGAAGTGGCGCGCCTCACCGGCCTTCCGATCGTCGTTTACAAGAAGGAGCTTTCGCGGATTCCGTTGTTTGGAGAGGTGACTCGGGCTTATGGCGTGATCGCGGTTGAGCGCAGCGCCGGCGCCAAGGCGCTCCGCGCGCTCGTCGCCGAAGGGCGCAAGGCCCTTGCCGAACAGCGCTCGGTGATCATCTATCCCGAAGGAACGCGCGTGCCGGTGGGCGAAACCCCGCCGCTTCAGTCGGGCTTTGCCGGCCTCTATCGCGCGCTTGGCATGCCGGTGCTCCCGGTAGCCGTCGACAGCGGGCCGCTGTGGGGCCGCGGGCTGGTCAAGAAGAGCGGGACGATCACCATCCGCTTCGGCGAGGTCATTCCCGCCGGGCTCGGCCGCGACGCAATCGAGGGACGGGTGCACGCGGCGATCAACACGCTCGAATCAGGCGCGAAGGCGGGCGCCTAGTTTTTCCGCCGCCGCGACGACCCGCGCCGCAATCGCCGCAATTTCCTCCTCGGTAAAGCTCCTCTCGCCGGGCTGAAGCGTAACCTCGATCGCCAGCGACAGGCCGTCGCCCGATTCGAACCGGTCGAACAGGCGCGCGTCGGTGATCGCGGTCTTGTCGCTGCCGCGGATCGCGCGGACGAGATCGCCGGCGGCAAGCTCGGGTGGGACGTGGAAGGCGAAGTCCCGGCGGACCGGCTGCAGCGGGCTCGGCGTAAAGGCCGGCCGGGCGCGGTCGGCCGAGCGCGGCTCCGGGATTGAGTCGAGGTAGAGCTCGGCGGCGACGGTTCCGGCGGGAAGGCCGCGGATGAGGGCGGGATGGATTTCGCCGAAGCGGGCGAGGATCGTCTTGGGGCCGAGCCCAAGCGCGGCCGAGCGCCCCGGATGCCAGGTCGGGCCGGCGCCGACAAAGGTCTGGAGGTTGGCGGTCGGAGCGCCCGCCGCCTCTAGCAAGGCCAGCGCCTCGGCCTTGGCGTCGAACGCGTTGAATTCGCCGGGCTTGCCCGACTGCCAGTCGCGCAGGCCCTTGTCGCCGGCGAGGAGTAAAGTGAGCGTCGGCCGCTCGCCCTCCTTCAGGTAGCGACGGCCGATTTCGAACAGCCGGGCCGAGCTTGCGCCGCGGTCGAGATTGCGTCGCGAGGCGGCGATCAGGCCGGGAAGCAGCGAGGGCCGCATGACCTTCATCTCCTCGCTGATCGGATTGACCAGGCTGAATGCCCCGCCGCCGAACCGGTCGGCTTCCTCGTCGGAAATGAAGCTCCAGGTCACCGCTTCGTTGAGCCCGCGGGTGGCCGCGGCGCGGCGGATTCGCCGCTCGATCAGCTGCGCCCGGGTCGCGGTCGGACGTGCGACCCCGCTGGGGCGATCGAGCGGGGTCGAAGGGACCTGATCGTAACCGACGATCCTTGTGACTTCCTCGACCAGGTCGGCCGGGCCCTCTACGTCGCTTCGCCAGGTCGGGATGGTCACCGTCGAGCCATCGACCTCGAAGCCGAGACGCTCGAGGATCGCGGCCTGCTCGGCTTCGGGCACGGCGACCCCGCCGAGCGCGGCGGTGCGGGCGTAATCGAACTGGATAGTCCGTCGCTCGATCGGCGGCGATCCGACGCGGACCGCTTCGCTCGGCTCGCCGCCGCAAAGGTCGAGGATGAGGCGGGTAACGAGCTCCAATCCCGGAGCGAGGAACGCCGGGTCGGCGCCGCGCTCGAACCGGGTCCGGGCGTCGCTGGTCAGACCGAGCGCCTGGCCGGTGCGGGCGATCCGTTCGGGACTGAACCAGGCGATCTCCAGGAACACGTCGGTGGTCGTCTCGGTCACCGAGCTGTGCTCGCCGCCCATGATCCCGCCGATATCGTGAACGCCCTGGTCGTCGGCGATCACGGTCATGAACGGCTTCAGCTCGTAGGTCTTGCCGTTGAGCGCCAGCACCTGCTCGCCGTCTTTCGCGGCGCGGGCGGTCAAGCCGCCCGAGAGCTTGGCGATGTCATAGGCATGGGCCGGACGGCCATAGTCGAGCATGACATAGTTGGTGATGTCGACAATCGCCGAGATCGGCCGCTGGCCGGCCGATTTGAGCCGCCGCTGCAGCCAGTCGGGGCTGGGCCCGTTCCTCACGCCGCGGATCGAGCGGCCGTAGAAGGCCGGGCAGCCCTCCGGGTCGCTGATCGTCACCGCGATTGCCGATGGGCCGCTGCCCCTCGCCGGCTCGATTGTCTGCGCCTTTAGGGTCCCCGCTCCGCCAGCTGCGAGGTCGCGCGCGATCCCGCGCACGCCCATGCAGTCAGGGCGGTTGGGCGTGATCGCAACGTCGAACACCGGGTCGTGGAGCCCGGCGAAATCAACGAAGCTCGCACCCACGGGGGCGTCTGCGGCGAGCTCGATGATCCCGTCATGGTCCTCGCCCAGTTCGAGCTCGCGCGCCGAGCACATCATGCCGTTGGATTCGACCCCGCGGATCGTCGCCTTGCCGAGCGTGAAGTCGCTTCCGGGGATATAGGTGCCGGGCCCGCCGAACACGCCGACGAGGCCGGCGCGGGCGTTGGGCGCGCCGCACACCACCTGCAGTGGTTCGCCCGAGCCGGTGTCGACGGTCAGAACCTGGAGCTTGTCGGCCTGCGGGTGGCGCTCGGCGGTCACCACGCGCGCGATGATGAACGGCGCGAGCGCCTCGGCCGGGTCAGTCAGCGCTTCGACCTCGAGTCCCATCGCGGTCATCTTTTCGGCGAGCTGCTCGGCGGACCAGTCGGTGTCGAGATGGTCCTTCAGCCACGAAAGGGAGAATTTCATGCGCCGACGCCCCCGCTCAGCGTCGGCACGTCGAGCGCGCGAAAGCCATAGTGGCGGAGCCAGCGCAGGTCGGCGTCGAAGAAGGCGCGAAGGTCGTCCATGCCATATTTGAGCATCGCCAGCCGATCGACGCCGGTGCCGAAGGCGAAGCCCTGCCATTCGTCGGGGTCGAGCCCGCAGGCGGCGATCACCTTGGGGTGGACCATGCCGCTGCCGAGTACCTCCATCCAGCCTTCCGAGCCGCCGACCACGCGGCGGCCCTTTTCCATCGACCAGCCGACGTCGACCTCGGCCGAAGGCTCGGTGAAGGGGAAATAGCTCGGGCGCATCCGAAGGACGACGTCGTCGCGCTCGAAGAAAGCGCGCAGGAACGTCTCGAGAGTCCATTTGAGATGGCCGAGGTGGATGTTGCGGTCGATCACCAGCCCCTCGATCTGGTGGAACATCGGCGTATGCGTGGCGTCGCTGTCGCTGCGATAGACCCGGCCCGGGGCGATGATCCGGATCGGCGGTGGCTGCGACTGCATCGTCCGGATCTGCACCGGCGAGGTGTGGGTTCGAAGGACCATCGGCCGCTCGAACTCGCCCTCTACATAGAAGGTGTCCATCATCGCCCGCGCCGGGTGGGTCTCGGGGATGTTGAGGGCGGTGAAATTGTGCCAGTCGTCCTCGATCTCGGGCCCTTCGGCGACGGCGAAGCCCAGGTCGGCGAAAATCTCGGCGAGCTCGTCCATGACCTGGCCGATCGGGTGAACCGAGCCGACCGGGCTTTCGGGCGCGGGCAGAGTGACATCGATCCGCTCGGTCGCGAGACGCCGCTCGAGCTCGGCGGACTCCAGGGCGTCGCGGCGCTCGGCGATCGCCGCGGCGACCCGCTCGCGAAGTGCGTGGATCGCGGGGCCCCGCTCGGCGCGCTCGGTCGGGCTCATCGCGCCCAGCGATTTGAGCATCGCGGTGATCGATCCCGACTTGCCGAGCGCGGCCACGCGCACGCCTTCGAGCTCCTGAAGCGAGGTTGCGGCGGCGATCTGGTCGAGCAGGGCGTCGGACATGGCGAGCGGCTCTAGCCTCGCTGCACCGCAAAATGCAAAGGTCGCAATGGAAGGAGCGCGCCATGGCGGACCACTGGCCGATTCTCGACCCAGCCTCGGACGGGGAAACCTTCGCCGTCCTTCACCTTGCCAGCCAGATGCTCGGCAAGCTTCGCCTCAAGCATTCGACCTGGCAGAATCATGGGTGGCACCTGACGCTAAGGCCCGCGGCCAACGGGCTCGCCATCCTTCCGACCGCCGCGGGCGACGGCCGCAGCTTCACGCTCACCCTGGACTTGTGCGCGCACGGAATCGCACTGGCGGTCAGCGACGGCAGCCGCGACCTGATTCCGTTCGCCGGGCGCAGCGTGGCGGCATTGCACCACGACCTGCTGGCCATGCTCGATCGCCACCAGCTGCCGAGCCGGTTCAACGGAACGCCCAACGAAGTCGCCGACGCAGTGCCTTTTGCCAAGGACGATCGCCCGCGGACCTACGACCCCGATAGCGCCACCCGGCTGCTCGGCGCGCTCGGCCGGATCGTGCCGATCTTCGAGCGCTTCCGCGCCGGTTTCGCGGGCAAGGCGAGCCCGGTCCATTTCTTCTGGGGCAGCTTCGATCTCGCCGTGACCCGCTTCTCGGGCCGACCCGCGCCCGAGCATCCCGGCGGAATCCCCGGCCTTCCCGACCGGATCACCCGCGAAGCCTATAGCCACGAAGTGTCGAGCGCGGGCTTCTGGCCCGGCGGAGTCGTCGGCTCCGACCCGATTTTCTACAGCTATGCCTATCCCGAGCCGCCGGGCTTTCGCGACCCGAACGGGGATCTCGAGGGCGCAATCTTCGATGCCACCCTCGGCGAATATATCCTGTCCTATGATCAGGTGCGGCAATCGCCGGCGCCCGAGCGAGCGCTGACGATGTTCCTTCGCTCGACCTACAACCGGGCCGCGAACCTGGCGCAGTGGGACCGGGACGCGTTGGAGCGCGACCCGGTCGCGCCCTAGGCGGCGACGAACGGGTAAGGCGAGATGGTCTTGCGGCTCGTGTCGACGGCGAGCATCCGCCCCGCGGGCGGGGTCGCGCGATAGCCGCAGTCGGTGCGCGGGCAGATCGCGCAGGCGGGCCCGACCGGGGTCACCGGTGCGCGCTCGAGGTCATAGCCCTCGGCGCAGTGCAATTTGTGCGCATGCTCGATGGCGCAGCCGAGGCCGATCGCGAGCAGCCCGCCGCCAAGCTCGGTCTTGACCGGCCGCTCGATCGTCCGCGCGACGGTGAAAAAGCGCTGGCCGTCGGGAGTCTCGATCAGCTGGGTCACCACCTGGCCCGCGGCCTGGAAGGCGGCGTGGAGGTTCCACCGCGGGCAGGTCCCGCCGAAGCGGCTGAACGGGAAATTGTCGCCGGCATAGCGCTTGGAGATGTTCCCGGCCGGATCGACCCGAAGCATGAAGAAGGGCACGCCGCGCGCGCCGGGGCGGCTGAGCGTGGTCAGCCGGTGCGCGACCTGCTCGACATTGGCGCCGAACTCGCCGCACAGCCGGTCGATCGAATAATGCATTTCCTCGCACGCCTTGAGGAAGCGGCCATAGGGCATCATGATCGCGCCCGCGGCATAATTGACCAGGTGCATGCGGAGAAGCTGGGCAATACCTTCGTCGGGGGCGCCCGCCTCCACGACCATCCGGTCGATCACCGGCGCGAATTCGAGCAGCGCCAGCTGGTAGGCGAGCGCGAAGGTGCGGTTCTCTGAGCGCAATTGGCTCGACATCAGGAACTGGCGCCGCTCGGCGTCGAAGCTCTGGCTGAGCGCGCCGAGCTCGTCCTGGGGGACGACCCGTGCGGTCACGCCCCAGGCATCCTTGAGTCGCCGGCGCATCGGCTCGGCCATCGACAAGGGATCGCTCAAGGCCCCGCCGAGGGTCTCGGCCGCCTGCTCGAGCGCCGGATAATGGTTGCGGTGGGCCTGGATGTAATCCCGCACCCACGTTTCGGGCGTGACCAGCGCGCGCGCGTCACCCTCCGCGGCGAGCGCCGGGTTGCGCCCCGCCTCCTTCAGCGCGGCGTAGAGCCGGGCGATCGCGTCCGCGACCGACGGCGCATTGTTGGCCAGCTCGGCGAGCTCGTAGCGCGGGACCCCGAGGTCGGCGAGCAGGGTGTCGGAGAAAATCTCGGCCAGCTCGTCGGGCCCCGTGCGGTGCCCGCCGCCCGAAGCAAAGGCGCGAACGTCGACCTCATAGGTCTCGGCGAGCTTGAGCAGCAGCGCCGCGGTCACCGGCCGCTGGTTGCGCTCGAGATGGTTGAGATAGGAGGGGCTGACGGCGAGGGTCGAGGCCATTTCGGTCTGCGACAGGCCATGGTCGCGGCGGAGGCGGCGGAGGCGGTGGCCGAGGAACAATTTGGCGTTGGACATACCAATTTCTGTCAATTCGCGACTGTCTGCACAAGTCAATTTGTGACAAGGCCACCATTTTTGCCGGTGCCTGCGGGAGCGGTTTTTGGTTCTCTTCGCACTCGAACAATCGTCGTTCGCTGGAGAGCCGCAATGTCGCAATTTGACCATCTCGTCGCCGCCCCTCCCGGACGGTTCGACGGCATTCGCCGGCCCTATGGCAGTCTAGAGGTCGAGCGGCTTCGCGGAAGCTTCGTCCCCGACCACAGCCTTGCCCGGCGCGGCGCGCTCAAATTGTGGGAACGGCTGAAGCAGGACGAGCCGGTCCGCGCGCTGGGCGCGGTCACCGGCAACCAGGCGATGCAGATGGTCCGCGCCGGCCTCGAGGCGATCTATCTCTCCGGCTGGCAGGCCGCGGCCGACGCCAACACCGCCGGCGCCATGTATCCCGACCAGTCGCTCTATCCAGCCAACACCGGCCCGGAGCTCGCTCGCCGGATCAACCGCACCCTCCAGCGCGCCGACCAGATCGAGCATATGGAGGGCGGGGCGAAGCGCGACTGGTTCGCGCCGATCATCGCCGATGCCGAGGCCGGCTTCGGCGGGCCATTGAACTGCTTCGAGATCATGAAGGCCTATATCGAGGCCGGGGTCGCGGGCGTCCATTTCGAAGACCAGCTCGCCTCGGAAAAGAAGTGCGGCCACTTGGGCGGCAAGGTGCTGATCCCCACGCAAGCCGCGATCCGCAACCTCGACGCCGCGCGGCTCGCCGCCGACGTCATGGGCGTCCCGACGATCCTGGTCGCGCGCACCGACGCCGAAAGCGCGCGGCTGATCACCAGCGATGTCGACGAGCGCGACCGGCCCTTCCTCACAGGCGAGCGAACCCCCGAAGGGTTCTTCCGCCTCAAGGACGGCACCGGGCTCGACCATTGCATCGCCCGCGGGCTCGCCTTCGCCGAGCATGCCGACCTGTTGTGGTGGGAAACCAGCCATCCCGACCTGGACGACGCCCGGACCTTCGCCGAGGCCGTCCACAAGCAGCATCCCGGCAAGCTGCTCGCCTACAATTGCTCGCCCAGCTTCAACTGGCAGGCCCGGCTCGACGGGGCCACGATCGCCAAATTCCAGCGCGAACTCGGGGCGATGGGCTACAAGTTCCAGTTCGTCACTCTGGCCGGCTTCCACAGCCTCAACCATGGCATGTTCACGCTCGCCAGCGGCTATCGCGACGAGGGCATGGCGGCTTATTCGCGGCTGCAGCAGGCGGAGTTCGGATCCGAGGCCGACGGCTACACCGCGACCCGCCACCAGCGCGAGGTCGGGACCGGCTATTTCGACGCCATCGCCACCGCCATCTCGGCGGGCGAGGCCTCGACCGTTGCGCTCAAGGAATCGACCGAAGCCGATCAATTCGCCGCCGCTCACTAGGGAGACTGACATGGGACAGCGCTACTGGGTCCTCGGGGGAGAATATCGCGATTGCCGGTTCGACGAGGTGGTTCCGGGCACCGAGGAGATTTCCGGACCCTTCCACGACATGGCTCGGGCGCGGACCGAATGGACCAGGCTGACCTTCCGCGACCGGCTCGCGGCGACTCATCGCTATGTGATCGCGCAGGAAGCCATGGCCCGGTGAGCGCGGTTCTCGAGCGGCCGGTCGCCGCCGCCGCGCCCTCGCCGCTCGACCGCGCGGGAGAAGTTTCGACCGAGGAGGCGCTCGGGCTGGTCGCCGAGCTTCACCAGCGCTTCGACCGGCGGCGGCGCGAGCTGCTTGGGCTTCGGCTCGTGCGGCAGCGTCAAGGGGAGCTCCCCGATTTCCGCGAGGACACGAAGGCGATCCGCGACGGCGACTGGCGCATCGGCTCGGTCCCGGCGGACCTCAAGGACCGGCGGGTCGAGATCACCGGCCCGACCAACGCCAAGATGATAATCAACGCGCTGCACAGCGGCGCCAAGGTGTTCATGGCCGACTTCGAGGACGCCACGGCGCCGACCTGGGACGAGCTCGTCCAGGGCCAGATCAATCTGAAGGACCGCTGGGCGGGCACGCTCGAACATCGCGATCCCGCCACTGGCAAGCATTATGAGCTGCGCGACAATCCCGCGGTGCTGATGGTCCGCCCGCGCGGACTCCACCTCGCAGAGCGGCACGTCACCGTCGAAGGCGAGGAAGTGGCCGGCGCCTTTTTCGACGCCGCGCTCTACCTTCATCACAACGCCAAAGCCGCGCTCGACGCCGGCAGCGGTCCCTATTTCTATTTGCCCAAGCTCGAGAGCATGGAGGAGGCGGCGCTGTGGAGCGATGTGCTGTCGCATTGCGAGGACCGGCTCGGCCTGGGGCGCGGGACGATCAAGGTCACGGTGCTGATCGAGACCCTCCCCGCGGCGTTCGAGATGGACGAAATCCTCCACGCGCTGCGCGAGCATATCGTCGGGCTCAATTGCGGGCGCTGGGACTATATCTTCTCGGCGATCAAGCGGATTGGCCGCTCGCCCGACTGGCTGACTCCCGACCGCTCGGCGATGACCATGGATAAGGCCTTTCTGGCCGCTTATTCGCTACGGCTGGTCGCCACCTGCCACCGCCGCGGCGCCTTCGCCATGGGCGGCATGAGTGCGTTCATCCCGGTCAAGGGCGACGAGATCGCGAACGAAGCGGCTTTCGCCAAGGTCCGTGCCGACAAGGAGCGCGAGGTTCGCAACGGCCACGACGGCACCTGGGTCGCGCACCCGGGGCTGGTGCCCGTGGCAGAAGAAGCGTTCGCCGCGATCGGCGAGCCCAATCAGCTCGACAAGATGCCCGAGCATATCCCGGGCCGCGAGGAGATGCTCGCGCTCCACGACGGTCCGCGCACAGAGGCCGGAGCGCGCGAGAATATCCGGGTCGCCGTCCAATATATTGCCGCCTGGCTAAGCGGGCGCGGCGCGGTGCCGCTTTACAACCTGATGGAAGACGCCGCGACCGCCGAAATCTGCCGCGCGCAGCTGTGGCAATGGCTGAGGTTCGAGGCGCCGGTGGACGGTCAGCCCTTCACCAGCGAACTGTTCCAACGCTGGTTCGATGAGGAGGTCGAGGCTCTCGGGCACCTACCGCATCTCGGCGAGGCCTCGCGGCTGGTCCACACGCTGGTCACCGATGAGACGTTCGAGGAATTCCTGACCCTCCCCGCCTATCGCCAGCTCGCCTAGCGGCGCGGCTCAATAATCAGCACCTTGAGGTCCCGGGTCGGGCGCCAGTTGGACTTGCGCATCTCGAACTGGATCGGGGAAATCTTCCTCACACCTTTGCCGCAGAAACTGACCAGATTTCTCGGCTTGCCCTTGTCGACGACCAGCCGGAAGTCGCCGATCGGCTTGGCCCAATTGGCGCCGGTGGTGAGGATATATTCAATCGTCCGCTGCGGCATCATCGGGCCTTCGAGCCCCGTGTTGCGGCGCTTGTCGACCGCGGTGATGAAGGCCGTGTCGATGCAATAATCCGCGATCATTGCGCGCCGCTCGGGCAGGTCGCGATATTGGGGAAAAGCGATCAAGCTTTCGACGCTGCCCCCGGCGCCGGGGACATAGCGGTGGTCGATCCGCACATCCCGGCCGGCGGGGAAGGCCTGCGTCCACCAATAACGATCCTCGACCGTCCACAACGGGATGAGGTGCTTCTCCATGCCCTGGCCGGCGTCATATTCTTCCTGTCCGGCAAGGCCCAGTCGAACCAGCTCGGCCTGGCGCGCCGGCGGCAGGCGATCCATCGCCGCGGTGGCCTCGTTGATCGATTCCGGCGCGACGGGGATTCCGAAACGCTCGAGCAAAGCGCGATGGTCGCGGCCCTTGATCGTCGCCTTCCTTTCCAGCTTCGCTGCGACCCGACGCCCGTCGACCGAAGTCCGGAAGTCCGACGGATAAGCGACGTCGCCGCCATATTCGGTCGACAGCGAGCGCGGCGGCATCGGGAAGGCGATGACGGTCGTGACCGGCATCGCGGTTATGTTGCGGAAGCGATAGGCGACCCGAACCTCGTCGACGGAGACGTAAAGGTCCTCCGACTCCATCGCGATCGAATCGGTCTTCTCGAGCACCAGCCCGCCCGCGCCAACGGTCGCGGTGCTGTCATTGGCTGCCGATGGAACGGCCAGCCCCGCCAACGCGGCCGCAGCGATGGTCCTGCGCATTAGTCCCCCTTTGCCACTTGCGATCCTACTAGCTTGCAGTCGCGCATCAAGCATGGGACCGTGCGCCGTCGATCGAGGGGAAAGGCGGATCATCCTCAAGCGCATCATTGGCCACGTCCGCGCACAGGACTGGAACGCGATCGCGATCGAGTTCGTGATCGTCACCGCCGGCGTGCTGATGGGCATCCAGGTCAGCAACTGGAACGATAGCCGGCTCGAAAAAGCGCGGCTGGAGCAGCAATCCGCCAGCTTTCGCCGCGAGCTGGAGGGCAATCTTGCGGCGATTCGCGATTACCAGAGCCACGTCGAATCGCAGCTTGCTGATCTGCTCATTCTGGAACGATCGTTCGCCCGTCCCGATCGGAGCTCCGGCGACACCGATCGCCAGCTCATGAATGTCTTTCGAGTCCGCAGCCTGATCTTGGAGACAAGCGCCTATCAAGAGATCAACGATAGCGGCGGCGCCCGCTATTTGGCGCCTGACATCCGCTCGGCGATGACCGAGTGGCAGGCGAGCAAGGGACTGCTCCACCGCGTCGACCAGGATGCCTTGGCTTTCCGCATGAGCGTCGTCGACCATTTGTTCGGAACGCTCGCCTTCGGCCCGATGGTCGAAACTCTCGCTCCCTCCTTCAAGCCGGCGGCGGACACCCCGCTCCGCAACGATCTGGGGCGCTTGGGAAAGGATCCCAAAGTCCGCGGCTACCTCGCCATGCGCTATGGAATCGAGAGTCAGAAGCTGGAGTTTTCGGAGCGCCTGGAGCGTTCGACCCAAAAGCTGATCGCGCTGCTCAAATAGTGCTGCCGAAGAAAAGGGCGCCGCGGATTGTTCCGGGCGCCCTGTTCGCTTCTCGATAGAGGCCTAAGCGGCCTTTTGGTCGAGCGCCTTCTTGGCCTGGGCGATGATCGCTCCGAACGCCTCGGCTTCGTGCATCGCGATGTCGGCCAGGACCTTGCGGTCGAGGTCGATGTTGGCGAGCTTGAGCGCGTGGATGAACTGGCCGTAGGTCAGCCCCTCGGCGCGGACCGCGGCGTTGATGCGCTGGATCCACAAAGCGCGGAAGCTGCGCTTCTTCACCTTGCGGTCGCGATAGGCATATTGCCCGGCCTTCTCGACGGCCTGGCGGGCGATCCGGATCGTGTTCTTGCGGCGGCCGTAATAGCCCTTCGCCTGGTCCAGGATCCGTTTGTGCTTGGAGCGGGTGGTTACACCCCGTTTGACGCGTGCCATTGGTCCCTACTCCTTATTTGAGGCCGTAGGGCGCCCAGAGACGCACGCGCGCCGTATCGGCGTCGGCGAGAATCTCGGTGCCGCGGTTCTGGCGGATATATTTGGCATTGTGGCTGATCAGGCGGTGGCGCTTGCCGGCGACCCCGTGCTTGATCTTGCCCGAGGCGGTCATCTTGAATCGCTTCTTGACGCCGCTCTTGGTCTTGAGCTTGGGCATTTTCGTCTCCTGTTGCGTCCCGTGACGCGACGTTTGCAACCTGACACGGCAGCCCTGACTGGCCGGCCCGGTTGAGTTTCCACCAATTTGGAAAGCGGCCGCGCCTATAGCAGAGGGCGCGGACAAGGCAAGAGCGCTACCAGGGAATCTCGGTCCCGTCGTAGGCGAAAAACCCGCCCGACTGCTCGGCGCCAAGGCCGTGGATCACCCGGCGCATGCCCGACACGCTGTCTTCGGGCGGGAGCGGCGCCGAGTCCCCGCCCATGCGCGTTTGGACCCAGCCGGGATGAAGGATTGCGCAGACGACCTGCGGATTGTCGACCGCCAGGCTCTTCCACGCCGAGTTGAGCGCCGACTTGGACGAGCGGTAGGCGACGAACCCGCCCGAGCTGTTGTCGGCGATCGACCCCATCTTGGTGCTGATCGCAATCAGCTTGCCACCGGATTGCTTTACCGCAGGCAGAACCGACTTGGCGAGCAGGAAGGGCGCGATGGTGTTGACCGCGAAGGTCTCGGCCCAGGCCGCGGCGTCCTCGGCGGTCGAAGGGTTGCGAGGCCCGTAGGTGCCGGCATTGGCGATGAGGAGATCGAGCGCTTCGATCGAGTTTCCCAGACCGATCACCGCCGCTGCGTCGCGCATGTCGAGCGTCTCGACTCGCACGCCGAGCGTGTCGAGCTCGGCGCTAGCCTCGCGGACGGTGGCGATGACGGTCCAGCCGTCGGCGGCATATTGGCGGGCAAGCTCGAGGCCGATGCCGCGGTTCGCTCCGGTGATCAGGACTGTCGGCATGACGCCATAACGTTCGACACCGAAGTCGGGCTCAATCGAACAAGGAGCTGACCGAGGCTTCCTCGCTGATTCGCTTGATCGCCTCGCCGAGCAAAGGGGCAACGCTGAGGCGCCTGATCTTCCCGCCGGCCAAATCCCCCTCGCCGCTGGCAATCGAATCCGTAACGACCAGGCCACTCAGCTCCGACTTCTCGACCCGTGCCTCGGCCCCGCCCGAGAGCACCCCGTGGGTGCAATAAGCGAACACCTCCGTCGCGCCCTGCTGCTTGAGCGCCGCGGCGGCGTTGCACAGGGTCCCGGCCGAATCGACGATGTCGTCAATGAGGACGCAGCTCCGCCCGGCGACCTCGCCGATGATGTTCATCACTTCCGATTCGCCGGCGCGCTCGCGGCGCTTGTCGACGATCGCCAGCGGGGCGTTGTCGAGGCGCTTGGCGAGGCTGCGCGCCCTGACCACGCCGCCGACGTCGGGCGAGACGACCATCAGATTGCGCCCGTCGAGCCGCTCGCGGATGTCGGCGGCGATTACCGGCGAAGCGAAGAGGTTGTCGGTCGGGATGTCGAAGAAGCCCTGGATCTGGCCGGCGTGGAGGTCGATCGACAGCACCCGGTTGGCGCCCGCGGTGGTGATGAGGTTGGCGACCAGCTTGGCCGAGATGGGCGTGCGCGGGCCGGGCTTCCGGTCCTGCCGGGCGTAGCCGAAATAGGGCAGCACTGCGGTGATCCGCTTGGCCGAGGCGCGGCGCAGCGCGTCGATGCAGATCAGCACTTCCATCAGATTGTCGTTGGCCGGATAGCTGGTCGACTGCAGCACGAACACGTCCTCTCCGCGGACGTTCTCGTTGATCTCGACGAACACCTCCTCATCGGCGAAGCGCCTGACGCTCGCATCGGTGAGCGGCAGGTCGAGATAATCCGCGATGGCCCGCGCCAACGGCAGGTTGCTGTTCCCGGCGAGCAATTTCATTGTGGTGTATCCCCAGCGCTACCCCGCTTTAGCGAGGCAGACGGCAATCCGTAAACAGCGGAAGTGCGGCCGGGTTTGTTCGCCCCGGCGAACGGGCTAAGGGCGGCACCATGACCGACAGCCTCACGATCGCCTTCGCCCAGGTGAGCCAGCGGGTCGGCGACATCGACGGCAATGTGAAGCGCATGCTCGAGTGGCGCGGCCGCGCCGGCGATGCCGACCTCGTCATGTTCCCCGAGCTCCAGATCACCGGCTATCCGCCCGAGGACCTGGTGCTCAAGCCCGAGTTCGTGCGCCGCTCGATGGAAGCGTCGGAGCGGCTGATCGATTCGACCGCGGGCGAAGGCCCGGCGATCCTGTTCGGCTCGATCCACGCCGAGGAGGGCAAGGTCTACAACGCCTACATTCTTGCCGCGGGGGGGCAGCTGCTCGCCCGGCGGCTGAAGCGCGAGCTGCCCAATTACGGCACCTTCGACGAGAAGCGCGTGTTCGCCAGCGGTCCCCTTCCCGAGCCGGTTGAGTTCCGCGGCGTGCGCTTTGGAATGCCGATCTGCGAGGACATCTGGCACGAGGGCGTGTGCGCGCATTTGAAGAAAGCCGGCGCGCAATTCCTTCTCGTTCCCAACGGCAGTCCCTATGAGCTCAACAAGGACATGGGCCGGCTCGCCTTGGTCGAGCGGCGGGTGACCGAGACCGGCCTCGCGCTCGCTTACCTCAACCGCGTCGGCGGCCAGGACGAGCTGGTGTTCGAGGGCGCGAGCTTCGTCGTCAACGGCGACGGCACGCTCGCCTGCCACTTGCCCGACTTCGAGGAGGCCCTCGTCACGACCCGCTGGGAGCAGGACGGCGGGCGGTGGCGCTGCGTCCCGTGCGAGAAAAGCGAGGTCGCGACCTTCCCCGAGGACGTTTACCTGGCGATGATGATGGGGCTTCGCGACTATGTGACGGCAAACGGTTTTCCCGGAGTCATCCTCGGACTTTCGGGCGGAATAGACAGCGCGCTTTCGGCCGCGGTCGCGGTGGACGCGCTTGGAGCCGACAAGGTCCACTGCGTGATGATGCCGAGCAAATATACCTCCAGGACCAGTCTTGAGGACGCCGACGAATGCGCCCGCCTGCTCGGTTGCCGCCATGACGTCGTTTCGATCGAAACCGGGGTCGAGGCGTTTGACCAAATGCTCGATGCCCCGGAGGGAGTAGCCGCCGAGAATATCCAGGCGCGCCTGCGGATGGTCACGTTGATGGCGATCAGTAACGAGAGCGGCGCGATGCTTCTCACGACTGGCAACAAGAGCGAGATGTGCGTCGGCTATGCCACCCTCTACGGCGACATGGCGGGCGGCTATTCGGTCCTCAAGGACGCCTACAAAACGACGGTGTTCACTTTGTCGCGCTGGCGCAACGCCAACCGCCCGCGCGGCTCGCTCGGCCCCGACGGCTCCGTCATGCCCGATCGCGTTATCGACAAGCCGCCCTCGGCCGAGCTTCGCCCGGACCAGAAGGACGAGGACAGCCTGCCGCCGTATTCGGTGCTCGACCGGATCCTCGAGGCTTTGGTCGAGCGCGAGCTGTCGGTCGCCGAAACCGCGGCCGCGACCGGCGAGCCCGAGGCGCTGGTCGCCGACATCGAGCGCAAGCTGTTTCGCGCCGAGTACAAGCGCCGCCAGGCGCCGCCGGGCGTCAAGATCGGCAAGCGCAACTTCGGCCGCGACCGCCGCTACCCGATCACCAACTTCTTCCACACCGGCCGCGCATGAGCGTCGTCACCCGCTTCGCGCCGTCGCCGACGGGCCGGCTTCACGTCGGCAATATCCGCACCGCGCTGCACAATTATCTGTTCGCGCAAAAGAACGACGGCGCGTTCATCCTCAGGATCGACGACACCGATCGCGAGCGCTCGACCCAGGAATTCGAGAAGATGATCGGCGACGATCTCGACTGGCTCGGGCTCAGGCCCGACCAGGTCGTGCGCCAGTCGGATCGTTTCGACCTCTATGAGCGGGAATTCGAACGGCTCCGCGACGCCGGGCGGGTCTATGCCTGCTTCGAGACTCCTGAAGAACTCGAGCTTCGCCGCAAGGTGCTGCTCGGGCGCGGGCTGCCGCCGGTCTACGAGCGCAAGGACCCGGGTGAGCCTCCGCCCGAGGGTCGCCGCCCGCACTGGCGCTTCCGGCTCGACCATGACCGGCCGATCGAATGGACCGATCTCATTCGAGGCCCCCAGAGGTTCGTCCCAAAGTTGCTCAGCGACCCGGTCGTCCGTCGCGAGGACGGGAGCTGGCTCTATTTACTCCCGAGCGTGATCGACGACCTCGACCTCAAGATCACCCACATTGTCCGCGGCGAGGATCATGTGTCCAACAGCGCGACCCAGATCCAGATGTTCGAGGCGCTCGGCGGCAAGCCGCCCGAATTCGCCCACGAAGCCTTGCTGGTCGCGGCCGAGGGGAAACTGTCGAAGCGCCTGAATTCCTACGGCGCCCAACATTTGCGCGAGGAGGGAGTCGAGCCGATGGCAATGCTTTCGCTCCTCGCCCGGATCGGGACCTCGCAGCCGGTCGAGGCGGTGACGACGCTCGACGAGCTCGCCGCCGGCCTCGATTTCGCGCATTTCGGCCGCGCCCCGGCGCATTTCGACCCCAAGGACGTCGAGTTGGTCAACGCCCGGCTGCTCCACCAGCTCGACTTCGCGGCGGTCGCCGAGCGGCTTCCGGCCGGGGCAAGCGAGGCGGACTGGCTGCTCCTTCGGCCGAATCTCGAACGGCTCGCCGATTTCGAGCGCTGGTATGCGGTCCTCGCGGGCGAGATCGAGCCGCCCGAGCTCGGCCATGACGAGCGGCTGGTGGCGCGCGAAGCGGCGGCGATCGCCGAGGATCTCGATTGGGACGACTCGCCCTGGGCGGCGCTGTCCGCCGCGCTCAAGGAGCGGACTGGGCGGAAGGGCCGCGAGCTTTTCCACCCGTTGCGCCTCGCGCTGACCGGGCGCGAGAGCGGGCCCGAAATGGCCGGCCTGCTCGAGCGCATGGGCAAGGATCGCGCCGTCCGCCGGCTCGCCGCCGCGGCGCTCCGCTAGCGCCGGTTCAGCGCTCCCGCTCGGGGATCGGCCGTTCTTCCCCGGGTTCTATGAACAGGTCGGATCCGGTTTCGCGGCGGGCACCATCAGGGTCGGCCCGGACCTCGGAACCGGCGTGGATCCCGATCACGTTGCGCGGCCGGATGCGCTGCTCGAGCACCTGCTTGCCCGAGGAGTCGAGCAGCATCCAATAGGGCGGGAAAGCAACGTCGGTCGGGCGGGCGTCGAACTCGCCTTGGTAGGGCGCGTAATGGCGGTCCGCCGGATCGGCGTCGCCGAGGTGGAAGACGCGGGTCTGCCCGTCGAGCGCGACTCGAAAGGCGTAATTGGGAGTCGGCCCGCCGCCATTATGAGGGATCGGAAAGGCCTCGATCTCCAGCCCGTCGATCGACAAGCGCTGCGGCGGGGCGCCGGGCACGACGTGGACCGGAACCACCCGCTTCATCAGCGGGTCGCTCGAGGCGTCGGCGGCCCGGATTGCTCCGACCACGTCGATCCCGGCGTAGAGCCGCACGCCCGGATTGGCGCGCATGAAAGCGATGGTTTTGCGGGAGTTGAAATGATCCGGGTGGATATGGCTGATAAAGATGGCGTCGATTCCGTCGAACGGCGGCTGGCCCTTCATCATCGCCGTTTCGTCGGACTCGCGGACGAGGGAATATTCACCGCCGAAGCTCTCGGCATAAAAGGCATCAAACAGGACCTTGGTGTCGCCGCGCGCGACGAGAATTCCTTCGTTACCGAGATAGCGGGCGCTCGCGCCGTCATGGGTCTGGGCCGCGCCGGGTAGGACCGCGACCGCGACAGCAACGGCGATGCCAAGCAAGACCCTCATGCCGTCACCGTAACAGAGCCGGCACCGGCGTCACTAGCCCTTCGCCCATCGCGCGCTTATCTTCGTCGGATGAGCTGGTTTCCGCGGCCGTCCCGCCCGAGCGTCGCTTTCGCCGACCTGCGCGCCTTCATGAGGCAGCGGAGCCGCGAGCAGCGCATCGGCGCGGCGCTGTCGATCCTCGTCACCCTGATCATCGTCATCGTCTTTTTCGTCGATTCGAAGATCAACACCGCGCCGCCGCCCTACATCGTCTATGTCGAAAACTGGCCGGAGAACCGCGCCGAGGCCGAGATCATCGCCGACCAGAAGCGCGACCAGGCCGAGGTCGAGGCCTTCCGAAAAGAACGGCGGAAGCAATTCCAAGAGCTCGAGAACAAGCTCGGGATGTGAGCGCTGACCGGCGCTTCATGGCCGAGGCGGTCGCGCTGGCGAAGAGCGCGCGTGGGCGAAGCGCGCCCAACCCCAACGTCGGCTGCGTGATCGTTCAGGGCGGCAAGATCGTCGGGCGCGGCGCGACCGCGCAAGGTGGCCGCCCCCACGCCGAAGCTGTCGCGCTCGCCGAGGCCGGGGCGAAGGCCAAGGGCGCCGACGTCTACGTCACTCTCGAGCCGTGCGCGCACCGCAGCGAGCGCGGCCCCGACTGCACCTCGCTGCTGATCGCGGCGGAGCCGAAGCGGGTGGTGGTCGCAGTCATCGACCCGGACCCGCGCACCAAAGGGAAAGGCGTCCGGGCGCTCCGCGGTGCGGGAATCGACGTCAAGACGGGGATCGGCCGGGAAGCAGCGCGCCGGGCGATGGCGGGATGGCTGACTCGGGTGGAAACCGGCCGCCCGCGAATCACCCTCAAGCTGGCGCTGTCGATTGACGGCAAGATCGCTTTGCCGTCGGGCGAATCGCAATGGATCACCGGCGAGGACGCGCGCCGCCATGTCCACCGCGAGCGCTCGGAGAGCGACATGATCCTCGTCGGGCGCGGGACCTATCTCGCCGACCAGCCGCGGCTCGACGTCCGCCTGCCCGGGCTCGAGGACCGGTCGCCGCGGCGGGCGCTGCTGACCAGCGGCGAGGCGGTCGATGGCTGGGAGATCCTGCGCTCGCCCGAGGACGTTCACGGGCTTCATGACGTCAACGACCTGCTCGTCGAGGGCGGATCGGCGACCGCCACCGCCTTCCTCTCCGCAGACCTGGTCGACCGGATCCTGATTTATCGCGCCCCGATCATCGTCGGCGAGGGCAAGTCGAGCTTCGGCTATGTCGGGCTCGACGCGATCAACGACGCCCACGGCCGCTGGCGGCTGGTCGAGGAGAAACGCCTCGGGGTCGACCGGCTCGAAGTTTACGAGCGGGTGCGCGAAGGCTAGGCGCGAGCCATGTTCACCGGAATCGTCACCAACGTCGGAACCGTCCGCAAGGCCGAGCAGCGCGGCGACCTCCGGCTCGAGATCGCCACCTCGGCACCGCTCGACGACCTCGCGCTCGGCGCGTCGGTGGCCTGCTCGGGCGTATGCCTCACGGTGGTCGACAAGGGCGCGGACTGGTTCGCGGTCGATGTCTCGGCGGAAACCGCGGCGCGGACCGCGGCCGAGCTGTGGCGCGAGGGCGCGCGGCTCAACATCGAGCGCTCGGCCCGGCTCGGCGACGAGCTCGGCGGTCATATCGTCACCGGCCATGTCGACGCGGTGGCCGACGTCGTCGAGGCCACGCCCGAAGGCGATTCGCTGCGGATCGCGATCGCCGTCCCAGCCGCGCTCGGCCCGATGATCGCCGCCAAGGGGTCGCTGACCCTTGATGGCGTGTCGCTGACCGTCAACCGGGTCGCCGACCAGCCCGATGGAACGGCCCGCGCCGAGCTCAACATCATCCCGCACACCGCCGCCCACACGACTCTCGGCGAGATCGCGGTTGGACGACAGCTCAATGTCGAGATCGACATCCTCGCCCGCTATCTGCAACGGCTGATCGCCGCCCGCTCACATTGAAGATCACATTCTGACCTCTTTTCATCACATTGAAATGTGATATGGAGGCGAGATGAGCGCCACTCTCATCGATCGGCTCAATGCGATCATCGAAACCGGCGAGGTCAGCCGAGCGGGGCTCGCGCGTGCCGCCGGCCTCCACCCCAATTCGCTGCGCAAGATGGGCTCGGACGATTGGAACCCGACCGCCGAGACGCTGATGCGGCTCGAGAAACTGATCCAGCGCGGCACTACCGACGTGCTGGTCGGGGCCGAGGCGATCATCAACGAGGCGCGCAACGGGCGCATGTTCATCCTGGTCGACGACGACGACCGCGAGAATGAGGGCGACCTCATCATCCCCGCGCAAATGGCCACGCCCGAGGCAATCAACTTCATGGCCCGCCACGGCCGCGGCCTGATCTGCCTCGCCTTGGCCAAGGAGCGCGCCGACCAGCTCGGGCTCGAGCCGATGGCCCGCTCGAACCAGAGCCGCAACGAGACCGCCTTCACCGTCTCGATTGAGGCCAAGGATGGGATCTCGACCGGGATCAGCGCCGGCGACCGGGCGCGGACGATCGCGGTGGCGATCGATTCGGCCAACGGGCCTGATGCTTTGGTCTCCCCCGGCCACGTCTTTCCCTTGGTCGCCAGGCCGGGCGGGGTCCTGGTCCGCGCCGGGCATACCGAGGCCGCGGTCGACGTCTCGCGCCTCGCCGGACTCAACCCCAGCGGGGTGATCTGCGAGATCATGCGGGAGGACGGGACCATGGCCCGGCTCGACGATCTGATGGATTTCGCCCGCGCCCACGGCCTCAAGATCGGCACCATCCGCGACCTCATCGCCTATCGCCTCAAGAAGGATCATCTGGTCGAGCGGGTGGCGACCTGCCCGTTCGTTGCTTCGAGCGGCGCCCACTGGCAGGCGCACGTCTTCCGCGACAAGGCCAATGGCGAGGAGCAGATGGCGCTGCTCCACGGCACCCTTGACCCCGCCTCGCCCGCGATGGTCCGGATGCACAGCCTCGATTTGCTCGCCGACGTGCTCGGCGAGCAGGGACCGCGCTCGGGCCTGCTCGAAGCCGCGATGCGGCAGATCGAAGAGCAGGGAAGCGGGGTCGTGGTCGCGCTTCACGCCGCCGCCCCCGGTTCGCTGTCGCGCTCGATCGCGGTCCGCTCGGGCGAGCCGGTCCAGATCGGCGATGCGGTGCGCAGCTACGGCACCGGGGCGCAAATCCTCGCGGCGCTCGGGATCCACGACATGATCCTCCTCACCAACAGCCACCACTCGCCGGTCGGGTTGGCCGGTTACGGACTCGCCATCGTCGACGAACGCCCGATCCCGACCGGGAGCGCGTGACGCCATGGCGTCGGTCCTGCTCGCCGAGGCGCGCTTCTATCCGCACCTCAACGACATGCTGCTTGCCGGCGCCCGCTCGGCGATTGAGGCCGCCGGCCACCGCCACGAGACCCTGACCGTTCCCGGAGCGCTCGAGCTCCCCGGGGCGATTGCGCTCGCGGCGCGAAGCGGTCGCTTCTGCGCCTTCGTTGCTTTGGGCGTGGTGATCCGCGGCGAGACCTATCATTTCGAAGTCGTCGCAGAGGAAAGCGCACGCGGCCTGATGGAGCTGACCATGCAGGGCTTCGCCATTGGCAACGGCATCCTCACCGTAGAGAATGAGGCGCAGGCGATCGAGCGCGCCGACCCCAAGCGCGGCGACAAGGGCGGCGGCGCGGCCAAGGCCGCGCTCGCTTTGTTTGACCTCAGGGAACGCTACGCCCCCTAGGCCGCTTGGGCCTCGTCGAGCCGCGGATAATCGACATAGCCGCTGGCCCCGCCCGAATAATAGGTGGCTTCGTCGCCCGGCACGAGCAGCGCTCCGGCGGCGATCCGCTCGACCAGATCGGGGTTGGAGATAAAGGGTCGGCCGAAGCTGATCGCGTCGGCGATTCCTTCGGCCATCCGCGCCTTGGCGCTCGGCCCGTCATAATCGCTGTTGAGCAGGATCGCGCCGGAATAGATCGGCCGCATCGCCGGGCTCACCGGCGCGGTCGGGATCGATCCCGCCGCGGTCGGGCGGTGCGCCTCGCGAAGCTCGATCCACGGAACGTTGAGGGACTCGAGCCGCTCGGCGAGCGCGGTGTACAAAGGGAGGGGGTCCGAATCCTCGACGCCCTGTGAGAGGATGTTTGGCGAGAAGCGGATTCCGACCTTGTCGATTCCGATCTCCGCCCCGACCGCCTCGGTCACCTCGGTGACGAAGCGCAGCCGGTTGTCGATCGACCCGCCATATTCGTCGGTCCGGAAATTGCCCGAATCGCGCAGGAACTGGTCGATCAGATAGCCATTGGCGCCGTGGAGCTGGACCCCGTCGAAGCCGGCGGCGACCGCGTTCGCGGCAGCGCGGGCATAGTCGGCGACGATCCGGCGGATGTCGTCGCGGGTCGCGGGGCGCGCCTGCGTGTACGGCTTCTTGCCCTGGTAGGTGTGGGCGAAATCGGGCGCGGTCGTCGCCGAGGCGCTGACCGGCTGGCCGCCGCCGAGCGAGGGATGGACCAGGCGGCCCATATGCCACAGCTGGGCGACGATCCGGCCGCCGGCCTGGTGCACGGCGTACGTGACCGGCTTCCAGCCTTCCACCTGCGCATCGCTCCACAGCCCTGGCGCGTCGGGCCAGCCGAGACCCTCGCGACTGATCCCGGTCGCTTCGGAAATGATCAGGCCGGCGCTCGCCCGCTGCGCATAATAAAGCGCCATCAGCGGCGTCGGCACGGCGTCGCAGCAGGAACGGGCGCGGGTCAGCGGCGCCATGACGATCCGGTTGGGGAGCTCCAGCGGACCGATCCGCAACGGGTCGAACAGGGTTGGCATCGAAAATCCTTTTTGCGTTCGGCGCTTGGCCAATCGCATAAAAATGATTGGAAGGCGGTCTCATTACCATCGTGATTCCTC
The DNA here is from genome assembly GCA_963722545.1 of uncultured Alphaproteobacteria bacterium. Classification (GTDB taxonomy): domain Bacteria; phylum Pseudomonadota; class Alphaproteobacteria; order Sphingomonadales; family Sphingomonadaceae; genus Sphingomicrobium. The sequence continues at coordinate 313,707 of CAVRMK010000004.1, forward strand.
GGACCCGCCGATAAGTTGTGCTTATAACCGGCCCGTGGACTTCCGGCTTCCGCCAGGGCTTCGAAGCCCCTAGACGGCCCGAGTGTCACGAGCTCCCCAGCCCTTCGCCTTCGCCGCGCTCCTGATCGGCAGCAGCCTGCTCGCGGTCGGCCCGTGGCTGGTCCGCCTCGCCGGGGTCGGCCCGGTCGCCGCCGGCTTCTGGAGGCTGGCGCTCGCTCTCCCTTTCCTGTTCCTGATCGCCCGCTTGGCGCGCCAGCCGGTCCATTGGCCGGGGCGCCCGCTCGCCGCGCTCGTCGCGATCGCTGCGTTCTTCTTCGCCGCCGACCTCGCCGCCTGGCACGTCGGGATCCACATGACCAAGCTCGCCAACGCGACCCTCTTCGGCAACGTCTCGAGCTTCGCCTTCGCCGCCTGGGGCCTGTGGCTTGCGCGATCCTGGCCGACCCTGGTCCAGGGCTCGGCTTTGCTCCTCGCCGCGATCGGCGCGGCGCTGTTGATGGGCAGCAGCGCGGACCTGTCGCTGCGCCACTTGCAGGGCGATTTGCTCGCGATGTTCGCGGGCATCCTCTACGCCGGCTATCTGATCGCGGTTCAGAAGGCGCGCGGAGCGCTTGGAGCCATGCCGCTGCTGTTCCTCTCGAGCGCGTTCGGGGCGGCGATGCTGCTGCCTTTGTCGGTGGCGCTCGGTGAGCGGATCATCCCGGGCGACTGGACTTTCGTCTTGATCCTCGCGCTCAGCAGCCAGGTCATCGGCCAGGGCCTGCTGGTCTATGCGATCGGATCGCTGTCTCCGCTCGTCGTCGGCCTTACCCTCCTGACCCAGCCGGCGATCTCGGCGCTGGTCGGCTGGTGGGCCTATGGCGAAACCCTGTCGCCGCTCGACTGGGCCGGGGCGGCGGCGATCGGAGCGGCGCTGGTGCTGGTGCGGATTCGCGACCGGGGGTTGCGCACGACCGTCGCCGGGGCCAGTTGAGCGCGATGGACCAGCCGGCATCGCCGCTCGAGCAATTGCGACGGCAGCTCGCTCTCTCGGTGGGCGAGAATGCGGTGTTCGACGGCTGGGGTCGAAAGGCGGTCGAGGCGGCGGCGAAGCAGCTCGGAGTCGAGCGCACCAAGGCACATCTGGCCATGCCCAGGGACCGCGCCGCGCTGATCGACCTCTATACCCAGGCAGTCGACCGGGCGATGGAGGCATACCTTGTGCCCGGCGAGCTCGCGGCGATGAAGATCCGCGAGCGAATCCGCGTACTCATCTGGTCGAGGCTCGAGATCATGGGCCCGGCGCGTGAGGCGATGCGGAACGCCTTGGCGATCCTCGCCATGCCGCAGAATGTGCCGCTTGCGGCGCGAATCGGCTGGCGCAGCGCCGACCTCATGTGGCGGCTGGCGGGCGATACGGCGACCGACTTCAACCATTATACCAAGCGCGCCTCGCTCGGCGCGGTCTATGGTTCGACCCTGCTCGCCTGGCTCGACGACCAGAGCGAGGGCTGGGGCGAGACGCGCGCCTTCCTCGACCGTCGGATCGACGACGTCATGCGGTTCGAAAAGTGGAAGGCCGAATGGCGCGGCACCGGCGAGAGGCGATTCAGTGTGACGCGCTTCCTCGGACGGCTGCGCTACCCACCGCGTTGAACGTCGCCAATCGTTATTGATAATCATTTGCAAGTTGCTATGCCACTGGCATGTCGCACGTCGCTCTGCGCTGGCTGCCTGCCTGCCTCGTCGCGCTGTTCGCCTGGGGACCGGCGCTCGCCGCTAGCCCCGAGCAGACCGCCCAGGCGACCTGGCGGCTGCTCGACTATATTGCGGTCGATTATCGCGAGGCGGTCGCGGGTGGACGGGTCAAGAACCCGCTCGAATATGACGAGATGCGGGAGTTCTCCGCCACCGCCGCGGCGAACCTCGAGGCGCTTCCGGACAAGCCCGAACGCAGTCGTCTGTTAGCCCAGGCCAAGGCGCTCCAGGCCGCGATCGCCGCCAAGTCCGAGCCCGCCCGAGTCGCGGCGCAGGCCAAGGCCCTCGCCGCCGCCTTGCTCAAGGCCTATCCGGTTCCGCTCGCCCCGCCTGGCGTGCCCGATCTCGCGCGCGGCGCCGCACTCTACTCGGAGAATTGCGCTTCCTGTCACGGCGGCAAGGGGGAGGTTTCGGCCGCTGTGGCGGCGACCATGGATCCGCCGCCGATCGCCTTCGCCGACCGCGCCCGAGCCCGCGACCGCAGCCTGTTCGGGCTCTACCAGGTCATTTCGCAGGGGCTCGACGGAACGGCGATGCAGAGTTTCGCCCATCTGTCCGAGGCCGACCGCTGGGCGCTGGCCTTCCACAGCGGGACCTTGGCCTATGGCGACGCGGCAGCGGGCAAACGCTTGCTCGACGATCCCGAGGTGCGCGCGGCGATCCCTGACCTCGCCGCTCTGGTTGCGCTGACTCCCGCCGACGTTGAGGCGAAGCTCGGCGCCGACCGGGCCGCGGCGGTCATCGCTTATCTGCGCTCCGAGCCGGGAGCGCTCGCCGTCACGGGTCCGTTGCAGCTGGCCCGGACCCGCCTTCGCGAAAGCCTCGCCGCGGCGTCGGCCGGGGATCGCGCCGAGGCGAAGCGCCTGGCGCTGTCCGCCTATCTCGACGGGTTCGAACCGGTCGAGGCGGTGCTTGCGACCCGCGACGGCGGGCTGATGGTCGAGGTCGAGCAGGCGATGGCCGGCTTCCGAACAGCGGTCGCTCGCGGCGAGCCCGAGTCCGAGCTGCGCCGGCGGTTCGACGCCATCGAAACGCTGCTCGACCGTGCCGAAGCCGCGCTGGCGCCCGAGGCGGAAAGCTCGGTCGCGACCTTCCTCGGCGCCTTCGCGATCCTGCTCCGCGAGGGCCTCGAGGCGCTGCTGGTGGTGATCGCGATGATCGCCTTCCTGCGCAAGGCCGAGCGGCCCGAGGCGCTGCCCTTCGTCCACGGCGGCTGGGTCGCGGCGCTGGTTGCCGGCGCCGCAACCTGGGCGGTGGCAACCTATGCCATGGGGATCAGCGGGGCGAGCCGCGAGCTCACAGAGGGCGTCGGCTCGCTCCTCGCCGCCGTGATCCTGCTGTCGGTCGGGATCTGGATGCACGGCAAGAGCCAGGCGGCCGAATGGCGACGCTATATCCAGGAGAAGATGCAGGGCGCCTTGTCGCGCGGGTCGGGGTGGTTCCTGTTCGGCCTCGCCTTCATCGTCGTCTATCGCGAGGTGTTCGAGACGATCCTGTTCTACGCCGCGCTTTGGACTGCGGACAATGGCGCGACCATCCTCGCCGGCGCCGTGACCGGCGCCGCGCTGCTTGCGGTGATCGCTTGGGCGATGCTGCGCCTCAGCCGGACCCTGCCGATCGGCCAGTTCTTCCGTTACAGCGCGATGCTGATCGCGGTGCTGGCGGTGATCCTTGCTGGGAAGGGAATCGGAGCGCTCCAAGAAGCCGGGGTCATCGGCATCACCCCGCTCCAGGCCGCTCCGCGCCTGCCGATGCTCGGCCTGTTCCCGACGGCGGAGGCGATCGGCGCCCAGCTGCTGACGCTCGCGGCGTTGATCGTCGGCTTCCGCTCCGCCTCGAGTCCGCGCAAGGCGGCGGTCGCTGCCGAATAGCGCCTTGGCATCGCCCCGCCGCTTGGCTTAGGAAGCGCGGAAGTCGAGGAGAAACATGATGGCGGGCGTCAACAAGGTCATTCTGGTCGGCAATCTCGGGGCTGACCCCGAGGCGCGCTCGCTGCCCAGCGGGAGCGAGGTCGTGAACCTGCGAGTCGCGACGTCGGAAAATTGGAAGGACCGCGACGGCAACCGCCAGGAGCGGACCGAATGGCACCGGGTAACGATCTTCAACGAGAACCTCGGCCGGGTCGCCAAGAATTACCTCCGCAAGGGCTCGAAGGTCTATCTCGAAGGCCAGCTGCAGACCCGCAAATGGACCGACCAGTCGGGCCAGGACAAATATTCCACCGAGGTCGTGCTCCAGAATTTCCGCGGCGAGCTCGTCCTGCTCGACAGCCGCGGCGAAGGCGGTGGCGGCGGAGGATCGGGCGGGTTCGACGAGGATTTCGGCGGCCCCATCGGCGGCGGCCAGCGCAGCCAGTCACGGCCCCAGCCGGCGGCGTTCGACACCGACCTCGACGACGACGTCCCGTTCTGATCAGCCGTCCTGTTCTCCGCCGCGGAGCCGCGCCAGCGCCGCGAACGGCCCGGCTTCCTCGGGGCTCATCACCCCGGCTTCCTTGAGCGCGGCTTCGGCGCCGGCGCTGCGGGGATAGGGGTCGAGGGCGAGCGCGAGCGAATCGACCACCGCGTCGCCAAGGTCGATGGTCGCCCCGTCGTGGAACACGATGTCGCAATCGTCCGGCCGGAGCTCGATCTCTTCGTCCGGGCGGACGTCCGAAGGCTCGGGCAGGAAGTCGAGCGCGAAGGGCTCGTCGATGCAGCTGGCGACCGGGTCGCCGGTGACGACGCAGGATTGCTGGAGCGCGGCGAGCACCCGCCCCTCGGCATGGACCCGCTCGCCGTCGCGCGACAGGATCGCGTGGCCCTCGAGCCGGTCGAGCGACACGAGCCCGAGCCGCCGGGCGATCTCGGCGCACTCCGAGTCATTGGCGGACAGGTCAACGCGGAGGCCGCGGCCGATCTGGTCGAGCCGCACGCGATGGTCGAACGACTCGCTCATCGGATTTCCCCTTGCGCCAGCTCTGCGAGCCAGGCGCGCTCGAGCTGTTGGGCGAGGCGCTTCAGCCGGGTCCCGCGCCAGGCGGCGAGCTCGGTCGAGCCGTTCGCATCCGGCAAGGCAGCCGACGCGGCCTCGGCCCAGCCGGCACCGCCCTCGACCGCCGGGCGGAAGATGCCGATCCGCCGTTCGAGCCCGCCGAGCAGCTTCAGCACCGTTTTGCCCAGCGTCGGATCGCCCAGCCCCAATTCGCGATGCTCGCTCTCCATCACCTCGGCGAAGCGCTCGGTCAAAGCGATCGACAGCCGCTCGCCCTCTGCCCCCAATTGCTCGAGCCTCAGGCAAGCAAGCGCGGTGACGGTCGCGAGCATGGCGAAGCGCCCATCGATCGTGTCCGGAACGGCGCCGTTGCGGTACCATTCAGGCTCGCGCGCGGCATGCGTCGCCCAGTCGAACAGCAGCTCGCCCGCTCCCCGGTCGGCCGTTAATCGGCGGAACAGCTTGGCAATCATAAGGGAATGACGTGCTTTCTGTGCGTGCGCGGGTTGCGCCGGGCCATGCGGCCAGCATATTGGGGTCGCGGGCCCACAGGCAAGCTTGCCGGCCGGGGGCCTTTCGCCTCCAATGAGGATTAAGTGTCGATGAAGCGAGTGATGGTCCAGCGTCTGACAGTTGCGGCGGCGGCGATTGCGCTCGCTGCCTGCTCGACCTTCAACGCGCACAAGGGCGCGGTGATCGACACCCAGCTCGCCGCCTCGATCCAACCCGGGATCGACAACAAGGCGTCGGTCCAAAAATTGCTCGGCACGCCGACGCTTGCTGGGCAGTTCACGCAGAACGATTGGTATTATGTGTCGCGCGACCAGGTCCAGCTGGCGTTTCGCGATCCGCACGTCAGCCGCCACAAGGTGCTCCACGTCCAGTTCGATCAGGCCGGCAATGTCACCGCGGTCGGGATGACCGGGCGCGAGCTGGTGATGAACCTGACTCCGAGCCGCCGGCAGACTCCGACGCTGGGCCGCAAGCGCAGCTTTTTCGAAGAGCTGTTCGGCAATATCGGCTCGGTCAACTCGGCCGGTTCGCCGACCCGTTGAGGCTGCTGGCGGACGCTTCCGCCGCCGCTTCCTTTCGCCTAGACCGTCGCCCATGACCGCGACGCCCGCCGGCATGACCTATGCCGATTATCTCAAGCTCGACCAGCTGCTCGGCGCGCAACAGCCGCTCAGCGACCTCCACGACGAAATGCTGTTCATCATCATCCACCAGACGATGGAATTGTGGATGAAGGAGATGCTGCACGAGGTCGATTATGCGATCCGCCTGATCGGCGAGGATCAATATGCACCGGCCTACAAGGCGCTCTCGCGGGTGGGCCGGATCCAGTCGGTGATGACCCTGTCGTGGGACGTGCTCACGACCCTGACCCCGGTCGATTATCTTGCCTTTCGCGACGTGCTCGGGACCTCGTCGGGCTTCCAGTCGGCGCAGTTCCGCGAGCTCGAGTTTCGGCTCGGGCTCAAAGACCCGGCGTTCCTCAAACATTATCCTGAGGGCAGCGACGATCGGCTTCGGCTCGGGCGCGCGCTCGAAGCGCCGAGCCTGCGCGATGCCGCCGAGGCCGCGCTGGTCCGGGCGGGCTTCGACGTGTCGCAGGGCACCGGGCCGGCCTGGCTCACCGTCTATCGCAACGCCGACGAGCGGTTCGAGCTCTACCAGCTTGCCGAGAAGCTCATGGACCTCGACGATTCGCTCGCCGGGTGGAGGCACAAGCATGTGCTCACCGTCGAGCGGATCATCGGCAACAAGCGCGGCACCGGTGGCTCGGCCGGGGCGAGCTATTTGCGCTCGACCCTCGACAAGCGGCTGTTCCCCGAATTGTGGTCCCTGAGGACCGATCTATGACCGGGACCGACCTTTGAGCTTCAAGCCGCTGTTCGCGCTCAGCCTGGGGGCGGACCCCGAGCGGCTCCATTTCGCCGCGCACAGCCATCATTTGTGGCCAGATGCGAGCTTCGACGGGCAGCGCCTGGCTTGGGAAGACGCCGCCCGCCTCGCCGACCGCAAGTGGGACAAGGTGATGGGCGAAGTCTGGCCGGCGGCCCAGCGCGAGGTCGCGGCCGAGCTCGGCGGGGCCGATCCCGCCAATATCGTCTTTTCTTCGAACACCCACGATTTCATCATCCGCCTGGTCTCCGCCTGTCCGCGGGACGGGGCCAGGCTTCGGGTCCTGACCAGCGACGGCGAGTTCCACAGCGCCCGGCGCCAGTTCGACCGCTGGGCCGAGGACGGCTGGTTTATCGAGGAGAAGGTCGCGGCCGAGCCGTTCGACGGCTTCACCGCCCGCTTCCTCGAGCGCGCCCAGTCCAGCGAACATGACCTGATCTTCGTCAGCCAGGTTCTGTTCGGCTCGGGCCGGCTGTTCGAGGCGGTCGATGCGCTCGCCGAGCTCGCCCGCCCCGAAGGCCCGTGGGTGGTCGTCGACGGCTACCACGCCTTCATGGCGCTCCCCGGCCCGCTCAGCGGGGCCGCGGCGCAGTCCGCATTCTACCTCGGCGGCGGCTACAAATATGCGATGTCGGGGGAGGGCTGCGCCTTCCTCCACGCGCCGCATGGATTCGGGCCGCGCCCGCCGGTCACCGGCTGGTTCGCCGAATTCGAGGATCTGAGCCTCCCGCCCGGAACCGCCGGCTATGCCGCCGACGCGTCGCGATTCCTCGGCGCGACCTTCGACCCGAGCGCTCTCTACCGCTTCACCGCGGTCCGCGCGATGCTCGCCGAGAACGGCCTCACCACGGAACGCATATCGGCGCATGTGGCAGCGCTGAAGGCGCGCTTCTTGGACTCGGGCGAAGGCCGCGTCCTGTCCGGCTTCGAGCTTCTCAATCCGCCCGGGGATGGGCCTCAGGCGCGGTTCCTTGCCTTCCGCGGGCCCGATGCCGCCGGCCTCTACGAGCGCTTGAAGGCGGCCAATGTCATCACCGACTATCGCGGCGACGTGCTTCGCATCGGATTCGCAATCTACCAGGACGAGGACGACGTGGACCGGCTGATCGAACGGATTGGAGCTTCGGCATGAGCGCATCGCGGACCCGTCCATCGCCTGCGCCGAGGGTCGTGCTGGCGCTGCTCCTGCTCGCCTACATCCTCAACTTCCTCGACCGCCAGATCCTCGGCATTCTCGCCGGGCCGATCATCGAGGACCTCAAGCTCACCGACACCGAATTTGGAGCGATCGCGGGAATTGCCTTCGCGATCCTTTACTCGGTTCTCGGGGTTCCCCTCGCAATGCTTGCCGACCGCACCAGCCGGAGCCGCGTGGTGGCCGGGGCGCTCGCCTTCTGGAGCCTGTTCACGGCGTTGTGCGGCACCGCCGCCAATTTCGGCCAATTGTTCCTGTTCCGCCTCGGGGTCGGAATCGGCGAGGCGGGCGGCGTGGCGCCTTCCTATGCACTGATTGCCGATTATTTCCCGCCCGAGCGGCGGGCCCGGGCGCTCGCCATCTTCTCGCTCGGAGTCCCGCTCGGGCTTGCCGGGGGAACCCTGATCGGCGCCTATCTCGCGGCGTGGGTCAATTGGCGCGCTGCGTTCGTGACCATGGGCGTTGCCGGCATCGCCCTCGCGCCGGTCATGCTCTATTTCGTGCGCGACGTGCCGCGCCCGGTCGGGGCCTCGGTCGAGCCGGTCAAGCTGCTCCGCACCTTTCCCCTGATCGCCGCCAAGCCGACCTTCTGGCTGATGGCCGCGGCCGCCTCGTGCAGCTCGCTTGCGGGCTACGGGCTTGCGGTCTGGACTCCGTCGGTGCTCGAGCGGAGCTTCGGCTTCGACATCATCACCCGCGGCCAGTTTCTAGCGTCGATCTTCCTGATCGGGGGCACGGCCGGGGTGCTGGCCGGGGGCGCGCTCGCCGACCGGCTCGGGGCGTCGGACCGCGGCTGGTACGCGCGCCTCCCCGCCATCGCCTGGCTGGTCACGGCGCCCCTGTTCGTAGCCGGGCTGCTCGCGACCGACTCGACGCTTGCCTGGCTGCTGCTGCTCATCCCGAACGCTCTCAACATCCTGTGGCTTGGCCCCGTCACCACCGCCATCCAGCATCTCGTCGCCCGGCCGCTTCGGGCAACCGCCTCGGCCAGCTTCCTGCTGATCAACAATTTCATCGGCCTCGGTGTCGGGCCGATGCTGATCGGAGCGCTGTCGGAGGCGTTCAAGGCCCGGCTTGGGACCGAGGCGCTGCGCTATGCGGCGGTCAGCGTGGTCGGGTTCTATGTCGTGGCGGGCATCCTGATGCTGTTCGCCGTCCGCCGGTTGCGCTCGGATTGGGTCGACGAGCCTGCCTAAGCGTCTGAACGCACTTGAAATTCAAGGTTCATCTGGTTGCGGTAAGTACCCGGTCCAAGCCGACAAAGCGATGGAACGCCAGCAACTGCGAACCGTTCAAGCCGCTCAGAAGGAGTATTTGTATCATGACCAGGGTATTTCTCGCCGCCGGCGTCGCCGCACTGGCGATCTCGGCCCCGGCCAGCGCGCAGCGGGGCGACGACAACAAGCGCGATCGCGAGCGCGCCGAGAAGGTCGAGCGCCAAAGCGGCGCCCGTCAGCGAGTCCGTGCCGAGCGCCCGCAACGCGTTGAGCGTGCCGCCGTCCAGCAGCGCGTCGAACGGCGCGCCGAGCGCCCGCAGCGCATGGAACGCGCCGCCGCCCAGCAGCGCATTGAACGGCGCGCCGAGCGTCCGCAGCGTATGGAACGAGTCCAGGCCCAGCGCGAAGAGCGGGCACAGCGCATCGAGCGCCGCGCCGATCGCCCAGCCCGCCAGGCCGTCTCCGAGCGGGTCGAGCGCCGCGCCGACCGCGCCGACCAGCGCGTTGACCGCGTGGTCGCTGACCGTCAGCAAATCCGCGCCGACCGGATCGACCGGATCGACCGCACCGATGCGCCTGTTGTTGCGCGAGTCGAGCAGAGGATCGAACGGGCGCGGACGCGGGCGCTGACCCGCAACGACCCGATCGCCCGCCGCGTGGCGGCGTTCCGCGATGCGTCCGACACGTTCGATATCGCGCCGCGTGCGCGGGGCCGGGCGCTGATTGACGGCTGCCCGCCGGGCCTGTGGCTGAAGAACAACGGCTGCATGCCTCCGGGCCAGGCAGCCAAGCTTCTCGGCGCTCCTCTGTCGAGCGTGCGTTCGGTCGCCACTTTGAGTGCGCTGCCGTCGTCGCTGACCTATCTTTATCCGGACACCGACGATTATTATTACCGTTACGGCAACGGCTACCTCTATCAGGTCGACCGGTCCGACAATCTGATCATGGCGCTACTGCCGTTGATCGCGGGCGGGTTCATTCCCGGCCAGTATCTGCCGGCGTCTTACATGAGCAGTTACGTGCCCAATTATTATGGGCTGAGCAGCTTCTACCCGGACTCGCCCTACGGCTGTAACCGCTATCACGACGGCGTGATCTACCAGGTCGATTGCGTCACCGGCATGATCGAGGGCGTCGTCCCGCTTTATGCCAGCGGCTATGGTGTCGGGCAGATGCTGCCCTCGGCCTACGGCTATTACAACGTGCCGTCGCAATATCGTTCGCTCTACTATGACACGAACGACTACGGCTATCGGTACGCGCCGGGCGCAATCTACCAATATGACCAGGGTTCGAGCCTGATCACGTCGATCGCCGCGCTGCTTTCGCCGGGCTTCACCGTCGGCCAGCAGCTGCCGTTGGGCTATAATGCCTACAACGTGCCTTACGCCTATCGAACCAACTATTTTGATACGCAGAACGATTGGTACCGGTACAATAATGGCAGCATCTATCGGGTCGATCCGACCACCTTGCTGGTGACAGCGCTCGTGGCCTCGGTCCTGACCTGACAGGTCTCGGCTTTTTTGCGGGCGGCTCGGAACGCTCCGGGCCGCCCGTTCATTGTGCAGCCGAATCAAACATGGAGAATCGTGCAATGGCCACCAAGGTCCTTTCCATCGCCATCGGCGCCGCCCTTCTCGCCACCACCGCGTGCAGCGGGGACGAGGGCGGCAACCAGTCGGCTTCGCCCGAGGCCCAGTCGAGCGAGGCCAAGGAGCTTGCCGGTAACAAGACCATCGGCGCCGGCCTGGCCGCCGACAGCAAGTTCCTCGCAGCCGCCAAGTCCGCGGGGCTCGACCAGACCCTTGCCGGCCCCGGACCCTATACGGTGTTCGTGCCCAGCGACGCGGCCTTCGCCGGAGCGGGGGGAACGCTCGACACCAAACCCGAGAATCGCGCCCAGCTAACCGGGGCGCTGACCAACCTGATCCTCCCCGGCACGGTCCTCGCTGAAGACATTGGCAAGGCGATCGACGGCGCCAAGGGCAAGGCGATCCTCGCCACTATGGGCGGCGGAACGCTGACCGCGAGCAAGGACGGCGACAAGATCGTCCTGACCGATTCGAGCGGCAAGACCGCCACCATCACCCAGGCCGACCAGACGTTCAGCAATGGTGTCGTCCATCATATCGACGCGCTTCTGCTGCCGTCCGAAGGCGGTCCCGACGCTCCGCGCAGCGGCAACTAATCGGCCGATGTTCGCGAAGGCGGGCCCGCGGCCCGCCTTCGGTTCCGCGACCTGTCCAACTCGCCTCTGGCACCGCTGCAACGCCTTGCTATAACGGCTCGGCAACAGGCGGCAGCGGATTGGACGAACATGAAGGTCACGATCGAACGGGCGACACTGATCAAGGGCCTCGGCCATGTCCAATCGGTCGTCGAGCGCCGCAATACGATCCCGATCCTATCTAACGTCCTATTGGAGGCACAAGAGGACGGCTCCCTCCGCCTGATGGCCACCGACCTCGACCTCCAGGTCGACGAAAGCGTGCCCGCGACCGTCGAACAGGCGGGCGCCACCACCGTCTCCGCGCACACCCTCTTCGACATCGTCCGCAAGCTTCCCGAGGGCAGCCAGGTCGAGATGACCGCTGCCGAGGGCAAGATGCAGATCATCGCCGGCCGTTCGCGCTTCAACCTCTCGACCCTTCCGCGCGACGACTTTCCGGTCATCGCCGAGGGCGAGCTTCCGACCCGGTTCGAGCTTCCCGCCGCGACCCTTCGCGAAATCATCGAGAAGACCCGCTTCGCCATTTCGAGCGAGGAGACGCGTTACTATCTGATGGGCATCTTCCTCCACGTCATCGAGGAGCAGCTCCGCGCCGCCGCGACCGACGGCCACCGGCTCGCCCGCGTGACCCTGCCGCGTCCCGACGGCGCCGAGGGCATGCCCGACGTGATCATCCCGAGGAAAGCGGTCAACGAGCTCTACCGGCTGCTCGAGGAGCTCGAGGGCACGGTTGAGATCAGCCTGTCGCCGACCAAGGTCCGCTTCGGCCTCGGCAGCGCGGTCCTCACCAGCAAGCTGATCGACGGCACCTTCCCCGACTACAGCCGGGTCATCCCGACCGGCAACGACAAGCTGCTGAAGCTTGACCCGAAGAGCTTTTCCCAGGGCGTCGACCGGGTCTCGACCATCGCCAGCGAGAAGACCCGCGCGGTCAAGATGAGCGTCGACCGCGACAAGGTGACCTTGTCGGTGACCTCGCCCGAGAACGGGGTCGCGACCGAGGAGATCCCGGCGGATTACGGTTCGGACGGGCTGGAGATCGGCTTCAACGCCAAATATCTGCTCGACATCCTCGGCGAGATCGATGGCGACACGGTCGAGGTCCACCTCGCCGACGCCGCCGCGCCGACTCTGCTGCGCGAGAACGACAAGTCCAACGCGCTCTACGTGCTGATGCCGATGCGCGTCTAATGATCTGCCGCCTGTGGCGAGGCTGGACCTCGCCGGACAATGCCGATGCTTATGAACGAATCGTCCGAACCGAGGTAATTCCCGGAATCGAAGCGCGGCGAATCCCCGGCTTCAGGCACATCGACCTCATGCGCCGCGACCTCGGCGGCGAGATCGAGTTCCAGACTTTGATGTGGTTCGACGATCTCGATGCCATCAAGGCGTTCATGGGTGAGGACTACAGCGTCAGCCATGTTCCGCTGGAGGCTCGCGCGGTGCTCAACAGCTTCGATGACCGTGCCGCCCACTACGAAGTGATCGACCGGCGCGAGCAATGAAGGCTAGACGGCCGGCGTGCCGCTCACCCGTCTCACCCTGACCGACTTTCGCTCTTATGCGGCGGCGACGATCGCGCCGGGTCCGGGCTTCGTCCTGCTCTCGGGCGAGAATGGCGCGGGCAAGACCAATCTGCTCGAGGCGGTGTCGCTTCTGACACCCGGCCGCGGGCTGCGCGGCGCGGCCTTGTCGCAGATGGCGCGGCGCGGGGGCGGCGGGGCGTTCAGCGTCGCGGCCAGGATCGGCGAGACCGATATCGGCACCGGCACCCTTTCATCCGCGCCCGAGCGCCGGCAGGTGCGGATCAACGGCGCCCCGGCTGCCGTCAATTCGCTCGGCGAATGGCAGTCGGTCCTCTGGCTGACCCCGGCCATGGACCGCCTCTTCACCGGCAGCGCGGGCGACCGCCGCCGCTTCCTCGACCGGCTGGTCCTCGCGCTCGAGCCGGCCCACGCCCATCACTCATCCCGCTACGAGGCGGCGATGCGCGCGCGCAACAAGCTCCTCGGGGAGGAGGCCGCCGCCGACCCGGCGTGGCTCGCGGCGCTGGAGGAGGCGATGGCCGAGCATGGGGCCGAGATCGATTCGGCGCGCCGGCGAACCGTGGCCGCGCTCGCAGAACGGGCGGCGGCGGGCAGGGACGACCAATTTCCCGGGGCCGCAATCGCAATCGAGGGATGGGAATCGGGCGATTTCGCCGCCGCGCTTCGCTCCAGCCGCGCCCGCGATTGCGCCGCCGGCCGGGCGACAGAGGGCCCGCACCGCCACGACCTCGCCGTCACCCATCGCGCCAAGGCCATGCCCGCGACGCAGTCCTCGACCGGCGAGCAGAAGGCGCTCCTGCTCGGCCTCATCCTCGCCCATGCCGAGCTGGTCGCCGAGCGCCGCGGCGAGCCGCCCTTGCTGCTGCTCGATGAGGTTGCGGCGCATCTCGATCCCAAGCGCCGGGCGGCGCTGTTTGCGCGACTCGAAGGCCGCGGCCAGGTGTGGATGACCGGGACCGAGGCGGGCCTGTTCGAGGGCATCGGGGAGGCTTCGCGTTTCCACGTCGAGCCGGGCTCGGTGGCGCCCGCCTAGACTTTCTTCACTTTCTCTCTATATTGCACTGCAGCACGAGGCGCTTTCCAAGCGGCGTGAACGGTTTCGGCCCGACCTTTCAAAGGCGGTCGAAGACCCGGCCCGCGCCTCGACCGTTTTGCTTCCCAATTCACGCGGGGCGCTTTTTTGACCCCCTCGGACCGCGCCGTTTTTGCGCGGCCGTTTCATATTGGAATAACTTACAATGTCCTTTCATTCACTCGGGCTGTCCAAGCCCCTGCTCGACGCGCTTGCGGCCAAGAATTACACGCAGGCGACGCCGATCCAGAGCCAGGCGATCCCGACCGTCCTCAGCGGCCGCGACCTGCTCGGCATCGCCCAGACCGGCACCGGCAAGACCGCGGCGTTCATGCTTCCCGCGCTCGATCGGTTGGCGGCCGCGCGCAACATCCCCAAGCCGGGCCAGATCCGGATGCTGGTGCTCGCCCCGACGCGCGAGCTCGCCTCGCAGATCGCGGGCATGGCGGAAGCCTATGGCAAGTTCATGCGCCTCTCGGTCGGCGTGATCTTCGGCGGAGTCCCCAACGGCAAGAGCCTGCGCACCGTCGCGCGCGGCCTCGACGTGCTCGTCGCCACACCTGGCCGCCTGCTCGACCTCATCGACCAGCGCGCGCTGAGCCTCGGCGAGCTCGAGATCCTCGTCCTCGACGAGGCCGACCAGATGCTCGATTTGGGCTTCATCCATGCGCTCAAGCGCATCGTCAACCTGATCCCGGCCAAGCGCCAGACCCTGTTCTTCTCGGCGACCATGCCGCGGGCGATCAAGGAGCTTGCTGATCGCTATCTCACCAACCCGGCGGAAGTCGCGGTGACCCCGGTCGCCAAAACCGCCGACCGGGTCGAGCAGAGCGTGATCATGGTCAACCAGGCGGAAAAGACCGCGCTTCTGACCATGCTTCTGCGCACCGACGATTTCGGCCGGACCCTGGTGTTCAGCCGGACCAAGCACGGCGCCGACAAGATGGTCCGCCTGCTCGAAGCCGCGGGAATTCCCGCCGGCGCGATCCACGGCAACAAGAGCCAGGCCCAGCGCGAGCGCGCCCTGGCTTTGTTCCGCTCGGGCCAGATGCCCGTCCTCGTCGCCACCGACATCGCCGCGCGCGGGATCGACATCCCCAACGTCGGCCATGTCATCAATTACGACCTGCCCGAGGTCGCCGAGCAATATGTCCACCGCATCGGCCGCACCGCGCGCGCCGGCGCCGAGGGCAAGGCGATCGCCTTCTGCTCACACGAGGAGCGCGGGCTTCTGCGCGACATCGAGCGGCTGACCCGGCTCAAGATCAATGTCGATCCGTTGCCAGAGAACTTCTCGGCGGTTGCGGACGAACTCCGTCGCCTCAAGCCGGCGCCGAAGAAGGTCGAGCAGCGCCGTTTCGTTCACGCCAGCCAGCGCACCAAGACCGACCGCCGTGCAGACGGCGAGCGTCGCCAGCACCGCAACGAGCGCAGCGAAGTCTCGCGTTTCGTCAAGCGGCCCGACGGAAGCCCGGCGCAGCGTCCCGAAGGCGGCCGGGGCAAGCGCCCGTTCCGCGGACGTCGGCGCTTCGCAGGCGGCGCTCGCGCAGCCTAAGGCGCGGCACCGTCGCTCATGCTGGATTCACTGAAGGCAGGCGTTCGGGCGAAAGTCTGCTTTCGACCCAAATCAGACACGAGCAATTTTCCCGCGCTTGCGTTCGTCGCCCGCTGAAGGGCTGTTTGGATTTGGGTCAAACCCTAAAATAGGTTAGTCTCCGTTGGCCATTTATGGGTGGTAATGTATAGACATCGCACCACCGGATCTCGCTGGGCCTGTCGGTGGCTGAGAGATGCGATGCTCCCGCCTGTTGGAGCTGCCATGAACCCAATCTATGATCTGGCCGAAGCACAGAGCCTGGCGTTGGCGATTGTTGACACGCTCCCTGAGCCGTTTCTGGTGCTCGACGACACGCTGCATTTATTGGCCGGCAGCCGCTGCTTCTACGAAGTCTTTGGCGAGGACCCTACCAAAGCTCGCGGCCGGTCGCTGTTCGATCTGTCGGACGGCCAATGGGACATCCCGGGGCTCAGGCAGTTGCTCGTCGCCGTGATCCCTCAGCACGCTGCGATGGAGGCTTTCGAATTCGAGCAGGAATTCGCCAATCGCGGCCGCCGCACCATCCAGCTCAACGCTTTGCCGATCCGCGACGACAGCGACGCTGGCCGGATGGTTCTGCTGGCAATCAAGGACATCACCCAGCGCCGGGTCGCCGAACAGGAAAAGCAGAAGCTGCTCGAACATACTGAGAAACTGCTCGAACAGCAGAAGACGCTGCTGCGCGAAATGCAGCATCGTATCGCCAATAGCCTGCAGATCATCGCCAGCATTCTACTGCTGAAAGCGGGCACGGTGGCGTCGGAGGAAACCAAGAACGAGCTGCGCGCCGCCCACCAGAGGGTGATGTCGGTCGCCGCCGTCCAAAGCTATTTGCACGCGTCCGAAGGCATCGAACAGATCGCCATGGGCCCCTATCTCAATAAGCTTAGCGCGGGGCTGGCGTCTTCGATGGTTGGACCCGATTCGAACATCGCCATTGTCGCCGTAGCGAGCGACGGTTCGCTGCCGAGCAGCCATGCGGTCAGCGTCGGCCTGATCGTTACCGAGCTGATCATGAACGCCATTAAATATGCCTTCCCCAAGTCGCCCAAGTCGGCGCGCATCCAAGTCACATTCGAGAAGGCTAAAAGCGACTGGAAGCTCACAGTCGCCGACAATGGCGTCGGGCGCCAGGTGATCGAGGGCGCGGAGCGCTCGACCGGATTGGGCACCGCGCTAATCGGAGCCCTGGCCAAACAGCTCGGCGCGCAAATCAACGAAACCTCGAGCCGCAAGGGCATGACGGTCGAAGTGACGCGAGCGACATTCGTGTCCACTCTGCCGCAGGCGGCTTAGGTCAAGCTGAAACGTCCGCCTTCCAACCAAACGCCGACTTAAGAAAGTGCTGTCCTACAGGCGTCCACTTGTGATCCAAGCTGGCGGATGAACGCCCCTGCGGATCTACCAAGCTCACGGATTGTAGTTACCTTCCGGTTCAGCAGCCGCTCTCACCCACACGTACGCGCACGCGTACGATCGCTGCATTCGCTGCGTTTCGCACGTACGTCAGTGCGAACTTTGGGAACATTCGCGCTGCGCCCCCCCAACTCACGCGTGCGCGTACACGCGCGTGCGCGCGTGACTTTCCCCAATAAATCCCTATATCTGGACTATGGCAACTGACCCCGAAAATTTCGGCAACGGCGACAAGAACACCGGCAGCTATGACGCCGAGAGCATCAAGGTCCTCAAGGGCCTCGACGCGGTGCGCAAGCGGCCCGGCATGTACATTGGCGACACCGACGATGGGTCGGGCCTCCACCACATGGTGTTCGAGGTTTCGGACAATGCCATCGACGAGGCGCTGGCCGGACATTGTGACCGCATCCTGATCACTCTCAACCCCGACGGCTCGGTCAGCGTCGAGGACAATGGCCGCGGAATTCCGACCGGGATTCATGCCGAGGAGGGGGTGTCGGCGGCGGAGGTCATCATGACCCAGCTCCACGCCGGCGGGAAATTCGACAACACCGCCGACGACAATGCCTATAAGGTGTCGGGCGGGCTCCACGGGGTTGGGGTCAGCGTCGTCAACGCGCTTTCGGAATGGCTCGACCTTACCATCTGGCGCGACGGCGAGGAGCATTTCATGCGCTTCCGCCACGGCGTGGCGGAGAAGCCGCTCAAGGTCGTCGGCAAGACCGACAAACGCGGCACCCGAGTGACCTTCCTGCCCTCGTGCGACACGTTCAAGGCGATCGAGTTCGACTTCGAGCGCCTGGAGCATCGCTTCCGCGAGCTCGCCTTCTTGAACTCGGGAGTCCGTCTCGTCCTTGCCGACGAACGGCACGACGAGCGCAAGGAGGTCGAGCTTTATTACGAGGGCGGGATCGGCGCCTTCGTCAAATATCTCGATCGCGCCAAGCAGCCGCTCATCCCCGAACCGATCTCGGTCACCGGGCGGCGCGACGATGTCGGGATCGAGGTCGCGCTCGAATGGAACGACTCATATTATGAGAACGTCCTCGCCTTCACCAATAACATCCCCCAGCGCGACGGCGGCACCCACCTCGCCGCCTTCCGCGCGGCGCTGACCCGGACGCTCAACAACCATGCCGACCGCTCGGGGCTGCTGAAGAAGGAAAAGATCTCGCTTGCCGGCGAGGACATGCGCGAAGGGCTGACGGCGATCGTCTCGGTCAAGCTGCCCGACCCCAAGTTCGGTTCGCAGACCAAGGACAAATTGGTGAGCTCGGAGGTTCGCCAGCCGCTGGAAAGCCTGATGGCCGACAAATTGTCCGAATGGCTCGAGGAAAATCCGGCGCACGCCCGCTCGATCATCCAGAAGGTGATCGACGCCGCCGCCGCGCGCGAGGCGGCGCGCAAGGCGCGCGAGGCGAGCCGCAAGTCGGTGATGGGGATCGCCTCGCTTCCCGGGAAATTGCACGATTGCTCCGAACGCGACCCGGCCAAGTCCGAACTGTTCCTGGTCGAGGGCGACAGCGCCGGTGGCTCGGCCAAGCAGGGCCGCGACAGCAAATATCAGGCGATCCTTCCCTTGAAGGGCAAGATCTTGAACGTCGAGCGCGCGCGATTCGACCGGATGCTCGGCTCCAAGGAAATCGGGACGATGATCCAGGCCCTGGGCGCCGGCATCGGCAGCGAGGAATTCAACCTCGAGAAGCTGCGCTATCACAAGATCGTGATCATGACCGACGCCGACGTCGACGGCGCGCATATCCGCACGCTCCTGCTCACCTTCTTCTACCGCCAGATGCCCGAGCTGATCGAGGCCGGTCACCTCTTCATCGCCCAGCCGCCGCTCTACAAGGTCAGCCGCGGGCGCAGCGAGGTCTATCTCAAGGACGATTCGGCGCTCGACGAATATCTGGTCGAGGCGGGTCTCGATGGCCTGGTGCTCGACACGGCGACCGGGCAGCGCGCTGGCCGCGACCTGCGGATTCTGGTCGATCATGCCCGGCGGATGCGCACCCTGATGCGCTACGCGCCGCGCAAATATGACCCGGCGATGATCGAGGCTTTGGCGCTTCTCGGGGCGTTCGACCCGGCGCTCAAGGACAGCCAGAAGGGAGACGCGATCCAGTTCGTCGCCGAATGGCTCGGACGCGGGGACAAGGAAGCCAAATGGTCGGGCGAAGTCGCCGCGGATGGCGGCTACATCCTCCGCCGGCTGTGGCGCGGCGTGACCGACGCCTTCCTCATCGAGCCCGGCTTCCTCCACTCGGCCGAGGCGCGCAAGCTCCACGGCCTCGCCGCCGAGCAGGCCGAGGCTTATGCAACTCCGTCGGTGCTTCGCTCGCTCAAGAAGGGCGCGCAGCAAGCCGAGGAGGCTCCGCCCGAGCCCGACGGTGAGGAAAGCGAGGACGGCGAAGCGGTGGAGGAGGCTCGTGAGGCAGACACCCGCAAGTCGACTCCGGTCAACCGTCCGTCCGAGCTGCTCGAGGCGGTGCTCGCGGCCGGCCGCAAGGGCCTCAGCGTCCAGCGCTACAAGGGCCTTGGCGAAATGAACGCCGAGCAACTGTGGGAGACCACGCTCGACCCCGCCAACCGCTCGCTGCTTCGGGTCGAGGTCGCCCAGGCCGACATCGCCGACGAGATTTTCACCCGGCTGATGGGCGACGTGGTCGAGCCGCGGCGCGAGTTCATCCAGGACAATGCCCTCAACGTCGCGAACCTCGACGTTTGAGGAACAGCTTTGACGGTTATCGGGTTAGCGTCGGGTGACGCCTGAGAATCCCATCACCGTCGCCAGCTACAATATGCGCAAGGCGGTCGGGCTCGACGGCAGGCGCAATCCGGCGCGAGTGCTCCAGGTGCTCGAGGAGATCGGCGCCGACGTGGTCGCGCTTCAGGAGGCCGACAAAAGGGTCGGGACCCGCGGAGCCGCGGTCCCGCACCAGCTCATCGACGACCACGGGCACTACCGGGCCATCGATTTCAACGTCACCCACCGCAAATTGCTCGACCGGCTGCCCGACGGCTTCATCGACCGGATCCCCGACCATCCGCTGGTCGCGCCGTTGAAGCGGCTCGATTTTAGGAACCTCGGCTGGCACGGCAATGCCATCCTGGTGAAGGCGGATGTCGAGGTCACCGACTTCGAGGCGATCGAGCTTCCCAACATCGAGCCCCGCGGCGCCGTCATGGCCGAGCTGCGCGTTCGCGGCGTCGACTTCCGGGTCATCGGCATGCACCTCGACATCAGCGGCTTGAGGCGGCGGCGGCAGGTGCTCAAGATCCTCGACCATATCGAGCAGCGCCACCAGGTCATGCCGACGATCGTTATGGGCGACACCAACGAGTGGCGGCCGAGTCCGCGGACGCTGAGCGATTTCGACGAGCGGTTCGAGGTCGCGCAATGCGGCCCGAGCTTTCACAGCCGCAGGCCGGTCGCGGCGCTCGACCGGATTATCGTCGACCGGCGCTTTGCGATCCTCGAGGCCGGGGTCCACAGCAGCGCAGCCGCGCTCCGGGCCTCGGATCATTTGCCGATCTGGGCGAAGATCGCGGCCTAGCCGGCGATTTTCCTCGATCGGCGCCGCTGGATCGACGAGCCGATGCCCATCGCCTCGCGATATTTGACCACCGTCCGCCGCGCCACCTCGAGCCCCCTGGCCTTGAGCAGCGCGGCGATCGCATCGTCGCTGAGGATTTCGGTCTCGGCATCGATCAGCTGCTTGATCGCGGCCTTGACCGCCTCGGCCGCGCCGCCTTCCCCTTCGGTCGAGGCGACGCCCGAGCCGAAGAAATATTTGAGCTCGAACATGCCGCGCTCGCACAGCAGATATTTGTTCGATGTGACCCGGCTGACGGTCGATTCGTGCATTTCGATCGCCGAAGCGATCTCGCGGAGGGTCATCGGCCTGAGCCCGGAAACGCCGCGGTCGAAAAAGCCTTGCTGGCGCTCGACGATGGCGCTGACCACCTTGATGATCGTCCGGGCGCGCTGGTCGAGCGCCTTGACCAGCCAGGATGCGCTGGCCAGGCACTCGCTCAGCCAAGCGCGCGACGCCTTGTCGTGCGGGCCGCCCTTGAGCTCTGTATAATAGGTTCGGTTGACGAGCAGGCGCGGAAGGGTCGCGGGGTTGAGCTCGACCGCGAAGCCCTTGCCGAGCCGGCGAACCAGCACGTCGGGGGCGACGCTGTCGGCGGCATTCGGGGCGAAGCGGCAACCCGGCTTGGGATCGTAGCCGCGAAGCTCGCGGACCATGTCGGCGAAGTCTTCGTCATCGACTCCGCAAATCCGCTTGAGATCCTCGACCCGCGCCCTGGCGAGAAGATCGAGATTGTCGATCAGCCGGGCCATCGCCGGGTCGTAGCGGTCGGCGGCCTTGGCCTGGAGGGCGAGGCATTCGGCGAGATTGCGCGCCCCAACCCCGGGCGGATCGAGGCCCTGGACCAGCTCCAGCGCGCGCCCGACCAGCTCGACCTCCTCGCCGGTGTCGGCGGCGATGTCCTCGGCGGCGACCGTTAGATAGCCGGTCTCGTCGAGCATTTCGGCAATCAGCCGGGCGAGCCGGCCGACGGTGCCCGGCGCGCCGTGGAGCTGGCCGAGCAAATGCTCGGCGAGCGAGCCAGCCGAATATTCGAGCCGGTCGAAGTCGAACCCTTCGCCTTCGCCGCCGCCACTCGCGGGCAGCGAGAGGTCGGACAGGCTGTCGGTCTCGAGCGCCTCGCCCTCCCAGTCGCGGTCGAGCGGCCGGTCGTCGTCGGCCTGGCCGAGGATCAGATTGTCGGCACCGGGATCGTCGGGAGCCTCGTCCCCGGCGGGCTCGGGCTCATCGGAGGAAAAGGAGTCGGCGTCCTCGTCGCTGCGGGCCTCGAGCAAGGGGTTCTTGGAAAGCTCCTCGGCGATATAGGCCTCGAGCTCGAGGTTGCTGAGCTGGAGCAATTTGATCGCCTGGGCCAGCTGGGGGGTGAGGACCAGCGACTGGCTCTGACGGATGGTGAGGGAGGGCCCGAGTTCCACGTCCTGGCTCCGCTACAGCGCGAAGCTCTCGCCGAGATAGAGTCGGCGGACCTCCGCATCGGCGACCAAGGCCTCGGGGGTTCCGGCGAACAGCACCTGGCCGTCGTATATGATGCAGGCGCGGTCGACGATGTCGAGCGTCTCGCGGACATTATGGTCGGTGATGAGAACTCCGATGCCGCGGTCCCGCAATTCGCGGACGAGATCGCGAATGTCCGCGATCGAGATCGGGTCGATACCGGCAAACGGCTCGTCGAGCAGCATGATCGACGGGTCCGCGGCCAGCGCCCGGGCGATTTCGCAGCGCCGCCGCTCGCCGCCGGAAAGCGCCATCGCCGGCGAATCGCGAAGCGCGGTCAGACCGAATTCCTCGAGCAGCCGCTCGAGCCGGGCCGAGCGTTCGCCCGGGTCGGGCTCGGCGACCTCGAGCACGGCGCGGATATTGTCCTCCACCGTCAGGCCGCGAAAAATCGACGTTTCCTGCGGAAGATAGCCGAGGCCGAGAATCGCGCGGCGGTACATCGGCAGGCCGGTGATGTCCTCGCCATCGAGGAAGATCCGGCCGCTGTCGGGCTTGACCAGCCCCATGACCGAATAAAAGCAGGTCGTTTTTCCGGCGCCGTTGGGCCCGAGCAGGCCGACAACCTCGCCGCCGTGGACGTCAAGGCTGACGTCATGGAGCACCGCTCGGCGGTCGTAGGTCTTGGCGATGGAGCGGACTTCGAGCCCGCCCCGAAACTCGGCGGAGCCGGACCGGGGGCGCGAAAAGCTCGCCGATTCGTTCACCCGCTCAATTCCGGTCGCGCTGCGGCACCGTGAAGCGCCCGGTGACTCGCCCGCCCGACTGGTTGACCCCCGGCGGGCCGCCGTCGATCACCGCCCTGCCCGAATCGAGGTCGATGACCAGCCGCGCCCCGCTGACGAGGTTGCTTCCGCGGGCCAGCCGGACGTTGCCGATCAACGTGATGAGCTTGCGGTCGAGGTCATAGACGCCGAAGTCGCCGCGGGCCTTTTCCGATGGGCTCGTGACGGTGACCCCGCCGGCCGCGTCGAGCCGGCGGATCTGCACCCCGCCTTCGCCCGCGCCGCCCGAATAAGCGACAGTGAGGCGGGCGGTATCCAGGGTCATCTCGTCCTGGCGGACGTGGACATTGCCCGCGAAAATCGCCCGGTCGGCGCGGTCCTGGACTTCAATTCGGTCAGCGGTGACGTCGACCGGCGCATTGCTGTCATGGCCCTTGAGCGCCGAATCGGGCTGTCGCTGCGGCTGCCCGATCGCGCTTCCCGCGGTCAGCGCGAGGGCCAGGGTTGCAAATATGATGCCAAGCGGCCGCATGTGCATCATCTGACGACACCTTGGACGATTTTCAAGCGAGCCCCGCCTTCGAGGCTGACGGTCCGTTCGCCGAGATCGGCGGTCAGCTTGCCGGCTTCAAACGAGCCGAGGCGCATCCGTCCCGAAACCCGCCCGGCGCTTTCGAGGTGCCGCGCCTTCATGTCGACTAGCACGTCACTGGTGCTGAGGCGGTAGCCGTCAGGGCCGACGACCGCGACCGGACCGTCGATCGCGATCCGTTGCGTGTCGATGTCGTAGCGCCCGCGATTCGCGGCGATCGTCACCGGGCCAGCCGGAAGCGAAATGCGCGCAGCCATGCCGGTGATGTCGACCAGCGGCACATCGGAGCTGCGCTGGATCGCCTGGCGCGCCTGGATTTCGAACCTCTGGCCCTTATTGTCGCTGCCGACATAGCGCGCGGATTCGACCCGCATTCGTTCCTCGGCGCTGTCGACCTTGTTCTTGTCGAGGATGAAGCTGACGTCGTCGTCCTTGTCGAGCGGCGCAAGCATGAGGATCGCGAGCAGGATTCCGGCCGCGCTCGGCAAGACCACCTTGGTCCAGCCGACCAGCCGGTCGTGAGCGCTTCCGGGCACCGCCCAGCGCTGCTTGAACGTGCGTTTCTTGACCGCTGCGTCGCTCATGATCCGGTCCGGCGCGTCAGCCGTCGTGCGCCAAAATGTCCTGCTCGGCCCAGCCGGCGAGGTCGAGCCGGGCGCGCGCGGGGAGGAAGTCGAAACAGGCCTGGGCGAGCTCCGCGCGGCCCTCGCGCTCGAAGTCTTTGGTCGAGCTTGGCCTTGAGCTGGTGGAGGTAGCGAACATCGCTCGCGGCATAGTCGCGCTGCGCCTCGCTGAGCTCGGGCGCGCCCCAGTCGCTGGTCTGCTGCTGCTTGCTGAGGTCCTGGCCGATCAGTTCCTTGACCAAATCCTTGAGGCCGTGGCGGTCGGTGTAGGTGCGCGCGATCCGCGAGGCGGTCCGGGTGCAATAGAGCGGGCCGGCCATGATCCCGAGATAGGCTTGGAGAATGGCAATATCGAAGCGCGCAAAATGGTAGAGCTTGAGTCGGCCGGGGTCGGCCAGGAGCGCCTTCAGCCGTGGCGCGGAATAGTCGCTGCCGGGCCCGAATCGGACGAGATGCTCGTCGCCCTTGCCGTCCGAGAGCTGGACCAGGCACAGCCGGTCGCGGTGCGGATTGAGTCCCATCGCCTCGGTGTCGACGGCGATCGGCCCGTCGGCGAAAGCGACGCCCTCGCCCAGGTCTTCCTCGTGAAAATGAACTGCCATCGGCTCTCCTTCGCCTCTGATATTCGCTGCTTTAGTCCGGGTCAGACCCCGCATGCCACCCCCGCCCGCGGGGCCGAATGCAAAACTCTAGAGCGGGGCAGATTTTTTCTGTAAGGGCATGAACGGTGCGTGAGTGGTTTTCGCGCCCGACCGGTTGCGCCTATGAGCCCGAGCGCGTTGGTTATTCGGTTTTTTTGGCGGGCGGAGAAGTTCGGACGATCAATGGGTTTCGACAGAGGGCGTAAGGGAGATCGCGGCGGGCGCGGCCGCGACAAACGGGACAATTTCTTTGACGAGCCGCCGGCAGAGCCGTTCGGGTTTCAGGACCGCGGTCCCCCCGGCGGTGGCGGCGGCTATGGCCGCGGCGGATATGGCGGCGGCGGAGGCGGCGGTGATCGCGGCGGCGGGTTTGGCGGCGGTGCCGGCGGCGGTGGCTATCGCGGCGGCGGCGGAGCCGGTGGCGGCGGCGGCTTTCGCGGCGGCGGCGGCGGTGGCGGCGGGATGCCTCCCCAGGTCGTCGGTGAAGGCAAGGGCGTGGTCAAGTTCTTCAACCCGCAAAAGGGCTTTGGCTTCATCGTCCGCGATGATGGCGGCGAGGACGTGTTCGTCCACATCTCCGCGGTCGAGCAGGCCGGCCTCACCGACCTTGCCGACGGGCAGCCGCTCGAGTTCACGCTGGTCGATCGCGGCGGGCGGGTCTCGGCCACCAACCTCCGGATCGAGGGCGAGCCGCTGGCCGTCGAGCGGGCAGCCGCTCCGCAGCGTCAGCTGACCGGCGAGAAGGCCACGGGAACTGTCAAGTTCTTCAACGCGATGAAGGGCTTCGGTTTCATCCAGCGCGACGACGGGCAGCCCGATGCGTTCGTCCACATTTCGGCAGTCGAGCGGGCGGGCCTAACCACGCTCAACGAGGGCGACAAGCTCGAGTTCGAGCTCGAGGTCGATCGCCGCGGCAAATATGCCGCGGTCAACCTGCAGACGGTCAGCTAGGTCGCCATCGTAAGCAACGTTTCAAGCCGGTCGGCCTCGGCCGCCGGCTTGTCGCTGCGGATTCGGCTGATTCGCGGAAAGCGCATCGCGACACCCGACTTGTGCCGGGTCGAGGCGTGAATCGAATCGAACGCGACTTCGAGCACCAGCGCCTTTTCCACCTCGCGCACAGGGCCGAAGCGCTGGACAGTGTGCCCGCGGACCCAGCGATCGAGCCATTTCAGCTCCTCGTCGGTAAAGCCGAAATAGGCCTTGCCGACCGGGAGCAGCTCGCCGCCCTCGGTCCAGCAGCCAAAAGTGAAATCGGAGTAAAAGGACGAGCGCTTGCCCGAGCCGCGCTGCGCGTACATCAGCACGCAATCGGCGACGAGCGGATCGCGCTTCCATTTGTACCACAGTCCGGCGCGGCGCCCGCCGACGTAGGGCGAATCGCGGCGCTTGAGCATCAGGCCCTCGATGGCCGTCTCGCGGGCGCTCATCCGCAGCTCCTCGAGCGCGTCGAGGCTCTCGGCCTCGATCAGCTGTGACAGGTCGAAGCGGTGCGGATCGAGTTCGACGACAAATGCGGCCAGGCGCTCGCGGCGCTCGGTCCAGGGCAGGCCACGCAGATCCTCCTCGCCGTCGAACAGGATATCGTAGAGGCGGACGAAGGCGGGATAGCCTGACAGCATCGCCTTGCTGACGTTCTTGCGGCCGAGCCGTTGCTGGAGGGCGTTGAAGCTGGCCGCCGCGCCGCCGTGCAAGGCCTCGGCACCCTGGCCGCTACCGCGGACGAGCAGCTCGCCGTCGAGCACGCCGGGAGTCGCAAACGCCTCGGCGACGTCGGGGAAGCTGCCCGAAATGTCGTCGCCGGTGCGGCTGAACAGGCGCGTCTGGCCGCCGGCATGAACCAGCTGGACCCGGATCCCGTCCCATTTCCACTCGGCGGCATAATCTTCGAGGCTGACCTTGGACTCCTCTAGCGGATGGGCGAGCATGAACGGGCGGAACACCGGGATGTCGCGCGCGGTCGGCTGGTCGGCGCGGCCCTCGGCCCAATCGAACAGCTCGGCATAGGGCGGCCGAAGGCCATGCCAGACTTCCTCGACGTCCTCGACGTTGAGCCCGAACGCGTCGGCGAAGGCTTGCTTGGCGAGACGAGCGGAAATTCCGACCCGAAGCGCGCCGGTCGCGAGCTTCAGGAGCGCGAAGCGGCCCGAACTGTCGAGATGGTCGAGCATCGCCGAGAGCTCGCGCGGCGCGTCGAGCTTGCTCGCCAGGCGCAACCGCTCGACGGCGTCCGACAGGCGGATGGAGCCATCGTCGACCTCGGGTGGCTCGCCCTCCGGCACCGGCCACAACAAAGAGATGGTTTCGGCGCCGTCGCCGACATAATCGCGGCTCATGCGCAGGAGCACCGGGTCGATCCGTTCTTCGGCTAGCGCGCGGATCGCCGCCGGCTTGACGTGGGGGATGTCGAGCGTGCCGGTCAGAGCGGCGAGCGCGAGGCCGCGGTCGGGGTCGGGGGTTTCCGTCAAATAGTCACCGATCAGCCTCAGCTTGGTCAGCCGCGAGCGCGTGTAGACGAGATCGTCGAGAAGCTGGGAGAAAGCGCGCATCGTTCCGGCTCAATGCCCTTCCCGTCCGGCAGTTGCCGCTGCCTTGACTTTTCGGCCCCTGGCCGTCATTGGGACCGCCGAACGGGCGGCGGATTTCGCCGCCTTAAGTTTTTCAGCTTTCCAGGACCTTTCGCGATGGCCAAGCCGGCAACCGTCAAGATCAAGCTCGTCAGCAGCGCCGACACGGGATTCTTTTACGTCACCAAGAAGAATCCGCGCAACCAGACCGAGAAGATGAGCTTCCGCAAGTACGACCCGGTCGTGCGCAAGCACGTCGAGTTCAAGGAAGCCAAGATCAAGTAGGTCTCGGCGCGGCTCAGCCATGGACTAATCGAGGGGCCTTCGGGCCCCTTTTCAGTGCGCCGCCGCGGCGGCTTCGAGCAGGTCTTCGACCGTCTGGACGAATCGGGCGACCGAGATGGGTTTGGCGACATAGGCCTGGGCGCCGATTTCCCTCGCCCGGTCCTCGTCGCCGCTGGCGGCATAGGCCGTGACCGCCATGATCGGAACGTTGGCGAGCGCTTCGTCGGCGCGGATCTGGCGGATGAGCTCGAGCCCGCTGACGTGGGGGAGCTGGATGTCGGTGATGACGAGGTCGGGCTTGAACGCCCGCGCGGTCTCGAGCGCCTGGCGACTGTCGGTCACCGCCTCCGTCTTGTGGTGATGCGCTTCAAGCAGGTCGCAAAACAGCTTGATGTTGAGCGCATTGTCCTCGACGATCAGGATCCTGGCCAAATGCGTCCCGCTCCTCTTTCATGAATCCTAAGCCGTGACCGGCGAAACTCCAAACGACCCCCTCGTTCTCGGCCTTGCTGCACTGGCCGCAACGCTCGGCGATCCAACACGGGCGCAGCGCTTCCTCGACCTGACCGGAATCGGGACTCGCGAACTTCGCGGGCGCGCCGCCGACCCAGCCCTGCTGGTGGCGCTGTTCGACTTCCTCGAAGCTCATGAACCCGATTTGCTCGCGGTTAGTGAAAGCCTTGGGTTAAGGGCGGATCAACTGACCGGCGCCAGGCGTGCCTTGCAAGGTGATGGACTCGCATGACCAAGACTCTTTTGATTACCGGGGCGACGGCCGGGTTCGGCGAAGCCGCCGCGCGCAAGTTCGCCGGCGAGGGCTGGCGGGTCGTCGGCACCGGCCGGCGCGGCGAGCGGCTGCGCGCTTTGGGCCAAGAGCTCGGGGACCGGTTCCTCGGGCTCGAGGTGGACATGCGCGACCGCGAGGCCGTGCAAAGCCTCGGCGAGCTCGAAGGCGGTTGGGGCGAGATCGACCTGCTGATCAACAACGCCGGGCTCGCGCCGCCGATGGGCGGGGTCGAAGCGACCGACTGGGACAAGGTCGAGGATGTCCTCGACACCAATATCACCGGGCTGATCGCGCTCACCCGCGCGCTCCTCCCGACGCTGATCCGCCGCAAGGGGGCGATCATCAACCTCTCCTCGGTGGCCGCGACCTACCCCTATAAGGGCGGGGCGATCTATGGCGGGACCAAGGCGTTCGTGCGCCAATTCTCGCTCGACCTGCGCTGCGACCTCGCCGGAACCGGAGTCCGGGTGACGTCGATCGAGCCGGGCATGGCCGAGACCGAGTTCACCATCGTCCGTACCGGCGGTGACAAGGATGCCTCCGACCGGCTCTACGCGGGGATGAACCCGATGACCTCCGCGGATCTCGCCGACCTGTTCTGGTGGATCGCGACGCTTCCTCCGCACCTCAACATCAATGCGATCGAGCTGATGCCGGTCAGCCAGAGCTGGGCCGGATTCACCATCGAGCGCGAGGCTTGATTCGCCGGGCCCGCGGTGCTTGGGCGCTCGGATGAGCAAGATTGATCAACGCCTCGCCGAACTCGGCGTCACTTTGCCCCAGCCCGCGGCCCCGGTCGCCGCCTACGTCCCCGCGGTCGAGCATGGCGGGCTGCTGCATATTTCTGGGCAGATCAGTTTCGATGAGGATGGGGGGCTGATTGAGGGCCGGCTCGGCGACGACATGGATGTCGACGGTGGGATCGCCGCGGCACGGCGCTGCGGCATCATGCTGCTTGCGCAAATCAAGGCCGCTCTCGGCACCCTCGACCGGGTCGAGCGGATCGTGAAGCTCGGCGTGTTCGTGAACAGCGCCCCCGATTTCACCGACCAGCCCAAGGTTGCCAACGGCGCCTCGGAACTGATGCAGGACGTGTTCGGCGAAAGCGGCCGTCATGCGCGAAGCGCGGTCGGGGTCGCGGCGCTGCCGCTCGGAGTCGCGGTCGAGGTCGACGCGATCGTCGCAGTCCGGGCCTAGCCGCACCGCACGGCCGGGGCCATATTGCGGCCATGGCCGACCGCGAATCCACGATTGTCGCCGAGCTTGCGCCGTCGATCGGATCGATCGATTCGGCCGAGTGGGATTCGCTGGGTCCCGACCCCTTCGTCAGCCACGCCTTCCTCTCGGCATTGGAGGAATCGGATAGCGTCGGTCCGGGCACCGGCTGGACCCCGGCGCCGATCCGGATTGTCGAGGACGGCCGCACCCGCGCCGCGGCTCCGGCCTATTTCAAGAGCCACAGCCAGGGCGAATATGTGTTCGACCACGGCTGGGCCGATGCCTGGCAGCGGGCCGGCGGGGCTTATTATCCCAAGCTGCTGGTGGCTGCGCCGTTCACCCCGGTGCCCGGCCCCAGGCTTCTGGGCGACCGGCCGCAGGCGCTGCTGGCGGCGATCGAGGCGGTCGCCGACCAGGCCGAGCTGTCGTCTGCGCACGTCAATTTCATCCTCGAGTCCGACTCGCGCGAATGCGCTGAGCGTGGCTGGTTGATCCGCGAGGGCATCCAATATCATTGGTTCAACCGCGGTTATGCGAGCTTCGACGAATTTCTCGGTGCGCTCGCCAGCCGCAAGCGCAAGGCGATCCGGCGCGAGCGGGCAGCGGCCTGCGATGGGCTGGAGATTGTCGCGCTTCTCGGCCCAGAGATCGGCGCCGGCGAGTGGGAGGCGATGTGGGCCTTCTACCAGGACACCGGCGCCCGGAAATGGGGTCGCCCATATCTCACCCGCGCCTTCTTCGAGGGGCTCGCCGCGACGATGGGCGACCAGCTCCTGCTGTTCCTCGCCCGTCGCGACGGGGTTCCGGTGGCCGGCGCGCTCAACGTCATCGGCAAAGACGCACTGTACGGCCGCTATTGGGGCTGCCTCGCGGAAATCCCCTTCCTTCACTTCGAGCTCAGCTACTATCGCGCGATCGAATTTGCGATCGACCACGGACTCGCGACGGTCCAGGCCGGCGCGCAAGGGGAACATAAGATTGCCCGCGGCTACGAGCCGGTGATCACGCGTTCCGCGCACTTCATTCGCGATTCCGGCTTTCGGGCCGCGGTGGACGATTTCGTGACCCGCGAGCGCTCCGCGATCCGAAGCGAAATCGCGTGGCTCCGCGACTCGCTGCCCTACCGCTCGTCGTCGGTCGCGTAGAGACCGACGCTGCGGCCCGTGGAATCGGCCTTGCCGCGGTACATTCCCGGCGTGTTGAACGCATAAACCATTTCACCCGCCGGGCTGACGACGATCACTCCGCCGTCGCCGCCCAATGCCTTGACCTCGGCCAGCACCGCGTCGGCTGCGGCCTGGGCGGTCAGATTCTCGAGGCGAATCCGCGCGCAAATCTCGTGCGCCACCCCGACGCGGATGAAATATTCGCCCCAGCCGGTCGCCGACACCGCGCAACCGCGATCGTCGGCATAGGTCCCCGCTCCGATGATCGGCGAATCGCCGATTCGGCCCCAGCGCTTGCCGGTCATCCCGCCAGTCGAGGTGGCGGCGGCGACATGGCCGGCCGAATCGAGCGCAACGGCGCCGACCGTGCCATATTTATACTCGACCTCGAGCGCGCTGACCTTGTCGGCTTTCAACTCTTCGAGCTGGCGGCGGCGAAAGTCCGTTTCGAAGTAGCTCGAAGGCGCCTGCTCTAGCCCATGGCCCACCGAAAATTCGTCCGCGCCTCTGCCGCCGAGGAACACATGCTCGCTCGTTTCCATCACCGCGCGGGCGAGGCTGATGGGATTCTTCGTCGCGGCGACTCCGCTGACCGCACCGGCGTCGCGGGACCGGCCGTCCATTATCGAGGCGTCCATCTCGATCTTGCCGTCACAGGTGAAGACCGAGCCGCGGCCGGCGTTGAAATTGGCATCGTCCTCAAGGACCCGGACCGACGCCTCGACCGCGTCGAGCGCGCTTCCGCCCGATTCGAGGATCTTCGATCCCGCGTCGAGCGATTGGGCCAGCGCGGCGCGAATCTCGGCATCCTTTTCGGGCGTGATCTTGGAACGCTCGATGACCCCGGCGCCGCCGTGAATCACCAGCTTCCAGTCCCTGGACTCGGCCGAACCGGCCATCGGCAACACTCCCAAGATCGACAGCACATACGCTGCAAGGCGTCCCTTCGGACGGGCTGCGGGCTTAGCCGTTACCACATAGGGATTCCAGTTGACTCCTGCGCTGCACGATATAAATATGATATCGAATAAAAAGGGGACGAAGAATGACCGACCAAGTGCTTGCGCTCAGCTCCAGCCGCGAGCGCGCCGCCTCGACTCTGAGCGGCTATGCGATGCTGGTTGCGCTGTTGCTCACCGTGGCCATCGCGGCTTGGGGCGTGCTCGGCCTCGTCGGCGGCGAGGCCGGGGCGGTGCAGTTCGCCGCACTGATCGGCGGCACCTTGGCGTTCGGCTTCATCTCGGCGGGCTTTTACATGCTTCAGCCCAACCAGGCCGCGGCGATCACCTTGTTCGGCTCCTATGCCGGGACCGACCGAACGAGCGGTCTGCGCTGGGTCCTGCCGTGGCTGATGCGGCACAAGGTGTCGGTTCGTTCGCACAATTTCATTTCCGACAAGATCAAGGTCAACGACCTTCGCGGCAACCCGATCGAAATGGCGGCGCAAATCGTGTGGCGCGTGGTCGATACCGCCCAGGCGCTGTTCGACGTCGACGATTATAAGGAATTCGTGAAGGTCCAGGTCGAGGCGGCAATCCGCACCATCGGCGCGCGCTATCCCTATGACGACTTCGAGCACAAGGACGTCACCCTTCGCGGCCATATCGAGGAGGTCGGCGTCGAGCTGAAGAAAGAGCTTTGCGCGCGTCTCACGGTGGCCGGCATCACCGTCGACGAATGCGGCTTCACCCACCTTGCTTATGCCCAGGAGATTGCCGGAGCGATGCTTCGCCGCCAACAGGCGCAGGCGGTGGTCGCGGCGCGCCAGACGTTGGTTGAGGGCGCGGTCGGAATGGTCGAGATGGCGCTCGACATGCTGTCCGCGAAGAACGTTGTCGAGCTCGACGACGAGCGCCGTGCGGCGATGGTGTCCAACCTGATGGTCGTTCTGTGCGGGGAGCGCGACACGCAGCCCGTGGTCAACGCCGGCTCTCTGTACCAGTAACCCTGTGGCCGAGCGCAAGGCCTATCCGCTGCGGATCGATCCCGCTCTGTGGGCGGCGGTCGAGCGGCTCGCCGCGGGCGAATTGCGCTCGGTCAACGCCCAGGTCGAATGCCTGTTGAGGGAAGCGCTGGCCGAGCGCGGGGTAACGCTCAAGCCGCCGAGGCCCGTGAAGCGCGGTCGCCCGCCGAAGGAGAAGTAGCGATGCCTCGTCCCGAATGGTTCGCGCCGAAACGCTTTGGCTACGGCTTCGGCATGCCGATCGCCTGGCAGGGGTGGGCGGTGTTCTTCCTATATTGCGCCCTGCTCTACCTCGCGACGCAATATTTTGCGCCGCCGTCGGACCGCTTCTGGTTCGCGGTGGCCATATTGACCGCGCTGTTCGTGTTGATCGCCTATTTCACGACCAAGGGAGGATGGCGCTTCCGCCAGGGCGAGGAAGACTAGCCCATTTCCAGTTCGCGCTGCTGGTTGACCAGCCGCCATTCGTCGAGGTCCGAAAGCATGATCCGGGCTGCTTGCTCGGTAAGGTCGGCGGCGCGGCACAGGCCAACATTCTTGCGCAGCTCCGAATCGATCCGCTCGAGCGTCTGGGCGGTGGCCATCGAGCGCAGCGCGTCCCCCCCGAAATCGGCCTGGAACCGGATTCCGAAGATCGCGGTGCCGAGCGCCGGAAAGCCGGCTTCGATGAGGTTGAACCAGTCGCCATAGGTCTCGACGAACTGCGCTCCGGTGAGAATCCCGGTGAGGTTCGCCGCGGCGACGACCAGGGTCGCGGCGAACAGGCCGGTGCCCACCCACTCGAGCCTATTGTCGAGCGCATCGATCAGCCCGGCGTTGCGGCGGTGGTAGCGGACCTGTGGCTCGACCTCATGGTCCGCGATCGCGACCGCGAGTCGGCTTGCGCAAGGGCGGTCGATGGTCCCGCCGGGAGCGCCCATCGCCCGCCACAAAGCGATCGCATACCATTCGATCCATCGCCGCGGGACCGGATTGGTGCGGGTCCCGGGCGGGTCGGGCGCGGCGATTCCGAGGATCTTGAGGCTGCGCATCGGGCGGAGCCGCTCGGCGAGCTGGCGATAGTCGAGCCAGCGCCGATGCCAGGCGTTGCGGTTGCCGACCACGGCATTGAGGATGATCGCGATGGTCACGATGATCTCGGCAATGGCGAAATAGATCTTGAGGTGCGGCGCCATGAACGCGCTGAGCCCGAGGCAGACCGCGACTCCGCCAAGCACGAATCCGAAGATGTGCCCGCTTCGATAGGTCTGGGCGAAATGGGTGGCGAGCCGGTCGGCCCAGCCATAGGCAAGCTGCAAAAGGTCGATCGGTGCCGAGATCCGGTGCGCGTCGGGGCAGCCCGAGCGATACTGCCGCCACTCCTCCTCGATTTGCCGCTCGCAGTGACTCGCGGCAATGTCGCCGACGCGGATTCGCCGGACCCCGAAGGCGCTGAGCAGCAGCGGATATTCAATCCTCGCCCGGAACAAGCGCGACCGCTCGTTGCAGAATTGACGAAGGAAGGCGCGTTCGTCGGGGTCTTCGGGCGGGAGCAGCAAGGCGCGCATCAGCGTTTCGAGGTGCGCACAGTCGCAGGGCCGCGACACGCTGGCCCCGTCGGTAACGGTCAGGACATTGGGGTCGAACGCGCTCCACACCAGCCGGCACTCGGCCGAAAGGTCGGGCGGCACATGAATCAGCCCGGTGCCGCTGGCGATCGCCTGAGCCGCGACGTCGCCTGTGCCGCCGCGGCCGCGAGCGGGTCGTCCGTCCCACACCGCCATCAATATGTCGCTGTGGGAGATCGTCGCCCGTCCAGCCATCACATAATCGTCGACTTCGCCGTCTCCGTCGCCGGGAAGCTCGAGGACCATGGAGGCCGCCTCGAGCAGCCGGTCGAAGGCCGCGCGCGAGGCGTCGTCCGACAGGCTGGCGCGGTAGCGGGCGCGATCGAACGGCAGGACCGCCTGGAGCTCCCAACCGACGTCGAGCGCCGCCCCGGCAGCGGCCTGGTCGGCGCCGTCAGCGAGCGGCGAGATCAGCCGGAAGCGCGGCTCGTCGTCGGCGAAACAGTCCCGCGAGTCGGCGAAGACGTTGCGCGCGGCTTGCTCGATCGACCGGAGCGTCTCGGCGATCCGGCCGCCGAGCGCGGCCGAATCCTCAACGCCGAGGCTCTCGGCGCGGTGGCCGGTGATGCCGACGTTGAGGACGAAGGGAATTGGGGGCGGTGAGGTCATTTTTGACGCGCACTCTTAGGCGAACACAGCCTCACCGCCCTAGCGCTCCATCAGCCAGTGCGCCGCATTCGCATGGCCACCAGCGCGATTCCGGCGACCAAAAGTAGAAGGACCGCCATTCCGGCAGGCTCCGAAAAGAAGCTCAGGAAGCCGCCGTCCCCGCCGCTCACCGATCTGCAGCAGCCATTGTTCGTAATGATCGGGTCGAGCTTGGAGTTGTCGCTGAAGCGGAGCTCGTAATGGTACGTGCCGCCGCTATATGGTCCGCCGGACTTGCTGGCATTAAGCGACTTCACGACGAGCATCTTGGTGCCGGCACCGCTGACTTCGAACTGGTCGGCGAAGTCCGGCGGATTGGGCTTTCCAATTTTCGGCACGAATGGATTGTGGGCGGCGAAGGTCACGTTCTCCGGGTTCTGGACCACGAACGTGAAAACGCCGAGATGATCGTATTTGACCTCGAGCGACGGATAGTTTCCGGGTCCCCTTGCCGTTTCCATGTTCTTGGCCATCATCCATTTTTGGCCACCCGAATCGTAGTTGATCTTCATCAGATCGTCGTCTTCGATGCGCATCATAATTCCCCCTTTTCCGCTGCTCAAATCCTTAGATCATCACCGGCGCTTCGCTTGCCCCGAGCGGCGCGCCGAGCCTGCGATCAACGTGGGCCGGTAGGGTCTTTTGGGTCAGAGGTAGACGAGCTGCTTCCAGATGTGCCGGTGCCACCGGGAGTGGTTGCTTGTCTCGCCCGCCAATTCCGAAATCCGACCACGGCCAAGGCGCACAAGGCGGCAAAGGCGAGCCCATAAGCGATCAGTTCCCCAGTCGAAAAGAGCTGGCAGCAACCGTTGTTGGTGATGATCGGATCCAGCGGCTTCATGCCCACAAAATTGAGCTGGTATTCGTAAGAGCCGCCGGGATAGTTTCCGCCACCTTTGTGCTCGTTCGTGTCAACCACGACCAGCGTCTTGGACCCCTGCGGAATAACAATAAATTGGTCGGAAAAGTCCGCTTTTTGAGGAATACCACCTTTCTGAGTGAATGGCGTGGTAGCAAAAGTCGCGTTGGTTTCTGGTTCAATTTGAAAGGTGAAAAGGCCGACCTGGTTCTTTCCAACTACGAGTGTTGGGTATGGCGGCAGTTGGAACCCACCGGAGCCCACTTTCATGGCCCATTCATTGGCAGTCGTATCGAATTTGAGCCTAATTATTCCTTGCTTCGTAGGCATTGCGTCCCCTTCCCTGTTGCGTCCCTCAAATTCATAAATCAGATCAGCATCGCGTTGCGAATTCCTCGCTCGGCAAGCGCGCCTCGGATTCGATTGGCCTCCGCGCGCCGACCGGTTCGCTCGAGAAGCTCGGCCCGGACCGCGCTTTCGCCGGGCTGCTCGCGAGACGATTGAGCCAGCCCCAAGGCACGCTGCCAAGCCTGTCGGGCGCGCTCATTGTCACCCGCGGCTCGATAGGAATCGCCTGCGAGCAGCAGGCTCTTGGCAATTGCATGGCGGTCCTTGACCGGGTCGTTGCTCCTGGTCGATCGGGCCAAGGTCGAGGCGCGCTCAGCGTGGGTCACCGCCGCTGTGGGCCTCCCCTCGGCAAGGGCCAGTTGTGCTTGGCTCGACAGGCACGAACGCTGCAAGTAGGCCCAGTCGGTCGCTCCGCCGGGGCTCTTGAGGGTCGCTGCATAAGCGCACCCCTTGGCGATATGCGCTGCCGCATCCGCCGGCCGTCTGGCGAGAAGTCCTTGCTGGGCCAAAGCGAGATGCGCGCGCCCGGCGAACATGACCCACTGGCTATTATTGGGTTCCGCCGGAACCAGCCGCTCCGCTGTTTCGACCGCCGCCTGTAACTGCGCCCGTGCGTCACTATTCCTGCCCATCGCGGCCAGCATGACTCCGAGCGTTTGCTGCGCGGGGACCAACTTCCCTTGGATCGCGACATCGCCGCTATTGGCTAGCGACTTCAGCAATTCGAGCTGGCGCAGCCGCGCCGAGACCGCACCCGCGAGGTCGCCGCGAGCAAGCTGCGCATCGGCCAGCCAAGCCAGCGATTCCGCCAATTGTTTCTGATATTCGCGATTGCCGCTGTCGATTGCCGCGACCGCTTCGATGGTTCGCAGCGCTTTGGTCAGCTGTTGAACTGCCTCGTCATAGCGGCGCTGGCGAAGCAAGACGAAGCCGAGGTTGGTCGCGGCATATTGGAGCTCCATTCGCCATTTGAGATTGTCGGGCTGGAGCGCGTTCATCCGGTCGGCGAGCTCGCGATATTCGCGGAAGGCTCGCTCTGCCTGGTTCAGTTCACCGCGATCGGCGGATAGCTGCCCGAAATAAAAGACGTTCTGCGCATGATCGAACAGGCGCTGCGGGTCGTCGGGATCGCGCTCGATCGCTTCGGCGGTGCCAGTCATCGCTTCGCCGTAGAGCTTCTGCGCGGTCCCGAAATCGCCGCGTAAATAGGCGACCTGTGCGGTCAGGCTGAGCGCCTGCGACCGCTGCAGCAAGGCGGAATCCGACAGTTCGGACGCGTCCTGGCCGCGGTAATAGGCCAGCACCCGCGACCCAACGCCGTCGAGGGCATCGAGCTTGCCGATCGGCTCGAGCTTGTCCTTCAAGTCGCCGAGCATGAACGCGACCAGCCCCTCGGCCTCGCGGCGCTGGTCGCGGGCGGCGTCGCGGGCCTGGATGGCGGTGAGGGCGAGCATGCTGGTCAGCGCCATTCCGGCGATCGAGGCCGCGGTTACAATTCCGAGGCGCCGCTGGCGGCGCGTGGTTTCGCGCTGGACGAGATCGTCGAGCCCCACATCGAGCATCCCGGCGATGAGCTTCAATAGGCCGATCCGCCGCCCGCCATGCTCCTCGCGAAGGTCGGCGGCGAGCGGCTCGGCGCGCTTGCCGGTCGGCCGCCCGAGCCGGTCGTAGCGCTGGCGAAGCGCGGGCGGGAAACATTCCTCGGCCTCGCGGCCCTCCACTTCCGAGGCGAAGGGCTCACCGCTTGCAATGGCCGCGAGCACGCAGCCCTCGGGGCGGGCGCGCTTGAAGGCGGCGACCTCGGCATCGGTCCAGCGCGATTTGGCGGCATCGGGCGAGCACAGGACGATCAGAAATTGCGAGCCGGCAAGCGCCTGCTCGATCTTCTCTCCCAGATCGTTGGCGGCCGCCAGCTCTTGCGCGTCGCGGAAGATCGGGGTGAGGCGGCGGGGGATTACGCCATGGTCGGTGATCTTTCCGACCAGCTGCGGGGGCACCCGGAACTGCTCGAGCTCCTCATGCAGCCAGCGCGCCAGCTCCTCGTCCTTGTGGCTGTAGCTCAGGAACGCGAAATAATGGTGGCGAAGGGATTTGCGCCGTGTCGCGCGACCAGCCGAGCTCCGGAGCGAAGCGACCGTTCGGATACGCGAGTGCTCGGTCATCCGGCCCCCAGACAGGCGGTTAGGTCGCTGCATTTAACACAGGTTGTACGCGGCGGCAATTCTCTCACGACGGGCGGCTTTGCCCGATCGACCGGGGCACCCTATATGCGCGGGCATGTCCGAACTCCGCCCCTGGCGAACCATCGAGCGCCGCAAGTCGCGGCAGATCATGGTTGGCGCTGTTCCCGTCGGCGGCGATGCGCCGGTCACCGTCCAGACGATGACCAACACGCCGACCAGCGACGCGGGCGCGACGATCGACCAGATTCGCCGCTGCGAGGACGCCGGGGTGGACATCATCCGGGTGTCCTGTCCCGACGTCGAATCGACCGCTGCGCTGCGCGAAATCGTGCGAGCGGCGACCGTCCCGATCGTCGCCGACATCCACTTCCACTACAAGCGCGCGCTCGAGGCGGCGGACGCGGGCGCTGCCTGCCTGCGGATCAACCCGGGCAACATCGGCTCGGCCGAGCGAGTCCGCGAGGTCGTCAACGCGGCCAAGGCCAATGGCTGCGCGATCCGCATCGGGGTCAATGCCGGAAGCCTCGAAAAGGATCTGCTCGAGAAATATGGCGAGCCCTGCCCCGAGGCTTTGGTCGAAAGCGCGCTTGACCATATCCGGATCCTCGAGGAGCATGATTTTCGCGAATATAAGGTCGCGGTGAAGGCGAGCGACGTGTTCCTCGCCGTCGCCGCCTACCAGCAGCTCGCCGACGCGGTGGACTGCCCGCTCCACCTTGGAGTGACCGAGGCCGGCGGGCTGATCGGCGGAACGGTCAAGAGCGCGATCGGGATCGGAAGCCTGCTGTGGGCGGGGATCGGCGACACCATCCGCGTGTCGCTGTCGGCCGAGCCCGAGGAGGAAGTCCGGGTCGGTTATGAGATCCTCAAGAGCCTGGGGATCCGCAGCCGCGGAGTGCGGGTCGTGTCCTGCCCGAGCTGCGCGCGCCAGGGTTTCGACGTCATCCGTACCGTCCAGGCGCTCGAGGACCGGCTGCAGCACATCAAGACTCCGATGAGCCTGTCGGTGCTGGGCTGCGTCGTGAACGGGCCGGGCGAGGCACGCGAGACCGACATCGGAATCACCGGCGGCGGCCAGGGCAAGCATATGGTCTATCTGTCGGGACTCACCGACCACCATGTCCGCGACGAGGACATGATCGAGCACATCGTCCGGCTGGTTGAGCAGAAGGCGGCCGAACTCGAGGCGCTGGCCAGCGAGCCGACGCTCGACGCCGCCGAATAAACCGGCGCGCGGGCGGCGATGAACCGGGTCCCGCAACACCCAGTCCAGGCGTTCATTGTCGCGCTTGCCGCAGTCGGCGTGCTGTCGGTCATGGACGCGGTGATGAAGGCGTTGGTGCTGGCGCTTGGAATCTACGTGGTCAGCGTGTGGCGCTCGGTGCTCGGAGCGATCACCGGAGCGATCATCTATTTGCCCCGGCGCAAGTCGTGGCCCGATCGTCGAACCCTCCGGATTCACGTCTCCCGCGGCCTGATCATCACCGCAATGGGGATCGCCTTCTTCTGGGGACTCGCCCGGACTCCGATGGCGCAGGCGATCGCTTTGACCTTCATCGCGCCGCTCATCGCTCTGTTCCTGTCGGCCATTTTCCTCGGCGAGAAGGCCGGGCGCTCGGTCGTCGGTGGCTCATTGCTCGCCTTCGCGGGCGTCGGATTGATCCTTGCGGGACAAGCCCAGGCGGACCTCGGCCGGGACGCGCTGCTGGGTAGCGCGGCGATCCTGTTCTCGGCGGTCTGCTATGCGGTCAACATCGTCCTGATGCGCGCCCAGGCCCTGGCGGCCCGCCCGCCCGAGATCACCTTCTTCCAGAACGCCACCATCGCCACGGTGATGCTTGCCTCAATCCCGCTGATGGGCGGGGTCGCCTGGCCCGAGGGGCATTGGCCGGGCTTGATCGCGGCGTCGCTGATGTCGACCGCGGGGATCCTCCTGTTTGCCTTCGCTTATGCCCGCGGCGAGGCCGGTTATCTCTCGGTCACCGAATATTCGGCGTTCATCTGGGCGGCGGCGCTTGGCTGGCTGCTGTTCGACGAAGCCGTGTCGCCGATGACCCTTGGGGGAGCGGCGCTGATCGTCGCCGGCTGCCTGATCGCGGCTCGGCACGGCAAGGCGGCAGCGACCGAGCCCGAGATCGAGGCCGTCGCCTAGCTCGAGCTGCCGAGTACGTTGATGGTGAATGCCAGAACGCCGATGTTGAACACGAAGGCGGCGAAGCTGTGCACGGTGACGACCCGGCGGATGCGGTCGCTGGTGATCGCCACGTCCGACGTCTGGAAGGTCATCCCGATGGTGAAGGCGAAATAGACGAAGTCCCAGTAAACCGGCTGGCGCGTGTTGGGGAATTGGAGGCCCGCGCTGCCCTCGCCCGGGTGCATATAGGCCATATGCGCATAATGGAGCGCGTAGACCATGTTGCTGAACAGCCAGGCCAGAACCAGCGTCGCAATGATGATGATCTTGGTCCAGGGCTCCGGCCGGACATTGGCGATTGCGGCGGCGATCGCGATCAAAAGCATCATCATGACGATGCCGGTGAGGATCAGCAGCTCGGTCCGGTTGGCGTCGTTGCGCTCGGCCTGTCGCTCGATCACCTCGGGGTCGCAAATCCGAAGGATGGAGATGCAGCTTAGAAGGAACATCGCGGCGGCAACGTCAAAGCCGAACATCAGGCCGAGCCATTGGTCTTCGGCTCGGAGGACTCCGGCGATGCAGCCCGCCACCAGAGCAAGGAAGAACAAAACAAACCGCCAAGGCGCGATTGTATTGCCCATGGTGCGCTCATTCTTCATGGCCGTGTCCCTAATGCGCATTTGCGCTCCGTCCAGCAAAAGGATGATCGATCGATGGCCTGGTTCTGGCTGATCCTGGGCGGACTGTTCGAAGTCGGCTTCACCACCGCGCTGCGCTTCGTCGACGGCTTCCGCAACGTGCCGTGGACCGCCGCTTTCCTGGTCAGCGTGGGGCTGAGCATGGCGCTGCTCGAGCTCGCCGCGCGCTCGATCC
Source organism: uncultured Alphaproteobacteria bacterium (assembly GCA_963722545.1). Lineage (GTDB taxonomy): Bacteria > Pseudomonadota > Alphaproteobacteria > Sphingomonadales > Sphingomonadaceae > Sphingomicrobium. The sequence continues at coordinate 354,914 of CAVRMK010000004.1, forward strand.
CGATGGGCACGGCTTATGCGGTCTGGGGTGGGATCGGGGCGGTTGGGACGGTGCTGGTCGGGATCGCTTTCTTCGGCGAGCCGGCGGGGCTCGTTCGGGCGCTGCTGATCCTGACCATCGTTGCCGCCATCGGGGGCTTGAGGCTGACCGCGTAGGCCAGTCGGCCGCTCATCCGACTTTTCCGGGCGCTAGGCCGCATCCTGCTGACGTGATATTGGAGGAAGCATCGCGTTTTTAGCGTCATGGCCCTGCGCGATTGAGAGCTGATATTGGCTCCGGGCCCAACGGGGGGATCGACCCATGACCTTGGACGCACCTGCGAAATCCAGCGATGAGGCCGACGACCAGCGCGTCGCCGGCGGACCGCCGCTGGCGCTTCATCGCGGCGAGAGCGACCTTCCGTTTGTCCCCTATCAGGAGGGCGTCACCTTCCAGCTCAACCAGGTCGATATCGAAGCCGGCTTCTTTGTCGTTCGGGTCCGCGGGGAGCCGGGCAGGACGATCCAGCGGCACAAGCATACCGGTCAGATCTTTGCCTTCACCGTGGCCGGGTCCTGGCGGTATCTCGAATATCCGGAGATCAACACCGCCGGGTCCTTTTTGTATGAGCCTGCCGGTTCGGTCCACACGCTGCATTTCCCGGAGACGAATACGGAAACCACCGACGTTTGGTTCGTCCTGCACGGTGCGAACCTCAACCTCGATGCCGAGGGCAATGTCGAGTGGGTGCTCGACGCGGGCGTAGCACTAGAGGTTTACAGAAATGCGTGCCGAGAGGCGGGTTTGCCGGAGCCGGACGTCATCGGCGCGTGATCTTCGGCTTTTCGGTCCGCGGCCACCACGCCCATCGTCGGCGTCGGCGCCCATCGAGTCAGCGGTGCCCCGTCGCCGAGCTCCGGCTCACCGCCTTAGCGGCAGGAGCGCCGGAGCGAGCGGCGGGACCTCTTCGATCGAGGGCAGGAATCGCGGGCCCGGGAATGGCCCTCGCGCCTGCTCGAACGCGAAGCCGAGCGAGAGGATTTTCGAGTCGCCCCACTTCGGGCCGATGAAGCTGAGCCCGACGGGGAGGCCTTTGACCAGGCCCATCGGCACGGTGAGGTGCGGGTAGCCGGCGACCGCGGCCAGGCTGCCGGCTCCCCCGCCCGAAATCTGGTCGCCGTTGACCGCGTCGATCTTCCACGCCGGGGGCATGGTCGGGCCGATCAGCGCGACCACCTTGTGCCGGGCGAGCAGACGGTCGATGCCCTCGGCCCCGGCCTTGCGCAGGCTGGTCGCGCGCGCCTTGCGGTAGGCGGGGTCCGAAAGCCCGGACGCTTGCTGCGACTTGTCGAACAACTCCTGCCCGAAGAGAGGCATCTCGATCGCCGCATTGGCCTTGTTGAAGGCGATGAGGTCGGCGAGCGAGCGCGCCGGCAGGGTTGCGGGGCTGGCCTCGAGATAATCGTTGAGCCCGGCCTTGAACTCGGACAACAGCACCTTGAACTCGTTGGAGCCGATGCCGCTGTCGTCGAACTCCTTGATCTCGACCAGCACCGCGCCCTGCGCCTTCAAGAGCTTCAGCGCCGCGTCAAGCGCCTCGTCGGTCCCGAAGCCCGAGGCGAAGCGCGTCACCCCGAGCCTGGCGCCTTTGAGCGAGCCAGCATCGAGCTTGGCCGCATAATCTACCTTGCGCTTGTCGGCTTCCTTGGTGGCCGGGTCGGCGGGGTCGCTCCCCGAAATGGCGGTGAGGAGCGCGGCGGCTTCGCGAACGCTCGCGGTCATCGGCCCGGCGGTATCCTGGCTGGCGCTGATCGGGACGATATGGGTCCGGCTGACCAGGCCGAGCGTCGGTTTGAAGCCGACAATCCCGTTGATCGCGGCGGGGCAGGTGATCGATCCGTCGGTCTCGGTCCCGATTGCCAGGCGGACGATCCCGGCCGCCACCGCGGCGCCGCTTCCGCTCGACGAGCCGCACGGATTGCGGTCGAGCGCATAAGGGTTGCGGGTCTGGCCGCCGAGCGCGCTCCACCCCGATATCGAGCGTTCCGAGCGGAAATTGGCCCATTCGCTGAGGTTGGTCTTGCCGATGATGATCGCTCCGGCCGAGCGGAGCCTGGCGACCAAAGGCGAATCGCGCCTGGTCACGTTGGCGCGCAGCGCGAGGCTTCCGGCCGTCGTCGGCAATGGCCCCGCCATCTCGACATTGTCCTTGATCAGCACCGGCTGGCCGGCGACCGGGCCGACCGCCGCACCAGACTGGTCGAACGCCCGCGCGTCGGGGATCGCCATCGGGTTGAACGACAGGATGGAGTGGATCATCGGCTCGACCACTTGCGCGCGGTCGAGCGCGCGGACGACATTGGCTTCGGCCGTTGCCGGGCCCGCAGGCTGGAGCGCCGACGCGCCCGCCGCCATCATCAACGCCAGCATCTCCACGTCGGCCTCCTCCCTTGGTGCGCCTGGAGCTTAACGGGAAGCGCGGCGCGCTTCCATCGGCCTTTGAGCACACCGGACAAATGTGCTTTAGCCCCCGCCCATGACCACGCCGCAGCCCGTCCGGGGAACGCAAAGCCTGCTCGGAGAAGACGCCGACCGCCTCGCCGCGGTGATCGACGCGTTCGACCGCGTGCGCCGCCTGTTCGGCTTCAAGCGGGTCGAGGTGCCGACGATCGAGCAGACCGCGGTGTTCGCCCGGACGATCGGCGAGACCACCGACGTGGTGTCCAAGGAAATGTATTCGTTCGATGACCGTGGCGGGGAATCGATCACTCTCCGTCCCGAGTTCACCGCCGGAATTTGCCGCGCATATTTGAGCGAGGGCTGGCAGCAGCACGCGCCGCTCAAGGTCGCGACCAATGGCTCGGCGTTTCGCTACGAACGCCCGCAAAAGGGCCGATTCCGCGAGTTCCACCAGCTCGACGCCGAGATCATCGGCGCCGCCGAGCCCCAGGCCGACGTCGAGATCTTGAGCCTCGGCTACCAATTGCTGCAGGAGCTCGGGATCGCCGACGGCGTGACGCTCGAGCTCAACACGCTCGGCGACCCGGAAACGCGCGAGGCGTGGCGGACCGCGCTGGTCGCTTATTTCGAGGCGCGCCGCGCGGACCTTTCGGAAGACAGCGCGGCTCGGCTCGAGCGCAACCCGCTCAGGATCCTCGACAGCAAGGACCCGCGCGACAAGGCGATCTGTGCCAGCGCCCCCGAAGTCGACCAATATCTGACGAGTGAGGCCAGCGACTTTTTCGCGGCGGTGACAGCCGGGGTGGACTCGGCGGGCGTGCCGTGGACACGCAACACGCGACTGGTCCGCGGACTCGATTATTATCGCCACACGGCGTTCGAGTTCGTCACCGATCGGCTCGGCGCTCAGGGCACGGTGATTGCGGGCGGCCGCTACGACGGGCTGATCGAGGCGCTGGGCGGACCGCACACCCCGGCGATCGGCTGGGCCGCCGGGATCGAGCGGCTGGCAATGATGATCGACGCGCCTGTCTCCCAGGACCCATTGATTGCTGTCGTGCCGGACAAGCCCGAGATCGAGGGCGTTGCGCAGCAGATTTCTGCACACCTGCGATCACAGGGACTGGCGGTCACGAAGGCATTCAAGGGAAATGCAAAACGACAGACGGAACTCGCAAAGCGGGACGGCGCCGATGCCGTTCTTTTCGTGCGAACCGCCGACCTAACGCCCGAAAGCGTGTACCTGAGCCCCAACCAGACGAGCACCTTGGATCGAGACGATGTCCAAAGAGCGGTGTTGATGGCGTTGCGATCACTGATTGGCGGTCTGGCGGGCGGCAAGAGCGTATGACCCAAATCTCGTCGGAACGGATCGCGTCGATCGAAGCGCGCAAGCACGAGCTTGGCCAGGCCATGTCGGCTGGCGACCTTTCGCCCGACGAGTTCGTCCGCCTGTCCAAGGATTATGCGGCGATCGAGCCGGTGGCCAATGCCGCGCGCGAGGTGCGGCGGCTCCGAGCCGAGCTCGAGATCCTCGACGGCCTGATCGCCGATCCGACCGCAGAGCCCGAATTGAAGGAGATGGCCAAGGCCGAGGCCGACGACATTCGCGAGCGGCTTCCGGCGGCCGAACGCGCGCTTGCCGTCAAGCTCCTGCCGCGCGACGCCGCCGACGATCGCGCCGCGATGCTCGAGGTCCGCGCCGGCACCGGGGGCGACGAGGCCGCTTTGTTCGCGGGCGACCTGCTGCGGATGTACCAGCGCTTCGCCGAGATTCAGGGTTGGCGCTTCGAGCTGATTTCGGCGAGCGCCTCCGAGCTCGGCGGGTACAAGGAAGCGGTCGCCTCGATCAGCGGCTCCGGGGTGTTCGCCAAGCTGAAGTTCGAAAGCGGGGTCCACCGCGTCCAGCGCGTGCCCGCCACCGAGAGCGGCGGGCGAATCCATACCTCCGCCGCAACGGTCGCGGTGCTTCCCGAGGCCGAGGACGTCGACGTCCAGATCGACGACAAGGACTTGCGCATCGACGTCTATCGCTCATCGGGTCCCGGCGGCCAGTCGGTCAACACCACCGACAGCGCGGTCCGAATCACCCATTTGCCGACGGGCCTCGTGGTCATCCAGCAGGACGAGAAAAGCCAGCACAAGAACAAGGCCAAGGCGCTCAAGGTGCTTCGCACCCGGCTGTTCGAGCTCGAGCGCGAGCGGCTGGCGAGCGAGCGCGCCGGAGCGCGCAAGTCGATGGTCGGATCGGGCGACCGCTCGGAGCGAATCCGGACCTATAATTATCCGCAGGGACGGGTTACCGATCATCGCATCAACCTCACTCTGCACAAGCTCGACTCGATCCTCGAAGGACCGGGGCTGGCTGAGCTCAGCGAGGCGCTCGCCGCCGAGGACGAGGCCGAGCGGCTGGCCGGGCTCGAGGAGGCGTGACCCCGCTCTCCCGGGCGCTCGACAATGCGACCCGCCGCCTCCGCCAGACCAGCGATACGCCGCGCCTCGATGCCGAGCTGCTGATGGCCCAGGCGCTGGGGATCGATCGCGACCGGTTGCTGCTGAAGCCCCCTGCGCGGGCGCAGGTGCCGGCGAGCTTTGAGGCGATGATCGAGCGACGCCAGCAGGGCGAGCCGGTCGCCTACATCACCGGCCGGAGGGCGTTCTGGGACATCGAGCTGCACGTCGGCCCCGGCGCGCTGGTCCCGCGGCCCGACAGCGAAATCCTGATTGCCTCGGCGATCGAGCATTTCTCCGGAACCGGCGGGCCTGCCCGGATCCTCGACCTCGGCACCGGGCCAGGCACGCTGTTGCTCGCCGCGCTCGACATCTGGAAGCACGCGACGGGAATCGGGGTCGACCGCTCGCGCCAGGCGCTGAGCTATGCCGCGGCCAACGCCCGCCGTCTGGGCCTCGAGGATCGCGCCGAGCTCCGCCCCGGCGACTGGGCCGAGGGGATCGACGAGCAATTCGACCTGGTGCTGTGCAATCCGCCCTATGTCCGGGTGACCGACGAGCTCGGCCCCGGGGTCGGCGAACACGAGCCGGCCGAGGCCCTGTTCGCGGGTGCCGACGGGCTCGATTCCTACCGCGCTTTAGCCCCCGAGCTCCCGCGCCTGATTGCCCCGGGCGGGCTCGGCGCGGTCGAGATCGGCTTCGACCAGGCCGCCGCGGCGCGCAAGATTTTCGCGCGCAAAGGGCTTCGAATTGACCTTGCCAAGGACCTCGGAGGAAGGCCCCGCGTCCTGCTGCTTTCGCCGCCGAAGCGAAAATAGCTTGGCATGGCGCGCTTCGGGCACTACATCATGCGCCAGGGCCGGGCCCGCTCCACCACGAAAGCTGAAGAGCGCATCCCGTCCCAACCCCCGACGTCATCGCCGTTTGATCAGCGCTTCGCGGCGCACACGATCGAAAGGCAGGACAGAACGAAAAACTGTCCGGCTCGGCCCGGCAAGGGGGCGTGGAGGCTACCGCGTAAGGACGTAGACATTTGATCAACAATCGTCAGGGCGGCCGCAGGCGCGGTCGTGGAGGTCAGCGAGGCCAGAGCGGACAGCTCGGTGGCAATCGCCAGGATAATCGCCAGCGGGGCAACGCCGCGCAGCTGCTCGAGAAATACAAGAGCATGGCGCGCGACGCGCAGCTGTCGGGCGACCGCGTCCAGACCGAATATTATCTCCAGTTCGCGGACCATTATTTCCGCGTCCTCGGCGAGAATCGCGCGCGCTTCGACGAGCCCAACCAGCGCCGCTCGCGCGACGACGAGGATGGGGACGAAGGCGAACGCGAAGAGGAAATGGCCGAGGCCGAAGGTGGCGAAGCCGCTGACGACGACCGCGGCGACCGCAACGAGCGCCAGCCCCGTCGCGAGCGCGGCCGCCGCCCCGATCGCGACGAGCGGCCGCCCCGCAGAGCCGAATCGCCGGACGAACCGGAGGTCCAGGACAGCGACGAAAGGCCGACCGCGCGCAAGCGCTCGAACGGGCGCGCCGAAACGGCAATGCCGCTGAGTGCGCTTCCCCCGGCAATCGGCCGCGGCGACGAGCCCGAGGCCGAGCCCGAAGCGGGCGAGGATGAGGCGCCCAAGCCGAGGCGCCGGTCAAAGGCCCGCCCGGCGGCCGGCGACGACGAGGTCGCGCCCGCCGCCTGAGCGGCTTTGCTCAGTCCGGATCGACAGTTCGCGGGCGGTGGTTCGCGTCGAGCGCGACGAAGGTGAACACGCCTTCGGTGACCTTGACCTCGGTCGCCCCGAGGTCGCGGTGCGCAATCACCTCGATCTTCACCCCCATCGACGTCCGGCCGACGCGCTCGACCTCGGCGAATACCGACACCAGGTCGCGCAAGTGAATCGGGGAGATGAACTTCATCGCCTCGATCGCTACCGTCGCGACTGGCCCGTTGGCGCGCCGTGAGGCGACGATCCCGGCGGCGATGTCCATCTGGCTGAGCACCCAGCCGCCGAAGATATGGCCGTTGGCATTGATGTCGGCGGGCGCGGGCATCAGCCGCAGGATCGGGATTCGGTCGAGATCGCTCAATTCAATCATCCTTGTTGTCGGAGCCGTGTCCGCCGGCCGACTCATCGTGGCCGCTCGACGCGCTGAGGAAGACCAGCGCCATCAGCGCGCTTCCGACCAGCATCATCAGGCCGGTGCCGAGCCCCGTCGCGATCAGCAGGTGCACGCGAACCTCGGCCTGGCCGCGCGCAACGAGGATCACCGCCAACGCCGCGACCACGATCGACAGCAAGGCGAGCAAGCGGAAGATGCGCCAGAAGCGGCGCTTCAGCGCGCCGCTCTCGCGCGGGGTCGGGTCGGAGGCTGGCACGGCTTCCCTTTGGCCGCGCGAAATGGGACTATCAAGGACATCAAGCACGAGTCCGGGAGGTTGCCATGACGATCGCCGCCGTTTTGAGCTCCAAGGGCCACGGGGTCGAAACCGTGGAATGCGGCTCGACCCTGGCGGACGTGGTCAAGAGGCTGGCCGAGCGGCGAATCGGCGCTCTCCCGGTGCTCGAAGACGGAGCCATCGCGGGAATCATCTCCGAGCGCGACGTCATCTACTGCCTCAGCGATCATGGCGCCGAGGCGCTCGACTGGCCGGTATCGAAGGTAATGAGCTCGCCCGCCATCACCGCCGGCCCGGACGTCGGCG